>CAJTER010000003.1 GCA_910575405.1 Clostridia bacterium | reverse complement strand
CAGCATTGCTGAATCAGAATCCGCAAAAAGCCGTTCCCTTTGCAGTGTCTGCCTTGCAGGTAAACCGGTATTCGGCCGATGCCATTCAGCTGCTGCTGAGAGCATTTTTGTCAGAATGGGAAGAGGGAATGCCTGCAGAGCCTTACTGGCAGTTTCTCAGCAAACTCTATGATGTGCAGAAGTTAAAAGATCTGCTTTTTTTATATCAATTTACTGGAAAAGCGGGATTTGAAGCCTTGCAGGAACGAGTCTTACAGGAACTTCCGCAGGAAGTACGGGAGCGGATTTAGCTTGGTCAGATCGTATTTGTAATCCCTCTACCTTGCTACAGCTTGCATGTATACGCTGGAAATCATATAAAAGGAGAATAACACGCATGAAAGTCGTGATCTTAGCGGGAGGCTTCGGCACCCGGATTATGGAAGAAAGCCACTTAAAACCAAAACCCATGATCGAAGTGGGAGACAGCCCCATCCTATGGCACATTATGAAATACTACTCGTCCTTTGGCTTTGACGAGTTCATCATCTGCTGCGGCTACAAAGGCTACGTGATCAAGGAATACTTTGCCGACTACTACCTGCACCGAAGCGATGTAACCTTTGACTTTTCCGCGGAAAACCGCATGACCATCCACAACAATGTGGCTGAGCCCTGGAAAGTGACAGTAGTGGACACAGGCTACAACACCATGACCGGAGGACGGATCAAGCGCATTGCCCCCTATGTGGGAGACGAGCCCTTTCTCATGACCTACGGAGACGGTCTGTCGGATGTGGACCTAGAGCAGCTTCTCACCTTTCACCGGAAGCATGGGAAGTTTGCTACCCTGACGGCCATCCAGCCGGGAGGCCGCTTTGGAGTGCTGGACATTGACGAGGAACAATCGGTGCGGCGCTTTGCGGAAAAAGCCAAAGAAGACGGAGGCTGGATCAACGGAGGCTTCATGGTGCTGGAACCAGAAGTCTTTTCCTACATCGAAGGAGACAGCACCTTTTTCGAGCGGGAGCCCCTGGAGCATCTGGCAAAGGACGGACAGCTTTCTGCCTACAAACACGACGGCTTCTGGAAGTGTATGGATACCCTGCGGGACAAGGAAGCCCTGGACTTTTTATGGAACAGCGGACAGGCCGCCTGGAAGCGGTGGGAATAGGAGGAAACGTTCATGAACAAACAGTTACGCGAGGATTTGGACTATACATATGAAAAACTGTCACAGGAAGAACGGGAACAGCTTTGCGGCAGCACCATCCTCCTGACCGGAGGAGCCGGCTTTCTGGGCTTTTACCTGATGCAGTTCTTCTGCAGGTTTCGGCAGGAGCTGGGCATTGAGCAGATCCTGTGTCTGGACAACTTTATGCTGGGAAAACCAAAGTGGCTGGATGCCCTTCAGGAAGATCCGCATGTAAGGGCAGAGCAGTTTGACATCATCACCGATGGACTGGAAGATCTTCCCGGAGCAGGAGAAGCAGATTACATTCTCCACATGGCCTCCATCGCATCCCCCACCTTTTACCGCAAATACCCCATTGAAACGGTAGACGCCAACATCTGGGGCCTGCGAAGACTCCTGGACTTCTACAAAGAACGGGACATCCAAGGAATGCTCTTCTTTTCCTCCAGCGAACTCTACGGAGATCCGGCGCCAGAAGCCGTACCTCTGCGGGAGGACTACAACGGAAACGTCTGCGCCACAGGACCAAGAGCCTGCTATGACGAATCCAAACGCTTTGGAGAGACCCTGTGTATGCTCTTTGCACAGCAGTACGGTATGCCCATTGGCGTAGTGCGGCCCTTCAACAACTATGGACCGGGTATGAAGCTGGAGGACAAACGCGTTCCTGCAGACTTTGCCAAGAATGTACTGGACAACCAGGATCTGACCATTTTATCAAGCGGCGCTCCTACCCGTACCTTCTGCCACATTGCCGACGCGGCAGCCGGGTATCTGAAGGTACTGCTGCATGGGAAGTACGATTTCTTTAATATTGGGATTGAGGAACCGGAGATTTCCATCGCCCGCCTGGCGGAATACTACCAGGAGGCAGGAAGAGAGGTGCTGGGCTATACCGGAGAAGTCCGCTACGCGGTATCCGAGGAAGCCGACTATCTGACGGGCAACCCCCAGAGACGGTGTCCGCATATCGGAAAGGCCAGGACTATCCTGGGCTATGTGCCGGAAATTCAAGTATCGGAAGGCGTGCTGCGATTCCTGCGCTATCTAAAGGAAGACCGGGAAGGAGAACAGCTATGGTAACCGTTTTTGGACTGGGCTTTGTCGGATTGACCACGGCCCTTGGCTTTGCCCATCTGGGATACCAAGTCTATGGAGTCGATGCGAATCCAGAGCGAAGCAGGCAGATTGCAGGAGGGGAGCTTCCCTTTTTAGAGCCGGGCATGGATACGGTGCTCCGGGAGCAGCTGGGAAATCGCTTCTTTGTGACCGACGATCCAAAGGAAGCCATTTCTCAGAGTGAGTATATCTTTTACTGTGTGGGGACGCCCTACGGAGCAGACGGAGCAGCGGATCTGAGCTACCTCTTTCAGGCCATTGACACGACCATATCTTCCATCGAAGATGACAAGTTCCGGGTGCTGGTCACCAAATCCACCATCCCGCCGGGAACCACAGCTGAACAGATTGCCCCTTATGTACAAAAGAAAGGGGATGTGAGCCGCCAGCTTGGCATTGCCAATAACCCGGAGTTTCTGCGGGAAGGAAAGTGCTGGGAAGACTTTCTCCATGCGGATCGGATTGTACTGGGATGCAGCGATCCGGTATCGGAGGAAATGCTGAAAAAGCTGTATGCGCCCATGGGAATCCCCATGTTCTGCGTCTCCCCTGCCACCGGGGAATTCATCAAGTACCTCTCCAACACCCTGCTGGCCACCCTCATCAGCTATTCCAATGAAATGGCAGAAGCAGCCGATGCCTTTGGAGACATTGATATCGCAAAGGCCTTTCGCATTCTTCACATGGATCAGCGCTGGGGCGGCTGCAATATGACCAGCTACGTGTACCCGGGCTGCGGATACGGCGGCTACTGTCTGCCCAAGGATACCTGCGCTCTCCATGCACAGGCGGCAGACAAAGGATACGAGCCGAAGATCTTAGGCCAAGTCATTTCCGTCAATGCAAAGCGATTTTCCGTCATGGCGGAGAAGATTACAACAGGGCTCCGCAAAGACAGCATCATCGGCATCTTAGGTCTGTCCTTTAAACCGGACTCGGACGATGTGCGGGATACTCCGGCAGCCAGGATTATCAGTCTGCTGCAGGAGTGGGGATATACCAGCCTTCTTGCTTACGATCCAGCGGCAATGGAAGGTTTCGCAAAGCAGTATCCCCACTTGGAGGTGCGGATGGCAGAAAGCGCCGGAGAGGTCTGCCGGGAAGCGGAGGTCATCGCCATTCTCACGGCCTGGGAGGAATTCCGGGAGCCAGCAGCAGCATGCACAAAACCCATCCTCGACTGCCGGTATATGCTGACCGCAGAGGAACTGGGAAGGCCTGAAACAGAGGGCAAAGGAATGGAATTACAAGCAAACACAGGAGGAAGGTTGGAATGGAAACGTTCCAATCTACTTGGATGACGCGACAAGCGCGTCGGGACGGAGGAAACCATGGATAAGGAAACCATACTCAAACAGGTGCGCCAGTACGCAAAGGAGCACCACAAACCAAAGGAATATGAGCCGGGCGATCGGATCCACTATGCGGGACGAGTCTATGATGGAGAAGAGCTTTGCAATCTGGTGGACGCTTCCCTGGACTTCTGGCTGACCGCCGGCAAGTATACCCAGGAGGTGGAAGAGGGGCTTGCGGATTATCAGGGGCTGCCCTACTGCTCGCTGGTGAATACGGGATCCTCGGCTAACCTTTTAGCCATCATGGCCCTGACCTCGCCGCTATTAGGAGATCGGCAGCTGCGGCGAGGCGATGAAGTCATCACCGTAGCAGCGGCTTTTCCCACCACCGTAGCGCCCATTGTCCAGTGCGGAGCTGTGCCCGTGTTTGTAGATATTGACATTCCCAGCTACAACATTAACCCGGAGCTTTTAGAGCAGGCTTTATCGGAGAAAACAAAGGCCGTCTTTTTGGCCCACAGTCTGGGAAACCCCTTTGCCTTAAAGCCGGTGAAGGACTTCTGTGACAAACACGGACTCTGGTTCATCGAAGACAACTGCGACGCCTTGGGCGGGGAGTATGTCTTGGACGGAGAGGTTAAAAAGACCGGAGCTATTGGAGATATGGGAACCTCCAGCTTTTACCCGGCCCATCAGATGACCATGGGAGAAGGGGGAGCCGTCTATACGGCTGACCCGCTGCTGCACAAGATCCTCCGTTCCATGCGGGACTGGGGCAGGGAATGCAGCTGCGCCGGAGGCCAGGACAACCTCTGCGGCCACCGTTTTGACGGCCAGTTTGGAACCCTGCCAAAAGGCTACGACCACAAATACGTGTATTCCCACCTGGGCTACAATCTGAAAGCCACCGACCTGCAGGCCGCCATTGGAGCGGCTCAGCTGAAGAAGCTTCCCAGCTTTGTCCAAAAGAGGCAGCAGCACTGGCAAATCTTAAGAGAGGGACTTTCGGACCTTTCCGATCGTTTGATTTTGCCGGAAAAAGAGAGGGGGAGCGAGCCATCCTGGTTTGGCTTCTGCCTGACCGTAAAAGAAGAGGCGGGGGTTACCAGAAACCAGCTGGTTTCTCATCTGGAACAAAATAACATCCAAACGAGGAACCTCTTTGCCGGAAACATCACAAGGCATCCTTGTTTTGAACCTCTGAAAGAAGGTACGGACTACCGCATCGCAGGAAGCCTCGCGCAGACGGACCGGGCTATGAAGGACAGCTTTTGGATCGGCGTGTATCCGGGCATGACAGAGGCCATGCTGGAAGAGATGATTCGCCAGATTCACCAGAGCCTGATGGGGAAAGGAGGCAGCCATGATTAACGGAATTGAAGTATTCGACTGTTCCATGCGGGAAATCGGCTATCAGACCGGGTGGAACTTTTCGGAAAAGACGGTGCGGGACATCTACAACTTTGCCCAGGGAACCGGCATCGACTACGTGGAGCTGGGATTTTTCCATAACGAAGAAGCGGATCCGGGACGGGGCATCTTCCGCTACTGCAGCACCAAAAATGAGGAAATCAAGGAAGTCTTTCGTTCTACCAAAAACATCACCAAGCTTTCGGCTATGCGGGATATCCAGCGGCCTTTGTCCAAGCTGCTTCCGGCAAAGGAGAGCATCCTAGATACCATCCGCATTCTCACCCGTTCCCATGAAACGGAGCTGGATGTTCTGGACCGATATGTGACCGAGGCCTTAGAACTGGGCTATGAAGTGTTCATCAACTTCACCAGCTCCGGAAGAAATCCCATTGAACAGAACATCCGCTTTGCGGAATTCGCAAAGGAAAAGGGCGCCCATGCCATTGAATTTGCGGACACGGAAAGCGTGATGACGGAAGACTATGTGCGAAACACCATTCGGGAATGCCATAAGGTTGGGGTGCGCCTGGGATGCCACTTCCACGATAAAAACGGGACCGCCGAGCAGCTGGCGGATTTGGCTCTGGCAGAAGGAGCCGATTACATGGATGTAACTCACATCGGCCTGGGAGGAAAATGGCGGGACGGGAATCTGACCATGGAATACTTGCTGCGGAAGCTGGGCGTAAACGGTGGCTATGAAGCGACGATTGTGAAAAATGAGATCATCGAGGATCTGATTCAGTTCCATCCGTTTTCTGCGGCAGAATAAATCCAGCGGAATATCGGGTCAGAAGAGAGCGTTTTGTTTCTCGGAAAATGAAACGTTTGTTCGATGGTTCGCCATATACATATAGGAGAACCATTCCCGCACCAGCTTTGGCGCGTAAAGAAGGCGGCAAGGCAGAGGAAAACCAGGAAAAAAGGAGCAGGACATTGTGAAGAAAAAGGTATCGGACTATGTAATGGAATATATTGCGGGGCTTGGCGTGAAGCAGGTCTTTTATGTGACCGGAGGTGGGGCTATGCATTTAAACGATTCCCTGGGAAAAAACCCGGATCTGGAGGGCATCTGCATGCTCCACGAGCAGGGAGCCTCCATTGCGGCAGAGGCTTATGCCCGGATTCAGGAAGGCTACGGGGTCTGCCATGTGACTAGCGGTCCTGGGGGAACTAATGCGGTAACCGGCGCTGCCGGAGCCTGGCTGGATTCTATCCCGGTGATCTTTTTGTCCGGACAGGTAAAGCGGGCGGATTTGGTAGGGAATCAGCAGATTCGCCAGTTCGGCATTCAGGAAGTGGATATCCTTTCTATTGTCCGCTCCATCACCAAGTACGCGGTGCAGATTGAGAAGCCGGAGGACATTCGCTATGAGCTGGAAAAAGCAGCGGCCCTTGCGGTAAGCGGGCGGCCTGGCCCAGTGTGGATCGATATTCCCCTGGATATGCAGGCAGCGCAGATTGAGCCGGAAGAGCTGCGGGGCTATGAGGAGCGGCAGCCTCGGCCAGCGCCCTGTCCGCAGGAAGATATTCACAAGGTGCTGGAGCTTCTGAAGAAGGCAAAACGGCCGCTATTGATATTGGGCCATGGTATCCGGCTGGCTCACGCGACAGCCGAAGCAAGGGAGCTGTATGAAGCTCTTGGCATTCCGGTGCTGACCTCCTGGAATGGAGTGGATCTGATTGAGGATGACCACCCGCTGTACTTTGGAAGGCCGGGTGCAGTGGGGCACCGGAGCGCCAACTTCATCCAGCAGAAAGCGGATCTGGTTCTGACCATTGGAACCAGATTGAATCTGCTTGCCACCGGTTACAACTATGAAGGCTTTTTAAAGAACGCGGTTCACGTGATGGTGGATATTGACATACATGAAATGGAAAAGAAGAGCGTCCATCCCCAGGTGAAGATGGTCTGCGATGCGGGAGAATTTCTAAGAGGCATGCTGGCACATAAGGCAGAACTGAGGCAGAAGGCGCGGCCAACGTGGCTGGCCTGGTGCAGGAGAGTGGCGGAGCAGTATCCGGTGCGGATTCCACAGCAGGCCTGCCGGGAAGGGTATGTGAGTACGTATCATCTGCTGGAGGAGCTGTCGAGCCAGATGACGGGAGCGGATCTCTACCAGTTTACCAGCTCTGGAACTACGGCGGACATTGCCATGAAGGTCTTTCACATCAAGCAGGGACAGCGGGCCTTTCTCACCAAAGGACTTGCAGCCATGGGCTACGACCTTCCGGCCTGTATCGGAAGCTGTATTGCCTCGGGAGGTAGGCGCACCGTATGTGTCACAGGAGACGGCAGCAGCGCCATGAACCTGCAGGAGTTGGAAGTCATCAAGCGGCTGAATCTTCCCATCAAGCTCTTCATTGCTGACAACGGGGGCTACAGTATGATTTACGGCAGTCAGAATGGGAATTTTCAGGGAAACCTGACGGGGTGTACGAAGGAATCGGGGCTGACCCTGCCGGATATGGCGAAGGTAGCGGAAAGCTTTGGCATCCAAGGCATGGTAATCGAAAAGGAAGATAATCTGGCTGGACAGGTGAAGGAAGTCCTTTCCTATGATGGACCGGTGGTATGCCGGGTGAAGACGGATATTGCCCAGAAGGTGCTGCCCAAGCAGGCCAATTATATGAAAGAGGATGGGCAGATGGCCAGCAGGCCATTAGAGGATATGGCGCCTCTGCTTTCCAGGGAAGAGCTGGATGCGGTGATGAACGGGGAGGTCTGAGATGAAGCAGCAAAAGCAGGCAGAACTGGCTGGGCAGAAACCGTCCGAGTGTGCGGGAGCGGTTAGGAAAAGACGGCGTGCCATTGTGACTGGAGCTACCGGCTTTCTTGGAACTGCCTTGTGCCGGGAGCTGCTTGCCTATGGCTATGAAGTGACGGCTGTTATACGGCCCGGGAGCAGGAAAAGAGAAAAGCTGGAGGCGCTGCTGGAGTCTGCGCAGGAACTGGAGCTGGATAAAGAGATGCAGGCATCCGGTTTGATTCCAGGGGAAGGAAACGGAAGGCTGCAAATGGAGGAACTTCCCCTGGGGGAGCTTTCCCGTCTGGCAGAGAGAGGCCTGCAGGCAGATGTGTTTTACCATCTTGCTTGGAACGGCTCTTCCGGGCAGGAGCGGGAGCAGTTTGATATTCAAGTGACAAACGTATCCTATACGGCGGAGGCGATCCGGGCGGCCAGGAAATGCGGATGCAGGACCTTCGTCGGAGCTGGGAGCCAGGCAGAGTACGGGATTGTCCATGGGAAGGCAAAGGAAAAGGAGACGGTACCCAAGCCCTTTATGCTGTATGGGGCGGCTAAGCTGGCGGCGTATGAGATGGGGCGATTAGTGGCGCAGCAGGAAGGAATCAGCTTTATCTGGCCGAGGATTTACAGCATTTACGGGCCGGGGGAGAATCCGGGGACTCTGGTGAGTTATCTGGTGGAGGCTCTGCAGAGAGGAGCGGTTCCGCAGGTGACGGAGTGTGAGAATCTTTGGGATTTTACTTACATTGACGACTGCGCAAGGATGCTGCGGATGCTGGGAGAGAGCCAGGAAGCGGAAGGTGTCTATAACTTGTCGGCTGGGGAGTCGAGGCCGCTAAAGGAATTTGTGGAGGAGATTCGGGATGTGGTGAAGCCGGGAGTAGAAGTCAGATTTGGGGCGAAGAAATCCGATCTACAGAGGACATTCTGGCTGGATCCGGAGGTGTCAAGGATTCAGGAAATTTGTGGAACGTGCCAAACTCCTTTTCGAGATGGGATTAAAAGGAAACTGCAGGAGCGGCAGTGGAAAGAGAGAAGATAGATGAAGGATGAGCAATTTTTCGATCAAATACTGGAGCAGACCTGCGAAACCGGTAGCTTTAACGTGCTGAACCTCCTGGAGAATGCAAAGCATATCTGTAATTTGGGGAACAGGAACCATGTTCCATGAAGCATACGAGGCACACTTTGTAAGACCGGGAATTAGGGTGGGTTATCTTTGCGATAACAACCCGGATTGCTGGGGAAAGGAATATCTGGGAGTCCGCTGTATTTCCCCTGCGGAATTAGAAAAGCTGGAAGCTGCGGTGGTGATTCCCTTAGTCGGAAAGCCGGAACCAATCGAACAGCAGCTAAAGCAAATGGGAATTCCCATGATAAAGCCATCCAGACTTGCCTGGGATTTGATAGCAGGCACTCCGAGGAACCGTGACTGGTTTCATGAGCAGATTCCCAAAATCAAGCAGTTCTACCGGTTTTTAGCAGATGAACGCTCTAAAGAACTGTACATCGATCTGCTCTGCAATTGGCTGACACCGGAGCATTCCAGGAAGAGCTACAGAGAGCTGTATGCGGAAAACCAGTATTTCGGAGCAGTTGCGGAAGGCTATCGGATTGGGGAAATGGAGATTCTGTGCGATGTAGGAGCCTATACAGGAGATACCATTGGACATTTCTTGGAGACAACAAACGGGGCATTTGAACAGATCTATGCCTTTGAAATAGAGCCTGGTCTTTACAAACAGTGCTGTGAGAAAATTAAGTCCTTTCCTCAAAATATCCAAAGAAAGATCCAGTGCTTGAATGTGGGAGCATTGGATGAGGCAAAGACCATTTCCATGGGCTGGGAAGAACATGGTATGGCGGACAGCAACGGCATTCTGCGAGTAGAAAATCTGAAGCTGAGGGAAGAGGAAAGGCAAACCGGAAAGACTGTGCGGCTGGAGGATGCTTTAGAAGGAAAGCCCATTACCCTGCTGAAAATGGATATCGAAGGAGCGGAACAGGCGGCTCTTCGGGGAGCAGAGGGGTTAACATCCGCCAAAGCTGGCAATTTGTATCTACCATCGTCTGCAGGATATGTGGGAGATACCATTATATTTGAAACAGCTGGTTCCGGAATATCGGATCAGCATTCGGCATCATTCGAAAGACGATTTTATTGAGACTGTGTGTTATGCGTATGTTTAGCAGAATGGAGGGGTATGGGGGATTGGATAAAAGGAACTGCCTTCTGTCGGGATAGATCATCCTCGATGCGGAGAGAGCAGAATAAAGTTTATAAACCGAAAAAGTTTGAAAGTATGCATCCAAATCTATTTGGATAATACAGCAGGTGCATCAGAAAGAGGAGCTTATGACAAGACAGGAGCTTGACAAAAAACTGAAAAAAGCTGAGTGGCAGCTGGAGAAACACAATTATCTGGAGGCGAAAAAACTGTTAAGGCAGGTAGAGCAGTATAAACCAGTTTCCCTGAGAACAATTGCCCTGTCTGCAAAATATGCTTTGATGATGGATGATTGCATGACGGCACTCAATCGTCTGGACACCAAATGGTGGCTTCACTTTGCATATGAAGGAATGGACGAAGTTTTTCAAATTTATGAGCAAATATGGAAAGAAAAATGGCCGAATGAAAGGGAATTTGCAAGGGCGGAATATACACGAAAGTGGCTCAGAGCGATCGGAACAGAAACAGAAGAAGCTAGGGAATTGCAGCAGCAGATGGTACAACTGACAGAATGGAGCAAAGAGTATTATTACAGCGGCTTAGATGCGATATTGGAGAAAATAGAGTTCTGCACCTATACCAGAATGGAAGTTGTATGGAATTATCTGATTCAGCTCTATTTCCAGGCGAAAGGAAAATCTGACGCGTTCATTCCGGGGACTGAGTGGATTGATGGGCTGACGAATATGGGCTATATAAGGGAGCGGATCCAGGAACAGGAGTCTGTCTTTTTATTAATAGCAGAGGAAAGTAATGAAGCTATGTGCAGGGCCATCGGCAAGATGTTGCGGGAACTGGGCAAAACGGTGTATGTACTTACAGCACCAGAAGAAGTGGATAAGGGGGCCGATAGGAAGTCACTTTTGCACAGCAGTCTGAATTCCAGGGAGACCGATTCCTATGGAATAGACTTTTTTCCAACCTATTTCTTTGGGGATGAATCCGACCAGTACATGGACAATCGTGCGTTGTTGATCCAACATCTGAGTGAACAGGCACCAGAGCAGCTTGTAACCGTGCTGGGAAGCGGATGTCTGCTAGATGATCTTGGAATGCAGGACTGCCTGCGGAAGTCCTTTAGTCGATTTAATTTGTATTTAGGTGATATTTTTGAAGAAAACTTTTCAGCGGGATGGGCAGGCAATTACTTGAGTTATATCAGTAAAATATACAATTATGATGTTTCCACATCGCTGCAGGAGCAGGATACAAACTATCGATACTCCATTGTAATTCCTGCAAGAAATTCTGTAGCAAGTTTGCGCCATACCCTAAAGACCTGCCTGGAATTGGATTATCCAAAAGATGCTTATGAAATCGTAATCAGTGATAATTCCACTGGACATAATGCGGAGGTATACAAGTTATGCCAGGAGCTTCAGGACCCCAGGATTCATTATTATCGAACGCCGAGAGATTTGCATTTACCCAAAAGCTTTGAATATGCATTTTTGCAGGCAAAAGGAGAATTCATTTTTTCCATTGGATCCGATGACGCTGTCTTGCCTTGGGCACTGAAGGTATTAGATGCTGTTCGCAGAGAATATCCGCAAGAAGAAGTCATCCAATGGGAACGGGGGTTTTATGCATGGCCGGGATTTAATGGCGGACAGGAAAACCAATTCGTTATACCACGGGCTTATGAGCAGGGAAACTATGGAGCCCATTATCGAAATAGCAGGGAATATCTGAAGCAGGTCCTGCATGCGCCCGACAGTATGTATGGCCTCCCCATGCTGTATATTAATTCAGGGTTTAAACGCTCCTATATGAGTACACTCCTTGAGAAAACAGGCAGGTTATGGGATGGAGTCTGTCAGGATATTTATATGGGGGTTGTGAATATTCTGATTAACGAACAAATCTTAAATGTCCGGTATTCTTTGACCATTGCAGGGATGACCGGAAGTTCTGTAGGCGCAACCTGTGTTCAGGCTCATACAGAGGACAGTCAGTTACTGAATTTTTATGGTGAGGTACGACAAACGAGCAATGTTGGCGGGTTTTCTTTATCAATGACAGAGCGGCTTATGCCGGAACTCCGATCTGATGTAAGCTCCCTGTATAATTCTCTGCTGCGCGCTGCCGCGAGAGGAATTCTGCCAGAGGAATATGTATGGGAAACGCTTGATTGGAAAAAAATGTTCATTGAATGCATCCAAAAGCTGGATGTACGGGATCTGGAATATGACAAATTGATCCATTATGCTAGATATACGGCCTCCTGGCATGGAGACGAGTTCCTTCAGTGGTTTGATGAAGCGATCTATAATAAAGTTATGGAACCAAGGTTGATTGATGAGCAGCAACTGGAGCGGGCACGAAAGCAAAAGACCTATCAGGAAGGCCATACAGCAGAAGGCGGAAGCGTTGTAGATGCTTCCAGATATGGTGTAACAAACAGTTATGAGGCAGTACGGCTGTTTCGGGAACGGTCGGGATTAAGATAGAATCTCCGTTGTTTTTGAAATAGGAATCGACTACTGTATATGGAGAAAGAATTTAGGATGAACACGGATAGACTATTACATGGGCTGGAATTGTCCTTGACAATTGGATGTAGACTCAACTGCGATTATTGTCCGCAGGATGTATTAATAGAAACGTATTACCATGGAGAGCCTCATAGAACAAAAGCATTATCCTTTGAAGACTTTAAAGTCGTACTTGATAAGGTTGAGCCCGGGGCAACGATTGCTTTTGGAGGAATGTCGGAACCCTTTCACAATGTGGAATGTGCGGATATGCTGGTATACGCATATGAAAGAGGATATAAGCTGTGTCTGGACACGACGCTGATTGGAATGGATGTTCCGGATTTTGAAAAAATAAAACATATTGAATTTGAAGAATTCATTTTACATATTCCAGACAAAGAGCACCATTCGAAATTTGTGATTACAGACGAATATTTAAGACTGTTCGACCTAGTTCATGACAAGATAGAAATCAGTTATTATTCCTGCCATGGAACCATACATGAGGCCGTAAAAGATAAAATTAATGAAGAAAAATATGCAGGCATCAGCATTTCTGACCGGGCTGGAAATCTTGAAATGGAAGACCTGAAAGGCATCTTTGTAGAGGGCAGGATTATGTGCTGGCATGGATCGGAGACGATGCATGGAACATGGATACCGGTCATGTTCCCGGATGGGAGTCTGGTGTTATGCTGCCAGGATTATGGCATGAAGCACGTTTTAGGCAACCTGATTGAGCAATCATGGCAGGAGATTTGCGCAGGGGAAGAATATAAAAAATTCAAAAATGGATTAGAAGATGACTCTATTGATCTTCTTTGCAGGAACTGTGCTGCTGCAAGAAAAGTGGAAGTCCTTCCTTCCATGCGATTAGCCAAAGCTGCTTTCGATAGAAAAGCGGGAAGATTTGTTGAAAATGTACCGAAAGAGACGATGGAATTAGTAGAACACTTTGCAGAGGCAGATATGGTTTGTATTTTTGGTCTTGGAAAATTGTGGAGGGATCATTTCTATCAAGAGTACTGGCATGAGGCTTTGGAGCATTTTATTTTTTCAGATAACAATCCTGTCTTGCAGGGAAAAGAAATAAATGGCATACAATGTGTGAAACCATCGGAACTGAAGCAATATGAAAAGCTGTTTGTACTGCTGTTTGTTAAAAATGGCGAGAGTATTATTTCCCAGCTTACGGAAATGGGAATAGATCATTACATGTTGCTGGATGATGTTTATAGTAAATGTGTTTATCTGTAACAGGCAGTCAGGGGCCTAAGGAGAAGAAAGCGAATGGAGATTCATAAGCGTCAACTGAAACAGGCAATCGAACAGGTAATAGAGGATAACTTTGCAAGGTGGAGCCATTGTGAATTTGTAAAAAAAAGGAAGGTAGAAGCAACAACCATTTGCCTGTATGGGACAGGAAATTTCTATAGAAATTACGCGCAGCATATTAAACAATACGATTATGTTTGTGACAGCAATCCGCAAAAATGGGGTATGACCTTTGATGGGAGAATCTGCCTTTCACCGGAACAGCTTTCTGAGTTGGAATCGGTAGTAGTGCTTGTTATGCTGGGAGATTATCAGGATGTAGTTGAGCGGCTAAAAAAGCGGCATATCGAAAGCTACTTTTTCGGGGATTTATACTTGAATGTATATGACGAATTATATGCGCCGCAATGGTTTGAGTCACAAAAAGAAGATATGCTGAACGCAGTGGATCTGTTTGAAGATGATCAGTCCAAACAGGTTTATGTCAATGCCATATGCAACAGGATTGCACCGAAGTATGCGGAAAAGACTTTTCATGAAATGGAGCGGAAGGGCGAGTACTTTGGGACGGAAATCTTCCCAATTACACAGGATGAGTGCTATGTGGATATCGGTGCATATGATGGTGACAGCATCCGTTCTTTTATGCAAGCGACAGATGGACAATTTGAACAAATTTACGGTTTTGAACTGGATCCGGATAATTACGCGAAAATCCAGCAGGATAAAGCGATCCGGCAGGATAAAAGAATTGAGATATTTAACCAGGGAATCTCCTGTGGGGAGAAGATGGTAGATATCATTAGCGGAGGAACTGGTTCTCATGCGGCAGAAAATAAAGCGGGTTCTGCAAAGCTGGGATGTCTGGATCAGATATTAGAACATAAAAGAATAACCTTTATAAAAATGGATATTGAAGGAGCTGAACAGGATGGCTTAAAAGGCGCACAGGAAATCATCACCAACCAGCACCCAAAGCTGGCCATCAGCATGTACCACAAATTGGATGATATGTGGAAAATTCCGCAGTATATCAAACAATTATGCCCGGATTATAAGCTGTATGCTCGGCATCATACGGCGGTGGCATGGGATACGGATTGTTACGCGTATGTAGAATAAGGGAGCTTGGATATGAAATACGAATATGACAATATCAACAAACTGAACGCAATTGAAGTCACATTATCTATGGGATGTAGAGTGGATTGCCATTATTGTCCCCAAAGCTTATTGCTGCATAATTATTTTTCAGATAATAAGAACCGATTGTCCATGATGCGCTTTCATGATTTTACGAAACTGCTGGAAAACGTGAAACATGGGGGAACTATATGCTTCTCAGGGATGTGTGAACCTTTCCTGAATCCGGAATGTGATGATATGATTTTGTATGCCTATGAAAAGGGCTTTCGTATCACACTTCTGACAACCTTAATCGGGTTCAACAAGGAGAGCCTGGAAAAGCTCAGGCACGTGAAATTTGATGAAATCACCTTACATATACCGGATAAAGAGGGAAACTCCAAATTTGATATAACGGCGGAGTATCTTGAGAATTTGAGAGCGTTCCATGACACGTTCCCAGTTACGAGTTATTCCTGCCATGGCGATATTCATCCTGCGGTGCAGATGTACTTAGACGGGAACGGCGCCTTCAGCAATGCAATGATGAACCGGGCGGGGAATCTCGACTGCGGACAAGTATCAAACCCGAGAGGCGAAATTGTCTGTATGGTTGGAACTATTGGCGGCTATGGGAACTGGACTCCAGAAATTTTGCCCGATGGAACGATGCTGCTGTGCTGTATGGATTATGGGATGAAACATGTATTAGGAAATCTCCTGACCATGAATGTAAAAGACATTCTGGAGGGAGCAGAGCTTCGGAAAATCCATGAGGGAATGAAAGAGGAGCATCTGGAGATTTTATGCAGGAAATGCAGCGGAGCAATGGAAATCCAACGCACACCTGCTTATCAATTCAAAAATACAAAAGAAAGATTCCTGAAAGATGGAACGGCAGAGGACAGGCAGAAGCATATTTTGCAACTTTTTTCGGAGAGCAAAGATATTTGTGTATTTGGCTTGGGAAAGCTTTTTTGGGATAATTTCTTCAGCCACAGATGGAATGATGTGTTAGGACAGACCTGTTTTTGCGATAATGCAGAGGAATTATGGGGGAAAGACATTTTCGGAGTGCCATGTATATCGCCAGATGAATTAAAGGATTTGAAACAGCCGCTGGTGATTACCCATATGGCGAATGACAAAGCAGTACGGCAGCAGCTGGAAGAAATGGGCATTACCAAGATTGTAAATGTAAAAAAACTGCAAGAATTGTTTTAGGAGGGCAACGATGATGTTTAACATACAATCGTTCTATGAAGAATGTTATACGGGAAAAAAAGTCGATTGTAGCCAGGTTTTTAATTATATTCGACAATTTCAAAATGTTATCATACGTGGAGCAGCAGCGCAGGGCGCCGCATTAGGAAAGCGGTTATTGGAGGAACAGATCTCTGTTACAGTATATTGGGATGTTCGGGCAAAGGAATTAGGACGTATCCATGGGGTTCCAGTAGAACTACCATTTACAAGGAAATTTAAATGTGATGAGACAATTATTATTCATGCAATTCCCAATCATGTAATTATGGAACGCTTAATTAGTGAAATGAGAGAACAAGGCTATTCAAACATAATACGGGGTGATATTTTATACTCTGCGTGTGTATGTAGCTATCAGTTGGGAGATAAGCTTCAGGCTAATAGGTGCTGGCAAAATCAAGGTGAATGCCGTTCGGTAGTTTGTCAAAAAGCAAATAGTATTATCAAGAATTATATGCACAAAGGAAAAGGCGGAGATCGCATTGATTTGACCTATTGTTGTTTTATTATTAATTCGTTGTGTAATTTGAGCTGTCGGGACTGTGTACAATATATGCCTAACTATCCAATAAATAGAAGATATAATGTGCCTTTTGAAGTAATTAGCAGGGATATTGATCGCTTTTTTGATATGGTCGATTCGGTAGGGACTGTTTCAGTCATGGGTGGAGAAACGTTTATGCATCCTGATATTGCAAAAATTGCCTGCAAATTTGCTGAAAAAGAAAATCTCGGTTTTGTATCTTTTCCAACAAATGGTCTATACCCTATTAAACCGGAACAATTGGAGGGTATTGAAGATCCGAGGATTATTATAGCTTTTGGATACTATCTGCATGTAGCAACGGAAAGACAAAAAGAAATCTATCAAAAAAATGTGGAATTAGTAAAAAAACATGGAATTACATATACGGAATCCTTATCATTGCCATCATGGGTAGAAACATGTACATTAGAGAAACGAGATGTAGATGAAGTTTATATGACAGAGATGAAACAGGGTTGTAATCTCCCTGCACGGAATTTGCAGGTTAAAAATGGAAAAGTACATACATGCGACAAAGGGGTCGCACTGTATAACATGGGGATTGCAGACTATCCAACCGATTACCTGGATTTGACACAGAATATTTCTAATCCGGAATTAAGAAATGCGTTTAGGAAATTTGATAACCGAGACTTTTATTATTCATGTGGGCATTGTGAACATGTAGCTACAAGCGTGGAGTCAGCTATACAGGGACGTAAAGCAATAACATCAAGGATAGGCGAAAACTGAGTAACAAGCAAGGTAAACAGGAGAAGGACATGTATGAACCATTAGTTACTATATGCATTCCCAATTATAATTACGGACGCTACCTGAGAACCTGTCTGGAAAGCATCTTAAAGCAAACCTACGCAAATCTGGAGGTACACTTCAGCGATAATGCCTCTACCGATGATTCCTATGAGATTGCGCAGGAATACCGGAAAAAATTCAGAGAAAAGGGGATCTATTTTAAAGTCCTTGAGAATAAACGAACGGTAACCAGCGATAAAAATTCGAAACTCGCGGCCCAGGATGCAGAAGGCGAATACATCTGCACTCTGGCAAGTGATGATGCCATAAAACCAACATTTGTTGAACGATGCGTGGCTGTTTTGGAGCATAACCCGGATGTAGGCACCGTTATAACACATAGGGAAGAGATGGATGACGATGGAGGAATCTATCAAATCCCGCCGTTTTATAATGCAGACTGCATTGTAGACAGCGAGAGCCAGGCAGCAGTTCATATGATGGCAGGAATTGCGATTCCCGGGCAAAGGGTTGTGAGAAAGTCGGTTTTAAACCAGGTGAAGCCCTATTTGCGGGAATTTCAGGTTGCCGGAGACTGGTATGATAACTTCCTTTATGCATTGGCAGGCAAGGTGGCATATATAACGGAGCCTTTGTGCCAATATCGGGTACACAGAGGAAATGAAACAAACGAATCGGAGCTGAAGCTGCTGGGTTCTATGGAACATTACCAGCTGCTGAATGCGTTTTGTGATTTGGCAGAAAGTTTCGGGCTGAAAAAGCCCCAGGCAAGATATGCGGAAGCGGTTCAAAAATTAGGAGCAATGTGCCTGCGGTACGCTCTTAAAATGTATAAAAACGGGCGAGGTGATGTGGCATACCGATATTTACTTTTAGCGCCGGTATATGATCCGGAACTTTTAAAGGAGGAGCCGTACAAGCTGCTTTTAGAAATGAAAGCATTATGCGGAGCAGCACTGGAGCAAGCGATTTTTGCGTTTGAAGACCAGTTTGTAATGGAACGAAATAATTCCTATGATCCGCCTGATGGATATGTGAGAATTGGAACAGACGGAAAGCCCATGAAAGGATGAATGCTGCTTTCCGAAAGAGAAAGGAAGAACCATGTCGAAGCGAAAACAATTAAATGATGCAATTGATTATGCGATTCACACGCACTACGAGGCGCATCAGCGCGCCATTGATGTACAAAATGCCCTGTATTCTCATAAACATGTATGTGTTTTTGGAACAGGCGAATTTTTTGAGGACTGCGCAACACCGGAACATATGCGCCGCTTTGAATACGTTGGAGACAATAACCCGGAGCGCTGGGGAAAGACGTTCAAAGGAAGAAGATGTCTCTCGCCGGAGGAAATTGCTGCGATGGAGGATGTTGCAGTTCTGATTATGATCGGCGAATGGAGACCGGCGTACAAACAGCTGACTGATATGGGCATAGAATGTTATCCCATGGACTGGTACACCATGAACGTGTACGATCCGCATTACAGTGACGAATGGTTTGAGAGTCGCCGGAAGGTGATGCTGGATTCCATGGAGTTGTTTGAAGATGAACGCTCGAAGGAAATTTATGTGGAAGCAATTTGTAATCGGATTGCTCCGTCTTTGGCAACAAAGATTTTTAATGAACTGAAGACACCAGGCGAATATTTTGCATCCGATGTGTTTTCCATAGGAAAAGAAGAGTACCTGGTCGATGCAGGGGCATATAAAGGTGATTCCATCGACAAATTTTTGCAGGCTTCAGGCGGCCAATTCGGGGGAATTTATTCTTTCGAGTTAGATTCTGATATTTTCCGTGAGCTGGAGAAAACGGCACGCAGGTATGACAGGAGTAAAATTCAGTTGTTCAATGCCGGCGTATCCGATGAGATTACGGAAGTCGAATATGGCTACGTCCAGGGTAAAGAAAAGCATGTTGAGCAAATCACAACGATTGATCATACGTTAGAGGGAAAGATAGTCACTTTGATTAAAATGGATGTGGAAACCTTTGAAATTAAAGCGTTAAAAGGAGCACAGAAGATTATTACAGAGCAGAAACCAAAATTAGCTATCAGTGCGTATCATTATCTGTCAGATTTATGGGAAGTTCCCAGAACTATTAAAGCCATGACGCCGGAATATAAGCTTTATTTGCGCCATCATGCGCCGACGGTTTGGGATACAGACTGTTATGCATATGTGGGAGGGAAAATATGAGAAAACCATTAGTAAGCGTTTTAATACCAAATTATAATTATGAAAAGTATTTAGAGGAGTGTTTAGAAAGTGTATTGGCCCAAACCTATGATAATTTAGAAGTCATTATTTCCGATAATCAATCGACGGACGATTCTTATGAAATCATGGCAAAATACCGGAAAAAATTTTTAGATCGTAATATATGGTATGATATTTTGCAAAATAAAAGGAATTTGGGAAGTGGCGGCAATACAGAAAAGTGTTTCCATCGCTCAGAAGGGAAATATTTCATATGGCTGTCTTCCGATGATAATTTACGGCCTGATGCGATTGAAAAAATGGCTAAAGCATTGGATTTATACCCATCTGCGGGGTGCGTCATGGCACATCGAAATGAAGTGGATGATACAGGCCTACAAAAGGAAACGGCGCCCTTTTATAATCAGAATTGTTTTATTCCGGGAGAGAACCAGGCGGCAGTTTATATGATGGCAGGAATCGCAGTCTCTTCACAGATATTATTTCGAAAAATTTCCTACCTGACCATGCTTCAATCAAAAATGTTGCGTTTTCAAGTTGCAGGGGATTGGTATGATAATTTTATGATGGCATGCGTCGGAGACGTAGTGTATCTCAAAGAAGCATTAACCAATTATCGAATACATAATGAAAATGAAACTTCAGCTTCGGAACTAAATTTGGTAGGGGTTTTTGAACACTATAATCTGATCCATGCATTTTGTAGCATAGCAGACTCCTTTGGCATGACGAGGCCACAGAGTCGCTATGAGGAGGCAATAAAGAAATTGGGCTATATGTGTCTGCGGTATACGAGGAAAATGATTATAAATGAAGAGTATGCTATAGCTAAAAAGTACTTAAAACTATCTACAATATTTTATGATGAAATAGAATATGATAGCCAGTATTTGGAATTAAACCAATGCCTGCAATCGGAGAATCCTGTGGAGTTTGTTAGAACTGTTGAAGAAGGAGGGATTTTCGTAAGGCGAATATCATACGAACCGCCAGAGGGTAGTATACCAATTACAGAACTCGAATAGGTGTAATGGTAGTATGGAATGATTAAATTAACCTGTTGTGCTAATACTTGTTAAGCATAGCAGCCATGTTCAAAAGCGCAGAAATTCCCTATCGGATTTCTGATACGCAAAAGACACCTGGCCCAATGGTTTTAGAAAACAAATTTCTTTATGCGGGCAAGTTCGCAATCCTCGCCAAAGATATGGTTCAATACCATGCATAGGTTGTATGCAAGAATCTTGTTCGCAAGACGCGTGCATAGTCCTTGAAAACTTCTGGCAAGCACCCGTTCTGCATTTAGCTGCCCGCTAAGCTGTGAAAATACGGTTTCCACCCGCCTGCGTAGCCGAAAGATCAGCTGACGCACATGTCTGGGCCAGTCGTTCCTGCTGTTGGAACGCCTAAGCGCCATAAGACAGATTCCTTGTCTTGACAAATCCTCGGCTAGGGCTTTGCCAGCATAGCCCTTGTCCCCAAGGATGACCAAACCCGATTGCCCATCCACCAAGTCGCGCAGCCCTTCCCTGTCATCTGTAGAGGCCGGCGTGACTTCGAATGCCGTAACATATCCCTCCAGGGTGACCATGGCATGGACTTTATAGCCAAAATACGTCTCCTTCTTAGACGGGCATTTCCCATAGTCGGCCCCAAAGCCGCGGAAGGTATGGCAGTAGCGGGCCCTTCCAAACTTACAGACGGCAAGGGGGAAGCTGTCCACGATGGAACACCTGCCAGAGGGAATCGCAAAAGCGGAGGGTAGTTTCTGCCTCAGCAGTTCCGTCGTCTGGAGCAAGGCCCGCCTTGTCCGGTTAAAGCGACTCCTGCTACAGAAGTTTGGGAACAGGTGCTGGTAGTTCCTCTTTATGAAGGAATACCATGCATTCTCGGAATCAATCCCAGCCAACTCCCCACATAGGCTGATTGTAATGATTTCCGAATCTGACAGCTTGGCATCCAGGACGTGCCGTCTTTTCGTCACTTCCGGTGGCGCATAGCGGCAATACAAATCATCGATGATGACAAAAACGGTTGTAAGAAAGTCTTCAAACGTTGCCAGGACTGTGGTATGATTAGTGTGGAACTTCGACATAATCGTGCCTCCTTATCAATTTGTATCGTTACAAATAGGATAGCACCTTTTGTTGAAGTTCTTTTGTTTTTTTATCTAGCACAACAGGTTAATTTATAATTAAGTGATAGATTACATCTGTATTGGGGAGAGCTATTAATGAAATTTGAATTGAGAGAAAGCGAAAAAATAGGGATTGTTGC
Source organism: Clostridia bacterium (assembly GCA_910575405.1). Lineage (GTDB taxonomy): Bacteria > Bacillota > Clostridia > Peptostreptococcales > Anaerovoracaceae > Hominibacterium. The sequence continues at coordinate 150,596 of CAJTER010000003.1, read as the reverse complement.
ATTAATGGAAGGGATATCATTTAATTATGGACAATCTTTGATGGACTGTGGATATCAATTGGTATGAGGGATGCCATCAACATCTACAGCATATTTCCGATCGGATAATTGAAGGGTTGCAGGAACAATTTACTTTCTGCAGGAAAAAGAACCTTTCGTATGGACAGTAGACTCCCGAATCTGTCTGGAGGGTGTGAGAGAGCAAAACCTTTCCTGGATTGTCAGTTACAATTATAACTTTCTGATCCTACCGGATGTTATTGCATTTATGCAAGGAAGGATCATGAATCTCCATATTTCTCTACTTCCCTGGACCCGGGGGTTCAGAGTTCCATCGACGATACTCCAAAGGGAGTCACCATCCATCAGGTGGACGCCAGTTTAGATACTGGATCTATTCTGGCTCAGAGAGAATTATTTTTTGATGCAGAAAAAGAAACTTTTGCATCCACTTACGAAACTATCAATTGGGACTGAATCAGGAGCTGAGACTAGGGAGAGCGGGCTTGGTAACGCTCTTTTTATGCTTCAGAGAGGACTGCCTTTGATACAGAAAGCAAAGTTTCATACAGCCAAAAAAATCCCTCCAATTCCTTGACTATCCGGTAACCGTATACCTTATCATAATACCAGCATAATACAGCAGGGGAGATGAGCAATTTGCAGGAAGATGCGGGAAAAAAATACGGAAACTCCATAGGCGTGATCTGCCTGATCCTATCGGCGCTACTGTGGGGCAGCGAATACGTGGTCGCCAAGGACGTGCTAAACGTCATGCCGGCCAACTGGAGCAATGTGATCCGAACGTTTTTTACATCCATCATAGCGCTTGTTTTATGGAGAAAGCAGTTTAAAGCAGCCACCCTTCAGGACTGGAAGCGGGGCTTTGTCTGCGGAGGGCTCTTCGGTATAGCCTTTGCGCTGCAGATCATGGGGCTGGAACTTATAAACGCCGGTATCAACGCTTTTATATCATCGGCATACGTGATACTGGTGCCCTTTATGGTCTGGATGGTTGACCGGAAGCGGCCTGCGGGCAAGGTTTTTATCAGCGCGCTAATCGGAGTCGTCGGCATCAGCATCCTGTCCGTCAGCGGCTCTTCGGCAGGAAGTCTTTCCATTGGTACAGGGGAAATCTTATCGCTGCTGAGCGCCATCGGATATGGCGGCGCAATCGTGGCCGTGGATTATACGACCAAAAAGTCCAGCGTGGAATTCATTACCGGCTGCCAGTTTATATTCACCTGCTTGATCGCGCTGGTTTTCGCGCTGCTGATGGAGGATACACCGCAGCTTGAGGTGACCGCTTCTGTGGTGTTCGAATTTCTCTATCTTATCTTGTTTGGAACCTTTGCCACCCAGCTTTTATTCACCTTCGGCATGCAGTATGCGTCGGCCAATCAGGCGGGCGTCATCTTCCCCCTAGAATCCGTTTCAGCCGCAGTACTGGGCTGCCTGCTTCTCCACGAACAGCTGAGAGCGGTTCAGGTGGCCGGCGGTATCTTGATTATCATTGCCATCATAATCAGCAATGTTTCCATCAAAAAAAGCTCTTCTCTCTAAAAGGGCTTTTTTTGATGGAAGAAACAGGGGAATAGTGGACGCAGCAGCTGATTTGTGATAAAATACCAATGTGATTTAAAAATATCAAAAGGATTATCATAAACAGTAATAAATAATAAACGATTGTTTTTCATCAGGAAGAGGTTACTATGGGTACAATTGTAAAAAGCGCCTGCGCCAAATGCGGTTATGAAGAAGAGCTGCAGGTTGGCGGCGGGATGCGGGACTGTGAAGCGGAAACGGCTCTGGCTATTGCGAATAACGATCCGGAGCTTGCAGGCGCTCTCAGTCAAAAGGCGATGTTTCGCATTGATCGGGGAATCTGCGTGTGCCGCAGCTGCCAAAAGCTGGTGGCTGCTGCCATTGTGACGTATCGGAGCGGAAACGGAAAAACGAGAACCATTACAGGAAAGTGTCCGGACTGCAAAGGGGAGCTGACATGGCCGGATACTGCTGCTGAAGATATTCCTTGTCCGGTGTGCGGAGCAGGGATGACCTTTCAGACGGTGGGGCATTGGGATTAGCCATCAAACCAGGAGGTAAACATTTAAGATGAAAGTTCGCGATAACGCAAGCGGCCGCACTGCAGTGCGGTATCTGGGCCAGAGCAACAGCAAGCTGTCCAAAACACTGGAAAAGCTGTCCAGCGGCTACCGGATCAACCGTAGTGCCGATGATGCGTCGGGACTTGCAATTTCAGAAAAAATGCGCATGCAGATTACCGGAATGGGGCAGGCGCAGCAAAACTCTCAGGATGGCGTTTCACTGATCCAGGTAGGCGAAGGTTCTCTGGGAGAGATTCACACTATGCTCAACCGAGCTGTCGAACTGGCGGAGCAGTCGGCAAACGGTACATACAAGGATGAAATTGATCGGGAAGCTCTGCAAAAGGAGCTGGATCAGCTGTGCGATGATATCGACCGCATCACAGAAGGAACGAACTTTAACGGCATCAAGCTCTTTCAGAACAAGGGCCTTGCCTACGAATCCAGCACGCCCCACACATCGATCATACAGAGACAGGAGCAGCAGGCAGCCCGGGCCAAGGCTCAATCCGCCGCACAGCAGGCCGCCGTCCGCCCGCAGACGCAAGCTCCGGTACAAAGTCAGGCTCCCGTGCAGGCTCAGGCTGGGGATATGACGCTGGAGGATGTTCTGGCTAATCAGAAATCCGGCGAGTGCAACATCGTCTATGTGGATCGGACGGATTTTGTGCAGACGACCCAGACGCCGGGTGGCACGAGCACTTTACAAGGAAATGACATTAAAGTCGGAGATAAAATGCTCAGCGATATTTTGAAAACGGAGATTATTCCAAATACGGTACAGAATATCCTGGCGAATTATCCGGCCTTTTCCTACTTGAACGGATCCAATATTGGCATTGGCCTAGAGTATTATAATGATCCAGGAAGCGGAGGTTCAAGAACCCTGGCCTATGTTAAAGGCCAAGTGGCAACAGAAAGCACTAATGATGGTACGACTATCATTTCGCGAAAAGACTTTATCACCTATACTTTGGGAGTAAATACACATGATTTATCAAGCGTTGTTACCCCAGAGGGCAGGGCAAAACTTGAGGCCACTATTGCTCATGAAATGATTCATGCGTTCATGGATGAAGCGACAACTTCTGGAATGTTCGGCGTAGTGGAAGGTACGGGTACAAAGCCTACTGCGGCTGCTACAAAATTTCCTGACTGGTTTGTAGAAGGAATGGCACAGACCGCCTCCGGTCCGGGGAATTGGCTTGAATCAGGAGGTCTGAATATTTCTGCATCTTCTTCAGGTACGACTATTTCAAATGCAATCACCTTTAACAAGTTAGGCTCAGGTACTACTGCCAGCCAATATGGTACGGGTTATTTGGCCTGTATGTATTTGGGTGCAACTATTGAAGGAGGTGGTACGCCTTCTAGTACAGTAAGTGCCAGTACTATTTCGTCGGGATTGAATAAACTTCTTAATGAAGTAATCGGTGGAACATCTCTGAATGCAGCGATTAAGTCTCTGACGAATAACAAGTTTAATGATGTCGGCGATTTTGTAACAAAGTTTAATTCAGGACCATATGAAAGTGAAATTGCATCCTTTGTTCAAAACTTACTTACAGCCACGGGGAACGGGCTTGGCGGTATTGTTTCCGGAAATCTGGCGGCCACTGATTTGACACCGGATACCAATCTGGGCGATACAATCAAATTGTTCCAACTGGATCCGGAAAAAAGTTCCGTCAAAAATCTTTACCCTCCAGGTTACAAGGTTTATTCCGGCGGTACAACCGATGCGGGAGGAACTGCTCCCACGGATTTTAACCCGGCGGATCCCGTTTTGCCGTCTCAGGATTGTGGCGATCTGACTGTAAGCGGCGCAAAAGCAAACGATATCGAATATGATGCAAATACCGGTACCTTAACGGTTAAATCCGGATTGAATATCACCATTTCCATGAAGACTCCGGGAGCTGCTTCAAGCCTCAACAAGATTATTCTGGATGGTGCACAGAAGGTTACGCTCAACGGTGTAAATCTTTCGCAGCCTGATGCTCTTACCATCAAACAGCCTGCGGAGATCACCTATCAGGCTGAAAATGAATTCAGCGAAATCAAGGTAGATGGCACCAATTTGAACGATATCTACTTTTATGGAAATGGTCAAATCAAGACAGGCACATTTACAAGTGATGCTAGCAATACGGTCAAGTTTAAAGGCGGTGCAGTAATAGTAGGAGCCGATGGATCTGGTTCAATAGATTCCGATGTCACCATCGACAATGCTTCGGTTGCAGCAGATATCAAGGGAAGGGTTAAAAATCCGGCTGGCACAGAACTGAAACCAATAGAAGTGCCTTGGCCAAATCAGTTGAGTGGATTTGGTGACATTGCCTCTGTCAAATTTGACGGCGCCAGCTCGCCGATGCTGATTAAGCAAAACGAACCAGGCAAGCTGTGGCTGGATCCTGCCTCTGCTCATAGGATCACCTTCACCGATTCGGCAGGTGCTTCGAAGACACTCGCCGCTGTATTTGATGCTACGGCCAGTACCTTTAAATGGCAGGACGCAAAAAAGCCTTTTACCGTTAGAGGCGGAACGGAAGGCGTGGACTACGACTACGAGGATGACGGAACGACACTGGTTATTAAAAAAGGCACGGCTCTTACCATATCCGGCGGCACGACTACGGATGAGAATGGTAAGGATCTCCTCGGGCGTATTAAAGTGACAGATGGTGTTGGTGCGGTAGATCTTACTCTCGATACCTGTAAGGTTTCAGCTACTAATGCAAGCGCCTTTGATCTCGGAGAGGGCAACACGGTCACATTGAATTTAAAAGATGGGGTAACCAGCAACTTTTCCAGCGGGGATAATTATGCAGGTATTGCTGTTGGTAAGGGTTCTAATTTAACCATTAATGGAAAAACCGGTGTACTGACTGCTAAAGGCGGTAGAAATAGTGCGGGTATCGGTCGCAGTAGTGCATCGACAACGGCAAGTGATCCATCGAGTTCCATTATTATTAACGGAGGTAATATTACGGCTAACGGTGGATATTACGGAGCAGGCATTGGTGCTGGAGACGCTTCGGGCTTTGGCGATATTACCATCAACGGCGGTACAATCGAAGCCTCCGGCGGCATTGGCGGTGCAGGTATTGGAGGCGCAAATAGTGCGGCGGTCGGTAATATTACGATTACAGCCGGAAACATTATAGCTTCCAGTAAACAGCATGGAGCAGGTATCGGCGGTGGTTGGGGTTCTGCTGCTAAAAATGGCACTATTAATATCAGCGGCGGATATATTATGGCCACCAGCCAACAGCACGGAACCGGTATCGGTGCAGGCTGTTCAGCAAACAGCGGGAAAATCACCATTAGCGGAGGAACCATTCACAGGGCTATTGGCGGGGACAGCGGTGCGGGCATCGGTGCCTCCTGGAATGGCAGCTGCGGCGATATTGAAATCTGCGGTGACGCGGAAATCCAGCTGGCGGAAGGTGGAAGCGGCGGAGCAGGAATTGGCGCGGGAAATCAGAATTCAAAACAAGTGGGAACGATTCTCATTGAGACAGAGAAAAGCGTCAATGCCAAAGGCGGCACAAACGGCGTTGGCATCGGCTCCGGCCACAGCAGCAGCTCCTGTGGAGACATTTCCATCAAAAAGGGCACGGTCAATGCCGAAGGGGCTACGGACTCTACAGGAATCGGCGCAGGGCGCGGCTCTACCAGCGGAAATATAACCATCGGCGATCCTGCCAATTTGGATAACCAGGTCATCGTCAATGCGACTGGTGGAATGACCAACAACGGCGGCAACATTATGTCTTATGCGGATAGCGGCCATACCAAGCCGGGCGTTTTGACCATTGCAGGAAACAACACGACCGTCCGCCCGGGCAGCGCGGGGGAAGGGCTTTACAGCACTTCGGGCGCAGTTGATGCAGATGGAAACGACATATATGCTTATCCGGTTTACTTATTCCAGGAAGCGGATGGCAGTCCTCTTGCCGCAGGCGATGGACTCAGCGGGCTGCCTCTTCCAGATGGTGCGAAAAATATAACGATCAGCGCTACTGGTAAGACGGATGGACTGACAAAGACTTGGGAGAAGGATCTGACGCATGAGCCACTTGATAAAAACTATGTCTTCGTCTGGATGAGCGGGCAGGATCAAACCCTGTCAATTGACTATACAGATCCTACTGATGGAAGCAGTAAAACGGTTACCCTGGATCTGAAATTCCACTCGGATTCCGGAACCTTCCGTATAGCATCCCAGCCAAAGCCTCCGGCAGCGGAAAAGCCGGGCTACGTTACGAATCCGGATCCGCCGCCGGTTGATCCGGACAAACCGAATCCACCTGTGGATCCAAAACCGGATGAGCCGGATCCACCTATTGATCCGGTAGAGCCTCTTGGAAATGGCGGGATCATCCTGCAGATCGGGGCAAATTACGGCGAGACACTGGAGGTTCCGCTCTTTTATCTTTCCCTTGATGCGCTGAAGATGGGGGAGCTTGATATTTCTACCCAGGAAAACGCCTGGGAATCCATGTCCATCGTCAGAAACGCCATTGAGCGGGTTTCCGAGATACGGGGAACCTACGGGGCCATGTCAAACCGGCTGGAGCACAATCAGCAGAGCCTCAGCCAGACCATTGAAAACACTACGGCAGCGGAGAGCCGGATACGCGATGCGGATCTGGCAAAGGAATACATGAAGTTCGTGCGCTTTTCCATTAACAGTCAGGCCTCACAAGCCATGGCTGCCCACAGCAATCAGAATATGAGCCAGGTGTTGCAGCTTTTGCAGTAGCAGGGGAGAAAAAAGCATGAAAAAAGAGACAGGCTGCAAAATGCAGATGTCTCTTTTTTTAACGCTTTCTTACCAGTGTACGATGACGGGAACGCCTTTATCCGCCAGATTTTCAAACAGCTTTTTGGCTGCCGGAATCGGCATATTGACGCAGCCGTGGCTCCCGTTTCCGCGGAAGATGTTTCCTCCGAAGGAGCCTCTCCAGGATGCATCGTGCATTCCGTAGTTTCCATAAAAGGGCATCCAGTAGGAAACCGGACTTTCATAGCTGGAACCGTCCGCATTGCTGCCCTTCAGTGTGGCGCCTCTCTGCTTGTAGGAAAGGCTGAAGGCGCCTGCCGGGGTATTGTAGCCCATGTTGATATTTCCCGTAACAACCGGACAGTCTACGACTTTCTTTCCATTTTTAAAATACCAGAGATGTTGATCCGCAAGGGATACATCCACATATGTAGTTCCGATATCATCTTCACGGCTGTAGCCGGCAAAGCCGGTCATGAGCCACACAGGCTCCCGCTTGACTTCTTTATTGGCTTCCAGATCTTTTACAAGCTGCTCCGTTTCGCCGTCAATGCTGATGGCAAAGCCGTAGTCTCCGCCTGTAACCTCAATGTCTTTTCCGCTGAAAGAACGGAATTTTCTCGTCTTTCCAAGGGTGTTGTATTCCTTTGCCAGGCCTTCCACATATTTGCGCACAGCCTCCTGATCCACAAGAACCTTGGGCTCAGGCTTAGGAGAAGCTTCCTCTTCCGAATCCTGTCCCTCCTGAACATCTGTGCCTTCCTGGCCCTGTGGGTTATCTGAGGAAACTTGAGATTCCTGACTTTCCTGACCTTCGGAAGACTCCTGGCTGCCATCTTCGGCCTGCTTGACTTCTCCAGTCTCTACAACCTCAATCTGATAGATTTTTTCCAGCTCCTGAGGCGGTATTTTTACCTCTTCATCCCCAAAGACATACGTTACCTTGGAGGTCAAATACTTTTTGCAGAACTCCCGGTGCTCCTTGATCTCCTCGCTGTCAGCCGTTATATCCGGCTGCTTGTAAAAGTCGGAGGTCTTATACTCCATGGTGAAGGTGTCTTCCGCCATCAGCTCTGCGATTTTTGCGGAAAGTGCGTTGTAATCCGTATTGTTTCCGTAAACCTCGGGAACGATGCGAAAATCCGCAGTGGACAGATCCACATAAGCGTCTCTTGTTTTCGTGATTTTATCTTCCTTTAGATACGCTTCTTTTTTCAGCTTCTTTTTAAAGCCTTTGTTGACCTTTTTTACGGTCATATCCATATCAACGTCAAAGTCCGAATGGAAAAAGTAGTTGGAAGCTGTCTTAAAAAAGTTGGATTTTTTCAGCTCCTTCAGGCTGTCGTCGATGTCATACGTGAACTTCATGCCGTCCACACTGCCGAGGGTTTTGTCTTTGCTGGTAAAATAGAACCTTCGGCTGTTCCATTCTTTGACTAATGTTTCTTTTGCCTGCTCTGTCGTCATGCCGCTGCACTCAACATCGTTGATGAATGTTTTCTGCGGAAATCGATCCTTTGAAAAGACGTTTGCTTCCAGCACATTCCATACAGCAAAGCTGCCGCCTGCAAGACAGAGGACAATAACGATTGGGATTATTATTTTTTTCATAATTGCTGCTACCTCTTTGTCTCGAATATTTTACAATATTTTATGCCTTTTTTAAAGCAATTTTCGTATTTTGTGGTAAAATTATATTGTAAGCGTGTCTGAACTTTAATTTTACAGGATATGGAGCCTGCTGTAAAGCGCAGAACGCAAGATTTCACAGATTTTACAAATCATTTTATTACGACTTGGAGTAGTTTATGGCATTTACACATTTACATGTACATACGGAATACAGTCTTCTTGACGGCGCTGCCAGGATCAAGGAGCTTGTGGCCCGGGCAAAGGAATTGGGGATGGAGTCGGTAGCTATCACCGATCACGGCGTTATGTTCGGCGTCATCGATTTTTACAGGGAGTGCCTTTCCCAGGGCATCAAGCCGGTCATCGGCTGCGAGGTATATACGGCGGCCAGAACCATGGCAGATAAAGATGCGAATAAGGACAAGTATCAGGGGCATCTGGTGCTCCTTGCGAAAAACAATCAGGGCTACAAAAACCTGATTAAAATTGTTTCACAGGGCTTTATTAAAGGCTTTTACTATAAACCGCGAATCGACAAGGAGGTTCTGCGGCAGCACAGTGAGGGAATTATCGCCTTATCCGCCTGTCTTGCGGGGGATGTGCAGAGGCAGCTTTTAAATGGAAATTATGAGGGGGCAAAGGAGGAAGCGCTGACCCTGCGGGAAATTTTCGGGGAGGAAAATTTCTACTTGGAGCTGCAGGATCAGGGCCTTGAGGAAGAAGCCAGGATTCTGCCGGACATGATCCGCCTGCACGAAGAAACGGGAATTCCTTTTGTGGCCACTAACGATGTCCACTATGTAAAGCGGGAGGACGCAAAGGCTCACGATGTGCTTTTGTGCATTCAGACAGCTGCTACCATTGACGAAGAGGATCGGATGCGGTTTCCAAACGATGAGTTTTACCTCAAATCCGAAGACGAAATGCGCAAGATTTTTGCCAATTTCCCTGATGCCTGCGATAATACAGCTAAGGTGGCAGCGCAGTGCGACGTGACCTTTGAATTCGGACATCTCCATTTGCCGGAGTTTCAGGCGCCAAAGGGAACGAGCAACCGGGAGTACCTGAGGGAGCTGTGCAGCCGGGGACTCAAGGAACGGTACGGACATGAGGAAGGGGCGGACTGGGAGAGCCTGAGGCAGCGGCTTGAATATGAGCTGTCCATTATTGAAAAAATGGGCTATGTGGAATACTTCCTCATTGTGTGGGATTTTATCAATTACGCAAAGGAACATAAAATCATGGTAGGGCCGGGAAGGGGCTCTGCTGCCGGAAGCATTGTTTCTTACGTTCTCAAGATTACGGATATCGATCCTATCCGCTACAGCCTGATTTTCGAACGTTTTCTCAATCCAGAGCGAGTCAGCATGCCGGATATTGATATCGACTTCTGCTATGAACGGCGGCAGGAGGTCATTGATTATGTAATTGAAAAATACGGAGAGGACAAGGTTTCTCAGATCATTACTTTTGGAACCATGAAAGCAAAGGCTGCTGTCCGAGATGTAGGGCGAGTTCTCAATGTGGGCTACGCGGAAACGGATGCCATTGCAAAGGCCATTCCCTTTGATCTGAAGATGACCATTGATAAAGCTCTGAGTATGAATCCGGAGCTGAAGGCTTCTTATGAAAACGATGAGCAGGTCAGACAGGTTCTGGATATGGCAAAGGCCCTTGAGGGAATGCCGCGCCACGCTTCTACTCATGCGGCTGGGGTGGTAATTTCCAAAAAGAGCATTGATGAATATGTGCCTCTTTATCTGTCGGACAAGGGGGTTTCTACCCAGTTTACCATGACCACTATTGAAGAGCTGGGACTTTTGAAAATGGACTTTTTAGGCCTGCGGAACCTGACGGTGATTCGCGACGCCCTGGAAATGATCGAGAAAAATCATGGGGTTTCCATTGATTTTGCGAAGATGACATATGATGATGCGAAAACGTATGAGCTAATTGCAAAAGGAAATACCCAGGGGATCTTTCAACTGGAAAGCGGGGGCATGACCCAGTTTATGAAAAATCTGAAGCCCGACTGCTTTGAAGATATCGTCGCCGGTGTTGCTCTTTACCGGCCGGGTCCTATGGCGTCCATCCCAAACTATATTGAAAACAAAAAGCATCCAGACAAGATTTCCTATATCCACGAGAGCCTGGCCCCTATTTTATCCGTTACATACGGGTGCCTGATTTATCAGGAGCAGGTTATGCAGATTGTGCGGGATCTGGGCGGATATTCCTACGGACGATCGGATCTTGTGCGTCGGGCTATGGGAAAGAAAAAAATGGATGTTATGCTGAAGGAAAAGGAGTACTTTATCAACGGAAAGCTGGCTGAGGATGGAAGCGTGGAAATCGCAGGCTGCATCAGAAACGGCATTCCAAAGGCCATTGCTGAGGATATCTTTAACCAGATGGTAAGCTTTGCCGAGTATGCCTTCAACAAATCCCACGCAGCGGCTTACGCGGTTATCGCCTATGAAACGGCATATCTGAAGACCTATTATCCGGTGGAATTTATGGCAGCTCTCATGACCAGCGTGATGGGGGATGCGAGCTCCATTGCCAAATATATCCGTAACTGCACGGAAATGAATATCGAAGTACTGCCGCCGGATGTGAATGAAAGCGGTAAAAAATTTACGGTAAAGGATGGAAAGATACGCTTTGGCCTTTTGGGCATCAAAAATGTGGGAGAGGGCGTTATCAACGCGATTATCCGCGCCAGAGAGGAAAAGGGACTTCCAAGGGATATCTTTCAGTTTATCAACAATCTGGACATCCATGAGGTGAATAAAAAGGCAGTGGAAAGTCTCATTAAAGCAGGGGCGCTGGACAGCCTAAATATCAACCGGGCTGCCCATATGGCGGTTTATGAGGGACTCATCGAATCGGCACAGCAGGACAGCAGGAAAAACATTGAGGGCCAGATGTCTCTGTTTCAGATTAATGCGGAGCAGATGGAAGTACAGGGGGCCTCGGCCCGACTGCCGGATGCGGCTAATTTTTCCAAAGAAATCTTAACCAGCATGGAAAAGGAAATGCTGGGGGTTTATTTGTCCGACCATCCGCTGAAGGATTACGAAGAGCAGATCCGCAGCCTGACCGATGTGACAGCTGAGGATCTGGCTCATGCGGCGGATCAAGAGGAGGCGGGGGAAGTTCCGGCAGGACAGAGCCGCATCTTTGACGGCATGAAGGTTGTTATGGCAGGAATTATCACATCCAGAAAGACATTGACTACAAAGAACAATAAATTGATGGCTTTTGTGGATATGGAGGATCTTTACGGTAATGTGGAAGTGGTTGTCTTCCCCAACGTGTACGAGCGGTGCTCCCGGCTGATTTCCGAGGACTCTCTGATCCTGGTAAAGGGAACCGTCAACTTTAAGGAAGGCGAGCTGCCCAAAATACTGGCAAATGAAGTTCTCGATCTGAGGGAGGCCAGCGCCGGGGCAAAGCTGGCGGCAGGAAGCCCGGTAAAAATCCGGCTGCCAGATCATCTGGAGGATGGCATTGAACGCATCCGGGAAATCCTCGTTTCCCACAGGGGGGATACTCCTGTAATTCTTTATCTGGGAACTTCCGGAAAATCAATGAAAACAAAGCCGGATTTATGGGTTAACCCGGATGATGCATTTCGGGAAGCTGTTACAAAACTTATTGGCAATGAAAATTTAAAAATATAAGGAGGTAGTGAAATGAAAAGAATTGGTGTACTGACCAGCGGAGGAGATTCTCCGGGAATGAACGCAGCAGTCCGCGCCGTAGTCCGCTGCGGTATTGATATCGGCATGGAGGTTTACGGCATACAGAGAGGCTATGAAGGTCTGATTGAAGGTGCCATTAAAGAAATGGATATGTCTTCTGTAGGCGATATTCTTCACAAGGGCGGAACTATGCTGCGGACTGCCAGAAGTGAACGATTCAAGACAGAAGAGGGGCAAAAGCATGCCATTAACGTATTATCCGCTTTTGGAATCGAAGGGCTGGTGGTTGTAGGAGGAGATGGCTCCTTCCGCGGCGGCTTGGATTTGTCCGAGCGGGGAATTACGGTTATGGGACTGCCTGGGACCATTGACAATGACCTGGGATATACGGATTATACCATTGGATTTGATACAGCAGTCAACACAGTTCTTTCGGCTGTAAGCAACATCCGGGATACGTCTTCTTCCCATGAGAGAGCTACGGTTATCGAAGTCATGGGCCGTCACTGCGGTGATATCGCGCTTCACGCAGGACTGACGGGCGGAGCAGACAATATTCTCATTCCGGAGCGGCCCGTTGATCTAAATCAGGTTTGCAAAAAGATCATTCAGGGAAAAAACAGAGGCAAGCTGCATGATATTATTATGAAGGCCGAGGGTGTTGAGATCGATACTCAGGAGCTGGCCCAGCAGATAGAAGATAAGACAGGAAAGGAAACAAGGGTCGTAATTTTGGCATACTTGCAGCGGGGAGGTTCTCCTACAGCAAGAGATCGCATGCTGGCCAGCAGAATGGCAAATAAAGCAGTGGAGCTTTTGTATAATGATGAAAAAAGCAAGGCTATCGGTATTTGCGGCAGCGAGATTGTGGCATATGATCTGAAGGAAGCCCTGGAAATGAAACGGACGTTTGACTCAGAATTATACCGCCTGGCAGATACACTGTCCAAATAGTATGAAAAACCAGATTATCGAACAATCAAAGCGGGCAAAGGTTTTTATAAAGAGTTTTGTGAAATGGCTCCTGATCGCCGGACTTGTTGGTCTTATCAGCGGCGGCGTTGGGACGCTGTTTCGCATGGCTGTAGAATACGCGAACCTCTTGTGGGGCAGCAGCAGATGGCTCGTTTATCTGCTGCCTTTAGGGGGGCTTGCAATTGTAGGCTGTTACCAGCTCTGCGGGATGCAGTCGGCCATTGGAACGGATCGGGTTATCGGTTCTGTGCGGGCTGAAGAAACAATTCCCGTGCGGCTGGGGCCTCTGATTTTTATCAGCACAAGCATTACCCATCTTATGGGAGGTTCTGCAGGGAGGGAAGGTGCTGCGCTCCAGATTGGAGGCAGCATCGGAACTCATGTGGGAAGGCTGTTTCATCTGGATGAAAAGGATATGTCCCTCGTAGTATTGAGCGGCATGAGCGGGGTATTTGCAGCTCTTTTCGGCACACCGCTGACTGCTGTTTTCTTTGCTCTGGAGGTCATCAGCGTAGGCGTTATCTATTATTCCGGGCTGGTGCCATGTCTCGTATCCTCCCTCATCGCCTATAAGATTTCCGGCTTCTTTGGATTTGATCTGGAGATCGAGATGGCGCTGAATTTGCCTCCCGCTACGGCTTTATCCCTGCTTCGGGTGGCGGCTCTGGGTGTTTGCTGCGCTCTTTTGAGCATTCTCTATATTTTCGTTATGGACGGGACAGCAGAGCTCTTTGAGCGATTTTTAAAGAATCCATACCAGCGAATTTTTGCAGGAGGACTGATCCTTCTGGGCTTGTCTTTGCTTTTTTCGTCGGGAACTTACAATGGGGCAGGCATGCCTGTTATTTTTGCTGCCCTAAAGGGAGATGCTCAGTGGTGGGATTTTCTGGTGAAAATTTTATTTACAGCCATTACTCTGGGCTCAGGCTTTAAGGGAGGAGAAATTGTACCGACCTTTTTTATCGGAACGACTATGGGCTGCTGGGTTGGCGGCCTTTTGGGGCTGGATCCGGGCTTTGCTGCTGCGCTTGGAATGGTAGGCGCCTTCTGCGGCGTTGTCAACAGTCCGGCGGCCTCCATGTTTCTGGGAATTGAACTCTTTGGCAGCGAAGGCCTGATTTATTTCGGCATTGCCTGCAGCATCAGTTACATGCTTTCCGGATATTATGGGCTGTACGGAAGCCAGAAAATCATGTATAGTAAGACTAAGGCAGAATATATCAATATTAATGCAAAGTAAAATTGAGGAGGAAGTTATGAAGAGTGCGTTTGTAAACGGCCTGTTAATTGACGGAAACGGAGGAGAACCTGTGCAGGACTCCCTGGTCCTGGTAGAAGATAAAAAAATTGTTTATGCAGGAAAAAAGAAAGAGTTCAATGGATACCAGATGCGGGATATTTCCGGCAAGACTATAATGCCGGGTCTCATTGATACCCATCTCCACTATAGCGGCAATCTCAGTGATAATGATACGGAATGGGTATTGGAGCCTATTTTCCAAAAAGCGGTAGTTGCTGTGGCTCAGGCCAGGGAAGCGCTGGAAAACGGGCTTACCTCGGTCGGGGAGATCTCCAGATTCGGTCCATACATAAGGGATATGATTGAAAAAGGCGTTATCGTAGGGCCGAGGACGGTAACCTCCGGTACTGGCTTTTGCAGGACAGCTGGCCACGGTGATTCCCACAGACTGCCGCTGGAATATAACGAAGCATCTCATCCATGGGCAGAGCGGGTAGACGGCCCCTGGGAGCTGCGAAAGGCCATTCGCCGCAGGATACGGGAAAACCCGGATGCCATTAAAATCTGGTCTACTGGAGGCGGGATCTGGAGGCATGATGCAAAAGCCGATTCCCACTATACAATGGAGGAAATTCAGGCAGTTGTAGATGAGTGCAACATGATCGGTCTTCCTGTATGGTCTCACGCAGAAGGATATGAAGGTGCTCTGGATTCCTGCAGGGCAGGAGTTTCCGCCATTATCCACGGACAGGAGCTTAACGAGGAATGTTTACAGATTATGAAGGAAAAGGATATTACCTTTTGTCCGACCTTTCAGTTCTTTTTTGAGTGGTTTTCTGTATACGAACCGCCGTACCGCCCCATCCATGATCAATACCCGGGCGAAACTACAGCAGAAAAGGAGCTGAACCGGATTACCGATAATCTGCTGAACGCAAATAAAAAGGGAATTCGCATTACGGTAGGATCTGATTCGTTCTGCAGCACCCTGACGCCTTATGGCAAATATGCGATCACGGAAATGTATGCCCTCAATAAGGCTGGTCTTACAAATATGGAGGTTCTCTGTGCTGCTACCAAAAACGGAGCTGAAATGCTGAAAATTGACGATATTACAGGTACATTAGAGGCGGGAAAATTTGCAGATCTTCTGGTAATCGACGGTAATCCTGCTGAGGATATCAAAGCGGTTGTAACAGAGAATATGGCAGTGATTATGAAAGAGGGACAATTTGTAAAGGGAGCTTAACTCCTTGCATCAGGCCGCTCGGAAGCCTTCAAATCAGAAGCCTTCAAAAGAACAGGTTTACATAATTTATTATCAAAAATGCTCTCCCAAAGGATTTCCCTTCTGAGAGAGCATTTCTTTGCGGATGTTTCTTTCCTATATCTCACCATAGTTTTCTTTTACATTATCCGCAATGACCGTTATTTGAGCATACAGAGCTTTCCTGCTGACAGGCTGTATGCTCTGGAGTGTTTTACTTTCATATAATTTATCGGTCAGAGGCGCTGTTTCTTAACTGATTTTTTTAAAGAAATTTCTGGATAAGACGCTATCTTCCTTGGGAGCTTTTTCATTCTTTCCTGAAAATATAAAATTCTCTTCTGCTGGAACGGATCATGCCTTCCAGGTTCATAAGCCTGATTTCCCTGGTCATAGCGCTGCGATCGACACACAGATATTCAGCCAGAGCAGACAGGGTCATGGGAAGGGTAACAGGGTTTTCCCCGGTCTGGCTGCACAGGCAGGTCAGGTAAGTCATCAGTTTTTTTCGTATGGTGGGCTGATTTACAATATTGAGATGCAGGGAGAGATTGCGGGAGCGCTGGGCGGCCATGAAAAACAGGTTGTTAATCAGCTGGATGTGGTGTTCACATACGTTCCCGCAGGGGTGGATAATGTGATCGTAGCTGATAAAGAGGACCTGGCAGCCTTTTTCCGTTTCTACAAGATATTCAAATCCAGCAAGAGGGAGGTGAAAGAGCTCACCGAACAGATCCCCCTTTTCATAAGTATCCAGAAGGCTGACGGCGCCGTCTATATCGGTCATACGGAGAACGGCCGTTCCTTCTGTCAGAAGACCGAGCAATCTGTTTTCTTGTGCATAGCGGAAAATGGTTTCTCCGGATGAAAATCGTTTCAGCTGGGGCCGGAAACAGCGAAACATCCGCTTGATGGAGGTTTGAGATAAACCGCTGGTGAGATTATATTGTTTCATGTCTAAAATCCCCTTTCTCGGAATTTTGCGAGTAATAAACCATATAATATGGAAGCTATAAATTATTTACCCGTTTTGTTGCATTTATCACAGAAATATTTTTAAAATTCAGATAAAATAAAAATAATCCTAAAGAATCTCTAAAAATTTCGTGAAAGGGCACGATGGACTGCCCTGTAGCGTATGGAAAACATGATTGAAATATAGTAAAGGAGGAGATCGCAGTGTTATTTAAAACGACCGATCAGCATGAGGAATTCCGGACTAAGATCAGAGAATTTGCGGAAGCAGAGGTAAAACCCATTGCTTTTATGCTGGATCAGAAAAATGAATTTCCGCATAGTATTGTAAAGCAGCTTGCCAAGATGGGATTGATGGGAATCCCATATCCGAAAAAATATGGTGGGGCAGGCCTGGATGCACTCAGCTATGCTATTGCAGTGGAAGAGCTGGCAAGAGTGGACGGAGGTACAGGAGTCATTCTTTCCGCCCACGTCTCTTTAGGCTCTTATCCTATTTTTGCCTTTGGAACAGAAGAGCAGAAAAAGAAGTATCTGGTTCCCCTTGCCAAAGGTGAAACCATCGGAGCCTTTGGTCTGACAGAGCCCAACGCAGGAAGCGACGCGGGGGGAACGGAAACAACAGCCGAGCTTTGCGGGGATTACTATATTTTAAACGGTGGCAAAATTTTTATCACCAACGGCGGCGTGGCAGATACATATGTAGTATTTGCAGTAACTACCCCGAACATCGGTACGAGAGGAATCAGCGCCTTTATTGTAGAAAAAGGCTGGGAGGGCTTTGAGTTCGGAGATCATTACGACAAGATGGGTATCCGCTCCTCAGCCACAGCGGAACTGATTTTTAATGATGTAAAAGTACCAAAAGAAAATCTTCTGGGAAAAGAAGGACAGGGCTTTAAGATCGCCATGGCAACTCTGGACGGAGGCCGTATCGGCATCGCTTCTCAGGCGCTGGGAATTGCCCAGGGGGCTTTTGAAAACGCGGTAGAATACGCAAAAGAGCGGGAACAGTTCGGTATGCCAATCGCCCATCAGCAGATCAATTCCTTTAAGATCGCCGACATGGCAACTAAGATTCGGGCCGCCAGATTCCTGGTTTACAGCTCTGCGGAGCTGAAGGAAAACCACGAGCCTTACGGAATGGAATCGGCTATGGCAAAGCAGTACGCTTCCGATATCTGTCTGGAGGTTGTAAACGACGCTTTGCAGATCTTCGGCGGTAACGGCTATCTCAAGGGCATGGATGTAGAACGGGCTTACCGCGATGCCAAGATCTGTACGATTTATGAAGGTACAAACGAGATTCAGAGGGTCGTCATCGCTTCCCATATCATCGGAAAACCGCCAAAGCAGGAAGGCGGCAAAATGAAGGCCAAGGGCCCCATCACAGGAGCGAGAAAAAAGAAAATCTTTAACGAAGGATCCGACGCAGCCAATGTGGATGCGCTGGTGGAAGCTCTGAAGGCGGACGGATACGACTTTACCGTTGGCATTGATCCAGATACGCCGATTATGGAAGCCGATCGGGTGGTCAGTGCAGGAAAGGGAATCGGCAGCAAGGAAAACATGGCTCTGATCCGGGATCTGGCTCTGCAGGCAGGCGCGGCAGTGGGCTCCTCAAGACCAGTAGCGGAAACCTTAAAATATGTACCCCTCAACCGTTATGTGGGAATGTCGGGCCAGAAATTTAACGGCAACCTCTACATAGCTTGCGGCATTTCTGGAGCAGGCCAGCACTTGAAGGGAATTAAAAACGCAACCACCATTGTTGCCATCAACAAGAACAAAAACGCGCCGATTTTCAAGAACGCAGATTACGGTATTGTAGGCGATGTGCTGGAGATCCTGCCGCTCCTTGCCAAAGCACTGGATAACGGCGAGCCGAAGAAGCCTGCTCCGCCGATGCAGAAAATGAGAAAGGCTACCATCAAGAAGGAAGCGCCGCCATGGAAGACTTATGTATGCCCGGGCTGCGGATACGAATACGATCCAGCACAGGGAGATCCGGAAGGCGGCATTTCCTCCGGAACGCTCTTTGACGCACTTCCTGAGGAATGGATCTGCCCGGACTGCGGTGAAGAAAAATCGAAATTCATAGAAGGCTAAGGAGGTTTACCATGTATTGCGTAAGAAAAGTAACAGAAGATCTGTACTGGGTCGGCGGAAACGATCGCCGGTTGGAGCTCTTTGAAAATATTCACCCCATTCCAAGAGGTGTTTCCTATAACTCCTATGTGCTGCTGGATGAAAAGACCGTGCTGTTTGATACAGTAGACTGGTCCATTGGGCGTCAGTTCTTTGAAAACCTAGAATACGTTCTGGACGGACGTCCACTGGACTATATGATCATCAATCACATGGAACCAGATCACGCGGCTTCCATTAAAGAAGTGCTGCTCCGCTATCCGAAGGTAAAGGTCATCAGTACGGAACGGGCCTTCATGCTGATGCACCAGTTTGGTTTTGATGTGGAAGACAGAAGAGAAGAGGTCAAGGAAGGGGACACCAGAAGCTTTGGACGCCATGAGCTGACCTTTGTCGCAGCGCCGATGATTCACTGGCCGGAAGCCATGGTTACCTTTGACCTGACAAACGGCGTTCTCTTTGCTGCTGACGCCTTCGGCTCTTTCGGCTCTCTGGACGGGAAGCTCTTTAATGATGAAGTGAATTTTGACAGAGATTGGATCGACGATGCCAGAAGATATTACACGAATATCGTAGGAAAGTACGGCCCTCACGTACAGGCGCTGCTCAAAAAGGCATCCACTATTGATATTAAAATGATCTGTCCTCTTCATGGACCAGTATGGCGCAGCGACCTGGGGTACTTCCTGGATAAATACGACAAGTGGAGCCGCTATGAACCGGAAGAAAAGGGCGTTCTTATCGTCTATGCCTCCATGTACGGAAATCTCGAGGCTGCAGTCAACGCGCTGGCAACCCGGCTGGCAGAAAAGGGCGTGACAAATGTTGCGGTATATGACGTTTCCAAAACCCACGTATCCCAGCTGATTTCAGAAACCTTCCGCCTGAGCCACATTGTCCTGGCATCGGTTACTTACAACCTGGGCATCTATCCGCCGATGCACAATTACCTCATGGACATGAAGGCTCTGAACCTGCAAAAACGTACGGTAGCCCTGATTGAAAGCGGCTCCTGGTCGCCTAAATCCGGTGTGCTGATGGAAGAATTCCTGGACGATATGAAGCAGATGACCATACTCAACGAGCAGGTATCGGTTCTTTCCTCTCTGAACGAAAGCAGCTCCGCTGAACTGGATCAGCTGGTGGAAGGACTGGTTGAATCGCTGAATGAGGAGTAAGGATTAGGGAAAACAAAGATTGAAAAATAGAAAAGTCGCTTGACTTTTGGGAAAACAGGGTCGATCCTTAGGGGAGGCTCTGTTTTTGTATGGGGATAAATGCAGGAAAAGAAAAAACTGAAAGACATAAGCTTCTCAGCTTTACAAAATAATGGTATACTAAAGCTATTTCATATCAGACTCAATATATGTAAAAATGCATAGGACAAAATACATCCTAAAGTGCTAAATGAGCCAGCTGACACTTTGAATGGCACTTTAGAACGGGCAGGAGGCCAGACAATGGGGCAAAACAACCATATACCGGATAAAATAAAAATACGGGGCGCGCGGGTGCACAATGCAATATTTAAAATAGAGAGGCCTGCTGAGATGAACGACTATGGATGGGATGGATATGTATTTTGGATTTTCAACTGACTGTCGCGCGGACTAGGTTTTGCTGGTTTGCGCAGCGGCTCCTGTTTCATTTGAGAAAGTGGGAAAGTTTATCCGTGTATGGTAAAATGGAAAGCACATATACAGGCATGGGATAGGATATACTGATTGGAGGAATATAAAAGTGACAGGCAGAGAGGTTGGATTTGTGGTAGATGACGAATATAAAACATGGATAGAGAATCTAAAGGACAGGATAAAACATAGTCAGATAAAGGCTTCTGTTAGGGTGAATTATGAGATGCTCGATTTATATTGGGATATTGGCAGAGATATTGTTTCCAAGCAGAAAAATGCGAAATGGGGTGAAGCATTTCTCGCAACAATGAGCAAGGATTTACGGAAAACATTTCCTGATATGGCTGGTTTTTCGGTGCAAAATTTAAAAAGCATACGATACTGGTACAAATTTTATAATTCCAATGAAAATGGCTTACAGGCTGTAAGCCAAATGGAACTGGTTGAAAAATTAGTTAAAAGTATTCCGTGGGGACATAATCAGAGGATTATGTACAAGTGTAAAAATATTGCGGAAGCGTTATTTTATGTGCAGAAAACGATGGATAACGGTTGGAGCAGGACTGTTTTAGAGCATCAGATAGATAGCGGTCTGTATGACAGACAGGGCAAAGCTATTACCAATTTTCAACTAAAATTGCCAGAACCACAGTCTGATCTAGCTGAACAAACATTGAAAAATCCATATAATTTTGACTTTCTGACCTTGAGAGAACAGTATGACGAAAAAGAATTAGAGGATGCCCTTATTAATCAGATTACCCAATTTCTATTGGAATTAGGCACAGGATTTTCATATCTTGGCAGACAAGTGCATTTACATGTCGGTGAAAGTGATTTCTATATGGACTTGCTTTTTTACCATGTCCGTCTTCATTGTTATGTTGTCGTGGAGCTGAAAACGGAAAAATTTAAGCCAGAATTTGCAGGCAAATTAAATTTTTATGTCACGGCTGTCAATAAACAGATGAAAGCAAAAGAGGATAACCCTACAATAGGCATCCTTATTTGCAAGGACAAAGATGATGTTGTTGCTGAGTATGCGCTTGATGATATTTCACAGCCAATCGGGATTGCGGAATATGAATTGACAAAAGTACTCCGTGAGGAATTTAAGAGTAGCCTCCCGACAGTGGAAGAAATAGAAAGTGAGCTGTCTGAATAGAGGATCCTGCCGGGGTGAAAGACGGATACTCGACGGAGCGTAGATTGATTCCCGCTGCAGTTTCTGATACGATTAAGAAAAATTAAGGAGGTATCGGATAGATGAAATTTACAGCATTTAATGGGAGTCCAGCTGGAAAAGACAGCGCTACAAACCGTATAATCGAAGCTTTTTTAAAGGGCGCTGAAGGAGCAGGAGCAGAGACGGAAAACTACCAGCTGGCCGAATACGAAATCGGGCAGTGTCAGGGCTGCTTTGCCTGCTGGTTCCAGTCCCCGGGCAAGTGTGTCCTGCAGGATGACATGGAAAAATTACTGCGCGCCTATCAGTCGGCAGATGTGATCTGCTTTGGCTCTCCGGTGTATTCCTGGAACATGACAGCCCTTTTGAAAAACTTTGTTGACAGGTTGATTCCCTTAAAAAGCCCGCTGATGACAGAGCGGGAGGGAAACTTTGACATGGCTGATTCTGAAAAACGGACTCAGAAATACGTGGCCATCTCCAACAGTGGCTTTCCGGGAGAAAACAATTTTTCCATTATAAAAGTGTCCTTTTCCTGCTGCAATCCGTGTTTGGAAATTTACCGCAACTGTGGCAAACTGCTCAAATCAAAACAGGCATCTGTTCAGGATCGTGTTGCGGAATACTTAAGCATCGTAGAAAAAGCCGGCCGGGAAATGGCATCAAACAGGGAAGTCTGTGGGGCAACAAAGAAGCAGCTTTCCATGCCGCTGATGGAAACTCGGGAGTATGTGCAGTTTTTAGGCATGTAGTCCCTGTGTATGAATATACTTTGGCAAATCCACAAAGTGGAGCGTATAGAAATAGAGGAGAGACTATGATTACAATACTTTTATGAGATGTTGACGGCACTCTGATTGATTTTGCTGCCGCAGAAAAAGCCGCAATTCGGACCCTGTTTCGGGATTACGGCTTTGGTGAATGCTCGGACGAAATGCTTGAGCGCTATTCCCAGATCAATAAAAGCTACTGGGAACGCCTCGAACGAAAAGAACTTACACGGCAGGAAGTGCTGGTTGGAAGGTTCCAGGAATTCTTTGAGGCTGAGGGACTCGATCCTGCCGTTGCCGCTGAATTTAACGAAAGGTATCAATTGAGCCTGGGAGACACGATTGTTTTGCGGGATGACAGCTACAACCTAGTAAAATCCCTTGGTGGAAAAGTGAAGCAGTATGTGGTGTCCAATGGAACCGTCGCGGCGCAATCAAAAAAGCTGCGTCTTTCCGGGCTTGGCGAATTGATGGACGGCATTTTCCTTTCAGAAGAGCTTGGTATTGAGAAACCAGATGTTCGCTTCTTCGACAAGGTATTTGAGGAAATTGGGCCGGTCGATAAAGGGCAGGTGATGATTGTAGGAGACTCTTTAACCAGTGACATTCAGGGCGGCAATCATGCGGGGATTGTCACTTGCTGGTATAACCCTGAGAAGAAACTGTGCCAAAGCAATTTGAAGATCGATCATGAAATAGCCGATTTGCATGCAATCTATGATTTACTTTGATTGGGACTTCCTGCAGAAAAGAAAGAGTGGTATACTTTTTATAAGCACATTTGTGTTATGTGAAATTCAATTAATCGGAGAAGGAAAGGAAGGTACATCATGAAACAAAAAAACGGGATGCTGGTGAGTCTGTGTATTCTCACTACTGCACTTTTGACTCTGGCAGGCTGCGAACCGAAGCTGGAGGGCTGGTATTTGTCAAGGATCTGGTCTGTGCGGAGGATATGGATATAGACGTTCGCTATATTACAGATAAAGACTGGAAGCCGCAGGTGACTTCTGCGTCCATCCCGGGTGCGCCGAAGGATCTGAAAATTGATATTTATGGCGAAGGAACGGAGGAAACAAACGATGGCTATTACATAAATACGGTGGATGAAGATGGAAAGAAACAGTTTTCGCCGCTTAGGATCCATAATACAAACGGCCTGGGATACGATGCCGGAGATTATATCAGGCGGCTGCAGGAGGAGTAAAGCTATAGGAGGAAAACATGCTGGAAGTTGTAATTTGCGAGGATGATCCCTATTTTGCAGACAGCCTGAGTAAGCTGACGGAAGCCTATCTTCAGGAGAAAAAGCTGGCGGCAAATCTGACCGTCTGTGCGGAGGGGGAGCATCTGCTGCAGGCAGGGGCCATGCCGGATCTGATTTTGATGGATATCAAGCTGCCGGGAAAAAGCGGTATGGAAATTATGGAAAAGCTGCGGCAAAGGGGGAGTATCAGCCAGGTGATTTTCATAACCGCTTACCCGGAGCACGTGTTTCATGCCTTTGATCTGGATGCAGTTCACTATTTGTTAAAACCAGTCGATGCCCAAAAGCTGTATCCAGTAATGGACAAGGCAGTAAAGCGCATCCTCAGCAAGAGGGAGCCTTGCCTTCTTGTGACCGGAGGCGCGGAAATGCGAAGGCTTTCCATGAAGGACATTTTATACTGCGAGGTTTTCGGCCACCAGGTGCTGATTCACACAGCCGTGGAGGAGCTTCCCTTTCCCGACAGCCTAGACTCCCTGGAGGAACGCCTGGACAGTCGCTTTTTCCGCTGCCACAGAAGCTACTTAATCAACATGGATTATGTTACAGGGAAGGAAGCTGGAGCGGCGAAAATGGTAGGGGGCGATACGGTTCTGATTGCCAGACGCAGAGAAAAGGAATTTGTAAAAAGGCTTTTTGATTCCTGCGAGGAAGGGGAGATAGGATGGAACTAATTTGCTATTACGGGTGGTGGGTTTTGACGAATGGGATCATGCAGTACGCGTCGTTTCAGTTTCTGACTGTTGCTGGCACAGCTTCCAGCTGCCCTGGGATCAGATGTCATCCTTCGGCCGGGTATGCGGCCTTCTGGCTGACGGCAAACGGTTTTTTAACACTGGTAAACACGGCCTTTCATGTTACAGGGGCCGTGCTTTTGTATGCAATTCTTCTTATCCTGTTTTCACGCTTTGCTCTGAGCCTGCGGGGGAGCACCGGCTTTGCCCCGGCAGCCGTCACCATCACCTTATATACTTTTACAGAAGGCTTTTCCGCTCTGATTATGTACTGGGTTTCTTCCAATTTACATTCTGCTGCCGCCGGGCAGGCGATTCAAATGTTTCTGTCACTGACAATGGATATTCTGTATGTGGGAGCGCTCAGGCTGATGCAAAAGCGATATAGTTCTGTGAGCGGCGCAGGAGCAGAGGCTCATTCCTGTCTGTTTGCGGCCTGTTTTGTTCTCGTACTTTCCATTGAGGGAGGAATGAAGCTGTATGATTTTGGCTTTGAGCAATTCTTACGCACAATCGGGCTTTCCGCAAGCTTTAAACTGTTATTTATAATGGTTGGCGGTCTGATTCTCTTTTTCGCGATCCTCCGCAGCTTTCACAACAATCTTTGTCTAGCAGCGCAGCAGGCGGAAGCTTTTTTTCTGAGAAAGCGGCAGAAGGGACTTGAGGATTATCTTGGGAAGCTGAAAAAGCAAAATGAAGAATACGCATCCTTTCAGCACGATATTGACAACCATCTGCTGGTAGTTTCGGAATTGATCCGTGGGCAGAAGTGCGAAGAAGCGGCAGGTTATGCGGACAAGCTTTATGCAAGAGGCCGGTTTTCCACAGAGTTTCCTTTTGCGGGAAGCACGGCAGTCGATATTTTGCTGCAGGAAAAGCTGGGATATGCAAGGGAATATGGCATCAAAACCACCTGCAGGGTCCGTATTCCCCAGGTGCTTTACCCCTATGAACTGGAGCTGTGCACCATCCTTGCCAATCTGCTGGACAATGGGATCGCGTCCTGTATGAAGGGCGGGATCAAGCAGAAGGAGAGTCCTTTTCTTTCTATAAAGACGAAAGAAAAGGCTGGTTTTCTGCTCATTGAAGCTGTCAATTCAAGCGAGACCTGCAGAATCTTCAAAGAGGGCACAGGGCTGAAAAACATCCGAGCGGCCGCAGAAGCTTTCGGGGGAACAGTGGACATTGAAAACAAAGACGGAGTCTTTCGTATCCGCGTGCTGCTGTGCCTGCCCAAGATACGGGAGGAGGGGTGACAGATTTCTTTGGGATCCGGATTTTCCACATCAGCCAGAATCCGGATTTCGCACCATTTTATGCATTTTATAAATGATGACTTAAAGTCATTGACTTATGGTCATCATTTGTGTTAAGATAAGAACCAGCAAGAGGAAAGAGTCGACACTATTGATGGAAGGAGCGGAGATGGAGGAAGCAGATAAGATGACAAACCGCCAGCTTGCGGCAATGGAAACAAAAGAAAAGCTTTTAAGAGCAGGAAAACAGCTGATCGGCCAAAAGGGGCTTTGTAATACGGCTATTGAGGAAATCACGGAAGAGGCCGGGGTCTCCAAGGGGACCTTTTATACATATTTTAAGCGCAAGGAGGATATCATATTTGAGCTCAGCAAAAGCATGTTTGGAGAAATTCTCGATCAGGCAAAGGCCTTTGAGGGAAATTTTATTGGAAAGTTGACCTTCTACATGGTTCACTTTTCCAGATATATTGAGCAGGGAAGCGTCAGATTGTCTCAGGAGTGGGTGAGAAATGCGGTAAACCCCGATCTGGTGGACAGTCAGTACGATAAGGGAAAGCTGCGGCAGGATCTGGCATCTGTCCATGAGCTGATTCTCTTTGGTGCGGAAAAGGGTCTGCTGAAGGAAGATGTTCCGGCAAAAGAGCTGTCCGAAATACTTGTTGATATGCTTTACGGGCAGATGCTCTGCTGGAGCATGAGCGGAGGAAGCTACAGCCTGAAAGAGCGGACACAGGAATTTTGCAGCCGGTATTTAAACGAATTATTGAAGGAATATATAAAGGAAAGCAGGAGGACGTAAAATGAGTTATTTAGGTGAAGATATAAAAAAACTGGGATTCGGCCTGATGCGGCTGCCTCAGAAGGATAAGGCCATTGATATTGAACAGACAAAGGAAATGGTGGATCTCTTTCTGGAAGCCGGGTTTACTTATTTTGATACAGCCTGGGCTTACGAAGGTTCGGAGGATGCCATTCGGCAGGCTCTGGTAGAGCGATATCCGCGGGAACGCTATCAGCTGGCTACCAAAAATGCGGCCTGGATCAACTGCAAGACAAAGGAAGAGGCTTATGCGCAGTTTGACACATCTCTTGCGCAGACGGGCGCCGGATACTTTGACTTTTATTTGCTTCATAATCTGGGGGAGGCCAGGACCAAATATTTTGACGATTATGAAATGTGGAAGTGGGCACAGGAAAAGAAAGCGGAAGGCCTCATCAAGCATATCGGATTTTCCTTCCATTCTACTGCTAAAGAGCTGGATGAAATTCTGATTGCCCATCCGGAAATGGAATTCGTACAGCTGCAGATCAATTACGGGGACTGGGACAATCCTGCCGTACAGTCAAGGGATTGTTATGAAACAGCCAGAAAGCACGGCAAACCCATCATCATCATGGAGCCGGTAAAGGGAGGAATGTTGGCAACGCCGCCGGACTCCGTAGTAAAGATCCTCAAAGAGGCAGAGCCGGAATCCTCCGCAGCCTCCTGGGGCGTGCGCTTTGCCGCGGATCTGGAAGGAATTATTACGGTGCTGTCGGGTATGAGCTCAGTGGAACAGATGAAGGATAATCTCTCCTATATGAAGGACTTCACAGGTCTCAGCCAAAAGCAGAGAGAGACCCTGAAGCAGGCGCAGGAGGAATTAAAGCGTATCCCGCTGATTCCCTGCACAACCTGCAATTACTGCGCGAAGGTCTGCCCAGAGAATATCGGCATTTCCGGATCCTTCACTGCAATGAACTACCTGACCCTTTATGGAGATAAAACCATGGCAGCAGGTCAGGAAAACTGGCTGGTAGAAGGCCACGGGCTAAAGCGGGCCAGCGAATGCATCAAATGTGGAAAATGCGAAGAAGCCTGTCCGCAGCACATTGCTATCCGGGAGCATCTGGCGGAGGTAAGTGAGCAGCTTTTGAAATAGGCGAAAAACGCCCACCAGAAAAGGAGAACATCCATGAAAATTGAGCAATTTGTAATGGCATACGAAGCAGAACAGGATCGGCTCCGGGCTCTGCTGCCTGAAGGGTTTGAATCCCTCCGTCCGGTTCTTCGCATCAATGCGGAAATACAGGATGAAAACAGGGCATACCTGGAATTTAATACAGCAGTTCAGTCCGGAAAAAAGTGCGGCTGGCTGAATATCGCCTGCTGGGACAGTGAAAAAGACGAGCTTTCCTTTGAGCGGGAAGGAAGAGACGTTACCTTTACAGCCCCTTTTTTGAAGATCACATACCGGCCGGTGGATATCCAGGGGAGCTGCCCGGCGGAGAAGGATAACAACGGCTGCTTTTTCCTTGGCAGGACGCCTGAGCTGCGGCCGCCCGAGGAGATCTTGGAAAATAAAGAATTCTGCGACTGCCAGTTTGCCTGGAGCTTTTCGGAGGGCGATGCATGCGGTGTCAGCACAGGAAAGACGGTACCTTTATTTGCATCAGAGCCAAAAAATGTCTACCAAAAACAGGAGCTTTCAGCTGCAGGTGCTGCCGCCATCCCCTGCAAACAGGTGGCAGGTGCTTATCGGGTAAGCTTTCAAAGGTGAGGGCATAAAAAGTAAATATCGTCCTGAAGCAGGCAGCAGCCATGCTGCCTGCTTCAGGAGCTATAAGGAATAAAGGAAATCCCATAGCCTTTTTCAGTTCCCTCTATTTTATAAATACCGGGAGCATCCAGCCTGCCGTTTTCCTTTTCATAAACATCCTTACACGGCCTTTGAAAGCGATCCGCAGGTAATGCAGTAGCGCTTTCTTTTTTTTGCAAATGCAAAAGCCCGGCAGCATTCGATGTGCTGATTCGCGTTTCATCTGCCTTGGCGGCTTTCAGCTCAAGATTGACCTTATCCATCTCGCGTTCCAGGATTTTCTGCGTTTCCTCGGGAAGACTGCTGCTGTCCGATCCGGAAGCTTTCATCAGGAGCATGGTGTTTTGCAGCTGTTGCTGTCTCAGCTGAAGTCCCTTTACCTCATCTCTGCCGCTCCTTTGCCCCATACCTGGGCGCTGCCCTGGATAAAAAGTCTGCTGCCTTGATATGGCTGGTGCATGAATGGATCCCATCCTCATCTGTAGTGACATTGTTTCACCTCCCTTCATCATGCAAATTTTTTTATCCTTTAAATTAAGAAAGGATAAAAACTCGACATTCCTGTTATCGGCAGTAGGCGGGAAAACATAGCGGCCTTTACGCAGACGGCAGTTTTTTCTTCCCAGACGGCGGCACATGGCTTGATCTCACATACTGGAGCGGCTGCAATCGGCGCATTCTTTGTCGCAGCGCTTGTCATTGGGATGCTCCAATGGTAAAATAAAATGCAAAGGGCAGAGCGGAAAACCGGTGGTGCTGCTTCTTGATGAATATGACGTTCCTCTTGCCAAAGCAAGTGAAAAGGGCTATTATTCCGAGATGCTGGATGTAGTCAAAGGGGTCATGCAGGTCATTAAGGACAACGATGCGCTAAAGTTTGCGGTTATTACAGGCTGCCTGCGGATTGCAAAGGAGAGTATTTTTACGGGAGCAAATAACTTCGTGTCAGACACGGCTTCTGATACCAGGCTGGACAAATTCTTTGGTTTTACACAGCCCGAGGTGGATCATCTGCTGCAGGAAACGGATCTGGCCGGCCATGCTGCGGAGACCAAAGAGTGGTATGATGGCTACCGGTTCGGCAGGTTCGAGGTTTACTGCCCGTGGGATGTGGTGAATCATGTGAGCAGGCTGCTGCTGGATCCTGGGGCAAAACCTATGGGCTAT
The DNA here is from genome assembly GCA_910575405.1 of Clostridia bacterium. GTDB lineage: Bacteria > Bacillota > Clostridia > Peptostreptococcales > Anaerovoracaceae > Hominibacterium. The sequence goes on along the minus strand of CAJTER010000003.1, from coordinate 121,159 downwards.
TGGAAAAACTCCAGCGATAATGCCATTATCCGCACCTTTCTGGACTTTTCGGGAGAGACGATTACACAAAAGATGGAAACCCTATTATCAGGGGGAAGTATTGTTCAGAACATAAAAGAGGATTTGACTTATGATTATCTGAATTCCTCTGAAGAAAACCTTTGGAGCATCCTTTACCTGACGGGCTATTTGACCGGGGCGGAGACAGAATCCAGTGGCGCTCCGCTGCATGACGGCTGTTTTACGCTGAAGATCCCTAATCTGGAAGTGAGGGAGAGCTTTGAAACGACTATCCGGACATGGTTCGAAGATAGCGCGCGGCAGGCGGATAGAAACGCTTTGTTTGCAGCCATATGGAACGGCGATGCAGAAACAGCAACTGAGGAGATGACAAAGCTGCTTCGAAAAACTATCAGCTATCACGATTACCGGGAAGATTTTTATCACGCCTTTTTCGCAGGTCTGTTTGCCGGGGCAGGCTATGTGGTGGAGTCAAACGGGGAGCACGGAGAGGGGCGCAGCGATATTGTTGTCAAGGATTACGCGGGAGATCGAGCGGCTGTCTTTGAGGTTAAATATGCAAAGCTCAAAGCAAATCTGGATAAAGACTGCAGCAGAGCAATCGGCCAGATTGACGAGAAAATGTATGCAGAAGAATTGGAAGAGGATTATGCGCAGGTCATTTGCTACGGCATCGCTTTTTTTAAAAAACGCTGTCTGATTCGGAAGAAATCGTAAATGCTGCTGTGGGTTTGCTTTGGAAAGGAACAGGATGCTGATTTGAGGAGGACGATAAGACATGGAATTTACAGAAATTTTTCCTATATGGGACAAACTGACGCCTGCTCAGCAGGATAAAATTTCAGAAAGTATCATCCATCGAAGTGTGAAAAAAGGTGTGATGATCCATGGCGGCAGTGCGGACTGTGCCGGTCTGTTCCTGGTAAAGTCCGGGCAGCTCAGAGCCTACATTCTTTCCGACGAGGGCCGGGAAATCAGCCTTTATCGCCTGTTTTCCATGGACTTGTGCCTGTTTTCTGCCTCCTGCATTATGCGTTCCATTCAGTTTGAGATCCAGATCGAGGCTGAGAAGGACACGGAGTTTTGGGTCATTCCATCGGAGGTTTACAAACAGATTATGGAGGAATCTGCGGCAGCTGCCAATTATACAAACGAGGTCATAGCAAGCCGTTTTTCTGAGGTCATGTGGCTAATGGAACAGATCCTCTGGAAGAGCATGGATAAGCGGATTGCCGCTTTTCTGACGGAAGAGACGGATCTGGAAGGCAGCAGCCAGCTGAGGATTACCCATGAAACCATTGCCAATCATCTGGGCACGCACAGGGAGGTTGTGACCCGGATGCTCCGTTATTTTCAGAGCGAAGGAATGGTAAATCTAAGCAGGGGAAAGATTGAAGTGATCCATAAAAAGAAGCTGGAAGCGCTGCTGGACGATTAAAAATGCACCTTCCCAATATGCTTGAACATAGGGGAAGGTGTCTTATCTTTAGAGATCCATACCGCAGGGAGCAGCCGCTTCGACGAGACTCATCTCATGCGTGACTGCATCATAAAAGCGGAACCCTCCGGAGAAGTTGTAGGTATCATAACCCTCTCCGGTGAGAATGCGGGCAGCGAGATAGCTGCGAAGGCCGCTCTGGCAGATGATATATACCGGCTTTTCTTTTTCAATTTCACCGAGCCGCTGACGAAGTTCATCCACAGGAATATTTTGGAAACCATTGATGTGGCCAAGGCTGTACTCCTCTGGCGTTCTGACATCCAGCAGTGTTACACTGCCATCTGCGGGCAGGCGTTCCAGATCCTCCAGGAACCACTGCCTGAGGATTCCTTTTTCGATATTATCGATCATGAACCCTGCCATGTTGACCGGGTCTTTGGCGGAGGAATAGGGCGGTGCATAGGCCAGATCCAGCTCCTTTAACTGGATTGCGGTCAGTTTTGCATGGATGGCAGTAGCCAAAACATCAATTCGTTTATCTACACCTTCATAGCCAACAATCTGCGCGCCCAGCAGACGATACGTCTCCTTCTCATAGACGACTTTCATCGTCATCAGCTGACCGCCGGGATAATAGCCCGCATGGCTCATAGGGGAAAGGATTACCTTATCTGCCGCAATTCCTGCCGCTTTGGCGTTGGTTTCATTAAGGCCAGTGGCGGCTGCAGTCATATCAAATACTTTGATGACACAGCTGCCCTGTGAGCCGGGATATCGGCTGTCACCACCGCAGATATTGTCGGCTGCGATACGTCCCTGTCTGTTGGCCGGGCCTGCCAGAGAGATGAGTGTATCCTGTCCAGAAACGTAGTGTTTCACCTGTACAGCATCGCCTGCCGCATAAATATCCGGGGCTGAGGTTTCCATCCGTTCGTTTACTACGATGCTTCCTTTAATTCCCAGATCCAGACCTGCTTCTTTGGCCAGATGGGTATCCGGTGTAACACCGATGGCCATTACTACCATATCCGCATGAAGCGGAGGCTCATCCTTTAGCAAAATATCGATACCGCCATTCTTTTCCTGAAATCCTTCCACCGTATGCCCCAAAACCAGCCTGATGCCATGCTGACGCATGGTTCCATGAATGAAAGCTGCCATATCCGGATCAAAAGGCTTCATGAGCTGCCGGGGCCGCTGGACGATGGTGACTTCCATACCCAGCTCCCGCAGATTTTCTGCAAGCTCAAGACTGATAAAGCCGCCTCCTGCCAGCACAGCGGATTTAGGTTGCTCCTTCCTTATATATTCCTTGATCCGAAAGGTATCTTCTACTGTACGGAGGGTAAAAACCGCATCCAGGTCAGCACCTGAAAGCCTGGGTTTCACAGGTTTTGCCCCTGGGGAGAGAAGAAACTTATCATAGCTCTCATCAAAGGTTTCACCGGTGCTTAGATTTTTGACGGAAACCATCTTTTCCTCAGGATGAATGGCCGTTACTTCATGGTGTACCTTCATATTAATGCGAAAGCGGGAAAAAAAGCTTTCCGGTGTTTGAAGGGTGAGCGCTTCCGGCTCCGCGATGACGCCGCCGATGTAGTAAGGCAGCCCGCAGTTTGCGTAGGAGATATATCCGGAACGTTCAAATACTGTGATTTCTGCCTGTTCATCCAATCTGCGGATTCTGGCAGCTGCAGTGGCTCCGCCTGCTACACCGCCTACGATTACAATTTTCATATTAAGATTCCACCTTTCTGCTGTAATTTTTTTGTGTATCAGGATCACTTTTACCGTTTTTTGCCTTACAGATCAATTGGGTCATGGTCCCCATGGGGCAGTAAACACACCAGCTGCGAGGCTTGAACAGAATCATGGTGATAAGACCGAGAACCGTAGACGTCAGCATGACGCCGTAAAAGCCGAAGGCAAACTGGGCAACGCCAGGGTGGATCAGAGTTCCCGAATAAGCCCACTGCCAGGGCAGCTTAAAGGTCCAAAGAAGTGTCACTGCCTGCCTTAAACTTTCTGCGCCGGAAAATACCAGCCAGGTCGTCCAGAGCATCTGAAAGAACATAATAAAAAAGAAAATCAGAAACCCGTAGCGAAAACCTTTGCTTTTCATCCATCTGGGAACATCTTTTTTGCGGGATAGCCCAAAGCGTCCGCCCAGAAGAGCAAAGAACTGGCCTCTGTCGCAGTAGCGGTTACAGTACCCTTTTGTTCCTTTAACAATGGAGATAATTAAAGGAACAAAGAAAAAGATCAAACCGAGCCAGGCAAAGAGAATATTGAAGCATCCAAGGCTCAGGTAAATAGGGGTCAGGATCCACAGATAATCATACCAATGCTTTTTCAAATTTACACCTCCTTGAGTTCAATGATGGATGCGGGACATTCTTTGACGCACTTTCCGCAGCCTACACATTGTTCCATATTGACCTTTGCCATTATTCCTTTGTGGACTTTAATAGCGCCCAGAGGGCATACTTTCATGCAGCAGCCGCAGGCGACACAGTCCTGTTCCATAACAAAGGCTTTTCGCTTCTTTCTGATATTCGTTTCCATACTACTACCTCCTGGATTGATACATTTAATATAGCAGATTTCATGAACCGCTTCTGTGACAATATCACATAACAGTGCCGAGGAACGGTAAAGCTATATGATTGCTTTCAAATGCAGGTATACACAGGCGGAAAAATAGGCTATAATTGGAGCAGAAAAAGAAAAAAGAGAGGTGAACCCATGGACAGCCGTTCAAATTACAGCGAGAAACAAAGTATCCTGATCGTGGAAGACGATGAAGATCTGGCAGAAGGCATCTGTTTGTCCCTTTGCAGTGACGAATTGGAATTTGTCCGCTGCGGCACGGTTTTGGAAGCGAAAAAACAGCTGGCGGAAGCTTCTTTTCAGCTGCTGATTCTGGACATCAATTTGCCGGACGGAAGCGGCCTTGAGCTCTGCCGGGAAGTTCGAAGGAGCAGCCGGGTGCCCATTGCACTGCTTACCGCAAAGGACATGGAGCTTGATATTGTGGCAGGCCTGGAATGCGGAGCCGATGATTACATAACCAAGCCCTTCAGTCTCATGGTTCTGCGGGCCAGGATACGGGCACTTCTCAGGAGGAGCGACAAGGGCCGGGAGTCGGAATATGAAAACAGTGTATTCCGTTTTTCCTTTGATACCATGGAGTTTTACAAGGAAGGAGCGGCTATTGAGCTGAGCAAAACGGAGCAGCGAATCCTCTATCTTCTGGTCCATAATGAAGGCAGGATTTTGACGAGAGAGAGGCTGCTTTCCTGGGTGTGGCCGGAAGGCACCGAGTATGTGGAGGACAATGCCCTGTCCGTTGGAATAAGGCGCTTGCGGGACAAGCTGGAGGAGGATTCTTCCAGTCCTAAGTACATCAAGACCCTTTATGGGAAGGGCTATATGTGGGAGAAGACGCTATGACAGATTGGATGATTTCGCTGCTTGTCTGCGCGGCTCTTTTGGGGGCTGCCAGTCTGGCGGTGGTGCGAGGTTATCGAAAGAAGATGCAGGCTGAAATGGACACTCTGCTGCAGGCCTTAGACCGCAGTATTGGGGGAGAGCTTTTGGAAGCTTCCTTTGATGAGTCCATGAATTCCGCTGTTGCGGAGCGGCTGAACCGGATCGTTTTACTTTGGGGAGAGCAAAGAGATCGGGCGGAAGACGAGCGCGATACGGTGAAATCTCTGATTTCCGACATTTCCCACCAGGTGAGGACGCCCCTTTCCAATATTTTGCTTTACGCCCAGCTTTTAAAGGAACAGCCGCTTACAGAGGACGGTCTGCTTCTGGCAGATAAAATACAGCGGCATTCGGAAAAGCTGGAATTCTTTATGAAGGAGCTGGTAAAGTCTTCTTATGCGGAAAAGGCCATTATCTCCCTTTGTCCCCAGATGGTGGATGTGCGGGAGCTGGTGGGAACGTCGTGCCAGATGGTCGAACTTGCGGCTCTGAAAAAGAATATCCGTATGACAAGACAGGACATCAGCGCTTCCTGCTATGCGGACAAAAAGTGGACTATTGAGGCCATGGCAAATGTACTGGAAAACGCGGTGAAGTATTCGCCGGAAAACTCGGTCATTGCTATCGAAACCTGTCTTTACGATTCCTTTGCCTGCGTCAAAATCCACGATCAGGGGCCGGGAATCCGAGAAGATGAGCAGGGCAGGGTCTTTGAACGGTTTTACCGCGGCAAGGATGTGAAAGAACAGCCGGGCTTTGGCATCGGCCTTTATCTGACAAGAGAAGTCCTTTCAAAGGAAGGAGGCTATGTGAAGATCAAGTCCCGGCAGGGAGAAGGTACGGAAGTCGCCCTTTATTTATCGCGCTACGGCAGCGCAGGGACTTTTGCGGCAGGTGTTAAATGAAGAAAATCTTACTGCTTCCCATATTTTTGTTTCGCAATCTCCTTTAAATCGTCGATGGCCATCTCAACATCCAGGGTATGGAATCCGAGCCAGCAGTCATTCATCGTTTCTGCGTCAGCGGTTTGATAGATTTCACGGCTGCATTCACCTGTGTAATAATGCCAGTAGCGATAGATATATCCGGTCCAGTACATGACTTCCCGAGGATAAGTCCTGCCGACTTTTTTCAGGCCGCCCTCTTCATCATCCAGTTCTTCGAGAATATATTCTTCCCCGGCCCACTGCAGGCGATCGTAGACATCATCGAGGGCCGCCGCCGCTCTGCTGTTCATAAAAGCTTCTATAAAACATGGACAATCCAGCCCGCTTTTCAGCGCAAGCTCAAACAGCCGTCCCTGTATATCGCAAAGCTGCCGTTTTTGGAGTGTAAGTTCCATTTCATTCACCTGCCTTTAAAATTTCATCGAAGAAACGGCCTTCCCTGCGGTATTTGCGGCAAATTTCATTTGCTATTTCGATACCTTTAGAACGGTTCGTTTCACTCTCCTGCTTTAGTTTGTCCCGATCCTTTGCAGAAAGCGCTTGTTCATTGAGAATGTTTATTTTTTACAGGCCCGCTCTGTTAAAGCGACATACTGTTTACCGAGCTTCAATGCTGAAAGGCTGTTAATGAGAGCAAGATCCGTAATCTCTCCATTGAAAAAACGATCTAAAACCACAAACATTCTATCGTTTGCAATATGGCCAATCCTACTTCTACATTAAGAATTTTGAGGCCGGACAGCGCAAGGCTTAATGTATATAGTTTGGCGCCAGGGTAATTGCAAATCAAAGTAAGGGGCTGAGTTCGGTCGGTTCCCATGTAAAAGCCTTTTCCAAAATCACAGCGCTTTCGGCTTGCAGGTGCAATAGCACCATCAATTCCTGACTTTGAACCGTGATAAAGCGTTATAGTTTCAGCGGATTTCATAATGGCCCCCTCAATCAGAAAGTGGTTCTATCTCCATTCTACCACTTGAACACCTCTTAAAAAGAATAAGACCGCTATGGGTCTTATTAATACGATTTTGTCTAGGATTCGTAACCGCTATTGTTTATATTATACTCGTTTTTGCCAAACATGCAACTGCATTTTGATCATTTCTTTAATGCGGCTTTGAGATATTTGACCACTTTGCCGGATATGTAATGGACGGCCAGTCGATCTTTTTTGCGTTATATACGAGTTCAGAATAAGTATTATCCGTATTGTGTTTACGATATGTGGCAATAACACGCAGCAGTGTATTAGAAATCGTCCTCAAGTCTACATTAAGAACCGTATTGGGCACATTTAGTTGGCTGGAAATCTTCGTGAATCCGATATAGGCTCTCACGTCCGGCTTTGCTTTCAGATTTTAGGTGTCAATCGCACCATCAGGATGTCGCCTGATTTCCTGTATTTATTATATGTGGATCTCAAATAAAAAGTTAAGAATTTTTATTGTTTTTCCCTTCTCCAATACTCGGTGAACCGGCTGCTGGCCAGCAGGAATTTAGAAGTAAAAAACCGCATGCCCCAGAGCCTGTTTCCCGGCAAAGAGGGCAGCTTTACTTTTGCCTCAAGCCCGCTTCACTATTGAAAAGCGTGGCTCCTTCCCCTATAATTTGACTAGGCAATGCGCGAATTCATCAATTCTGTCACAACTGTCACTTTTGAGAAAGATTTGAGAAAGGTTCTTTTGCTATCCTCTGTATTGTCAAAACATACTTGATGAACAAAGGGATATTCAAACAGAAAGAAGGTACGAATATGGACATTTTAATTGCAGAAAACCTGAAAAAGTATTATGAAACAGGGCAGGTTACGGTAAAAGCCCTGGATGGAATCAATCTTTCGGTAAAAAAGGGGGAGTTCGTGGCTGTAGTGGGGACCTCGGGAAGCGGAAAATCTACCCTGCTTCACATGCTGGGCGGGCTGGATAATCCAACCTCCGGAAGAGTCATCGTAGGCGGACTCGATATTTCAAAGATGACGAAGGACGGGCTGGCTGTATTTCGCAGGCGAAAAATCGGCTTTGTATTTCAAAACTACAATTTACTGCCTCTGATGAACGTATATGAAAATATCGTTTTGCCCATCCGCCTGGACGGAATCCGGCCGGACAAAAAATACGTGGGACAGATTGTAACCCTGCTGGGTCTGAAAGAAAAGATCTATGCCATGCCAAATCAGCTTTCCGGCGGGCAGCAGCAGAGAGTTGCCCTGGCAAGAGCGCTGGCGGCAAAACCGGCCATTATTCTGGCAGACGAGCCAACCGGAAACCTGGACAGCCGCACCAGCCAGGATGTTCTGGGTCTGATAAAAACCCTGGGACAGCGGCTGGGTCAGACCATCGTCATGATTACCCATAATGAAGAAATCGCCCAGATGGCGCAGCGCATCATCCGCATCGAAGACGGGAAAATCTACGGGGGAGGTGAAGAGCATGCTGAAAGTAAATAACAAGGGCATTGTTGCAGAAGTGGCCAAGATCACTTACCGGGCAAATTGGAAGCGGAACCTGCTTACCATTTTCGCCATCCTTTTAACCACCTTCCTCATTTCCATAGTAATCGCCATCGGCTCCAGCTACTGGGACGCCATTTCCCAGCGCCAGCTGCGCATGGAGGGCATGGACTACGACATTTCCCTGACTGAGCCAAAGAAGGAACAGGCGGAGCTCATACGAAGCATGGAAAATGTAAAATGGGCCGGGCTTTCCGTAAAGTGCGCTATCGCGGAAAAGTATCAGGATCTGTCCTTAGGAAAATCGAGGCTCTACTGGGTGGATGATACCTGCTGGAACCGCCAGATCATTCCGGCTCTGGAAACCTGGAAAGGCACTTACCCGCAGAAAGAGGATGAGCTCCTGCTTTCCGAACCCCTTCTCAAAGCCATGGGAATCAAAAATCCAAAACTAGGCATGAAGCTTCCCATAGGCTATTTCAGCCTGGCAGATGAGGGGGGCGAGGACGGCGATGAGGAAGCCCTTGTGCAAAAGGACTTTACTCTCTGCGGCTGGTACCGGGATTACAGCGGCAGGCAGCAGGGATATGTTTCCAAAGCATTTTTTCGCACCACAGGAGTAAAGCAGACTGATCTGACTCAGGGGTCGCTGAAAATCACCCTGAAAAGTCCTTTTTACACAAAGGAAGATATTGTAAGCATGCAGAATGCGGTAAAAATCGGCAGGCAGCAGATTATTGAGGCTGATTATGATACGATTTCCACGTTTCTCAAAATGCTGGTAGTCTTAGCTCTCATGCTGATCATGATCTTTGTTACCGGATACCTGTTTATTTACAACAGTCTGTACATTTCCATTTCAAAAGATATCCGCTATTATGGACAGCTGAAAACCGTGGGCATGACCTCGCGGCAGCTGAAGGGCATCATTTACAGGCAAACGCTGACAAATTCCCTGATTGGAATTCCTCTGGGCATCATCTCTTCGGCTCTGGTCTCCGGCATCATAATTTCGGGAATTCTCTCTGCCATGGATCCGCTGAGCGCAGATGCGGTATCTCCCGCACAGCTCTGGGTCTATCTTATTTCCGGCGTGTTTGCTTTCCTCACCAATTTGCTCAGCAGTAAAAAGCCGGCTAAAATCGCAGGGGACTGTTCTCCTGTGGAGGCCATCCGCTATACTGGGGTAAAAGCTGGCAGACGTGCGAAAAAGCGGGAGCAGGCAGGCATAGGCGCTATGGCTTTTCAGAATATGTTTCGCGATAAAAAACAGGCGGTCATCATTTTGATGTCCTTTACCATTGCCATCGCCGTATTTCTGGTGATCAATGTGGTGGTTCGGGCAAACAATGCGGAGCACCTTTTAAACTCCATCTACAGCTTTGATATTGAAATGGTAAACGAAACGTCAATAGAAGAAAACGAGCATCAGATTTTCACAGAGAAAAAGCTGGCTCAAATCAGAGAAATTCCAAGCGTAAAGGACGTCCGAACAGTGACAGCGGCAAGAGCCGTCATTCCTTATGACGAAGCGTTTCTGGGCGAGTATTACCGGGAGCTTTACAAATCCAGATATACCCCGGGAAATTATGAAAAGGATATCAAGCTCTACAAGCATGATCCGGCAAACGACCTCTTTCTCTCACGGCTGGTGGGCATTGAGACAGACGGAAAGGAATTTGAGCTCCTCAGCCAGGAGGCAGACGGTCTGAATGCAGCTGATTTCGAAGCGGGAAAGACAGCTGTAACAGTTCGCGGCGTCATGGTGGACAGTGACTGTCATATGAAAGGAAAAACAGCCGTCTTTTCTCTGCCACAAAGTCCCCAGCCAAAGAAACAGCACAGCCTCCGCATCGCGGCAGTAACGAGACACTGCCCGGCTGTATTTTCGGAAGGCTATACGCCGGAGCTCATCGTCAGTCAGACCTTTGCGGAAAAACTTCTGGGAAAAACCTTTACAGAGGTGGTCAGGGTCACATATGATGAAGCGTTTTCCAAGGAAACCGAAAAACAGGTTCGGGCCGTCTTTGCCGGTGAAAAGGATGTGACTTATAATTCCAAGCTGGATCGGTACGATGAAATGCAGCATTCCCAGAATCAGGTTATGGTGCTGGGAGGAAGCCTGGGGGTTCTGATAGCTCTCCTTGCGGTACTCAATTACCTCAATATGATGGCGGCCAGTATACAAAATCGCTCAAAGGAATTTGCCGCACTGGAAAGTATCGGCATGACCAGCAGGCAGGTTCGAAAAATGCTGTCTCTGGAAGGGGCAGGCTACGGAATTCTTTCCCTTGTAGCTGCTGCTGTAGCGGGAATTCCGGCCAGCTATCTGGTCTTTGAGAGCACCAATCTTTACGGAGGCCTTTCATGGTCCGTTCCCTGGGGAAGCAACCTGCTGCTCTTTGCCATTGTTATCCTCTTATGCATGGCCGCGCCGGTTCTCCTCTATCGCAGAACGCAGAAGGCCAGCATTATCGACCGGCTGAGAGCCCAGGAAGGGTAGGAGCCATTCTCTGCGAAAAAGGTTTAGCTCAAAATTACAAGGTCCTGTAACGGACGGAAAGAGAGGCAAATAATGTAAGGAAACGGTAGTAATTGCCGCTAAGACGAAAAGCAAACAGGTATCCACAGGCTGGGGACTCAAAGCGCTGGTCACAAATCAGCATTTCTGAGCAGCTCTCGTTTTGTGGATCTGCAGAGCGTATCCTTTGGAATATCCGGGACCATTCTGCCGTACTATTGCAAATATATTTTTGATAATGATACCTGGATGTACAGTACACTGTATCTGCTGGAAACGCTGGTTCTGGTTGCATGTGTATTCCTGTGCGCGCCGCTGATTCGAAGGTTCGGCAAACGAAATACTGCTCTTGCAGGCGCCCTTTTGGCATTTGCCGGTCAGCTGCTGTTTTTCTTAAACCCACCCAGCTTTCCCTGGGTTGTAATGAGCTGTGTCGTGCGGGCAGTAGGGCTGGTGCCTCTGAATGCGGCAGTATTTGGAATGATTGGCGATGTAGTGGAATTCGGACAGTGGAAAACCCATATCCGCCAAGAAAGTTTGATCTTTGCCGGAACAAAGGTCGGCTCTGGAGTGGCCTCCGCGTCCATGACAGGGCTCCTTTTGGCAGCAGGATATATCAGATCTTCTGCGGGGACAGTCGCGCAGCCGAATTCAGCGCTGAACATGATTATGACCATTTACAAATTCGGTCCCCTGATTGTTGCGGCAATCGCAGTCATCACACTGAGTCTTTATAAGCGTGATAAACAATATCCGGCTAAGCTGCCGGAACGGGAATCCAGGGGAGAATTGTAAAAAAATTCAAGAGAAGAGTACGCACTTTATTGCGTGCTTTTTTCAAATATGATAATATAGCCTCAGAGAAGGTGAGGAGCTGAAAGAGCGTCTGTTGTCGTTGTCAGGCGCCGTACAAATCAAAAGGAGCTGTAAGTTCAGATGATCCCTCAGAAGGGAAAACGGATCGCCTTGATGGCGGCAGTAGTTTTACTTGCCTGCATGTCCGCCGGCTGCAGGCAGCATATTGAAACAGGGAATCAGAAACAGCCTTATACCATCGGCGCTGTAACCAAATCAAAGGACAGCGAATACTGGATGTCCGTGTGCTCAGGTATGGAAAAGGCGGCGGATGACTTTGGTGTATCTGTAAATTCCTATGATACCAAAATCCTGAAAAAGGGCATTCCCTACATTGGAATGGACAATAAAAAGTGGGAAAAGAGCTTGCGCAGGTTATGGCGAATCAGCTGGAAAATGGGGCAATTGCGGTTATCGACAATTCAAGAAAAGCCATTTAGGGCTATGATCAGAGAGCGGAGGTATTCGGTTCAAAGGGAATGGCGGCAGCAGGCAATGATACGGCAAGCACGGGGATTGCTTAACTTAAAGACAGTATATACATACAGCCTGCTGATATACTGCTTGCAGATACCCCATTTAAGATTGCCAGACGAAGAAGAAAAGCCGATAGGAATTTGGGGACAACGGCATCTGGACTATCTGAAGCAATACCGCAGGATTACATACACTAATTTTCTCACAAGCGGCAGGTTGAACGCTTACCTGGCTGACATTGACAGGCAGGCGCAGGAACGCTCCCACAGGCTCATAGAGGGAATGAAACAGGAACAGGGCATAACGGAACAGCTAAAGGAAGAAAATACCTTAGAATGGACAGGACGACTAGGCAACATAAGGGCTTGTGCGAGGGAGATTGTGAACGAAGAAATCATTTTCGCATAGGTAGTCAGCGGCAGAGACTAAAAGCTCTGTCGCTTTTCTTTTCGGAAAGTTCATATTTGAGTGATTGATATAATTCGTTTAAACGGCTATAGTGTATATACAGTACACAGCAGGAGGTAAAAAATGTTTGAATATATGACTGCACAGGAAACCGCAGAAAAATGGAATGTATCACTTCGGTGGGTACAACGGTTATGTAAAGAAAACCGTATTGATGGCGCGATGAATATCAACCGTGTATGGCTTATTCCTAAAGTGGCAAAAAAGCCCGTTGATAAACGGAGAAAGGTAACGAATTATGAAGAATAGAATTTTATTATTAGAAGATGATGTAAGTTTGATAGACGGACTGCAATATTCGCTAAAGAAAAATGGCTTTGATGTCGATTTTGTCCGTTCTGTGCAGGAAACCCTGACTTATTTACCAGAGATAGAAAAATACGATATGCTCATTCTTGATGTCACATTGCCAGACGGGACGGGTTTTGAGATATGTGAAAAGGTACGAAAGAACGGAAGCCAGATACCGATTATTTTTCTGACAGCTTCCGATGAAGAAGTCAGCATTATCCGCGGTCTGGATTGCGGCGGTGATGACTATATAACAAAGCCGTTTAAGCTGGGCGAGCTATGTTCACGCATCCGAGCGTTGCTGCGGAGGGCAGGATTGTCAAATCAAGGGACAGGAACAGTTATGGAATGTGGCGATATTAAGATAGACCTTTTAGGCAGCCGTGCCTTGTTAAAGGGAAAGACATTAGAGCTTACAGCCGCAGAATACCGTTTAATATGCCTGTTGGTAAAGAATGCAAACCGTATCATAACAAGAGATATTATTTTAGACGAGCTATGGGATAGCACAGGAGATTATGTAGACAACAACACCCTTTCCGTCTATGTGCGGCGGCTGCGTGAAAAAGTAGAAACAGACCCATCACATCCCGAGCATTTATTGACAGTCCGAGGATTTGGCTATCAGTGGAAAGAGGTGGACGAATGAGCTTATTACATGATAAGTATAACCGTTGGTATTGCATTTTCATTGTTGTTCTTATTCCTCTGCTTTTTCTGATAGGCTTAACAGTGATATACACGCAAACGGCGGCTACAAAAGAAATGTTTCTAACACACGATAATGCGATTGCAACTTCTTTACTGGAAGAAGGAGTTTCAAAGGAAGTAATTGCAACAGCCTTAATGAATACGGAAGCAGACACTACAGGAAATAAGTTTTTAACCGAAATTGGTCTTTCAAACAACACAGATATAGAAAATTTACCTTATGTTTCTGCTGTTAAAAATTCAACACTGACATCCCAGTTTGTGATGTTATTTCTATGGACGCTGCTTCTGTTTTTGGGTACTATGCTGTTTTTGTATCGCAGGGAAAGATTGTATAGGAAATCAGAAAATATCATTAAGGACTATATAGATGGAAACTATACTGTTCACCTGCCGCAGTCCAATGAGGGAAATATTTATCAGCTCTTAGCTTCTGTTGACCAACTGGCTACTATGCTTCAAGCAGAAAATGATACGGAACAAAAGACAAAGGAGTTTCTTAAAAATACAATTTCTGATATATCCCATCAATTAAAAACGCCCCTGTCGGCACTTGTGATGTATCAGGAAATTATTGAAAATGAGCCAGATAACCCCGAAACGGTCAAAGAATTTTCCTTTAAGATAGGAACTGCATTAAAGAGGATTGAGCAGCTTATTCAATCAATGCTGAAAATCACAAGAATAGATGCAGGCAGCATCTATTTTGAAAAATCCAATTATAGCATCTCCAACATTCTCAATCACGCAATCAGCGAATTGACAACACGGGCAGACAATGAAAAAAAAGAAATTGTGATAGATGGCAACTTGGAACAAATGCTTTATTGTGATATTGAGTGGACGGGCGAAGCCGTTGGCAACATTGTAAAAAATGCACTTGACCATACAGATGCGGGAGGGAAAATCACGATATCGTGGGAACGGACTCCTGCTATGATTCGGATATTCATTACAGATAACGGACACGGTATTGCCGGGGAGGATATACACCACATATTTAAGAGGTTTTACCGAAGTAAAAACACTTCAGACAGTCAAGGGATTGGACTTGGACTGCCATTAGCAAAGGCGATTGTTGAGGGACAAGGCGGTATTCTTTCTGTCCAAAGTGAGCGATTACAAGGAACAACCTTTACATTGTCTTTCCTTACAGAATCGTAAGGTCAAATTCATCTGTTTGTAATGTCGAGATGTTATCCTTTATCGGGAAAGGAGGTACTTAAATATATGGAAATATTGAAAGTACAAAAATTATGCAAAACATACGGAACGGGTGCGGTAAAGGTTGATGCCTTAAAAGATGTGTCCTTTTCTCTGGAAAAAGGAGAATTTGTTGCTGTTGTCGGTGAATCTGGCTCTGGAAAAAGCACGCTGTTAAATTGCCTTGGTGCATTGGATGTTCCTACTTCTGGCTTGATTACGATAGACAGAAATAATCTTTTTACAATGAAAGAAGAGGAACGCACGATTTTCAGAAGGAGAAATATCGGATTTATTTTTCAGTCTTTTCAGCTTGTATCTGAATTGACGGTTGAACAAAATATAGTATTTCCACTTCTTTTGGATTATCGCAAACCGAAATCCTCTGATGTAGAAGAAATATTAGAATTGCTTGGCTTAACAGACCGAAGAAACCATTTGCCAAGTCAGCTTTCTGGCGGTCAGCAGCAGCGTGTCGCTATTGGCAGGGCATTGATTACAAAACCAAAGTTGATTCTTGCGGACGTAAACTGAACCCCATGTGCTTGCTGTACATAGCGTATATACAGTAAGATTACATGACAATATAGGTACATGATACACAAGTAATGAGAAAAAATGTGTATGGAGTAGGAAGAAAGTATTGATATCTGGTATGAGGAAAGAGAGCCTTGTAGCAGATTTTTTATTGTTAATAATAGATTGGCTTTATGGAGAGAATGAAACGAAGATTGAATATGTTGTTGATTCGAAGAACGATAATTTGAAGGAAGGTGGCTATTGTAGTATAATTTATAAAACAAATAGAGAGTTTTAGATTTTACCCAAATACAAAAGAAGAGGAATATAATATGTATGATATTACAAATCCAAATGTTGCATATGACTGGTTATGCGAAACCCTACAAATAAAAAAGAATAGATTTATCGAAAACTACATTATAGAATGCAATGATAATTTTGATATATTTTATGAGAGATATCGTTCTGTAATAGATGAAATTGACATAGAAAATTTGGAAATTGTCGCTTTTCAAGTCACTAGCAATAGTGATGAATGTTCTAATATAAAAAAATATGGATTGCATAATTTGCAATGGGTATTGAGTAATGAGACTGATTTAAAAAGATTACTTCAAGAGAATAGAGTAAATTGTGATATAGAAAGTAAGTTGTTATATATTGATAATGTAGCTTATGATGTGGATTATGGGCATTACAAGAACTTGGATGGAATTTCAAGAAGGAGCAATCAACTATGTAAGATTGCCCATAAAATATATTATGATTTTCAAATCAATGCATTTTTGTTTTGTAAGGATATTTATGATTATTCAACTATACATGAAGCACCAGAATTTCTTTATACCTTATCAATCTTGAATGAAAAAACAAAAGGGATAGATAGCAAATGGAAGAATATATGCAAATCATATGTTGTTAAATTTAAATGTAAGTTAAACGATTTTGCTTATTTTACTTTTTATGGAGATAAAATTGAATATGAAAAAGATAAGCAGAATAACTGGTCTGGTGTAAGAAAATGGTTATTATTACAAGCATGTGAAAGTGCATTTAGCAACTTGGAATCAGAGGTTTTTGCTTATATGAAACCTGAGACAGTAATTAAACCTGAGAATATTATAGAATATGTACCTGCTGAAAAATGGAGGAACGATGTACTTAAATACTTTAGAACTTAGGTGTTTATCGTAATTTGTAAATCTTAAGGAAGAGAATGAAAGCGAGAAGTCACAGATGACTCCAAGATAGGAGTACTATGACTTCTCTTTTCCCTCGATAAGATATTCATAGGAAACATTAAAAATCTCAGTAAGCGCTTTTAATTCCACATCTGTGACGTAACGCTTATTCGTCTCAATTCTGGTGATCACATTTTTATCCATATCATACCCATTCAGCTGAAGCTGGTAGGCTAAGAGCCTCTGTGACATATTATGCTGACGGCGGAGCTCAATGAGCCTTTGGCTGATCAGGTTTTTCTCCCCGGTGGATGTTTTCGGTTTCGGCATATTTCTAATCCCTCCTGCAAATAGTGTTGGCAGGGTTGTCTCACTTTTTGCACTTTTTCTATTGATTTTACATGGGATTAGGAATACAATCGGTTGTAAAAATGAGACAAAAATATACCAAAACAAAATGAGAGAATCAGTTGGGGAAAAGCGGAGAGAATAAGAAAAAGTGATCATACAAGAGAAATTTAAGAAGTGGCTGTTTTTCCGGTTTAGAGAAGTCCGGAAAAGAATGCATTGATATCGGTGTGGAAGATTTTAGCGAGGGCAACAAGCTCTGATACCTTGATATTCATGCGGTTGGTTTCCAGCTTGGCATAGGTGCTTTTGGACATAGAAATTCCCATCAGGTTTAATTTTGCTATAACCTGATCTTGGGTAAGTTTATTCGCATAACGGATTGTCTGGATATTTTTTCCAATATCCATATCTGGTCTGATTTTTTGCATCATAAAGTCCTCATATCTTCTGAATGTTTCGCAATAAAGAAACTTTATATTGATTTTACTGGTTTCACTTTTTATAATGTTTCGTAATAAGGAATTATTTACAAGAAAGGTGATAGGTATGCGCCCAAGGGATATAGAGCGGTTTGCTTTCCTGTTTCTATGTGGAGAGCGTGATAGAGCAATCTTGCTGGGAAAAGAAAAAATGACGTTTTCAGATTTGGATAGGCTGACGTATGTGACTGATTTTTTGGGATTAAACTTATATAACCTGGAAATCTGGAATGAGTATTCAGGACAGTTTGGCGAACAATTTCGACAGTTGGAATTGTTATATGATGAGACTTGCAGCATCGTGTCCTGGGAGTTAACAGAAGCGGATGAGCATCTGCATGAACGATGGCTCCAGGAATTTTGCATCCAGGTACTGGATAAGGAAATTCGGAAACAGTTGGAACAAATTATAAAACAACAATATCAGGAAAAAGGGATGGTAGATCCCACAGAGACAGACATCGTATAGGTGCCTGTCTTTTTTTCGCAGAAAATTAGGAAAAGATCTTGAAGGGAGGTGATAGGAAACGTGAGTATCAGTATCCATGAGTTACTGGCAGTAGCCAGGGAATCGGAAGGTGTGAAGGCAGTGAAGGGTGATGCCATACTATGTGAGAAACGCTTTGCACCGGATACCCGATATATGGTGGAGTTTTTGTTGTTGGAGCAAAAGGAATGGTTCGGGGAAAAGGGAGAGTATCATCGCTATTTCTTGACAAAGGAAGCGTATCATGAACTGATTGATCTGCAGAATCAGGGAGTCCTGCGATTTCAAAAGCAGGCGCTTGTGTTAGAGGGAACGCTGCATTATCTTCCAGTCCAGGTATTTGTCCGGGACCGGGAGTAGGAAACTTAACAGGCTGGAAAAGAAAACATCTTTGCCGGAGTATGGCTCCGAGTCCGGGAGTTCTTTCACCGGAAATTTCTATAGAACGAGAAAGAAGGGAGTGGTAAGCAATGATTATTGGAATCGACCACGGATATTATGCCATCAAAACAAAGCAGGTGTGCTTCCCAACGGGGCTGATGCGGTACACCTATGAACCTTATACCATTCAGAATGTTCTCCAATACGGCGGTGCTTATTATGTGTGTGGGACAGGGCGGCAGACTTTAGTGAAGGACAAGACTGCCAATGACAATTATTATCTTTTGACGCTGGCTGCACTGGCACAGGAGATTCGGAAACGAAAAGGGGAGAAAACTGCCAAGGTTGTTCTTGCAGCCGGACTTCCCCTTGCCGGGTTTGGAAGGGAAAAACAGAAATTTAAGGAATATCTGTTTCGGAAGGAACAGCCTGTCCGCTTTTTCTACGAGGGGGAACGCTATGAAATTCAGATTGAGGATGTGAAACTGTTCCCCCAGGGGTACTCTGCACTAGCCCTTTATCCGGAATACTTAAAAGATGAACCCTCTGTTCTTCTTGTGGATATCGGAGGCTGGACGGTAGATTTGATGCGCCTTGATAATGCGGTTCCCAATGCAGCAACCTGCAGAAGCCTGGAACTGGGTGTCATCCGTTGTATGGATGAGATTTTAGAACAGGTGCGCAGAAACACCGGGCTGTCCGTAACGGAGACGCAGATCGAGCGTGTTCTGAATGGAAAGTCCTGCAGTATGCCAGCAGAAGTCGTGTCTTTGATTGAGAAACAGGGCAGGCTTTACATTGAAAAAATTTTGTCTGCAATCACCGAGGCAGGCTTTGATCTGCGGGCAGTTCCTTCCGTTTTCATGGGAGGTGGGGCGGCCATTTTCCAGCACCGTATAAGCACCCAGGACCGCCTGTGTCGCCCGATTTACCTCACAGACGTTCATGCCAACGCAGCTGGATATGAACGGATTGTGGGGCAGATGAGGGCGCTGTGAGCCGCCCGGTCTTTTCCTTTCGCCCAAATCTTAAGAACCCGGAGCATGAAAAAGCGTGGCAGATTTTAATGGAAGTTCCAAAAGGACAGAGGAATCAGTATCTGGTGGATGTGATTTTGGAAAAAGAAGAGCGGGAAACTTTGCGGAAATTGATTCAGGAGACGGTTCGGGAAGAATTGAAAAGTGGCAGTATGGAACGATTGCCAGCATGTGAAAAGGAAGAAATTCCAGATCAGATGCTGGATTTTTTATTTCAGATGGAACAGGAGTAAAGGGGGTGAGGCCTATGGACAAGGAAAGTATGGCATTGTTGGATATGCTTGGGTTTTGCATATATTTGACATGGATTCTTTAGTGGGTATTGTGAATAGCTTTCTTTCAAACTTTGGAGTATGTTGTGTATAAGAAAACGAAAGGAGAAACGCAGATGGCAGAGATGAAGAACATATGCGGAAAGATCCCGGTGGAACTACATGAGAAGGTACGAGCCGAGATCGAAGAGAAGGAAACAAGTACACAGATATTCATCCGGCAGGTGATTGAAGAACACTTTAACAGACTGGAAGGCAAAGGAGAAGAGAGCATGGAAAAAAGAACATTAGCAGTACAGGTCACAGAGGAATTATTCCAGAGAGTTAAATGGGTAGTTGCGAAGGAAGGCATCAAACAGAAAGATTTTATCATCCGCATCATTGAAAAAGCGGTGGAAGAGGTAGAAGCCAAATGGCAGGAACTAGAGCAGCCGGAAGAAACCGCAGAAGCAGACCGAATGGAAGAGTCTACAGAAGAGACTGATGAGGAAGAGATTACCGAAGAGGAAATCGAAGAGATGGAAGATGTGGAGGAAGAACCAGATGATGAGAACTTTGAAGAAACCACAGAATTGGAAGAGGAAGAAGCGGATACAGAATTTTTTGAAGATGCAGATGAAGAAGAGGAACTTCCGGAAGTCGAAGAAGAAACCGGAGAAATCGTATAATGCCAAAGAAATAGAACTATAAAACTTGCAGGCGGTGTGGAAAAGAAACCATGCCGCCTGCTTTTTCTCAGCAAAGGAGGTTGATAGCCGCAACCATTCGATTTTTTGATTTATTCAGCGGGATAGGGGGATTCCGGGAAGGGTTAAGACGTGCAGGCGGTTTTACCTGTGTGGGACACTGCGAGGTGGATGCTTATGCGGATAAGAACTACCGATTGCTGTTCGACACAGAAGGGGAGTGGTTTTGTAATGATGCAAGAAAAATCGAAACAGACGGAATGCCAGACTTTGATCTTTTGTGTGCAGGATTTCCTTGCCAGGCATTCTCTATCGCCGGAAAGCGGGGAGGATTTGCAGATGCCAGAGGAACTCTGTTCTTCGAGATTGCCAGACTGGTTGCAGACAAGCGACCTGCGTATTTCATCCTTGAAAATGTTCCCGGACTGCTTTCGCATGACAAAGGCAGGACGTTTCACACCATCCTCAGTACGTTATCTGAGCTGGGGTACGGTGTGGAATGGAAAGTGCTTAACAGCAAGGATTTTGGAGTCCCCCAATCCAGAAAGCGGGTGTATCTTGTCGGATATCTTGATCGAAGATGTGCCGGAAAAATATTACCTTTCCCAACAGCAAATGGAACGTCTCTTATACAAATCCGAACAGGCAGTCAGGGGAAAAGAGTGTACAGCCCGGAAGGATTAAGCTGTACCTTGACTTCTCTGGCGGGCGGCATGGGTGGAAAAACAGGATTATATGAGATGGGTGTTCCGATTAAGGAGAATACCAAGCAGGGTTATAAGATGGCGTATCCGGGGGATAGCATCGATTTAGGATATGCAGGCATGAACACCAGAAGAGGGCGTGTAGGACATCAGATTGCCCATACTTTGACCACCGGAATCCAGCAGGGAACGCTTCATTTCGTAGATCTGTCTCCGCCGCCTTTGGTAACAGAGCATTGCAGATGTCTGAATACCAGACAGTCCGGGATCCATAATCACAAGGGAGAATGTTCCGGAGTCTTAAAAGAGGAAGGCGCCAGGGCAGTACTGACTCCGGGAAGAGCAGAAACCCGGCAAAATGGACGGAGAATGAAAGAACCGGAAGAGCCGATGTTTACCATCACTGCCACAGACCGTCATGGAGTTTCCTACCGGGGCAGGATCCGGAGGCTGGTGCCAAGGGAGTGTCTGCGGCTGCAGGGGTTTTATGACTGGCAAATTGACCGCATCGAACAGGATACTTCGGATAGTCAGCTTTACAAACAGGCTGGAAATGGAGTGACCGTCAACGTGATTGAAGCCATTGGAACACTTCTTCAGCAGGTAGATGCGGAAATCCGGACAGAGGATGAAAAGACAAAGAGGTAAAGCAGTATGGCAATTGGAATTCAGGATCAGTACTTCGGTACAGAGATTGAAATGACAGGCATCACTAGGCAGAGGGCTGCAGAGGTAGTCGCGGAGATGTTTGGAACACGGGCAGTTTCTGATGGTGGATATTATGGAATCTGGTCTGTGACAGATCAGGAAGGGAAGAAGTGGAAGTTTATGTACGATGGGAGTATCTATACGGAACGCAGGGAGCGTGGACACATGGTTCCTGCCGGAAGAGAATACAGCACCGAAATGGTCAGTCCGAAACTTTCCTATGGAGAAATGGGAAAACTGCAGGAAGTGGTGCGGTGTCTCAGACATCATGGGGCGAAGGTAAATGCATCCTGCGGGCAGCATGTGCATGTAGACGCTTCCAATCACACCCCAAGAAGCCTCAAAAATGCCATGACCATTATGTATTCCAAAGAGGACATCCTGTTCAAGGCATTGAGGGTACAGACATCAAGGGAACAGGAGTATTGCCAGAAGGTGCGTCCCATTGTGTTAGAAAAGATCCGTCGGATGCCAAACAGCACCATTTCCATGGAACAGTTGAAACGGGTATGGTATGGGGGCAGGGATAGAAGCCATGATCATTACGACAGCACCCGGTACTATGCGCTGAACCTTCATGCAGTATTTTCCAAAGGAACTTTGGAGTGGAGATGTTTTGAGAGTACCCTCCATGCAGGAAAAGTGCGGGCAAATATCACTTTGGCTCTTGCCATCTCTGCCCAGGCCATCAATCAGAAATGTACCCAGATGCGGAAAACGGAGATCACAGAGAATCCGGCATTTACCTTCCGTACTTTTTTATTGCGGCTGGGGCTCATTGGACCGGAATATAAGAATGTCCGGGAACATCTGCTTGCCAATCTGGAGGGTGACAGAGCATGGAGATATGACCGCAGTACCTATGAATGTTTGAATCGAAATCATCGGGCAGAGGATGCCCGTTAGGAGGTAAGAGATGAAAGAAACCTATTATTTTGCCTATGGCAGCAACATGAACTTAGACCAGATGGCGTACCGCTGTCCGGCAGCTTCCGTAGTGGAGAATGTCAAGCTGGAAGGATACCGCCTGACCTTTTGTGGCAGGGGGAAAGGAAGCGGTGTTGCCACCATTTTGCCGGAAGAGGGCAGCCAGGTGGAAGGGGTGCTTTGGAAAATCACACCGGAGTGTGAAAAAAGCCTGGACTTTTATGAAGGGTATCCCCATCTGTATGGGAAGGAGCCTGTTCTTGTTCAGGGAAAGGATGGTGTGAAACGGGAAGTCATGGCATATACCATGAATGCCCCCTATAAGGATCAGCCGGCCATCCCCTCGGATCTTTATTTTATGGGGATCGTGGAAGGCTGTCATCAGAATGGGATTTCCAGCCGATCTGTGACCGATGCGTTAAAGCGTACCAGACAGGAAGCAGGCAGAGAGAAACCCAGTCATAAGAAAACAGAAGTCAGCAGATAACAACGCCGCAGGGGAAATCCTCTGCGGTATTTTTAACGAAAAAAGGAGAATGCAATGAAGAGCAGGAATATCAAAACAAGACTTGCAGCCTTTGGGCTCGCATTGCTCATGGGTATTAGTCCGCTTGGGAATTTAGCGGATGTCCATGCGGCAGAAATAAAAAATCCGTCAGAGCCAGTGACGGAGAGCGCAGAAATATCTGAAACGGAACAGACAGAGGAAGTTTCAGAAGCTGCGAAACATTTGGTAACAGCAGAAGACATCACGAAAGATATTTCCGACAAGGATTTTATGGTGGAGACTTGTATGGAGGGCATCCATTACAATCCGGAACAAGAGGATGTTACCTTGGAACGTATCGAAGCGGAGGATGGAGGGAGCTACCACCCTGACCAGGCAGGCACTTATATTGCAACGTACTGGGTTGTGCCAAAAGATGAGCGTGATGGATACTCTGTTACCCGTAAGATTATCCTGACGGATACGGAAGGGCAGGCACATACAGAAGAAAATGGCGGTCAGAAACAGAAGGAGGATACGAATTCGGAAGAAGATTCGGAGACGCCTGTGCAGGAAATTCCGGATGTGGAAGTGACCGTATCCGGGGAAGGTGCAGATGCACAGGCAGCAAGGGAGCTGGAAGAAAAGATTGAGGATGGGGAGGTGATGATGCTTTCCGGTGCGGAAAACACGTTCCGAGCAAGGGAAACCGTACATCTGGAAAAAGGGGAGACCATCTACTATCCAAGTTATATTGGAAATTACTTAACCTGCTGGTTTACGGTCAATGGAAAGATCGCTTACTGTCTGGAATCCCATCGTGCTTCACCGCCCAGTGGAGACTATGTGGCACAGGTACTGGACAGCAATAAGAACTTGCAGAAGGTGCTGTACTATGGCTATGGCGGCGCCGGGGATATTACAGGCAGTTACCTGTCCGGGAAAAGTGCAGAAGAGAAATATGTATATACCCACATCGCAGCCAGTTATGCCTATGCAGGTGAGGCAGGATTTACAGGATGTAAGTATGAAGATCTGGTAAACGCAGGCGTGATCGCCTATATTGACCACCTGTTTGCTATGGAAGAGCCGCCGAAGGGGGAAATCTCTCTTTCCAAGACTTCTGTAAAAGCAGTCCGAAATGGAAATGTACAGAAAACACCGGATATCACATTGTCCGGGGATCATCGAAACTACATTTCAGTCCATGTACCAAAAGACATCACTATTTATAACAAGACAAAAGGAACTTCCGCAGAGAATGGTGCACTGAAGATCTATGGTGGGGATACCTTTTATCTGACTGCCCCAATGCTTCATACCGGAAAATATTCCTCCGGAGAGCTGCATGGCTCTGGAGGAGAAACTTGGAGAACGCTGGTATTATCCACAGGAAACAGCAATCAGGACATTGGAGTTTTTGAATCTGAAAAAGCCAATCCGGTAAGTTTTACAGTAGACTGGCTGGAGATGACAAGGATCGAGCTTTTCAAACAGGATGCGGATACCAAGAATCCTTTAGACGGTGCAGTGTATGGCATTTATACAGACAGCAAGTGTGAGCATCTTTTGATGGAAATGCCAGTCACCGGGGAAGAGGGAAAAGCAGTCAGTGATTATTTTGAGGCAGCCATCAAAACAGTATATGTGAAGGAGATCAAGGCTCCAGACAAGTATGCACAGAGTGAAGTGATCCATAAGGTGGATGTGGAAGCCGGAAAGACGGTCACCATCTCAGCAACCGATGAGAGGGTGAAAGGTGCTGTCCATATCCAAAAGATCGATAAGGAGACACAGGCTTTTCTTCCCCAGGGAGACAGTTCCCTTGCCGGGGCTGTGTATGGTCTGTATGCCAGAGAGGATATCGTCCACCCGGATGGAAAGACGGGGGTTCTGTTCAAAAAAGACAGCCTCATCGCACAGGGCGTGATCAAGGAGGATGGTACCTTAGATTTTTCCGAATTGTATCTGGGGAAAATGTATGTGAAAGAGATCACTCCGCCGGAAGGCTATACGGTAGATCCAACAGAGTATGAGGTGGACCTTGCTTACGAAGGACAGGAAGTGGCAGAGGTAACCAGGAACCTGACGGTACAGGAACAGGTGAAAAAGCAGGCGTTCCAGCTGATCAAGATCAGCGAAGATGGAGACCAGACAGAAACAGACTTTGTGGAAGGGGCAGGTTTTAAGGTGTATCTGGTCAGCAGCCTTTCCAAAGTAGAGAGTGGGGAATTACAGCCATCCAATGGGGAGCAGTTTACTGCGGAAGATTTCCGAGGTTATGATTTCAGTAAGGAAGAGGTGGCAGTGACCTATGTGGATGGCAAGGTTGTCCCGGTACCGGAGCTTATTACAGATAAAAAAGGATATGCCCTCAGTCCGGAGCTTCCGTATGGTCTTTATGTGGTAGAGGAAAGCACCGTACCGGAGAATTTGAAAGCCATCGATCCGTTTTTGGTGAAGGTAGATGAGGACAGCAGAGAACCGATGGTATGGAGGATCTTCGATGACCGTCCGTTTGAGTTTTTGTTAAAGATCGTGAAAAAGGATGCACAGACAGGAAATCCGGTCTTGAAGGCAGGCGCATCCTATAAAATCTTTGATATGGAAAAAGAGGAATATGTAGAGCAGACGGTATTCTATCCGAAGAAAGAGACGATTAGTGTTTTCAAGACCAATGAGGAAGGCTATCTGGTCACACCGGAAGAACTGAAATGTTCTACTTACCGGATCGAAGAAGTGAAAGCACCGGAAGGGTTTGTAAGACAGGGGTATGAGAGTTCCTTGAATGAAGGGAAAAAAGTAATTTCTCCATTGGAAGTGACCGGAAAAGGCAGTTACAAAGAGAACCCGAAAAAGGGAATCGTGATCACTGTTTCTTCTGATACCGCCCATCAGATCGATCCGGATACCGGGGCAGTCATCGTGGAAGTCGAGCAGCCAAACGATGAGCAGGTGGGAAGCCTGACACTGACCAAAACCGGGAACAGCCAGTGGAAGTGAAGGGGGATTCCCTGCTTGCAAAGGCAAAGAGACTGGCAGGAAAGATCAAAGATGCAGTGACCGGAGAGGATACCGATACCGGAGTGTTCCATGATTTTGTCTATGAAGAATCCGGTGTGGAAGGGGCAGCCTTTGAACTGTATGCCAAGGACACCATTTATTCTCCGGACGGAGCAAAGGATGAGCAGGGCAATCCGGTCATCCGTTATGAAAAAGACGATCTGGTGACAACTTTAGTGACTGATACAGAAGGAAAGGCAGTGGTAAATAATCTTCCATTGGGTTCTTATTATATGAAAGAAACCATAGCAGGCGACCATTTCGTATTGAACCCGGAACAGAAAGAATTTACCCTGACCGCAGAGGATGATACGCAGGCAGTGGTTTATGAAGGGGTTGCTTATAAAAATGAGCGACAGAAGATTTCCATTTCTGTAGAAAAGAAGGATGCAGTCACAGAAGAGAAGCTGGAAGGCGTGATCTTTGGATTATATGCAAAAGAAGATATCCTCTCCCAGCAGGGTGAGGTTCTTGTAGAAAAGGACACTCTGCTGGAGAAGAAAGCAACGGATGAGAAGGGACAGCTTACCTTTGACAGCGACCTCTATCATGGAAAATATTATGTGAAAGAGGAAGTGAGAAAGCCGGGGTATCTTCCAAATGAGGAAATCTGGGAGATCGATGCCTCTTACACAGACCAGAACCTTGCAGAAATCAAGCTGACAAAAGAAGTGGAAAATCAGCCAACTGAAAGCCAGTTTACAAAAACCGATGCCACAACCGGGGAAGAACTGGAAGGGGCGAAGCTTCAGATCATCGACCAGGATGGCAACATCGTGGAAGAGTGGATCAGCACAAAAGAACCGCACGTAGTCTATGGACTGCCGGAGGGAACGTATACGCTCCATGAAGAGATGCCGCCTTATGCAGAAGGGTATGTGTCTGCGGAAGATATTGAGTTTGAAGTAAAGGAAGATGGCAGTGTGACCAAGGTGAAAATGAAGGATACCTATTCCAAAGTGGAAATCTCCAAAACAGACCTTACCACCGGAAAGGAACTGGAAGGAGCCAAGCTTCAGATCTTAAATAAAGATGGTGAAGTTTTGGAAGAGTGGGTAACAGACGGGAAAACGCATCTGGTAGAGAAACTTCCGGTAGGGGAAGAATTGATCCTGCGTGAGATCACAGCGCCGGAAGGCTATGAGATCGCAGAAGATGTGAAGTTTACACTGGAAGATACCATGGAAGTCCAGAAGGTGGAAATGAAGGATGCAAGGACACCGGAAACTCCGGGTGTACCGCAGACAGGAGATGACCACTGGAAACCAATCCTTCTGTTTGCACTTTTAGGCGTATCAGCAGCCGGACTCATGGCAACCATGCTCTATAAGAAGAGACATAAAAAAGCAGATGAAGCGAAAAAAGAAGAATAAGCTGTGGATGCTGCAGGCAGTCTTGTGTGCTGTCTGTATCCTTAGTGCGGCACTAATTTATCATGATTATGTGGCGATTCCCAGGCAGAATCGGGAACTGGTGGAAGAGTTAAAAACCTGCTTCCCGGAGGACATCCCTCCGGGCGGGGGCTCTCAAGGAGAGAAAGAGGAACAGGCTGGAAGAGAACCGGGAGTGTCTGCCGTTGACCTTCGATCCCTCCAGCGCCAGTATCCGGGTGTTCGGGGCTGGCTTACAATCCCGGAGGTTGGGATCGATTATCCGGTCATGCAGAGCAGCCGGGAAGATCCGGAGTATTATCTGCGGAGGGATTACTGGGGAAACTACGACATCAATGGAAGTTTGTTCCTCCAGGCAGACTGTATTTTGGGAGAATCAAAGAATCTGACTATCTACGGTCACAACATGAACAGCGGGGCGATGTTCGGGAATCTGGACAGGTACGCCTCCTATGATTACTGGAAAGCACATCCCAGGGTGTTCTTTCAGACGCCGGAAGGCATGGAAGAGTACCAGATAGCGGCAGTATTGAAAGCTGATGTGTCCATGTTCGACTTCCAGCAGGCATCTTTTCACAGTCCGCAGGAATTAGAGGCTTATGTAGCACAGGCGAAAGCGCTGTCGCTGTTTGAAACAGGGGTAGCTGGTGCAGGTTGTGAGACAACCCTGACGCTGGTAACCTGTTCTTATGAGTGGAAGGAGGCCCGGAACATCCTTGTGGCAGTAAAAGCAGAACCTGAAAGGTGAAAAGTGTTCAAAGGTGGGTACTTTCTTCAGCTCTCTGGATGTATCCTGGGGTGCTCTGAAACAATCTCCTGCCGGAAGTGTTCAAAAGTACCCGAAAAGTGCAGTATGTGAGACAAGCTGCAACGGGAAGTGGCGATGCGGAACAAAAAGTGTTCGAAGTTAAGGGATTTGCAACGGAATGTGGACAGGTGTAGTGTCGGAAAGTGTTCAAAGATGAGGACTTTTGCAGCTCTCTGGATGTATCGTCCATTTAGCGGAAGAGTGTTGTTGAGCGAAAATCTGCGAGTATCATGTAAATGTAAAATCGGATACAAAACAGAAAAATAGTGCTTGAATTGTAACGACAAAAGCGTTACAATATAAGAAACAAGGAGGTGTGAACATGGAAAAAACAGCAACATTGAACTTAAGAGTAAATCCAACGGTTAAAGAACGGGCAGAAAAAGTATTGTCCCAGTTAGGTGTTCCCATGTCAACAGCGATTGATATGTATTTAAACCAGATCTCTCTTACAGGTGGAATTCCATTTTCTGTTTCTTTGCCAAAAGCACCAGTATCGATTCATGCGGATGCTATGACAACAGAAGAACTCCATCAAAAATTGGAAAAAGGTTACAATGATATAGCTGCAGGAAGAGTACAAAATGCAGCGGAAGCGTTTGCAAAATTCAGGGAGAATCATTGATATGAAACACTATACGGTTGAGATTACAAATGAAGCATTGGCTGATATGGAGCAGTTATATAATCACATCGCTTATGTTCTTCAGGCGCCGGAAAATGCAATGGACCAATACAACCGGATTGCAGATGCCATTTTGACATTGGAAACGCTGGCTGAGAGAATCCGTATTATGGAATCAGAGCCGGAACGAAGCAAAGAGATGAGAAGATTGTTGGTAGATAATTATTCCGTCTTTTTTGTAATCCAGGGAGATAAGGTGATTGTAACAGATGTACTGTATAGTGCATCAGATATTGAAAGCCGATTAAAAGGTTAAATGAGAAAATTAAACAATATAAAACATCAGGCAGGATATGTTCCCGTAAAAAGGAAGGTATCCTGCCTTTTTTGCATGAAAGAGAGGAAATTCATATGAGAAAATTTTATACAGCAGAAGCAGTAACAGAAGGACACCCAGACAAAGTGTGCGATCAGATTGCAGATGCAATCTTGGATGTGTGTCTGAAAAATGATGCGGATTCCAAGGTGGCTTGTGAAGTGCTTGCCACGAAGGAAACTGTCATTGTGGCAGGGGAGATTACCAGCGCCTATGAGCCGGATGTGTTTGCAGTTGTGGAAAAAGTATTGTCGGATGTGGGCTATTCCAGCGAAGGGATTGCTATGGATACCTTTGTCCATCGACAGAGTCCCGATATCGCAGGGGCAGTCGCATCCTCAAAAGAACGAAGGGAAGGAGTGTCTGACAATCAGATAGACTGGTTCCAAGGAGCAGGGGATCAGGGCGTCATGATCGGATATGCCTGTGATGAGACGCCGCAGCTTATGCCTATGCCTGTGGTGCTTGTAAACAGGATTGTCCGGGAACTGTCTGCCTGTAGAAGAAGCAGCTATATTGAAGGAATCTGCCCGGATGGGAAAGCACAGGTGACGGTAGAGTATGAGGATGGAAAGCCTGTCCGTCTGGATAGTGTGGTTGTATCCTGTCAGCATACGGAGGATAAGAATCTGAAGAAACTGGAAGCAGAGATCCGAAAAAAGGTGCTTCTTCCGGCACTTCGTCTTCTTCCACCGGATGAAGATACAAAAATCCTTATCAATCCATCCGGACGTTTTGTCTGCGGAGGCATGGAGGCAGATACGGGACTGACTGGGAGAAAATTGATGGTAGACAGTTATGGCAGCATGGTTCCCCATGGCGGCGGGGCATTTTCCGGGAAGGATTGTTCAAAAGTGGACCGTTCTGGGGCGTATATGGCGAGGTATATTGCCAAAAATATGGTCGCAGCCGGACTTGCCAGCAAGTGTCAGGTTTCCCTTGCCTATGCCATAGGTGTTGCCCAGCCTGTTATGGTTCAGGTAGATACGTTTGGCACAGGAAACGTGTGTGCGGATGACTGTCTGGAAATGGCGATCCCCTTGGTGTTTGGACTGACACCAAAGCAGATCGTAGATACGCTTCGCCTTACCCGTCCGATTTTCCGGCAGACAGCAGCCTTTGGACATTTTGGAAGAAAGGAATTGCCATGGGAGCGCACCGATAAGGCAGAACAGCTCCGTAATGCGGTGATCTGATGGCTTGGGTTACGGAAGAAGAGTATCAGGCAGTCAAGCAGGTGCGGGCATATGAGTATTTGCAGACATACCAACCGGGAAGGTTGAAAAAGACAAGGACAAGAAACGAATGGCAGCTTCAGGACCATGACAGTTTTAAGATCAATGAGATCACCAGTAAATGGCATTGGAAATCCAGGGATATCGGTGGAATGTCTGCCCTCCGGTTTTTGATGCAGGTAGACGGCATGGGATATACGGAAGCCGTAAAGATCTTGTGTGAGCAGACGCCTGTGTATGTTCCCAGAGCAGAACCAGCGCCTAAAAAGAAGCCCTTTGCCCAGCCCCTGCCCAATGATAATTTTTACCGGGTGCGGAGATATTTGAACCAAAGGGGAATCCGGGATGAGGTACTGGATTACTGTGTGCAGCTCGGAATCCTGTATGAGAGTGCCCCCTATCATAACGCTGTTTTTGTTGGCATGGATGAACAGGGACATGCAAGGTATGCGTTCCTGCGGGGAATCTATGACAACCGGGGAAAGAGCTTCCGGATGGAACAGGAAGGCAGTGAAAAACAATACAGCTTTTGTGTTCCGCCCCTTGGGAAAAGCTGCCGGGTGGCAGTATATGAAGCCTGTATTGATGCCCTGGCTCATATGACACTGGAAGGGAATGCGGATAAATACCGCCTGTCTTTGGGCGGTGTCACTGCACCGAAGGAAGGAACCGGGCAGAACGTCAGAAAGATGAAAATACCAGATGCATTGGAACATTTTTTGAAACAGCATCCGGAGGTGACGGAGATAGAGATCTGCACCGATCATGATTTTGCCGGACGATGGGCGTGTGAACAGCTAAAAGAGCATTATGAAAAAGAATATGCTGTTTTCTGCAACCTGCCCCCAATAGAGGGTGCTGATTATGGGGACCTGGCAAAGCAGGCGTGGGAAAAACAGCAGAAACAGCGAAGAGAACGTGGGAGGTGAAGCGAATGGAAGATACCATCAAAATAGAATTGTTGACACCACTGACAGGGAATTTCACGTCCAGAGAATTGGAAAGGCAGTGGGAAGAGGGGGAATACGAGTACGATGTTTATGAGGGACTGCCATTGGAAGGAGCAGACTTGTCACAGTATGAATCGGAGATCAAAGAAGCAATCGAAAAATATAATGCCATTGGAAATGAGGAAGGAAAGCCCTGCAATTTAATGGATTATTTTGATGGCAGTGCGGCCATCAAAGAGAAAGTGATCAGTGCAGTCCCTTCAGTGAAACAAAAAGAGGGTGTTTTGTATGGATGTACCACTTTGGAATTAACTACATTTTTAGAACAGCCGGAAACAGAAGAACTGTATGAATATGTTACCGGGCAGTATAGTGACGGATGGGGAGAAGGGTTTGAACAGCAGGAAATCCAAGTCGGAGATGGAGAAATCTATGTTCATTTTTGGCAGAGCGATGACTATGAAATTCAGATCAGTGATCCCGATTATCAACAGAAGGAAACGGAAATGAGACGTCCGAAGATGCAGCTTGTGGGACAGGATGGAAATGTGTTTTCTATTCTGGCAAGGGCAAATAAACTGCTTCAGGCAAATGGGCAGGGACAAGAGGCAAAAGAAATGATTGCACGTGTCCAAAAATCAGAGAACTATTATCAGGCTCTTCATATCATCAGTGAATATGTAGAGACGGAACTGAGCGAAGGTTTTCAGAAAGCCACTAAGCCGCCAAAGAAACGTGGGAAGGAAGAATGCCGATGAAGTTCGCTTTTGCCATATCATAAAAGATATGGGAAGAAAAAATAGCAGAAACCGATAAAAAAGATAAGAAACAGCCAAAGCGCTGATAAGAAAGGATGATGCCTATGGAGAATACCCTGCAGTTAGGGAACTTATTGAAAGAAGGAACATACCCAGAGGAATATACCGGAGGGGAGAAGTGGACGATCCTGCATGGAGATACGCTGAAACTGGTGAAGGCATTTCAGCCGGGAATTTTTGATGCAGTGATCACCGATCCGCCGTATGCGTCCGGAGGAACGAAGCAGAATGAAAGAAACCGTACTACCAATCAGAAATACAGCAGTATGAAGGCTGAAAATGCCTTGCCGGATTTTGATGGGGATAACAAAGACCAGCGTTCTTGGACACACTGGATGGCAGAGTGGCTTTACGATGTGCGGAAAGCCTGCAAGATCGGAGCTCCTATCTGTCTTTTTATTGACTGGAGACAATACCCGTCCATTACCGATGCCCTTCAGTGGGCAGGTTGGATCTGGAGAGGTACAGCGGTGTGGGATAAAGGAAACTCTCGTCCGCAGAAGGGACGTTTCCGCCAGCAGGCTGAATATATTGTGTGGGGCAGTAACGGACCGATGCCTATCAGCCGTCCGGTGTCCTGTCTTCCCGGTGTGTTCCGCTATGGAAATCCCCAGAACCGTATCCATGTGACAGAGAAGCCTTTGCAGCTTATGAAAGATGTGATCCAGATCTGCGAGCCAGGTGGAAGGATCTTAGACCCCTTTGCCGGAGCTGGGACAACCATCCTTGCAGCCGTAGAGGAAGGATATGAGGCAGTGGGCATCGAGGTGACGGACGCTTATTATAAGCTGGGAAGTGACCGGGTGAAGTTTGCACTGGAAGCAAAGGAAAAAGAAGAAAGCGAGAAATAGCAAGGGCATCCACATGGATGTCCAAATTTATTTCAGAAGAAGAAAGGTGCATCCACATGGATGCAGGAAAGGGGACTTATGGACAGAGTCTATGATGTGACCATCCGAGAAGTGCGTGAAAAGATCGTTGCGGTGAAAGCATCCAGCAAAGAAGAAGCAGAAAAAGGATGTCGTATGTATGGCCCAAGTACCAGTGAATATGACATTCAGTCCGTTCAGTATGAAGCAGTGGAACGGGAAGCGGAAAAGACATTTGAAATCGAAATCCGAAAAAGTTACACCATCCGCAAATCCATCTCAGCACATTCCAAGGAAGATGCGGTAGAACGGGCAGAGATTCTGTATGATGACGGTGGCTTTGACGAGGAATTTGATGAAAGTACAATGGATGTGAGCTTTGAAGTAAAAGCAGAAAAAGTAAAGAAAAAGGAACAAGTGCGATAGGAGGTGAGGCGATGGAACAGGCGATGGCGTATGTGTGCTGTCCGGCAGAAGAAAGCAGGGTAAAAGTGCAGAGATACTGCCGGAAGATTTATGAACTGGGGTATGTACCGATTTGTCCGAGGTTTGGGTTTCTGCCATTTTTGGATGAAGGGGAAGCGGAGGATCAGCAGGCATATAACCGGATGTCCCACTTGATCTTAAAACGGTGCCGGATGGTGGTGGTCTGTGGAAAAGAAGTGACCGGAACGATGAATACGGATATCAGCACTGCTGACCGACTGCATATCATTTGCACCACACTGGATGGTTTGATCAAGATTAAAGAAAATGAATCGTAATCGATTTTATAAGGAAGAGTCGATTGGAATCGATGGAACTGGTTTTGCAAGCATAGCGTTTGGATATCCAAACGCACTTTGGGGAGAACCCCAATCCCCCGGCAGTCGAGAAAGGAGAGAAGTGAAATGTTTTTTGCAGGAATGGCTCTTGGGATAGTGGCAGGCGCAGCCTTTGGCATTGGGATCATGTGCTGTGTAGTTGCCGGAAAGCAGGAGGATCAGCGGATGGAACAGATACGAGTTCGCAGACAGAAGAAGGGAGAACAGAAAACAATCCATTTCCGGGATCGGGAAGGGACAGAAAGGTTCTCCCTTTTGGATGGGGAATGTCTTTGCATGATGGCAGAGGACGGAACCAGGCAGATCGGTCTTTGCCGCTTTGTGGATGGGAAGCAGGTGGATGTGAATGGGCAGGTCTGGGATATTGGGGAATTTCTCCATCAGATGGAATGCAGAAGAATCCAGGTGTGTCCGCTGGAAGGGAGTGATCACTGACATGGATGAGATCGCAGAAATGGAAGAGCGCTTGGAACTGGCTTTAGAGTTGGAAACCCTTTTTAATCATGCTTATGAAAGCAATGGGGGAACCGGGTTTACGGATCATGAATTCTGGAGGCAGAGTTCAGAGATTGCCGATTCCCTATGGAGGCGTGACTATGGCTGGATCGAACATAGCCTGCGCTTCATTGGCGGAGAGGAAGCCCTTGTGCTTTCCCAACGCTTGAAATCCTATCAGCAGGAACGGGAAGAGAAACCGAAAAAGCGGGAGAAAAGAAAATATCAACGGGAGGAAAGGTAGGTGGCCGGATGAGAAAACGAAACCATGTAGTGCCTGTCCGTCTGAATGCGAAAGAACTTCGCCATCTGGACGGGCAGGTCGCAAAGAGTGGACTAAGCAGGGAGGAATTTTTACGTTCCCTGATCTTAGGCGCACAGCTTCAGACAAAGCCCTGTGAGCATCATGCAGAACTTCTGAGAAAGATTGCGGGGCTTTGCAACAATGCCAACCAGCTTGCCCATGTTGCCAATGGAACAGGGATGGCAGGGGAAGCCAGCGTACAGGAAATGCTTAGGATTTCCAAAGAGACCTGGCGTCTGGTGAAAGAGGAATGGTAGATGGCATATACCAGCGTCCTCCCCGTCCACCGCCTGGACCGTTCCATCGACTATGTGAAGGATCGGACGAAGACCATCAAGAGTGCAGGTTCCTTGGAAGAAGCCATCGATTATGCATTAAACCGGGAAAAGACAGAGCAGACCATTTTTGAGGATGCCATAGGGTGTACCTGTGCAACAGCCTATGCGGACATGGTAAAGACCAAAGAGCGCTTCCATAAGAAAGGCGGGGTACAGGGCTACCATCTGGTGCAGAGTTTTGCAAAAGGGGAAGTATCCCCCGAACTGGCACATCTGATCGGACAGGAACTGGCAGAGCAGTTATTGAAAGGGCAGTTTGAAGTGGTGATCACCACTCATTTGAATACCAGTCATTACCACAATCATCTGGTATGGAATTCGGTGAGCATGGTGGATGGGAAGAAATACCACAGCAATGCCAAAAGTTATTTTATCGAAGTGCGCCGGATTTCGGATGACTTATGCAGGAAATACGGTCTTTCCGTGATTCAGACGAACCAGGGGAAAGCCATGCACTATGCCCAGTGGAAAGCAGAAGCAGAAGGGAAACCTACCTGGAGGACTGCCATCCGCATGGATATCCGAGATGCCATTGGCGTGAGCTTTTCCTGGAGTCAGTTTGTAAAAGAAATGGAGAAGCGGGGCTATACCTGGAAGCTGAACCGGAAGTATCCGGCATTAAAGACGCCGGATATGGAGAGGTATGTCCGTCTGCGTTCCTTGGGAAAGGGCTATGGGGAGGCAGAGATCCGGGAGAAGATCCTGCGTCCAAAGATCCAACAGGTGTATGGAAACACACAGGTGCAGTTCCCAAAGAAGAAACTTACCGGACTTCAAAAGCTGTATTTTTCTTATCTGTATCGGATGGGAGTGCTTCAGAAGAAGCCGAAACGGAGTTCTTATGCGGTCCGTTCCGATATCCGAAAACTGGATCTGCGCATCCGGCAGATGGAGTTTTTGCAAAAAGAAGGGATCACCACCAGGGAAGAGCTGGCAGCATACCGGAAACCTTTGGAGGAACAGGTACTTTCCTTGATGAAGGAGCGAAGAACGCTATACCGAAAAGAACCGGGAAGTATGCGCCTTCAGGAGATCAACGGGGAATTAAAAGAACTTCGGAAAAAGATCCGTTTGAGCCAGCAGATCGAGATCCAGTCGAAAGAGATGGAAGAGAGGTTAAAACGGGCAAAGGAACAGGCACAGGAAACGTCCGGGAAACAACGAAGGGAAGAAGAACGGAAGCGGTAAGGAGGTGAGAGCGTATGAACTATGGCGGTGATGCGGCAGATCAGATCGTCCGGTATTCCATGGAAGGCATGGAACACACCTTACGGATCAGCGGGAGCATTGCAAAGAATCTGGCGGTGCTGATCGTTGCAGTAATGAAGGACCAGAAAAAAACCAGGGGAAAGACCAACCTGCTTCGGATGTTAAAGGAACAGCGGGCAATGAAATTTTTCACCATTCCCCATGACAGGCTGCGGGAGTTTGCCGGGGAAGCCAAATCCAGGGGGCTTTTGTATGTGGTCATCCGGGATAAGAAGAACCCCCAGTTTTCCGAGATCATGGTGTTTGCCGATGATGCGGCAAAGGTGAACCGGGTGCTGGACAAGATGAATCTGGACTTTGTAAAATCCGAAGCCGGGGAAGCGGTTGTGGAACAAGCACCAGTCCGGGAAGGAGAGCGAGTGATCGATGCAGAGTTTACCGAGAAAACCGAAGGAAAAGAAGAACTTCCGGTAAAGACCGAAAAGGTGGTGCTGCCGGAAGGGACCATTGAGTTCGAACTGGATGAAGAAGAGCATCTGTTTGATGTAGGGGAAGTCTCTCCTTCGGAGGGAAATTTTACCCAGGCGGAGAAGGCAGGGAATCTGTCCGGACCTTCCTCGCACAGCAGCGGTTCTTTTTCCGGGCAGGAAACTAGCTGGAAAGGGGAGAAACCATCTGTCCGGCAGGAATTAAAAAAGATTGAAACGGAACAGAAACAGCGGCAGAAGCAACAGCAGAGCCGGAGAAAACCGAGAAATCAGCAGAGAAAGAAACAGAAGAAAGTGAAAGGCAGGTAAGGCTATGGATTTAACGAACATGATCCCTGGTGGGGCAGGGGAAGAAAAAACTCCACAACAGCAGTTATCAAAAGAAGAATATGCAGCCATGAAAAAACAGCAGAGGGAAGAAGTATGGGCAGAGGTAGATGCCCAGGCACAGGCGGTGTTCCAAAATGAGGATTCTTTAAAGGGATTTTTAGATTTTATGGCGCAGTGCAATACGCAGAAAACACCCAATCTTCTGTTGATCTACGGACAGAATCCAGAGGCAACGGTGGTAAAATCCTATGATTACTGGAAAAAAGAACACCGTTCCCCAAAATCTGGGGTGCATGGTTACACCTATATGGTCAGTACGGAATATGAAAAAGATGGGGAGATGCGGACAGGCTATGCCATCGGTAAAGGATTTGACATCAGCCAGATGAGTGGAAAACCGCTGGAGGAACGTCCACAGCGTTCCATGGAAGAACTGATCCATGCAGTCTTAAAGGATCAGCCAGTGCGGATGCAGATCGCAGACAATCTGCCGGAGGGCATTCAGGCACAGTATATTCCGAAACAGCGTACCGTCTATGTGCGCAACGGAATGGATGAGAATACAACATTCCATGCAGTGAACCGGGAACTGGCCTGTGCCGCCCTGGATCAGCACGATGGGAACTATGCAAGGAAGAAGGTGAATGCCCAGGCATACTGTGCCGCGTATGTGATCGGCAAGCGGTATGGGGCAGAGGTGTCCGGCTTCCAGTTTGGAAAAGTGGCAGAGATGCAGGCAAACGGACAGAAAGATCCTCAGGAATTAAGGGGGTTTTTGAATGATGTGCGTCAGGCAGCCTATACCATCCGCAACCATATGGAACGAAATTTCGGGGAACAGGAGCAGACCTTTTCCAAGGATGCGTTTTCCTTTGAGGAACCGCCAAAGCAGACACCGAAGAAGGAGAAAAAAGAGAAACAGCCGGAGCGATAGGTTCTTAAAAAGTTCCGCCGTTGGGATAGCTATTGCAGGGTTCTTGTGGTATGTTGGGTGTAACAAAGACAGGAGGGAATGCGGATGGCAGATTACTATTTAAAAACGGATACCATCATGAAAAATATGTTTACGGTGGCACTCAAAGATGAGCTGGCAGCTCAGAGCCAGAGGGGAAAGGTTTGTCCGGCTACGGAAGCCATGCTGCAGAGAGTCCGAGCCTATGAGCTTTCCGAGAAAAGGCTTCCCATCACCACAGAGGAACAGAGGGAACTTCGCAATGCCCTCAACCGGCTGCGGGACAAGTATCTGGCCATGGGCAGGTACAGTGATGGCATTGACAGCGTGATCTTAAAGGTCATGAAACCAAACACCAGCAGGCACTTCTTCTGGTAGCAGAAGGGAGGGATGTCTATGAGGATATATGATCAAAAACAAGTGGAACAATTACGAATGCGGTATCCCAAAGGAACAAGGCTCTGCCTGGATTTTATGGATGAGCCGGGGATGTCGCCGGGATTACAAGGAACGGTGGAGTTTATTGACGATGCCGGACAGATACACATGCACTGGGAGAACGGGAGAAGCCTTGCCTTGATCCCCGGAGAGGATTCTTTTCATAGGATAGACGGACCAGCAAACGAAGTGCCGAAGCGTGAAAAAGCGAAGAAGGAGCGAAGCCCGCAGAGGTAGCATGGAAACGTGCGGACCTTTGGGTATGGCTGCTGTTTCTGCCAGTTGTCTGGTGGGCGGGAGCTATCACTGCCTGTGCCATAAAACCAGATACCAATCTGTTACAGATCTTACAAGTGCTGACCGAAAAACTGGATCAGCCCTTTTCTATTTCTTATACACCGTACACACTGCGGTGTGTGTTCACATTCACAATCGCCTATGCGTTAGGCATCGGTATTTATTACTCCCAAAAGAGAAATTATCGAAGAGGGGTGGAGCATGGCTCTGCCAAATGGGGTGATGCTGCTTCCATCTGCAAGCGTTACCAGGACAAGCGGTACACCCAGAATCTTATTTTAACCCAGAACTTCCGCATGGGCTTGGACTGCTATAAGCACAAACGAAACTTAAATGTTTTGGTAGTGGGCGGTTCCGGTGCGGGAAAAAGCCGGGCATACGCAGTTGTCAACATCATGCAGTGCAACTGTTCCATGGTGGTCACCGATCCTAAGGGAGAGCTTCTTCGGAAAACCGGGGGACTGCTGGAGAGGGAAGGGTATGAAGTCCGGGTGTTTGACCTTATTAACCCGGAGACTTCTTTTTGCTACAATCCCTTTGCTTATGTACGGGATGACAAGGATGTGCTAAAGCTCATCAATAACCTGATCCGCAATACCACCCCGAAGGGGGCGCAAAGCTCGGATCCGTTCTGGGAGAAAAGTGAGACTGCCTTGTTGCAGGCACTTATGCTGTACCTTCTGCATGAAGCACCGCCGGAGGAACAGAACTTCTCCATGATCATGGAAATGTTAGGTTCTGCCCAGGTCAAAGAGGACGATGAAGAATATCAGTCTCCGTTAGATATCCTGTTTGAACGTTTGGAGATGCGCAATCCGGAAAGCATTGCAGTCAAGCAGTATGCCATTTACAAGCAGGCGGCAGGAAAGACTGCAAAGTCTATCCTGATCTCCGTAGGTGTCCGTCTGGCTGCATTCAATTTAAAACAGATCGCCAATCTGACCTGTACCGATGAACTGGATCTTTACAGCATCGGGGAGAAAAAGGTGGCGCTGTTTTGCTGTATCCCGGATGCGGATACCAGCCTCAATTATCTGGTAGGCATGATCTACAGCAACTTGTTCCAGACCCTTTACTATGTGGCGGACCGGAAATACCATGGAAAACTGCCCATCCCGGTACACTGCATCATGGATGAGTGGCCAAACGTGGCACTGCCGGATGATTTTGATAAACTGCTGGCAACCATGAGGTCGCGCGCAATTTCCTGCAGCATCATCATCCAGAACATCGCACAGATGAAAGCGCTGTTTAAGGACAGCTGGGAAAGTCTCATCGGAAATTGCGATGAGTTTTTATATCTGGGAGGCAATGAAAAAGAGGGGCATAAATATGTCTCGGAACTATTGGGGAAAGAAACACTGGATACCAACACCTATGGGCAGACCAAGGGAAGGAGTGGCAGCTATTCGGTGAATTTCCAACAGTCCGGCAGGGAACTTCTGACCCCCGATGAAGTACGCCTTTTGGATAACCGCAAGGCAGTGCTTCTGGTGCGTGGGGAACGCCCCATTCTGGATGAGAAATATGACCTGCACAAACATGTGAATGTGAAATATACGGAGGATGGAGGGGCGCCGCCTTATGATTATGCGAAAGCTCCTCTGTCCCATGAAGATGTCACGATTGATACCAGGAGACTGGATGATTATGAACTGCTCTCAGCGGAGGAACTTCTCGGCAGGGAGCAGTCTTTTTGATTGGAGGAATGCCATTGAAGAAAAGAAATGAAATGAAAAAGAATCAGACAGCAAACCATGCCATTGCACCAAAACGTATGGGAAAAGGACCAAAATATCCCTTTGCCTTTTATGTGGCACTGGTGTTGTCCTTGACGGTAGGAGGCATCCCGGTGTTTGCAGCCGGAGATCCCCTGTCAGTCATCAATAATCTGTCCACCTTTATCTTCTCCCTGATCCGGGCCATCGGCTTGATCTTACTGGGATTTGGTGTGGTGCAGGTAGGGTTGAGTTTAAAGAGCCATGATCCCAGCCAGAGAGCCAACGGGTTTCTGACGCTGGCAGGCGGTGTCATCATCACCTTTGCAAAAGAGATTCTGGACCTGATCGTTGGGTAGCAGGTAGAGACAGAAGCGGGCAGGGAGGACATCTTCCTGCCCCGGCAAAGGAGGTGAGACTGTTTGAGTGATAACTGGATCGTGCAGAATCTAAACTCTGCACTGAACACCTGGAATGAGAAGCTGGCAGAAATCTGGACGCTCCTTACCCAAAGCCCGGAATCCTTTAAGGGCGGGACGATCTGGAGTGTCATCACCGGGATCAACGGGGCTTTGACCGCCATTGGGTATGGACTTTTGGTACTGTTTTTTGCAGCCGGGATCGTCAAGACCTGTGGCAGCTTTACAGAATGAATGCAGCCCTAAGGGTCCGGTATGAAGGGTATCTGGAAAGAAACGAAACCGTTCATGTACCGATTACCTGCCTTCGGGGATTCGACAGAATTTTCCTCCATCGGATGAAGGAAGAACTAAAAACGCTGGCAGGACAGAGAAAATATACTACAGAGTATCGTGATCAGTGGTTGTGCTTAACCCATTATCCGGATGTGGAAGTTGCAGAATCCTTTCTGACGAGTAAAGATGGGAAGGAACTGGTATGGAATTTTACTCTGGAGTGTCCGAGAAAGTTGAAAATGCAGATTTTTACGGTATTGAAAGAGGTGATCCATACCTATGAAGGCTGGACACGAAAAGAAAAATTGCTGGCACTGCAAAGATTATATCAATTTTGTGTAGTGAATCAAGTGTCTGACATTGAAACCATGACGCTGGAGGAAGAACAGAAGTTTGCTTTGAAACTCTCGGAAGATTTGGGTGAAAAAAAGAAAAATGCTGTGTTTGGTATTTTGCGGATGAGCAGAAAAATTCTGTTTTTACAGGCTCCGGAAATCAATTGGAATGCGAATGTGTGGTTTTTAGAACGCTTCCATTTTTCTAAAGAACGGATAAACCCCAGCAAACCTGTAGAGCTGGTGTCTTTTAAAGAAGTGACAAATTTGGAGAATCAAAAGATTTTGCAAAAATATTTGCGGTATCTGTTTGGAATCACAGATTTATGTATCAGCACCATCCGAATCAAGCTACTGGAACTTCGTACATTTCTGGTATATTTTAATGGAGAAGAAAAGCCAATCTATGAAGTGGAGGCAGAGAAAATTCAGAGATATCTGGAATCTATTCAAAGACAGGATACTCGTGAAAAAACAGCAAATGGAAGAATTTTTATGATCCTGCAGTTTTACAACTTCCTCGTAGTAAAAAGATATCTGAAAAAGATTCCCTTCCGGTATGAATATTATCTTCAGAAAGAAGTGCATGTCCACAATGACCGCAGCGTACCAGAAGGAGTATATACGGAAATTTTGTCTAAGCTGGCAGAATTCCCAGAACATCTTCGACTGATGTTCCTTCATCTATGGTGTACCGGAATCCGGGGAAGCGAAGTGTGTACCCTGACAGGTGATGGTTATGAAGAAAAGGATGGAGATTACTGGCTGAAGGTCTATCAGGTAAAAATGAAAACTTATAAGCGGATTCCCATTCCGGAAGCATTGTACAAACTGGTACAGGTGTATAAAAAGAAATATCAGATTGGACCGGAAGAATATCTGTTTCAGAATCAGACAGGAGGCGCTTTCCGTTATGGAACCTTCCGGTATCAGATGCTGAAATACTGTGAGAAATATCAGATTGCAAACGGGGAATATATTTTCAAATCCCATGATTACCGCCATAATCTGGCTACGCTGTATTATGATAGCGGAATTTCCCTCCAGGCAGTGCGGGATTATCTGGGGCATGAATATGAAGAAATGACCAGACAGTATGTGGACTATATGCCAAAGAAACTGGAAAAAGCCAGTGAAGCATACTTCCAGGAAGAAACCCACAGCTTTGCGGCGGAACTGATGAAAGGAGAGTTCCATGGATGAAAAATTATATCTAACAGATTTGAACTGCTATGCCAGAGCAGATGAAAAACAGAAAAAGAATGTAAAAGAATCCCATTGTTTTGATTTTGGTCTGCTTCCAACAAAAGGACTTCAAAAAGAATTTCGTTCATTTATTGAGAATCGAAGTAGACAATGTGCATTGGGAACGATGATACAGGAACGAGTAATCTATCAGAGATTTTGCAGAATGGTAAAGGATCAGCGCATCCGGGCAGACAGCCTGCATGAACTGGAGTGGGAACAATGGCTGTTAAAAATCCGAAGCTGGCTCCTGGAACATGGACAGAAATTGACAATGCAGAAAGTCAGCGTATATGGGAAAGAAAAGATAATTCCATCAAGCCTCATCACTTATGCGCGGAAGGCATATCAATTTACAAAAGAGGAAGAGGAACAGGATGAAATTGAGAAAGATATCTGGAAATTAGAGAATCTGGACATTCCTTATAAAAAGAACCTAATTAAAAATTATCAGACTTTGAATTTCACAACGATTATTCAAACGGATTTGCGAGAAGAAACGAAAAAAGCAGTTTATGAGCATTTACATCATGAAGCGATTGCAACGATCAGCAAAGAAATGACAGCCATCCGGAGGTTATCCAAATATCTGAAAGAAAAATATTCCGACATTCATTCCGCAGAAGAATTGGATCGGGAACTGTTGGAAGAATATCTGACGTACCTTGCAACAGAAGCGGAGGGCGTGAACAATTACCGCATGGATCTGACAAGACTTCGAAGGATATTGGAAACCATCGGGAAGTTATATGGATATCCACATCTGGAAAGTTTATTCCT
Organism: Clostridia bacterium; assembly: GCA_910575405.1. Taxonomy (GTDB): domain Bacteria; phylum Bacillota; class Clostridia; order Peptostreptococcales; family Anaerovoracaceae; genus Hominibacterium. Next base: position 77,481 of record CAJTER010000003.1, on the reverse strand, counting down.
GATCAGTGATTTTCCAAAACAGGTGCAACCTAAATTGAAATCTTATTCAGACAGTGAGCTTATTCGTTTTAATGCAGTGCTTGCAGAACTGGATGAACAGATTGAGCGACTCATGGTCATTCACCAAATGTTGGGGACAAGAATCTCCGATACGTTAACTCTTCAGAGGGACTGCTTGTATCGCCAGAATGGGCATCCCATGATTCAGATCAGACAGATGAAAACAAACACATTTGTGAAACCCATCAGTGCAGAATTGGAACTGCTGATCGAAAAAGCAATTGAGTACACTGAGAAAATGTATGGGGATACGATTTACATTTTTGTAGATGAGAAAAATACCCGGAAACCTTTGCAGTACAATACCGTTCAAAATAGAGTGATGGCCATCATTCAGAAAAAAGACCTGCGGGATGATAACGGCGAATTATTCGGCTTTGGAACGCATATGTTCCGCCATGTGTATGGAATCCGCTTGACAGAGATGCATCTGGATGATTGGACTATCGCAAAACTACTGGGGCATACATCGGTAAAGAATGTGAAATTTTATCGAAAGATGAGTCTTCAGATCATCGCAGATGAAACAAGAGAAATCAGAGCAGAGATGAGCCGGATGATTCGGGCGAACCTGGCAGGATGGGGGAAAGAGTATGAGCAAATATGATAAGATGCTGGAGATCAATCATAAGCAGAGTGTGGAAAAAATCCAGCGGGCAAAGCTGGCAATTCAGGAGATGATTGAAGAAGAGGATAAAGTAACAGTCCCCAAGTTGATGCAAAAGACCGGACTGTCCAGAGGATTTTTTTATAAGAACCCAGAAGTACGAAAAGCAGTAGATCATGCCTTGCAGCTACAAGCAGGTATGGTAGATAAAAGAAGAAAGATTTTAGATATGGCGATGGACAGTCGTATCCTGCAATTAGAACAGCAGGTAGCAAAACTAAAAAGAGAAAATGAGACATTACGGAAAGAAAATGAAGCAATGCGAAAAGCATTGAATAAAAGAGATTTGAATTTGATCAAGAATTTTTAATGAAGAAAATAATCAGCGACTGGCAGGGGCGTGAAGAACGTGCCTGCTGGTAGTTGTGGGGATAAAGTGGAATTACAAATATTTCATGGTTGACGTAGGAATGTAAAAGTGATAATCTTAAATTACTAGCACTCTATTTTGTTGAGTGCTAAACAAAAAAATAAGGAGAATGATATGTTAGATTTAAATAAATTATTTTTAGATTTTCACGATGAAATTTCGTTGACAAAAACGTATAAAGAAAAAATAACAAAAGGCCGGGATGCATTAAGAAATAAAATTGGCAACAAGTTTGAAGAAAAGGGGAGAAAAAAACCTCAACATTGTACACAGGGATCTTATGCCATGAAAACAGCTATTATGCCCTTAGATGGCGATGAGTTTGACCTAGATAATGGAGTTTATCTGAGAGGATATTCAACAGATCAGGATGATTGGCCAGCTGCTCAGACTGTACATACATGGGTAAAAGAGGCTGTAGAAAAACATACTTCAAATTCACCAATCGATAAAAATACCTGTATTAGAGTTATATATGAAGATAAGTATCATATTGATTTACCAATTTATATCATGGGTGAGAATAGTGCAGGAGATAGTATAGCATATTTAGCTCATAAATCTAAAGGGTGGATTGAAAGCGATCCTAAAGCATTTACAGCTTGGTTTCAGGGATATGTTAATGAAAATGGGCAGGAAATCCGTCGCATGGTAAAATACTTGAAAGCATGGAAAGATTATAAGAACATAGATATTAAAGGAATGGCAATAACAATTTTAGTATGCAATAATTTTAGTGTGACTGAAAAACGAGATGATTTATCTTTATTGGACACTGTTACGAATATTATTGATTCTTTAGAGGATAGTTTCCATTGTTATAAACCAGTTACTCCTACTGATGAGGATTTGTTTGCAGATGTTAGTGAGACTTCAAAAAATGAAATCTTAAAAGGACTTAATAATTTAAAGAAGAAATTAGATGCTGCAATAAATGAAAAGAGTAACGAGAAGGACGCGACAGATATTCTTCAAAAAGTTTTTGGTGAAAGATTTCCAACTGGAGAAGATGCTGATAAAGATATAGCAGAGAGTACGGCAGGACCAATAAAATTAGGGAATGAGGATAAGCATTTTGCATAAAGATGTATATGAATATTTAGTGGAAAATGGAATTTCCTGCGAATATATGGAGAAAGAAAAACAAATAAAGATTTTCATTCAAATTGAAGGAAAACAGTATGAATTACGCATGAAATTTCCACAATATTATCCTTATGAATTTCCAGAAATTTATATCGAGGATCAAAAAGAACTTTGTATACCACATTTATATACAGACAATAAATTGTGCTTATATGATACAAACGAAGTATTGCCAAATCCGGAACGATATCGAGAAGAAGCCCTGGAGAGTGTCAGACGTGCAAAAGATTTATTGGTAAGTAGCGAAAAACAAGAAAATATAATTGATTATCAAATAGAGGCGCTTTCTTTTTGGGATGCTAAGGCAACTGGAAAAATTGATTATCTAGGATCTGGAAATACAGATACACATTTATTGTGGAGTTGTGAATGGTTAGATGACTGGTTTGTAGTTGCAGATACTCAAGATAAAATTGAAGAATTTTTTGACAATTCTTATGGCTTACAAAAACCTAAAAATGCTATTTTTAAGAAAGCGTTATTTATAAATATAGGAACATCAGTTCTTGTGCATCTTTATACAATTCAGGATATACATGATTTGATTCCGCAAAAAGAACTATCTAAATTTTACAGTTTTTTAGTAAGTAATCAAGGCGAAGGATTGATAATTTTATGTGCAGATAATGGTATCGGTTCATGTCTTTTGGCATTAAAGATAAATCTATTATCTAATGGCATAAAACCATCACATAGAAATATAAAAGGCATGTTGGCGGCAAATAAAAGCCGGAAGTTTAAGCGGCTTAAATTAAAGAATTTTGAGATGAAAAGGTTGTTTACACGAGGCGGAGATGGAAGTGCTGCTTTTGACAAAAAATGTTTACTAATAGGTTGTGGTTCAATAGGGAGCTATGTAAGTAAAGCGATAATAGATACAGGTATTACCGATAATATAACATTACTGGATAATGATAATTTGAATATTGAGAATTTAGCCCGGCATTTATGTGGTAGTCAGTATCTACTTTTTCCTAAACCTAAATCAGAGGTTCTTAAATCAGAATTACTTAAGCATTATCCGGCAATGAAATGTAATTCCATAGTAGGAAATGCATGGGAATATCTCTTGAATTATTGTTCTTTAATAAATGATTTTGATATTATTTGGGTTTGTGTTGGAAATACAGTAATTGAAAAAAAGATTATACAACTTATCAAAGAAAAAGTCATCCATAAAGAATGTATTATTTTATGGGTAGAACCGTATTTGATTGCAGGACATGCTTTGATCTTGCAAAAGGAAATTGATGAAAGTACGGAAAAAAGTATTTTTGATGTGAACGGAGCGTTCAATAATAATGTTTTAAATGATAGTAAGGAATATTTAAAGAGCGAAGCAGGATGTCAGAGTGCATATGCACCATATGCAGGATTTGAGGCACAGAAATTTGTTCTGGATTTTTTAGATGTTTACTATAGAAAAGTCTATTCTAAAGAAGAGAAACATAATTATGAATTTACTTGGATTGGAAAAATGAAATGGGCTAGGCAGAAAAAATTCAATATTAAATCTAAATGGCGGGCAAAAGAGGATAGATTTATGGAATTGAAAAGGATTGACAATCAATGAATTATGAGATTAACAACTTAAAAATTATTGTGAAAGACGAAGTAATTGATAATATAAAAAAAACCTATTGGTCAAATCTTAAATACGAGACAGGAGGAATCCTGCTTGGAAAATTTAATAGGAAAAACAAACTTATAGAAATATCAGAAGTTTATGAATTGAAAACAAGTCTTTTTTCAAAAATTTTATATAAAAGGAATGCAAGAAAAGCACAAAAAATTATTAATAAGAGATGGAAGGAAACAGAAGGGATAATAAATTATATTGGCGAATGGCATACTCATCCGAATATGCTGTCACATCCATCAAGAACAGATATTAATTCATTAAAAGAGATTTATGATAAAGTAAAACATGTATTACCGGGTACTATATTGATAATTGCAGGAAAAGACGAAAATATCAATTTGATAGTACAGAGTGGTGATGTTATTGAAATGAGAATATTATCGAAAGAAAAGGAGCGAAAAGAGTAAAAATGCATCCATATACAATTGATACAGGTATAAGAAAGACAATTCTTTGGGTGATATTTATTGTAAGCATAATTTTATCATCTTTTTTAACATATTGGTTTGGAGGAAGTATTACGAGTGCGAGGAGTTGGTTGCAACAGTTTGAGTGGATTAGACAGATAGTTGATATATGTGATGGATTTGGTGTAACAACAAATTTTATTGGAGTTCCATTTTTATATGTAGCAATATATTATTTTTTCGATAATGTTTTATGGAGAACAAAGTGGTTCAAAAAAATCCTTAATGTTCCGGATTTGCGAGGACATTGGAAAGGAACACTTACGTCCAATACATATCAAAAAACCATAAATATGGAAATGGATGTGAAACAAACGTGGAGTAAAATTAGTTTTGTTTCAACATTTCCAAAATCGAAATCAGAAAGCAATGTTGCATCGATGTTTATTGAAAGGGATGGAATAGTAAAAGTAGGATTTGGATTTATAAATCACAGTAGGGAATTACCACATCAGTATGATGGGTATAATATCTTAGAGATGGATAGTGATACACATTTATTTGGACGTTATTTTAACAATCGTGATAATAATAATGTGGGTAATAGTGGCGGAAATATTGGAACGTTTGATTTAGATAAACAAAATTAAAATAATGGATAATAAAGGTTCTATAATAAAGAATGAGCAGGTGTGATAAGCCTGCTTTTTTCATCCGCAATATTTAAGTGTACACAGTACACAAGTGTGTATTTCGTTAAAGCCCTTGTTTTCAAGGCATAAAGGGATAGGGGTACAGTTTACGGACGAGCCGACAGGCAATCTGGATAGCAAAAATAGCCAAGATGTTATTGATTTGCTGACAAAATCATCCAGACATTACCAACAGACAATTCTTATGATTACGCACAACAACAGTCTTACTTCTATGGTTGACCGTGTATTGCGTGTCATAGACGGCGTACTGACAGACTTGGGAGGTAATGCGAATGAAAAGTTATCTTGACCTTGCTCCTATTTCTGCAAAAGTACACCGAAAGCAAAATCGTATGTCTATTATTTGTATTGTATTGGCGGTCTTTCTGGTAACAGCTATTTTCGGTATGGCAGATATGTTTATCAGAGGACAGATTTTGCAGGCACAGCAGGAAAATGGAAATTGGCATATTGGAATAAGAAACATAAGCGATGAAGATGCAAAGCTAATAGCTTCCCGCCCAGAGGTAGCTGCCGCAGCCGATTACGGAGTTTTTAACTATCGGGGTGGGCAAGGCTACACTTTGTCGGGGAAAAATGTAGCGGTATGCGGAAGCAATGAAAGTGCCGTTACTGAAATTTTTGCTGCATTGGATAAGGGCTCATTTCCTGCAAATGGAGACGAAGCACTGGTAACAAATAATGCAAAAAATATGCTGCATTTAGAAATTGGAGAACAAATTGTTATCACTATGCCCGATGGGAGCGAAAGAGCATACACAATATCGGGGTTTATGAATAACACGGTAGGAATTATGAGCAGAGACTCTTATGGTGTATGTTTGACAACGGAAAGTTTTCGTGCCATTTACCCAGATGGGACAAGCAGTAATCCTGCTGACTACACAATGCACTTATTGAAATTTAAGAGTACCCGAAATATTCAGAGCAGCATAGCTGAGATTAAGCAGCAGTTTGGATTATCCGATGAGCAGGTGTCTGAAAACACAGAATTGCTTGGGCTGTTAGGACAGAGCCGTAATTCTTTTATGTTACAGGTGTATGCTGTTGCTGCCATATTATTTATCCTTGTTCTGGTTGCAGGCGTATTGATGATTACAAGCAGTATGAACAGCAATGTGGCACAAAGAACAGAGTTTTTTGGAATGGTGCGCTGCATAGGAACAACACCGAAACAAGTGATGCGGTTAGTACGCAAAGAGGCTTTGAATTGGTGTCGCTTTGCGATTCCACTTGGTGTTGCCGGTGGTATTGTATTGGTTTGGGTATTGTGTTTTATTTTACGGCAGCTTAGTCCAGAATTTTTTGGCGGTATGCCTGCTTTTAGCATAAGCTATCCGAGTGTTATAGCGGGTATTGTTGTTGGTCTGCTGACCGTTCTCCTTGCTGCCCGTTCTCCTGCTAAGAAAGCATCCAAAGTTTCTCCTTTGGCAGCGGTATCTGGAAACGCAAATGACCTACAGCCTGTAAAAAAAGCAGCAAATACCAAATTTTTCAAGATAGAAACTTCTCTTGGCATTCATCATGCGAAAGCAAGCAAAAAGAATTTTATTTTAATGATTGGCTCTTTTTCGGTAAGTATTATTCTCTTTCTTGCATTTTCAGTGACAATTGATTTTATGAATCACACATTGACGCCTTTACAGCCATGGACTGCCGATATATCTGTTATCAGCCCAGAAAACACCTGCTCGGTAAAAGCTGAATATATTGAGGAATTGCGGCAAAATTCCGCTGTAAAAAATACTTATGGACGAATGTTCGCTTACAATGTTCCCGTAATCGTAAATGGTGAGGAAAAAGTTGTTGACCTTATTTCCTATGAAGATATGCAATTCGATTGGGCTAAGGATTATCTCTTGTCTGGCAGCTTGGAAAAAGCACAAAGTGAAAATAATACAGGACTTATCGTCTTTGACTCACAAAACGACATTGAGACAGGCAATGTCATTACCTTAAATCTGAATGGAAGCCAAGCAGATTTGGAGATTGTCGGTGTGGTATCGCAATGTCCGTTTAATAATAGCCCAGGGGTTGGAAAATTAATTTGTTCCGAAGATACCTTTCGGAAATTAACGGGAGAAACGGATTATACTATCATTGACATACAGTTATCTAAAAATGCAACAGAAAATGATGTCAGGGATATTCACAGTTTGGTAGGCTCACAGTACACTTTTTCTGATGAGCGAATGGGTAATAGTAATACCCGTGGAGCTTACTATTGTTTTGGTCTTTTCATCTATGGATTTTTGGTACTGATTGCATTGATTACGCTATGCAATATTATAAATAGTATAGCCATGAGTGTAGCTGCAAAAATGAAGCAATACGGAGCTTTTCGAGCTATCGGATTAAGTAACAGGCAACTGGCTAAAATGATTGTTGCCGAAGCATCTGCTTACGCAATCACAGGTATTATCTGCGGCAGCATTTTGGGAATCGTTTGTAACAAGATTTTATTTAGCAAACTTATAACCTATCACTGGGGCGATGCATGGAGTGTTCCCTTAGTTGAACTTGGTATCATTATTGTTGTTGTAGTCATTGCAGTAATTTTGGCAGTAAGAAATCCAATCAAGAAAATGAAAGAAATATCCATTGTCGATACAATCAGTGCATCGTAAATAATAATTTCAATTTATCATAGGGGCGGGCAATTCTTGAATTAGGAATTGCCCGCCCTTTTTAGCTTACTGTATTGTAAGCTGAAATTGATCTAATTGTATCCGAAAAACAATAAAATAGGTTTATCAAAAAGAGAGTTGAAGCGATGAAGAAAATATTACTAGTGGACGATGAACAGAGTTTTTTAAAAATTTTAGATACAGCGTTGTCTAAATATTTTGAAACATATACTGCCACAGGAGTACAGGAAGCGATAGATATTCTCAAGCAAAACGCGATTGATTAATATGTTCTGACCTCTATATGAGTGATGGAACAGGCGTAGATTTGTTGCAGGAAGTAAAGAAAAACCATAGAAACATTTCTTTTATTCTGCTTTCTGGAAGTAACTACAATTTGGATATAAAAATGGCACTTTTGGTGGACTGCCTTGTCACGCTCAATAATCGTAGGTAAAGCATCTCTCCAAATCTGTTTTGAAGTTTGGAGGGATTTTTTTATATCCTTTGTCAGAAATTTCAGATTGGAGGAAAAAAGAATGGCATACAACAACGGACTGGAGAACAGGAAATGGCTTATCTGGAAAGATGCCGAGGAAAAAATTTTGAGGGAACACGGAGTTGATGAAACCATCATTGAACGAATCCGCATAGACGACAGGGCAGACTTCAATTCCAACAGGCGGTTTTACCATTGGACAAGCGACTTCGGCGAATACCTTAAGGGAATGGCAGACAGGGAACGGAATACCCATGAGGGAATTGGAAGATTGAAAATGAAATAGCACATAAATGGAAGAATGGAATGTCAGCCAACGGATAAACTGACCGCCGCCGAAAATATGCTGCCTTTTTCGGCTGGCGTATGGCAGCAAGGTTTTGAATCTCAAAGCCGTTACATAGCATTGCGAATCTAAACAGGAGAAACGCTCTTGTCATTCGTAATGTTGTGTAGCGGCTTTTTCATTTATCCAAAAGTCAAGAGAAATAAAATCCAGAACGGAGGTGCAAGGACATAGGATTTTCTTTTCGGAGGGTAAGACAGGCGTTAAGAATGCCGCTGCACAGGAAACAGGGTTCCCGAAAAGTCGCTAGACTTTTTGGGAAAAGAAGGAGCAGTGAAGTGAGTGATTTTCCGTGCTTGCACGGAAATGAGCGATACGGAACTTGTGACGACGTGTCGAGCATCGGATTGTGTCAGCCACAATCCAAATCCACAACCTAAAGGCGTGTGGACTTTATTCAGGGAACAGCCCCTGTTTACCCCGAAGAAAGAAATTTAAGCTCCACAGGTGGGGTTTAACTCCACCGTCTTAAGACGGTATACGCTTTTCGCCTTCCAATTAATCGTCCATACTCAAGGAAGAGGTGAAGAGTATGGATAGATATCAAAGAAATGGACATGCAGTGTATGACATTAAATATCACATGATATGGAATACAAAATATCGGTATGGAGTTCTGAAAGGGAAAATTGGAAGAAGGACGAGGGAGTTGATTCGCCAGGGCTGCCAAGCGAGAAATATCACGATTTTGCAAGGGAGTGTGGGAAAAGATCACGTGCATATCCTAATCTCCTGTCTGACAAGCCTGGCGCCAAGTAAAAATTAGATATTTTTCTAATGCAGCAGTCCCTTTTCAAAATAGATAAGGCAGCCTGCGAAAGGAGAGAAACAGGCTGCCTCAAAATAAAGTGTTTTATGTTTCCTGTGACGTTCCGAAGCTTTCCATATAATCAAACAGTACGGAAAGATGTTTTTCCGCGCTATCCAGATCCATACCCCATATGGCAAGGTTCAGCTTTGGATTTCTATGCAGAAAAAGCTCAGCCGACTTGTTTTCGAGCTCGCCGGAAGGCTCTGTATCCAGACCCTCTGCCAGCGCCTGAATCAGGGGTGTCTTTTCCGGTGAAAACCAGAGGGGCTCAGAGCTGATCTCCTTATAGTGAATATCACAAAGGCCGCATGTAGTCTTAAAGACTGACTGCATTTCTTCCATCAAATTATTTTCAAGGCTTCGGGCGTTAATATGAACCTGAAAATTCTCATTTTTGGTGGAGATAATACCAATATTGGAGGCTGCCATAATTTCTCCCTCGCCTCCATCAGAGCGGAGATAAGTACCGTTTATGATGGTGTACATCAGGCTTACAATATTAACCGTGTCACTGTGAGAAATGACCCTTTTGGGGACATCGATTTCCTCCATGGTATATTCAAAAGGCTCTTCCGCTTCTTCATAATATTCTTCCACCTTTTCGTAGGAAGCCTCAAATCTGCGGGTAAAGCTCTCCACATCATTTTCCTGCAGAACGATAACTGCTGCGGCCCGTGCAGGATATTGGGAGGATGCCTGTCCGCCAGAAAAGGAAGCAAGTTCAAAAAGTACGCTGGAGCTTTGACAGGAAGCCAGAAGATCCCCGATCATTTTAATTGCATTGGGATACATGCCTCTGTGCAGATAGGGGCTTTTTCCTGGAGAACCCACAAGCCGCAGCTTGTAAGCTTTTGTATACTTGGGTGATGTCTTTTTGATATCTCTGGAAATTAGAATTTCAGAAGATGCAGCAATACTGTTGTACAGCTTCTTTTTTCCGCTGTAGGCAAGCTCAATAAAATTATCCCCTTTCAGCTGTTTGTCCCCCAGAGCAGCAGCGCCCTCTACTTCTCCCGAAGCCTCCAGAGTGAAAATCGCTTTCAGTGTGCCGTGGTGTTCGGCCCGGTAAAGAGCGGTCATAGCAGCAGCGGCAGTCTCCAGGCTTTCTTCTTTTTCTTCCTCATTATCCAGTACAATGCTGCAGTGGAGGGTAAAGGTTTCCGCATCTTCATACCCTTCAGAGGCGGCCTTGGAAAGAACAATATATCGATCATTGCTGGTCTTTACATCAATTTCATTCTCATCCGCCCAGGTTTTCAGATAATCGGATACAGCTTGAAAGTCCTCTGTATTCTCAAGCTGACTTGTCAGCATATTGTAATTTGTTTCCAAACTTTCCGCAGTAGAAAGCCGTGTATCTTCTTCCTCCTGACTGCAGCCTGACAAGAGAAAAAAGGCAGCAGTTAAAGCGAGGAGAAGAAAAATGGAAAAAAATCGCTTCATAATTTTGAAATTCTCCTTGTTTATTATTAAAAATCCTTTATAATAATAGCATATAGTTAATGGCAAAGGTAGGGATTTTAAATAGATTTCACGAAATCTTAATAATTCCTTTCTAAGGAGAAGAATATTTATGGAAACGAAAAACCTGGTGATTAGAGAAACTATTTTTGAAGACTGCGAATATTTTGCAAAATGGGAAACCGATCCGAATGTAGTCCAGTTTCTCACCTACGAGGAGGATCGGACCTACAAAGATGTGGTCGAAGAGTGGTTTACCGACAAATTGGATCCTACAAAGCTGCAGTTTACTATTGTAAGAAAATCAATTCGGGAGCCAATTGGGAGAATTTACATCAGCAGGCTAGATAAGGCCCATGATTCCCTGGATATCACCAAGCTATACATTGCAGGAGAGGAAAACCGCAAAATGGGACTGGGCAAGGAGCTCCTTTTGGAGCTGCTCGAATACTGTTTTGTTTTTCTGCATATGGAGCGGGTTACACTGGATTATTATACGGGCAATAAAGCGGCGGCTGCGTTGTATGAAAAGCTGGGATTTGTAAAGGAAGGCATTGCAAGAAACGCGACAAAGAAAAACGGCAGATATTATGATCTCCATTTGATGTCTATGCTGAGAACGGAATTCTTTGAAAAGATACATGATAAATAATCGCGCTTAGGGAAACAGTATAAAAAGCTTCGTCGTACCATTTTAATGGTACGACGTTTTTTTGAGATTTCCAGATCCCTGCGCAAGGCTCTGTCTGCCTTTAATTATGCGGGATGCCGATATTGATACTGGTTGGTTTGTATTTGATATCCATTTTTGACCACAAATAAAATCCAAATATCCCCTTGACTTACAATCTAAATGGTGTATAATTTTTGAGAGATAATGAGGCTGACCACAATATATGGTGTACGTAGATGTACATGACACATGGCCAGAAACCACTTGAAACTTCGGTATTTATCGGTATTACAAGTGGTTTTCAATAGTTTAAAAGGAGTGAGGGTATGGAATCATCGATAAAAACAATCATAAAACGCGATGGCAGGAGCATGAACTTTGACGTGGATAAAATTGCGGATGCGATCTACAAGGCAGCGCTTGCTCTGGGTGGTAAGGACCGAGACACTGCTACGTATCTTGCAGGCCAGGTAGAGCTTTATCTTTCTGAAATCTGCCATAATGATACACCGACAGTAGAACAGATTCAGGACGCGGTTGAAAAAGTTCTCATCGAAAACGGACATGCCAGAACGGCAAAGGAATTTATTCTGTACCGGGCAGAGCGAACCAGGGTTCGTGATATGAATACCCGTCTGATGAAGATATATGAGGATCTGACTTTCAAGGATGCGGCGGATAATGATATAAAAAGGGAAAATGCAAATATTGATGGGGATACTGCCATGGGAACCATGTTGAAATACGGTTCTGAGGGCTCTAAACAGTTTTATGAAATGTTTGTCTTAAAACCGGAGCATGCCCGGGCCCACAGAGATGGTGATATTCATATTCATGATCTGGATTTTCTTACCCTTACCACAACCTGCTGCCAGATTGATATTGAAAAACTCTTCAAAAATGGCTTTTCCACGGGGCACGGCTTTTTAAGGGAGCCAAACGATATTCAAAGCTATGCAGCTCTGGCCTGTATTGCCATTCAGTCCAACCAAAACGACCAGCACGGCGGACAGAGCATACCGGATTTTGATTATGGCATGGCCAATGGGGTCAAAAAAACCTTTAAAAAGCTGTACTGGAAAAATGTTGGAAAAATGCTGGACATTTTGTATGACGTAGAAGATGGCGCCGACCGGGCAAAAGCTATCGGTGCAGAGATTGAAGAAACATACGGCATTTGCCCCATTCTGGCCGACGACAACGGATATAAGGAGCGGGAGCGGGAATATTTAAAGGAATTCTGCAAAGAAGAGGATATTGAAAAGCTTCAGAGGCGGGCAACCAAATATGCCAACAGGGAAATCCAAAGAGCCACCTATCAGGCCATGGAGGCATTTGTACATAATCTCAACACCATGCATTCCCGGGCAGGAGCGCAGATTCCGTTTTCCTCCATCAATTACGGAACCGACACATCGCCGGAGGGGAGAATGGTTACGGAAAATATCATGCTGGCAACAGAGGCTGGTCTTGGAAACGGAGAAACCGCAATTTTCCCTATTCACATTTTCAAGATCAAGGAGGGTGTCAACTACAATCCGGAGGATCCCAACTATGATTTGTTCAAGCTGGCCTGCAGGGTTTCCGCAAAGCGGCTGTTTCCCAACTTTTCCTTTATTGACGCGCCTTTTAACCTGGAATTTTATAAAGAAGGCGATCATAATACGGAAGCTGCCTATATGGGATGCAGAACTAGGGTTATGGCCAATGCCTATGATCCGGACAGACAGGTGGTAGGCGGCAGGGGAAACCTGAGTTTTACTTCCATCAACCTGCCGAGGATTGCCATTAAGGCTCACGGAGATATTGACTTTTTCTTTGAAGAGCTGGATCGCAAACTGTCCCTGTGTATGGATCAGCTGATGGAACGCTACAAAATACAGGCATCCAAAAAGGCAAAGAATTATCCCTTCCTCATGGGACAGGGAATCTGGCTGGACTCGGATAAGCTGAAACCCAACGATTCCGTTGCCGAAGTATTAAAGCATGGAACGCTGACCGTCGGTTTTATCGGCCTTGCGGAATGTCTGAAAGCCTTAATCGGCACCCATCACGGGGAGAGCAAGGAGGCCCAGAGCCTGGGTCTTGAAATCATCGGCTATATGAGAAAGCGGATGGATGAGGCTACTGAGGAAACGGGCTTTAACTATTCCCTTATCGCGACACCGGCAGAGGGGCTGTCAGGACGTTTTGTCCGCATTGACAAAGAGCGGTTCGGCATTATTGAAGGCGTAACAGATCGGGAATATTACACCAATTCCTTCCATATCCCAGTCTATTACAATATATCAGCCTTTGATAAGATACGGCTGGAGGCTCCCTATCATGCGCTGACAAACGGCGGACACATTACCTATGTAGAGCTTGATGGAGATCCATGCAAAAACCTGGATGCCTTTGAACGAATCGTCCGCTGCATGAAGGAAAGCGGCGTAGGCTATGGATCGATTAATCACCCAGTTGATCGGGATCCGGTTTGCGGGTATACAGGTATTATTGACAATGAATGTCCTCACTGCCACCGAAAAGAAGATGAAGGGGACGAAGGTTTTGAACGGATTCGGCGTATTACCGGATACCTGGTAGGCACAGTCGATCGTTTTAATGACGCAAAGGCAGCCGAAGAGCACGATCGCCTAAAACATACAGTGGAAGAAGGTTTTGAAGCATTATGATAAAACAACCCAAAACAATCCGATTAGCGGGTGTGGCACGGGAATCCATTGTAGATGGACCGGGATTTCGTTTTACGATTTTCTGTCAGGGATGTCCTCACAATTGTTTTGAATGCCACAACCAGGTGACCCATGATTTTGATATGGGAAAAGAAGTAGAGCTTTCCCGGCTTTTAGAAGAGATCGATAAAAATCCTCTTCTTTCAGGCGTTACCTTTAGCGGCGGAGAGCCATTCTGCCAGCCGGAGGCCTTCTGCGCTCTGGCAGAGGAAATCGAAAAACGCGGCCTGGATATTGTTACTTTTTCCGGCTATACATACGAAGAGCTGCAGGATATGGCCGAACAAAAAGAAGCAGTAGGCGATCTTTTGGATCATACGAGGCTCCTGATTGATGGGCCCTTTATCAAGGAACAGCGGGATTTGACCCTTTCCTTCCGCGGTAGCAGAAACCAGCGCATTATCGACATGGATGCGGTGAGAAAGACGGGAAAAGTTGTCCTTTGGGAAGAAACCTCGTAAATAATAAAGAAAAAATACTTGTACCATGGAATTTATTATGATATAATATCATTTGTTCGAGCTTCTTTCGGATTAATTTGAATTTATGCGAAAGCTTAATATAAGTTAAAGGAGGTGCGGTAAATGTCAAGAAAATGCGAAATTTGTGGTAAAGGTCAAGTTTCCGGAAACAATGTGTCCCATTCAAACAGGCACACGAGAAGAAAGTGGAATGCTAACATCCAGACTGTAAGAATTGAAGAAGACGGGAGAGTTAGAAGAGCCAACGTTTGTACCAGATGTATCCGGTCAAACAAAGTGAACCGTGCCATTTAACGAAAATCAGACCTGTGCCGACTGTTGCGCAGGTCTTTTCAATTATCAGGGAAAAAACAAATCACTTGCAGTACAGCCGTATGCCGCAGATCATAAGAATGCATCCTAAAAGAAGAATCCATGCTTTTACCGGCAGCACAAAGGCGCAGATGGTCACGATGCCGAATACCAGCATGACAAAACCCAGGTCTTTTATATCCTCACATTTAGAGCCTGCTGCCTTTCGTTTCTTTTTTCTGCATTTTTTCTGATTCATAGCATCACCCAATTTAGCGTATGCTTGTGGCATGCATATGGTGCAAGTCTTTTGTTTTAGGATATAATAAAAGGCCATCAGGAGGTTATTTAGTTGATTACAATAGAAAGTGATTTAGGAACCATATCCCTTTCCAAGGCAGCTATTGGCAGAATCATTACAGAAGCAGTGGACAGCTTTAACGGCAAGGTCATGATCTCCAACCACAAGGGAAAAGTTTCAGGAGGAAAGGTTCCGGGATTTGTTTCCAAAATAGGAGGCATGGATGAAAGCAGCCCCATGGATATTACCATGTCGGAAAGCGGCCTGGATATCAAGGTCTTTGTCGTACTCCGTTTTGGTACCAGTATTACGCAGGTTACGAATCATCTGGTGGATGAAATCCATAATAAGGTTAAGGAAATGACAGGCATGGAGCCAAACAGCGTAGCAGTAGTCGTAACGGGAATGATTTCCAAGAATATTGCTCCGCGGCATATCGAAGTGACGAGGTAGCGGGAAATATGGAACAACAGGATTCGGTTTCGGTCTTAAAAGGGATTGGCCCTAAGAAAAAGGCAGCTCTGGAAAAGCTGGGTATCCGGACAATTGAAGATCTCATCTGCTTTTTCCCGAGGGATTATCAAGATCGGCGAAGGATACAGTCAATCGGAGACCTGACGGAAGAGCGCCCGGCTCTGGTGCGGGGAAGGGTGACAGCTGTAAAAGACGATCCCCATAGAAGAGGTGGAAAGCAAATATTAAGGGTACTCATCAGCGATGGTAGCGGAAAGCTGGAAATCATCTTTTTTAATGCTCGTTATCTTGCCAAAATGTTTCGCCCCGGAGTTCTTTATGATTTTTTTGGAAAACCGGCGTTTTCTTTTGGCAAGCTGCAGATGATTCATCCGGATTATGCGCCTTCGGAAAAAGGCCTCGAGCAGGGAATTCTCCCCGTTTACCCTCTTACTGCAGGTATCAGCCAAAAGGAACTCCGAGGCTGGCAGAAAACAGCTCTTCAGGAGCTTTCCAAAATACGGGAATATCTCCCTGAGGATATCATAAAAAGGAACCGGCTGTGCGGCATGGAATATGCAGTGCGCAATATCCACTTTCCCGAGGAAAAGGCAGCTCTTCAGGCTGGAAAGTTTCGTCTGATTTTTGATGAACTTCTGGCGCTTCAGACTGGACTTTTGGCAGCCCGCTATATGGCCTCTGAAGGAAAACAGGGACTTGCCTTTCAAAAGAATGCTGCTGAGGAGCATTACATAAAAACTCTGGGCTATGAGCTGACCAAAGCCCAGAGGCGAGTAGTTGGGGAAATCAAAGCGGATCTGGAATCCGGAAAGGTTATGAACCGGCTGGTGCAGGGAGACGTAGGCTCCGGAAAAACGGCAGTAGCGGAAATTGCTCTGTATAAAGCTGTAAAAAACGGCTTTCAGGGCGTTATGATGGCGCCTACAGAAATTCTTGCCAAACAGCATTTTTCCGGTCTGAGCAAAAGCTTTGAGGTGCATAATATTACTATAGGGCTTTTGACAGGCAGTATGACAGCAAAAGAAAAAAGGGAGACTTTGGAAAAGCTTGCCTGTGGAAAGATTCAAATATTGGTAGGAACGCACGCCATTATACAACCGGACGTAGTTTTCCAGAACCTGGGGCTTGTTATAACTGACGAGCAGCACCGGTTTGGTGTAAAGCAGAGGAGCGCTCTGAGCCAAAAGGGAGAAAATCCCCATATTCTGGTTATGACAGCAACACCAATTCCCAGAACCCTTGCGGTCATTCTTTATGGAGATCTGGATATTTCGGTTATCGACCAGCTGCCGCCGGGAAGACAGAAAATCGTAACACGGGCAATTGAGGAAAACCAGCGCAGCCTTTGTTATGATTTTGTGGAAAAGGAATTGAAAAAGGGCCGTCAGGCATATATCGTTGCTCCGCTAATTGATGAATCAGAGGTTTTAGATGTAAAATCAGCGGAGGAGCTTTACAGGGAGCTTGCGGAGCGCTTTTCAGGTTATACGGCAGCTCTGCTCCATGGAGCCATGAAGCAGCAGGAAAAGGATACGGTCATGGAGCGCTTTTACAAAAATGAGATTCAGGTACTAGTTTCTACTGTAGTAATCGAGGTAGGAATCAATGTGCCTAATGCTACAATTATGGTAATAGAAAATGCCGAGCGCTTTGGTCTGGCGCAGCTTCACCAGCTCAGGGGAAGAGTGGGAAGAGGAAACCATCAGTCCTACTGCGTGCTCATATCAAAGGCAAATTCTGAGGTAGCCAAAAAAAGAGCGCAGATTATGGTGGATTCCCAGGATGGCTTTTACATCGCGGAGGAGGATTTAAAACTTCGCGGCCCTGGTGAAATCTTCGGGACTCGCCAGCACGGAGTTCCGGAGCTGTCCATTGCCGATCTTGCCCGTCATATGCATATTTTAAATGATGTCAAAAAAGAAGCGGGGCGGATTATGATAGAAGATCCGCTCCTTGAAAGTGAAAAATACGCAGAGCTGCGGCAACGTGTTTCAAAGCTTTTCAGTGATGATTTTTCTCTCAGGTTATAGTGTGCCAAAAGCAGGCAGCAAATGCAATTATTACATGACATACTTTATCGCGCCCGGGTTAAATTAATAGCGTACAGGAGGTGAGATAACATGTCTATGAATGCAAATGCAAAACCAGCATTAAAAAACCTTAAGACAGAAGTCGCAAGCGAGCTGGGACTTGCCAACTATGACCAGACCGATAAGGGAAACCTGACTGCAAGACAGAATGGTTATGTCGGCGGTTATATGACTAAGAAGTTAGTTGAAATGGCAGAGCAGCAGATGGCTGGAAAATAACAAAGGAGGTAAATCATCATGTCATTACAGGATAAGACGAATATGAATGCAAAGCCTGCATTAAAAAGCCTTAAAACAGAGGTTGCAAACGAGCTGGGCCTTGCCGATTATGAACAGGCCGATAAGGGAAACCTGACTGCAAGACAGAACGGTTATGTCGGCGGTTATATGACTAAGAAGTTAGTTGAAATGGCAGAACAGCAGATGGCTGGAAAATAAGTTCATTCTTACTTTGGAAGGGTATCCGCCAGGCAAGAAGCCTGGCAGGTACCTTTTTCTATGTGGAGAAATTGATCTACGGGGAATTGTATGGTACAATAAGCTCCTGTGAGGTGCAAAAAATTGAGAATAATAGCAGGAGATTACAAGGGAAGGCGGCTTTATTCGCCGCAGGATAACCGGATAAGGCCGACTACTGATAAAGTGAAGGAAGCCCTTTTCAGCATTTTAACGAACCATATTTATGATGCAAATGTTTTAGATCTGTTTTCCGGCACAGGAGGACTGGGCTTGGAGGCACTTAGCCGCGGGGCTCGCCACTGCTGGTTTTGTGATAACTCCAGGGACAGTATCAAGCTGCTGCGGGAAAATATCCAGTACTGCCAGGCTGACCGGAACGCAACCGTTCTGAGCGGAGATTTTCGAAAAATTCTGCAAAACATGAATGCGTCGGTGGATCTGATTTTGCTGGATCCGCCCTATGGGAAAAATCTGCTGCCTGAATGCCTGGAATTAATCGGTAAATATGGCTGTCTGGCAGAAGGCGGTCTTATTGCAGCTGAGCACAGGAAAGAAGAAATTCTTCCCCCTGAGCTTGCCGGGTTTGAAAAAATAAAAGAGCGAAAATATGGAACTGTTGTTCTATCAATCTATGGTTGATAAAAACAGCAGTCTTATGATACAATATTCTAAAGTGACTTCGAAAACGCAGCTGCAGGGGTAAGCGGGCGGTATGACGGAGTTTGCACAATCGCTTTATTGATTACGGAGGAAATAGACATGAAAAATAAAGCGCTGTATACCGGTTCCTTTGATCCTTTGACCTGTGGCCATTTTGATATTATAACAAGAGCTGCAAGATTATATGACAAGCTTATTATCGGAATCGTGGTCAATCCTTCCAAAAAACCGATGTTTTCACTAGAGGAGCGTGAGGAAATGATCCGCAGGGTGACAAAGGATCTGCCGAATGTGGAGGTGGATCACTTTTCGGGGCTTTTAGCGAATTATGTAAACAGCAATAATTTTGATGCAGTAATCAGAGGTCTCAGGGCAACTACAGACTTTGAATATGAAATACAGATGGCCCAGATGAATGCCAGGCTTTATCATGAACACGTAGAAACGGTGTTTCTTATGACCAATCCCAACTATTCTTTTATCAGTTCCAGCATGATTAAAGAAGTTCATTCTTTAGGCGGAAGTGTGGAGGGGTTGATCCCGGAACTCATTTTGGAATATATGGATAAAAAAATTAAGGTTTAGGGGAGGAACGAATGAAAGTATTAGAACTGTTAGAAGAAATCGAAGAAATTGTCGATACAGCATCAGGATTTCCGCTGACGGGAAAAATTATGGTAGATGCCCAGGAGCTTTTGGAAATCGTGCGTGAAATACGGTTAGAGCTCCCGGATGAAATTCAGCAGGCCCAGTGGATCAAAAATGAACGGGAACGGATCATCGCAGAAGCGAAAAAAGAATACGAAGCCGTCATTGCCGATGCCAAACGACAGGCAGAAGCCTTAGTGGAAAGCGATGATATTACGGTAAAGGCAAAGTTGCAGGCCGAAGAACTGATGCGGGTTACGGAAGAAACCGCAAAACAATTGAAAATGAGCACTTACGATTATGTCGATAATATCCTCTTTAATTTCCAGGAAAAAATGGAGCAGCTCAACAGTCTGTATTTTTCCGATATGTTTAGGACGATTGAAAAAACATTCCAGGATATCAGTGAGACTCTGACTGCTAATCGAACGGAAATTAAGGACATGGCTTACCGGACACAGATGAATGAAGACGAGATCCAAATGGAAGCTTCTCCAAGAGATTCGGGCAGCCAGGGATAGCAGCAAAGGAGCTTTAATAGTAAGAATGAAAAAGAACACATATATCCATGATTTTGAGAATACCTTAAATCATGGATATTTTAGTTGACAGAAAAAAGAATTATATACTTGCAGGCTCTGCCGCGGCAGTCTTTTGCATATGTATGGTTATCTTTCCTCAGGTAGCCGTTTATTCCGCTCAAAAGGGGATTTCACTCTGGGCTTCAAACGTACTACCTGCGCTGCTTCCATTCTTTATATGTGCAAATTTTCTTAACTATATGGGGGCAGTGAGGATCGTTCGTCCCAGTCTGTTTCCTTTTGTCATGAGTGTTCTTTCCGGTTATCCTATGGGGGCGAAGATCATAGGGGATATGCGAAAAAATAACACCATATCCGTGCCAGAAGCAAAACGTCTGATCAGCTTTTGCAGTACATCAGGTCCGACCTTTATGATAGGAGCAGTCGGCGTGGGAATGCTGGGATCGGTACCGGCAGGAATCGTAATGGCCGCATCCCACTATCTTGCGGCCATTGCAAATGGACTTTTGTATTCCCGCTTTTTTCCCAGGGCAAAGGCAGCAAAACAATCGTTTTCCAGGCAAAAAAACCGGGAACTGCTGGATATTTTTACGGAAGCCATTCTTTCTGCCTTCAAATCTCTGGCGATTATTCTGGCCTATATTATTTTGTTTATGTTTTTAACGGATCTCATGCATCTTGGCGGTATTTTCAGCTTGATCAATTCACCGGCTTTACGTGCTGCGGCAAAGGGTTTTTTTGAAATGACCGTAGGCTGCGGAGCGCTTTCTGAGTGTGCGAATATTTCTCTGAGCATTAAATGTATCCTTTCTGCCATGATGCTTTCCTGGGGAGGGCTTTCCATTATCGGACAGACCATGAGCATGCTCGCGGGCTCCGGTATTCGCCTCTCCTATTTTATACTTACAAAATTGACACACAGCCTCTTTACCGGGATATTTGCTTTTTTTCTGACTGCATGTGTGTTATGATAAGGTTATGAAAGTTTTAGGAATAATAGCAGAATATAACCCGTTTCACAACGGACATCTTTACCATATCCGTCAGTGCATTGAGCAGTCGGGAGCAGACTTTACGGCTGTTGTCATGAGCGGGAATTTTACCCAGCGGGGAGAACCGGCGGTCCTGGATAAGTGGATCAGGAGCCGGCTGGCTGTCTGCTGCGGAGCCGATCTGGTGCTGGAGCTTCCTTTTGCCTATGCCATGGGCAGCGCCGAACATTTTGCAAAAGGAGGCATCGGGATTTTGTCCAGGCTCGGCTGCGTAACCCATCTTGGATTTGGAGCAGAGCAGGGGACTCTGGAAGAATTAAATCAGGCAGCTGAATTCCTGGCAAAAGAAAGCCCGGAATATCAACGTACTTTGAAAGATTTTCTGAAAACGGGGATTTCCTATGCCAGAGCCCGCCAAAAAACATTGGAATCCTGCCTTGGAAGCCATATCAGCAGGTTGTCCCTGACTCCCAACAATATTTTGGCCGTAGAATACCTGAAACAGCTGCATCTGCAGGATAAATCCATAAAACCTGTTATGGTAAAGCGCAAAGGGAGCGGCTATTTGGACAAAAGGCCAAAGGAGGAATTCGCCAGCGCAGAGGCAATTCGCCACCATCTGAGCAGAGAAGAGCGAAAGCAGTATGTTCCATTAGAGGTAGAGGAGGCTTTGATGAATAAACCTGAAATTTCAGGCTATTTTGACATGGTGCGAAGCGTTCTTTTGCGAAGCAGCCCGCGTGAGCTTTCCCAGCTTCTTTCCGTAGGCGAGGGACTGGAATACAAGCTGAAGGAGCAGGCGAGAGCTGCCGAAAGTTTCAAAGCCTTTGTGGAGGCAGTTTCCTCCAAACGCTATCCCAAAACCAGGGTACAGAGGATTTTGTGTCAGGCGCTCATGGGCCTCACACCCTTTGAGGATGAATTTTACGCGAGAATTCTGGCAGTAGGAACAGAAGGAGGAAAGCTCCTGCGGCACATCAAAAAAACGAGTGAAATTCCCCTTATTACCAATATCAATAAGCTGCAGGAGCGCCCCTTCCTGCTGCGATACGATATTCTGGCTGCCGATATTTACAATATCCTGATCGGAGCGGATCTGTATCAGATGAGCGATTATGTCATGTATCCGTATATTCAGTCACGTAAATAATGACAAACCGCTTGAAAATTCCGCGCGGGAAGCTTATAATAAAATTGTTGTTTTTATGAGGTATCCGGCGGTTTCGATAAAATGGCCGGAATGCCGGCGCCGTATGCCGGATTATTAAATTACAGATGGAGGAAATTGAATGAAAGTTTTAGTTATTAACTGCGGTAGTTCTTCATTGAAATACCAGGTACTTGATATGAGAAACGAAGTATTGGAAGCAAAAGGGCTCGTAGAAAGAATCGGTATGGAAGGCTCCGTTATTACCCATGAAAAGACCGATATGGAAAAATTCCAGCTCATTACTCCAATGGAAAGCCACAAAGACGCTATCGGCCACGTACTGGATGCAATTGTGGATCCAAACCACGGCGTAGTATCGGATATGAGCGAAATCGGTGCAGTCGGCCACCGTGTTGTACATGCTGGAGAAAAATATGCAGATTCCGTTATTATCGACGATTCCGTACTGACAGCGCTGGAAGAGTGTGTTGAGCTTGCTCCACTCCACAATCCGCCAAACCTTCTGGGTATTGCAGCATGTCAGGAATTAATGCCTAATACGCCGATGGTAGCAGTATTTGATACCGCATTCCATCAGACCATGCCGCCGGAATCTTACATTTATGCGATTCCTTATGAATATTATGAAAAGCATAAGATCAGAAGATATGGCTTCCACGGAACCAGCCACAAATACGTTGCTGAGAGAGCTGCCGATATGCTGAATGTAGATATTAAGGATCTGAAGCTGATCACCTGTCATCTGGGTAACGGCGCATCCGTATCTGCTATCAAGCGCGGTATCTGCATGGATACTTCCATGGGATTCACTCCATTAGAGGGTCTGGTAATGGGGACAAGATCTGGGGATATTGACCCTGCTATTGTTACATATATTCGTGAAAAAGAAGGCCTGGAGCAGGGCGAAGCAAACGAAATTCTCAATAAAAAGTCCGGCGTACTGGGCATTTCTGGCGTATCCAGCGATTTCCGCGATCTGGAAGCCGCTGCTGAAGATGGAAATGAACGTGCTATGCTGGCTATCAAGATCTTCGCCCACAAGGTAAGATCCTACATCGGAGCATATATCGGGGAAATGAACGGCGTAGATGCTATTATCTTTACTGCAGGCGTAGGTGAAAACGATATCGCCATGAGAGACATAATCTGCAACGATATGGGTAACCTGGGAATCAAGCTGGATCTGGTCAAGAATAAGGTAAGAGGCAAGGAAAGCATCATCTCCAGAGATGATTCAAAAGTCAAAATTCTCCTGATTCCGACCAACGAAGAACTGATGATTGCAAGAGATACTTACAGACTTTGCAAATAAGCGGTTGACATTTGTCCCAAGTAACTATATAATTGAGAAGTTGTAAATACAATTTTCCAACGAAATGAGCAAAGAAGGAGGTGTAGAAAATGGCAGTACCTAAGAGGAAAACGTCGAAAGCAAGAAGAGACAAAAGAAGATCTCCAAACATGAAAATGACAGCGCCAGGACTTTCTATTTGTCCGCAGTGTCATGAGCCTAAGCTTCCACATAGAGTTTGCCCAAATTGTAATTACTACAACGGTAAGGAAGTTGTTGCTTCTGAAGCTTAATTCAAATACAGGCGATTCAAAAATTGGAAAGAGGATAGCATGCTGTCCTCTTTTTCTATGTCATAAAAATGGTTTACATAACATTTGAAACAAATGAATCTGTGAAGGGCCTGTGAAAGTCATGTGAAAAGTCGAAACTGCAATAAAAAGCTTGAAAAACAGAGAGTTGAGGTATATAATGGCAGTATTGAATCAGACAATATTGGGAATTTTTGATTGATGGTGAGGTAAACATAATGAAGAAAAGCAATCGAGTTTTAAGCATTCTGATCAGTACGGTTATGATCACATCCGCATTTTCTTTTGCACCGGCATCCTTTGCAGAAACAGCTGATGATACAGCTGCGCCTGCTGCGGAAACTACTTCTGAGGAAGCAGCGCTAGGACAGGCATCACAGGCAGAGGATACGGCAGCAGAAAACCCGGTTCAGACACCAGAGCAAGATGTACCGGAGACAGCAGAGGTTTATAAAATCAGTACGATTGTCCAGCCACAAAACAGCGGGACGATCAAGGTGAATCCTTCCGAGGTTTCGAAAGGGGAAAGCGCTACTTATACAGTTGTCCCTGCGGATGGAAACAAGCTGGTTTCTTTAGAGATAAACGGGAAAGAGCAGGAAACAGAGGATCCTTACGGAACTGTGACCGGCACCTTTGTACCGGAAGCCGATACGGTGATCAAAGCCGTATTTGACAGTCTCGGAACCTATAAAATTACGACTTCCGTAAATTCTTCCTCAAAGGGCAGCATTACAAAGAGTGCGAATGTTTCCGAAAATGGAAGTTTTACGGTAAAAGCAACGCCAAAGGACGGCTATTATGTAGCGGATCTGCAGGTGGACGGGGAATCTCTTGGAAGCATCTCTTCCTATACGTTTGACCATGTAACAAGCAATCACAAGGTAAAAGCGGTATTCAAAAAGCAGATAAAAATTATGCTGGATGCCGGCCACTTTGGAAATTATAACAGAAGTCCCGTATATGCTAGTTATTATGAGTCCAAGATGTCATGGGCGCTGCACAATTACCTGAAAAAAGAGCTGGAAAGCTATGGTTTTGAAGTCGGTGTAACAAGGAGCAGCCAGGCTAAGGATTTAGGCGTTTATTACAGGGGAACTGCTTCAAAAGGGTATGATTTGTTTTTATCCCTGCATTCCAATTCTTCTACTTCAAAGACATCGGATTACCCGCTGATTATTACCCAGAAAGGCAATACAGGCGATGCCATTGCAAAAGGGCTTGGTAAGGCAATCCAGAGCACGATGAAGACAAAGCAGGCATATAAGATTTGGCAGAAGCTTAACAAGGACGGGAAAACCGAATATTACGGTGTTCTCAGAGGCGCAAAGGCAGTCGGCACAAAGGGCATGATCGTGGAACATTCTTTCCACACAAATCTTGCTGCTACCAAGTGGCTGTCCAGTAACAGCAACTTGAAAAAGATGGCAAAGGCAGAGGCTGCCATTCTTGCGGATGATTACGGAATGACAAAGGACTCTGTTCCTTCCGGAGGGGATGATAACGCTTCCGCTAACCCAAGCGAACCAACAGAACCGACAACTAAGCCTTCCGAGCCAACGACAAGCGAACCGACGACTCCGGCTCCTGTAAAGACAGTCAGCACAAGCCAGAAGGTCAAGGTGCTGGTAGCGGATCTGAACATGAGAAAAAGCTACAGCTCTTCTTCTAAGAGCATGGGCAAAGCAACCAAGGACAAGACTTATCAGCTAAAGGCTAAGACAGAGGACGGCAAGTGGGGCCAGATTAAATCAAACGGCTACTGGATTTATCTGCCGGGCTATACCAAGGTGGTAAAAGACCAAGAAAGCGATAGCAAGACTGTAGCATCTTCCCAGAAGGTCAAGGTCACGGTGAGCAACCTGAACATGAGAAAGAGCTACAGCTCTTCTTCTAAGAGCATGGGCAAAGCAAAGAAGAATAAAACGTACCAGCTGAAGGCAAAGACAAAGGACGGCAAATGGGGCCAGATTAAATCAAACGGCTACTGGATCTATCTGCCAGGATATACCAAGGTGGTAAGCGGAACAAAGTCTTCTTCCTCATCCAGTACGTCAAAGACTGTGGCTTCCTCTCAGAAGGTAAAAATAACGGTCAGCAGCCTGAATATGAGGAAAAGCTACAGCACCAGCGCCAAGAGCATGGGCAAGGCAAAAAAGAACAAGGTTTATCAGCTGAAGGCAAAGACAAAGGATGGTAAGTGGGGCCAGATTAAATCAAATGGCTATTGGATTTATCTGCCGGGCTATACCAAGCTGGTATAAACGATCTTTTACAGGCAGGATACGATATGGATTAGGAATAAACCCTGAAAACGCGGATGTTTTCAGGGTTTATTTTTCCAAAAATCAGCGAATCAGCTTATAATTTCTCAGCTGGTTCATAATATCATAAAGGGATAGATTTTCTGCTTCGCACAGAGGGAGCCGGTATTCAGGTTTTATTTTATCCATCATGGATAGAGCCGCCTTTACCGGAATTGGATTCACTTCTACGAAGAGCGCGTCTATGAGCGGCTTCATCTCAAGCTGCAGCTTCATGGCAGCCTTTGTGTCTCCCTGCAGGTACTTGTGGATCATCTGACTTGTTTCAGAGGGCATAATGTTTGCCACAGTAGAAATGGCGCCGATTCCTCCGACAGACAGCAGGGGTACGATCATATCATCGTTTCCTGAGTAAAGGGCAAAATCGTCTGAAACATATCGCGCGATTTCCACTACCTGGGACATATTGCCGCTGGCTTCTTTAATGCCGCAGATATTCGGATGCTGCGACAGCTCTTTAACGCAGGAAGGACTTATATTCACACCTGTCCTTGAGGGAACGGAATAGAGTATCACGGGAATACCTGCTGCATCCGCAATCTTCTCATAGTGCTTTATAAGTCCTTTTGGCGTACATTTGTTGTAATAGGGGGTGACAACCAGAAGGCCGTCAGCGCCCGCTTCTTCTAAGGCCTGGGCCATAAATACAGCGTGGGCCGTGTCGTTGCTTCCGGCGCCTGCAATTACAGGCACTTTTCCTGCTGTTTTTTCAACAGTGAATTTTACAGTATTTATATGTTCTTCATCATTAAGTGTAGATGCTTCTCCAGTGGTTCCGCAGCTTACGATGGAATCAATGCCCGAAGAAATCTGCCAGTCTAAAAGGCCGGCAAGCCGGGGAAAGTCCACGTTTCCCTCCGCAAAGGGGGTAACTAGGGCTACTCCAGCGCCTTTAAATAAGGTCACGTTGCCTCATTCCTTTCACTTAATTATTTGATCAGCTCCTCTGCGATCTGAACCGCATTTGTGGCAGCTCCTTTACGGATATTGTCTGCTACAACCCACAGATTGATTCCGTTTTCTACAGAAAAGTCTCTGCGGATGCGGCCTACATATACTTCATTATGGCCTGCTGCTTCACGGGCCAGAGGGTATACGTTATTGCCCGGATCGTCCTGCACGATAATTCCCGGGGAGTTTGCCAAAAGCTCCCGCACCTCATCCACATCAATTGGGTTTTCAAATTCAATGTTGATGGATTCGCTGTGGGAATCAAAGACGGGAACCCGGACCGTAGTAGCCGTCACCTTGATGCTGTCATCACCGAGGATTTTATGGGTTTCGTTGATCATCTTCATTTCTTCTTTTGTATATCCGTTTTCGAGGAAAACGTCAATGTGTGGGAGGCAGTTTCCTGCAATCGGATGTGGATATGCTTCACACTTGTCATTTCCCTTCAGACCTTCCGTAAGATCGCTGATGCCCTTTACACCAGATCCGGATACTGCCTGATAAGTAGAATAAACGACTCTTTTGATTTTGTATTTTTCATGGAGCGGCTTTAAAACTACCATTGCCTGGATGGTTGAGCAATTTGGATTTGCGATGATTCCCTTGTTCCAGTCGATATCCTTTGGATTTACCTCCGGTACAACCAGCGGAACCTCCTTATCCATTCTCCATGCGCTGCTGTTGTCTACCACCGTTACACCGTGTGCTGCTGCAACAGGCGCGTATTTTTCGCTGGTGCTTCCTCCTGCAGAGAAGAGTGCAATGTCGATATCCTTATCAAAGGAATGTTCATTCAGCTCTTCCACTACATAGTCCTTGCCTTTAAAGGTGACGGTTTTGCCTGCTGACTTAGCGGACGCCATCATGTATATATGCTCAAAAGGGAAATCCCTTTCTTCCAACACTTTGAGGAACGTAGAGCCGACGACCCCCGTAGCGCCCACAATTGCGATATTTGGTTTTTTGTTCATTTTTTATCCTCCTGATTTGATTGTTTGACAAATATGTGAACAGTATACCACTGTTCGACGTATTTTGTAAAACCTTTCGCCTGTTTTTTTGTATGCTTTTATTCTTATTTATGGTATAATGAAACAATGATTTTTTAGCGCTCTGAGATTAATCTATGCAATTTTCCTCGCATAGGATACAGGGAAAGGATAAAAAATGGCAGAAAAAAAGAGAAAGCCCGCAAAAACAGCAGGCTCCGGCGGCAGGGGTGCCGGCAAACAGAGGAAAACTGCAGATTTTACAGCGCCGCCGGGGGACAGGGGAGTTCATTCAAATGTGAGGGATGAAATCTGGGCGGTTATCATCATTGCCCTGGGCGTTTTT
Source organism: Clostridia bacterium (assembly GCA_910575405.1). Lineage (GTDB taxonomy): Bacteria > Bacillota > Clostridia > Peptostreptococcales > Anaerovoracaceae > Hominibacterium. The sequence continues at coordinate 48,999 of CAJTER010000003.1, read as the reverse complement.
CTGGTGGTGGCATTTCAGACCCATGCGGCGGGAATCGTAGGTGAAGGACTTTCGACATTTTTCAAGGGATGCCTGGGCGCAGTAGCCTATGTGCTCCCTTATTATTTGATTTTATACGGAATTCTGCTGTTTGCCAGAAAGACCATCCATATTGGCAGAAAATCGGTTATCCTCCTTTTTGTCATTCTGCTTACAGTATCCATTATTAACTCTGCAAGGTTTTTGGATCCCCATGCGCTGGAATTCAGTCTTTCCGCAGCAGGAGATTTTTACAGGGCAGGTTCAAGGCTTGAAAGCGGCGGTCTTTTTGGCATGCATATGGGAAGCCTCCTTGTCAAAGCTTTTGGACTTCCGGGCCTTTACATTCTCTCCAGCCTTATTATTGTCATCTGCCTGCTGCTCATTATCAATACGCCGATTTCAAGGTTTGTTGAAAAAGCGGCAGAAAAAAGAGCCCGCAGGAGGGAAGCGCTGCTGGCAGAAGAGGAATTTGAGCCAGTACAGGAACTGCCGGATGCCATGCTGCATATGCAGGAGGATCTTCCAGTTTCCGGCGAAATCTTCGGGCTTCCGGAGAAAAAAAGGCGTTTTCCTGCTTTTCACTTTGGAAGAAAAAAGGAGCAGGCGCCCTTTGAGGAACTGCCGGATCCAGAAGAAGCGATTCCTTCACCAATCAGGACCTATCCTAAAAAACAGGCAGATAGACCGGACGACTGGGAGCCTCCTTACATACAAAACCGAATTTCAAAAAGCCAGCGAAACATTTTGGAATATATGCAGGATGATGAACTTTTTGTCGGCGCGCAGGATATGACTTCCGGATATGGTACAGAAGATCTGATGGAAGATGCCTCCCTTGATCGGGATCCTTTTTGTGAAGTCTTTGATGGGTTTTCAGGAAATACCATTTCCTCTTTACGGGAGGATAATTCCAAACAGGCCGAAGGCTATGGATTGATGGACGAAGGAGGAATTGGAACAGCTGGCAGCCTGCGTTTTGGTCTGGATGAACATGCTGTCGGTGAGGAACAGCCTTCCCTTTTAGAAACAGATACTGCCAGCGTGAAAACCCGAGAACAGGAAACGATAAGCACGTATATTCCAGCGGGAGAAACTCCTTGTGAGTCAGGAATCTCCCAGACACAGGATATGGCCGAAGAACAGGTTCCGGACGAACCTGCAGAAGCAGCCGCAGTTTCTTCTGATCCTGCGAGTGGGGTAAACACAGTGCAGCAGGTACCTTCCGAAAAGCTTACAAACAGTCAGGCAGCAAAAGCTGCCCTCGATCCGGAGGAATTAAACAGTCAGACAGCTGTACCAGCTGTTTATCAGTTCCCCTCCGTCGAGCTTTTGAATAAGGGAAAGGCGCCTCAGAACAAGGCCAGCATGAACGTAGCCCTTCAGGCAAAGGCTATGAAGCTGGAAGAAACATTAAAAAACTTCCACATTGACGCTCAGGTAGTTCAGGTCATACAGGGACCTGCAGTAACCCGCTATGAAATCCATCCTAATGTAGGGGTAAAGGTGAAAAGCATCGTCAATCTGGCTGATGATATTGCGCTGAATCTGGAAGCAAAGAGTATCCGAATTGAGGCTCCTATTCCGGGAAAGGCAGCTGTTGGAATTGAGGTGGAAAATGACAAGGTAAATATGGTTACTATCCGCGAAATTATCGATTCCAAGGAGTTTAAAAACGCAAAATCCAAGATCACTTTTACTGTAGGAAAGGATATTGCAGGAAATGCAATTGTGGCGGATCTCAAGGGAATGCCTCACCTTTTGATTGCAGGATCGACCGGCTCAGGAAAGAGCGTCTGTGTAAACAGTATCATTACCAGCATCCTTTATAAAGCAAAGCCGGAGGAGGTAAAGCTGGTGCTCATCGACCCCAAGGTTGTGGAGCTGACCAACTATAACGGCATTCCGCACCTTCTCATTCCGGTGGTTACAGAACCTGCAAAGGCGGCGGCAGCTCTCAACTGGGCGGTTGCGGAAATGGAGGATCGATACAAAAAATTCGCAAAAGAAGGCGTTCGCGAGCTGGCAAGCTACAATGAAACGGTAACTGTCAGGGGAGAAGAGGATGAGTTCCTTCCTCAGGTTGTTATCATCATCGACGAACTGGCGGATCTGATGATGGCAGCGCCGGCTCAGGTGGAGGAGTCCATCTGCAGGCTGGCACAAAAGGCAAGAGCTGCGGGAATGCATCTGATTCTGGCCACCCAGAGGCCATCTGTAAACGTTATTACAGGTGTCATCAAGGCCAACGTGCCTTCCAGAATTGCCTTTGCCGTATCCTCTCAGTTTGACTCCAGAACCATCCTCGACATGGCGGGAGCAGAAAAGCTGGTGGGAAAGGGCGACATGCTCTTCAGCCCCATTGGAGGCGGCAAGCCTACCAGAGTTCAGGGAACCTTTATTTCCGATTCCGAGGTGCATAATGTGATTGAATTTGTAAAAGGACAGGTTCAGGAAGCTGAATACGCGGATGATGTCATTGATAGCATCGATAAAGCGGGAGCGTCGGAAAAAACGCCGGAAGATACAGATGAATTGCTGCCGGAAGCCATTGAGACAGTGGTCTCTGCAGGACAGGCCTCAGTTTCCATGCTCCAGAGACGTTTTCGTATCGGTTACAACCGGGCAGCTAGAATTGTGGACATGATGGAAGCACGCGGCATCATCGGACCTCCGGAAGGCAGCAAGCCGAGACAGGTGCTTATGACAGAAGCCGAGCTTCAGGCTCTTCATGAAGATACAAAGGATTTACAGGAAGGTTAATATGAATATCTATATTGAAACATTAGGTTGTCCCAAAAATAAGAATGACTCAGAGGTGGCAGCCGGCATCTTAGAACAGGCAGGCCACAGGATCACCAATGCGCCACAAGAGGCAGATGTGGTTATTGTCAATACCTGCGGCTTCATAAATGATGCCAAGAGCGAGTCCATTGAATGTATTTTTCAAATGGCAGACTGTAAGCGGGAGGATGCCATTCTGGCTGTGTCAGGCTGTCTGTCCCAGAGATATATGGAGGAGCTTTTTGTGGAAATGCCGGAAGTGGATTTGTTCCTGGGGGTCAATGATTATCAGCGGCTCCCGGAAATTCTCGGCAGCTTCTGCAAAGGAAAACGGGAAACCTATTGCAGTGCCTGCAGTGAAACGTTTTTGGAGCTGCACTGCCGTAAGCTGGAGGAAAACCCTTATACCGCAACATTAAAGATTGCGGAAGGGTGCAACAATGTTTGTACTTACTGCGTCATTCCTCAAATACGGGGAAAATACCGCAGTAGAAAGCAGGAGGATATCGTAAAAGAAGCGGAACGTTTGGCTGAGAAGGGCTGCAAAGAATTGATTCTCGTTGCACAGGACGTAACAGCCTATGGTATGGATCTCTACGGCAGACTCGCACTGCCTCAGCTTTTGAAAAAACTGTGCAGAATTTCTGGAATTGCCTGGATTCGGCTCATGTACTGCTATGAAGATCGCATTACAGATGAACTGATTCAGACCATAGCTGAGGAAGAAAAAATCTGCCGCTATCTGGATATTCCGCTGCAGCATTGCAGTGATCACATTTTAAAGTCCATGAACCGGCGTTCTACTGAGGCCAGCATCAGAAGAACCATTAAAAAGCTTCGTACTGCCATACCGGATATGCATATTCGAACCACGTTTATCACAGGATTTCCAGGTGAAACAGAAGAAGACTTTGAACAGCTTTTGGATTTTGCCCGGGAAATGGAGTTCGAGCGTTTGGGAGTGTTCGCTTATTCCCAGGAAGAGGGGACAGCGGCGGCAGACATGGATGAGCAGGTGGAGGAAGAAATAAAGATACAGAGGCAGGATGCCATCATGCGGACGCAGCTTGATATTTCGCTGGAGTCCAACAGAAAAAAAGTAGGAAAAACGCTTCAGGTCCTTACAGAAGAGCGTGACCCGGATGGAAGCTATATCGGAAGGACCGCACAGGATGCTCCGGAAATCGATAATTCTGTTCTGTTCACTTCAGAGCGTGATCTGGCTCCGGGGGAACTGGTCTTTGTAGAAATAACAGATGCTTTTGATTATGATCTGATAGGCAGAGAGGTTGAAGCTTAAAGTGAACGTTCCAATCTGCATATAGGACGCGGCTAGGCGCGTCGGGAGGAGGAAACTATGAATTTGCCTAACAAACTCACACTTTTACGAATTATTGCAATCCCCGTTTTTATTGTAGTTCTGATGATGGGACACCGTTATATTGCAACAATTATTTTTATCGCAGCCGCTCTGACGGACATGCTGGACGGGCATATCGCAAGAAAATATAATCTTGTTACTAATTTCGGAAAGCTAATGGATCCCCTGGCAGACAAGCTTCTGGTCATGGCAGCCCTTTTATGCCTCGTGGAGCTGGGAAACGTGGCAAGCTGGATGGTAATTGTCATTCTGGCAAGGGAATTTGCCGTAACAGGGCTGCGCCAGGTGGCGGCTGCGGAAGGTATCGTCATTGCGGCAGGAATGACAGGAAAAATCAAAACCATTACACAGATGATCGCGATTCCTTTGCTGCTTTTGGATAACTGGCCATGCCGCTATATCAGCATTCCTCTGGATGAAATTTTCCTCTGGATCGCTGTAGCGATGACCATTATTTCGGGAATTGAATACATCGTAAAAAACAAGCAATTATTATCCATGTAAAGGGATAGGGAGGACATATATGAAAGCAACGATTCTGAGTGTAGGGACAGAGCTTCTCTTTGGGCAGATTACCAACACAAACACGGTATTTTTATCCCAGCAGCTGAACCTGCTGGGTTTTGATGTTATGTATCACTATACGGTAGGAGACAATCCAAAGCGTCTTGAGAAGCTCATCCACATGGCATTTAAGGACTGCGATCTGATCATCACTACAGGCGGGCTCGGACCCACACAGGACGATCTGACAAAGGAAATCGCCTGCAGGGCGCTGGGGGATGAGATGCGTCTGCATCAGCCCTCCATGGAGCGTCTGGAAACGTATTTCAAAAAACAAAACCGTAAAATGACGGAAAACAATAAAAAGCAGGCCTATATGCCGTCAAGAGCCATTGTCTTTGAAAACCATGCGGGAACTGCTCCCGGCTTTGCGCTGGAACAAGACGGAAAGCATATGATCTGTATGCCTGGGCCGCCGAGAGAAATGACTGCCATGTTTCAGGAAAGCGTACTCCCATATCTGGAGAAAAAATCCGAGGGCGTTATTTACTACCGAATGATTCGCACCTTTGGCATCGGAGAGTCCATGCTGGAGACAAAGCTGCTGCCTCTGATCAATGAACAGACGGATCCGACCCTGGCGACTTATGCCAAGGAAGGGGAATGCTGCCTGCGAATCGCCTCTAAACGAAGCACAAAGGAAGAAGCAAGAAATGCGGTGGACGATATGCTAAAGCAGGTACGGGAAATCATCGGCGAATACATTTACAGTGCTGATGATGAAGAACTGGTGCAGGTAACGGCCAAAAAACTGATGGAACAAAATCTGAGCCTTTCCAGCGCCGAATCCTGTACTGGCGGAATGTTTGCCGCGGCTGTTACAAGCGTCTCCGGAATTTCAAAAATTTTCGACCGCTCTCTTGTTACCTACAGCAATGAAGCGAAAATGCAGGAGCTGGGAGTTAGGGAGGAAACGCTGAAAACCTGCGGCGCGGTCAGTGAGGAAACGGCAAGAGAAATGGCAGAGGGCCTCTTCCAGATAACAGGAAGCGATATCTGCATTTCCGTAACAGGAATCGCAGGGCCGGAGGGCGGAAGCCCGGAAAAGCCAGTGGGACTTGTCTATGTGGGCGCTGTTTACCGGGGAAAAACCCATTGCCGGAAAATACAGATGCGCAATGTAAATCGAAACTGGAACCGGAATTATGCTGTACTTTCCATGCTGGATCTGATCTGTAAATTGGTAGACGAAAAATAAGTTAATGGTTGACTTATTAGGAAAAATATGGTATATTTAAAAAGGGGAAAACATTTTGATTTCAGGATAAAAAACTTGACCCTTATAATAAAATAAGGTATTATAGGCAGATAAGAACAAATGTTCATTTTGGTTTGGAGGTATAAAAGTGGCAACAAAAACAACAGCAAAGAAGACGATCAGTAATGTTGAAGATAAAGAAAAAGCTCTGCAGGATGCCCTGCAGCAGATACAAAAGCAATTCGGAAAAGGCGCGGTTATGAAGCTGGGGGATGAAGCGGCGAAGATGGATATCGAAGCGATTTCCACCGGTTCTATGAGCCTGGATCTGGCAACTGGCATCGGCGGTATTCCAAAAGGAAGGATCATCGAAGTCTTTGGACCTGAATCCTCCGGAAAAACGACGCTGACGCTGCATATCATAGCGGAAGCGCAGAAAACAGGGGGCAGGACAGCATTCATTGATGCGGAGCACGCCCTGGATCCGGAATACGCGAAAAATCTGGGCGTCAACGTGGATGAGCTTTTGGTATCTCAGCCTGATACAGGGGAGCAGGCCCTTGAGATTTGCGAAATGCTGGTACGTAGCAGCGCGCTGGATCTCATCGTTGTAGACTCAGTGGCAGCGCTGGTTCCTAAGGCGGAAATTGAGGGAGAAATGGGCGATTCCCATGTGGGACTTCAGGCAAGACTCATGTCTCAGGCGCTGCGAAAGCTTACGGGTTTTGTCAAAAAGACCAACACAGCCGTTGTATTCATCAACCAGCTTCGTGAAAAGGTAGGGGTTATGTTTGGAAGCCCCGAAACAACAACAGGCGGCCGGGCGCTGAAATTTTACTCCAGTATGCGCCTCGATGTACGCAGGGTAGATTCCATCAAATCAGGCGATGACTTTTTAGGAAATCGGACAAAAGTCAAAGTCGTAAAAAACAAAGTTGCTCCGCCCTTTAAGCAGGCAGAATTCGATATTATGTACGGAGAAGGTATTTCACGCTCAGGCGATGTTCTGGACTGCGCAGTAGAAGCCAAGATCATCGAAAAGGCGGGCTCCTGGTACAGCTTTGACGGCAACCGCATCGGGCAGGGCCGTGAAAATGTGAAAAAATATCTGACCGAAAATCCGGAAACCATGCAAAAGGTAGAGGAGATGGTGCGAAGTACCCTAAAGACCGCTCCATCCATGGATGAAGAAGGTGAAGCGGATGCTGGTGAAATACCGGAGCCTCCTGAGGATTTTGAGGTTGATGAGGATGGCGTTATCATTGAATAGTCCGCATAACAAGAGGGCTGTACAAAGCGCCATAAGTCTGTAATTGAAAAAGGGAAAGAAGGATAGCTTTATGATTAATAAGGAAATATTGGAAATCAAAAAGCAGTTTACACCGGAAAACTGTACCATCAGCCGTATGCGAGGCTGCTATGTGGATCATGAAAAAAATCGAAAATATGAGGTGAACCGCTCTTTTCTCAGTCTCTCTGAGGAAGAAGCCTTTAAATATTTTGAGATTTTCAAGCAGACCCTTTCCGGTACAATCGGTAAAAAACTGCTGAATATGGAATTTCCATTAGCTCAGGAGGAACCGGGCGGTACTCAGGAATTTTTGTACCGGCTGCGGGGCAGCAAGCTTGAGGATGATGAACTGGTGGATGCCTTTTATCAGAAAATCATCGACCATTTTGAATTTGGCGAAAACTATTATATTATCCTCATTCATGCAGTATACGATGTGCCGGGGAAAACCTCCGATGGCCTTGAAATGTTTGATGCTTCGGACAATATCTACGAATACATCCTCTGCAGCATTTGCCCCGTTAAACTGTCAAAGGCCGGGCTGAGCTATGATGTGGATCAGAATTCCATCGTAGGGCGAAAGCGCGACTGGGTTGTGGATCCGCCGGTAAAGGGATTTCTGTTTCCTGCCTTTAACGACCGGACTGCCGATATTCATCAGGCCCTGTATTTTACAAAAAAACCGGAGGAGCTTCAGCCAGAGCTCATCGAAGAGCTGCTGGGCAGTGAGATCCCGCTTTCCGCTGAGAACCAGAAGGTAACCTTTAATGAAATTGTCTCCGAATCTCTGGGCGACGAATGCAGCCTGGAAATGGTAAAATGCATTCACGATAATTTGCAGGAAATGATGGAAGAAAACCAGGATGAACCGGAACCCCTGGAGCTGGATAAATTCGACATGAAGCGCCTGCTGGAGCAAAGCGGTGCCTCAGAGGAAAAAGTAGAACAGGTGGAGACTATCTTTGACCGGACTGCAGGGGAAAAGAGAAGACTCATGGCCGCAAATGTAGCGGAAACGAAAAAATTCAGCATCGAAGCTCCTGATGTAGTCATTAAAGTCAGTCCGGATCGTTCTGATCTGATCGAGACGCGGATCATCGACGACCGAAAATATATTGTAATTGCAGTCAGCGATCACGTTGAAGTCAATGGCATGGATATTGACCTTTAGCCTGCTGTCCGCAGACTGGCAAAACATACATATCGGAGCAGCCCGGTCTGCAGGCCGCCAATTTTTCAATTGCCCGATTTTTGTTGAAAAAAGATCGTTTATCATGTATACTATATGAGTTAATAATATATGAAGGAGGTGTCTTGATGGGAAGACACGGTACAATTGCAGGCAGGAAAGAGAAGCAAGACTCCAAACGGGCTGCAGTTTTTACAAAATATGCAAGGGCAATTACAGTTGCTGCAAAAAATGGCGGAGATCCGGAATATAATATTTCCTTAAAGCATGCCATTGAAAAAGCGAAAAGCATCAACATGCCTAACGATAATATCAAACGCGCAATCAAAAAAGGGACAGGCGAGCTGGCTGGAGAAACGTATGAAAACGGCAGGTTTGAAGGCTACGGCGCTGCAGGCGTCGCTGTAATCGTCGACGTTCTGACCGATAATAAGAACCGGACTACTGCCGCAATGAAGCACGCCTTCGACAAGTTCGGGGGCAACCTGGGCGCTCCGGGATGCGTATCCTATATGTTCGATGAAAAAGGCGTAATCGTTATCGAAAAGACGGATGATATTGATGAGGATGCCCTCATGGAAGCCGCTTTAGAAGCTGGTATGGACGATATGGTTACATATGACGACTGCTTTGAAATCCTTACCGCGCCGGCTGATTTTGTAGAAGTAAGCGAAGCACTTAAAGCTTCCGGTTATGAGTTTGTAGATGCGGATATTGAATATCTTCCTTCCGTGGAATCAACGCCAACGGAAGAACATGATATCAAGAATCTGAAAAAAATGATCGAAATGCTGGAAGATAACGACGATGTACAGAAGGTATATCACAACTGTACGGTTGATTTGGAAGATTAGTGTACTGGACGTGTTTGAGAATTGAGGTAAAAGAAGCCTTTTTGTCTATTGAAAAGCCACTAGACAAAGAGGCTTTTATAATGCCCGTCAAACTATAAAAATATCGAACAGCTCAATCCTGCCCATCGGATTCATAATCAGTCAGGCGGGATTTTTTTAAAACTTTGCGGCACCAGGCAATCTTACAGGCAACAGCAAGCTGCTCTGCCTGGCTTGGGAATTTGAAAGAAAGCCCGGTAATATCGGAGACTCGCTCCAATCGGTACCGCACTGTATTTTCGTGCTGACAAAGTTTCTTTGCTGTATTCTGTATGTTGTAATCTGCCTGACAGTAGGCGTTCAAAGTTTCTATCAGATGTCCTTTCGCTTCCGCATCATATTCTTCCAGCTTGTCCATAATCGAATGGCTGAATAACCGCATTTCCCGTTTTTCAGCAAAGGGAAGAAGGACTTGAAGTATGCCAAGTTCTCCATAAAAAAGGATTCTTTTTTTATCCTCAGCCGCACAAAAGGCTGTCTGAATACCTTCAATGATCGTTTGTTTCAACTCACCCAGATAATGATGTATTTTACTGATTCCAACAGCTAAAGGACTACCTTCTTTCAAAATTTCGTCAGAGAAAACTTCAGCAACAGCATCAGGTTCGATTTCGGTATCTTCCGTCTGCGAGTATAAAAATAGCACGCCATTTTTATACAAAGTCAGCAGATTGGAGGGCATATTCAGATTACTTTTTCGATATCTTGCTTCATAAGCTGCGAATTGCATTTCGGAAAAAAATTCATCAAAAGGAGCAAAAATAGCCATATGCTGATGTTCAAAAGAAGGGTTCAGCTTCCTTCCATACAAAAGCTGCTCTTGTGGATTGGATGGCATTTTCAAAAGAGAATCCAATTCCCGACATATAGTGCTGCAAGAAGCGAGTTCTTCAATACGACGGTTGAGGGTGTATATCACATCTTCAAAATAAACATTTGTAGATTTTATCAAAAAAACCGGGAAATTTTTAGAATCAGCATAACGCAAAACGGATTCATGAATCGGAAGCCGGAATACATTTTTTATCACCAGACCGCTGCAGCCCTTTGCTGCCAGATGTTTGACACCATCCGCAATTAAAAATGGGTTATCCTTTGCATACAGCAGGGTAGTCAGAGCAAGCTGTTTTTCCTGAAAATTTGTATAAAAGTATTTGTTCTTCAAGGCAGGCTCCAGCTCATAGTCCAGAATACCGGCTTTTGTGACTTGACGTGAGAGGCCTCCATTTCCAGCCATCAGCTGAAGCTCTGGTTTGTAGGTATTGTAAAAATCAGAAACTGTATAAATCATAATTTCCTCTTTCTTAGAGTGCTGACCTCACTATTATTACTCGTATTGTACAGCAAGTAGTTATAAAAATCAACAATTAATTAATCTATAAATTATAGAAATTAATAAATGCTTGTCTTTGATTTTCGGGTTTCCCCTTTCTATAATGAAAGCAAATCCCAAACAGAAATGGAGGAATATGTAATGAGCGTAATGATTTTAGGGCGCAAAGAGTTGGAGTCCGTGCTTAAGATGGATGAAGTAATTGAGGGAGTAAAATCCGTTTATCAGCTAAAAGCCCGAGGCGATACAGTTGTCTGGCCTTTGGTTTCTCATGAGTTCACAGACAAAACAGCAGTCATGGATATTCGATCCGGCGGCGTATTTGGAAGTGAACAGATTCATGGTCTGAAAATGCTGAATAATTTTCCCTTCAATAAAGATCAGGGGCTTCCGCCCTTTAATGGAATGCTGATGGTCTTCGACTCAGAAACCGGTATTCCGCTGGGTGTAATGGATGCCGCGTATATTACCTGCATGAGAACCGGCGCGGCAGGGGCTATCGGAGCACAAGCTCTGGCAAGGAAGGATTCACAAAGCGTGCTGCTTCTTGGCGCAGGAAAACAGGCAGAATTTCAGATTGCAGCCATCTTGACAGCTATACCGGGCATCAAGCGGATTTTCATCGGCGATCTTTTGGATCCAATGCACGGCCAAAGCTTTGCCAAAGAATGTCCGCTGCGCCTGAAACGTCATTTTGATATAACCAAGGACAATTGCTGCTTTGAAGCAGTTTCCGACCTGGAGACAGCTGCCAGGGAAAGCGATATTATTATCACGATTACACCTTCCCGCCAGCCTATTATCCAAAAGGAGTGGATTCGCCCCGGAACGCATTTGAGCTGTATTGGCGCAGATATGGAAGGGAAGGAAGAGATTGATCCGCAAATTTTTGTAAAGGCCAGAATCTTTGCCGACGATATTGAACAGTGTATCCGGGTGGGAGAGTTGGAGAGGCCCATAAGGGAGAACATCATTTCAAAAGAAGCTATTTCCGGAGAAATTGGCCAGGTTCTTTGCGGTAAGAAGCAGGGGAGGCTCTGTGATGAAGATATTACCATTTTTGATGCTACTGGCCTGGCTCTTTTGGATCTGGTAACGGGCAAACGTGCGATTGCTCAAGCCAAGAAGCTCGGCCTTGGTCTGAATGCGGAGATTTAAGCGACATACTGTATTAAGAAAAGAAAAATAATATGGAAATTAATAAATTCAAAATCGAATACTGGCTGAATCCTTATGACGATAAAGCTCGTTATAACCTGGGGTCCAGCTGCTGCAAACCAGTAACGCTCCGTGAGCTTTTAGAACTGACGAATACGGACCGGGACATGTTTTTCCAGGAACTAGAGAATATGAGCATGCATTATGGGTATTTTGAAGGAATGCCTCGTCTGAAAAAAGCGATTGCCGGTTTATATACCGATGCAGTAACGCCGGATATGGTGCTCTCTGTCCATGGAGGAACAGGCGCCAATTCCATCGTATGTTATACACTCTGCCAGCCCGGCGATAATATCGTCAGTATTTTACCGAACTACCAGCAGTTTTATTCCATTCCAGAGGCTTTGGGAACGGAAGTCCGGATCTTTAATTGTGATGAAACGTCTGGCTATGGACTTGATATGGATCGAATCCGCAGCATGGTTGATGAACATACGAAAATGATTAACCTTGCAAATCCCAATAACCCTACAGGCTATACTTTGAACCGAAAACAGCTTGAAGACTTGATCCACATCGCACGCAGCGCAGATGCTTATATTGTATGCGATGAAATTTACAGAGGACTCAGCGGTGAATATATGTATTCCATCTGTGATCTATATGAAAAAGGAATTTGTACCAGCAGTGCCAGCAAGGTGTTCTCCTGCGCAGGAACCCGCATCGGTTGGATCGTTACAAGAGACCCTTCCATTAAAGACGCTATGATGAATATGCGTTCCTATAACAGCATCTGTGAAGGGCCGATAAACGAACTGATTGCTGCCATTGCGCTGGAAAACAAAGAGGTCTTTTATAAGAGAAACAAAGCGATTACAGATGCAGGAAGAGAGATTCTGCAGGAATGGATTTCTGCGGAGCCGCATTTTCGGATAGCCTGTGACAGCATGAGCTCCACGTCGTATATCAATTATGACTTTGATATGAAGGCAGAAGAATTTGCCCAGAAGCTTTACGATGCAAAAGGCGTACTGATCTGCCATGGCGGATGCTTTGAGCAGGATAAAAGTTTCCGCATCGGTTATGGATTTGGAGATGCGGACTATCTCAAAGCAGGCCTTTTGAATATCAGCCAGTTTGTCAAAGAGTTGGAAGCTTCCGGCGAGATCAAATAGATCTGCAGCCTTTTCGCAGAGAGAGGAGCAGCTTTTCATCCTTTCTCTGCAAGGCCGGCAGATTAATTCTTCAATCTAATCCATATTTGTTTAGCTTATTATATAAAGTCTGCCTTGAAATCTGCAGCTCATCGGCAGTCCGGGTAATATTATAGCGATTGCGTTCAAAGGCTGATTTGAGAATATCTTTTTCCAAAGCACCCATCTGATCCGCAAGAGAAGTATGGGGCCTGATATATTTTGATTCTTCCTCCTGCCTCCTTCCTCCAAAGCCGACAGATAGGTTTCCTGCCATGTCCTTCCTGTTCAGAAGCATGTAGTCTGGGATATCACACATAGCAATATCGCCAGAGGTTTTAATGGTGCAGGCATATTCAATAACGTTTTTCAATTCTCGAACATTTCCTTCCCAGGGATAGCTGTAGAAGAAATCCATAACATCATCCGCAATGCCCGTAATACTGTGGTTTAAAGTCGCATTGTACTGATTAATATAATGGCTTGCCAGCAAAGGAATATCGTCCTTCCTCTGGCGAAGAGGGGGAACAGAAAAGCTCGCCACATTGAGTCTGTAAAACAAATCCTTGCGAAAGGCTCCGCGCTCTACCAATTTGCTCAGAGGCTCGTTGGTAGAAGTAATAATACGAACGTCCGTTTCACGCTCAAAACTTTCTCCAATTCGTCTTACTGCTTTGTTCTCGATCACCCGTAATAACTTTCCCTGTAAATCCAGGGAAAGGGAATTGGCCTCATCTAAAAAAAGAGTTCCTCCTTTGGCAATTTCAAAGAGTCCGGCCTTATCAATGGCCCCGGTAAAGCTTCCTTTCGAAGAGCCAAACAGAATACTTTCAATCAGGTTGCTGGGTATTGCAGCACAGTTTTGAATGATAAACGGTTTTCTGCTTCGAGGGCTATTAGCATGGATGGTATGGGCAATCAGTTCTTTGCCTGTTCCTGTTTCTCCATAAATCAGAATATTCGCATCTCCCTGAGAAAGCAGACGAAGTTTGCTGAAGCTGGCTTTAAATTCAATGTTTTGAGTCATGATATCGTCAAAATTATATTTCGCAGAAACAGAAGACATCTTTTTCCTTCCTGATTTGTTGTCAAGCTCAACGGACATAACCATACAGCCGATAACGCCAGTTTCATTAATCAGGGGATAGGCGGAATTGAGCGCTTTTTTAGAAACGCCTTTTACCTCAAATTCCTGGAGTTCATTAACAATGACGCGTTTTGTATCAATAGCTTTGAACAAAGTAAAATCTTCTCTTTTAAAAAATGGATACAGCTCAAAAACGGATCTCCCTACAGCATCCTCATAGCGCATGAGGTTAATCTGATCATTATAATCCTCATAATACAGCACCTTTCCGTTTACATCGGATATGAGAATTGAATCCGTATAATTAAACAATTCTTTAAACACTCTGTCTTCTGCCTTCATAAATTTCTGTCTCCTGATTTTTCTCTCCCAATTTTGGGCTTCTATATGCATACCTTCTATTAAGATTATCAGAATATTTGATAGGAAACAAGACAAATTGTAAAATTAATTTGATAAAATGGCTAAGGATTAGATTTTTTGCCTTGAAATTTTATGCTTGATTTGACTTAATATTCGCTTGTCCCAATAAATATTTACCTAAAACTAACGATTTTTTAATGCGCTCAAGGGAAAATGGTTAAGAACAATTGTTTTTAGCTGTTTTTTTTATTTTGGCACAATTGTTGCTTTTAATATAGGCAAATACATAAACTATCTATAATCTCTCGGAATCCTGAGTGATTATAGTCAGCACAGTTGGCAGTGGACATTGAAAAGTGAATATTATCTGAAATGAATAAAAATAAACATGAGAAACAGACATAACTGTCGCTATGCCTTAAAAAGGTGTATAATACCCATAGGATTATGTCGTTTTCAGAATCAACTTTCTCAGGGCGGATTCATAAGGCAAATCCCATGCATCAAGATGTTGGAGCATCATGATGTTATAGAGGCGGCAGTACCACATCTTAGTAGAGCGGTGTCTGCCGTTTTCTAATAAGAAATCATATTTCTCACGTTTGTTGGAACGTTCTACAGAAGTTCTTGCATTAAATTCCGTTTTCCATTCGTCACTGTCACGGGGCGGTATGTTGATTAATCGGGGGTTGTCCTTTGTGGCAAGGTGAACTGTTCTTCCATACTTGGAATCAGAGCAGGGATGTTCGCATGAGCATCCGTATTTTCTGCTTGCAAGGGGACAGCGAAATTTAATTCTGTTCTTGGAAGATAAACAAATTATCGACAGCATCAAAGCGGAAATGGAAGCTTATGCCTCAGAATGTCTGGAAAAGGTTCTAAAAGAAAAGTTCGATATAATTAAGGATAAGAAACCGGACATTAAAGTGGAAGAACTGACTGATTCGGAACGGGACGCTTTTGTAAAGGCAAGTTTATCTGTTAGAAATAAAATTTCGGATCTGGCAGGAGCCGAAGGCAGGGAAATTATGGATTTAGTTATTCAGGACGTGGAAAAGTATGAGAAAGAAATAGACACGAAATAGCAGCAGGGGCGAATTGCAACTATTCCTAAAAACATAATTTTGGGAATAGTTATGGCGATTTTAAAAAATAAGCTGGATTTAGCCTGCTATTTTATCCTATGACAAGAGTTTATCATTTCATCGTCTGAATAATATAGCTTCCTTCTCTTTGTGCCTGCTTTTTATCAGCCGCATTATTAACAAGAAAAAATCCCAGGTTATTCGATTCTCCCGGGATTTTTTCTTAGTTGTATTTGGGTTTAGGTTTTGTAGATTGCTCATTTGGTTGATTTATATAACCGTCTTTTATGCAGGAAGAAACGCTCTTCTTCAAAGATCCTTGGGTATTTTCAAAATCTGGCCTGCATAAAGCTGCGCAGCAGACATATGGTTTGTCTTGCATAATACGTAAACCGCTTTACGCCGATCGGTTTCCTGAGACATATATTCGCCTGCAATATCCCACAGGGTATCGCCTGGTTCAATCTCAATCTCTATAACATCCTCTTTTGCCATTCCCAGAACATTGTTGACACCTGCCAGGGTCATTACAGCACTGACTGCTGCAGCGGCAAGCATAAGCGCTACAATAATAAAAATAAGAAATCTGCTTTTAGATTTAATGATATACTTTTTCTTTCCTATTTTTATCATGGCATACCTCTTTCTGAACGTTTGTTCCTGAATATGGTTTTATCATACACGAACATTCATTCTTTGTCAAGAGGATTTTAAACGTTTGTTCTTTTTGAAGGTACATATGTTCTCTAGTTTTACCGCAAAAACAGCCACCCGATCATTACTACCAAGCAGATACTGATTATCAGATCCTGAAAAACGGATTCTCCCGTCTGTGTCCGTTTTCGCCTGATGGTAATTATTTTTCCTGCCAAGAGAATGAGCAGTCCCAAAGACAAAGTGATGCTTTCCCATGGCTGTCCGATAGGACGTCCTATAACTTCGGTCATTACAACAGGAATCAGAATTATGATTAATGCAATAGCGTACAAAACAAAATTAATATTCTTTTTCATGTTCATAGCTCCCTATTTTTCCGGATACAATTTGCTGTAAACCCGATCCAACCATTTCGTAAGATATTTTCTCATAATGATTCCCACAACACATAAAATTACTGCTATAACAGCAATTACAATCGCGCCTGTATAATCCCCCGCTTCAATCTGTCTGCCAATCAAAAGGCTGCCCATCATACCCGGGCTTCGTCCCACGAGGGAAACCAAAAGAAACGGCTTGAGCTTCATCTGTGAAATTCCGGCAGCGTAATTACATAAATCTTTCGGAACCCCCGGGATCAGAAAAATCAAAAATACGACTACAATAGCTTTTTTGCTGTTGAGCTTGTGGATAAAATCATTAATTTTCGCTTCTCCAAAAATCAGGTGCATGGCATCTCTGCCCAGCAGCTTTGCCAGATAATACGTAATCACAGAACCTGCAGCTGCTCCGATGAGTGAAAATAAAAACCCCAGCCAGAAGCCGTACATATAACCTGCCGCAAATTGAAGCCACTGACCTGGTATAACACAGATGACAATCTGGATGATCTGGGCGCCAATGTATACGAAAATGCTCTGTGTCTTGTACTGCTGAAAAAATGCATTTACATTTTCCATGCTGGACATGTTTTCAATAAGCTGAGGCTGATAAAAATAAATGTACAGCGGCAGTCCAACGAGAACAAACAGAAGCAGTGCAAATTTTAAAATCGCACTAACCAGTTTGAATTTTTTGTGAATCCTATCTTTTTTGCGTTTATCCATAACCTTTTGCTCTGGCACAAGCTCTGGCGGTTTATCCTGCAGAGTTCTGCTGCCTCCAGAATAATCGATTGGTTGTCCATAGCTTATACCGGAAACCCTCCAATTATTTACTTACACACTGAAAAACTTCTGCTATAAAGAAACCAGGCCCTGTTCATGTAAGGTCTGAAGTGCTTTAATGACACCAAATTTTGAATGCTCATAAGTAAGCCCTCCCTGGAAATAAACAATATAAGGTTCCCGAATAGGTGCATCAGCGCTCAGCTCAATGGAGGAACCCTGGACAAAAGCCCCTGCTGCCATAACAACCTGATCGTCATATCCAGGCATGTCCCAAGGTATGGGCTTTACATAAGCGTCAATAGGAGCTGCCGCCTGTATTCCTTCGCAAAAGGCCACGACAGCTTCAGGACTGCCAAGCTTAACCGCCTCAATGATATCGCTTCGCTTATCTTCTGCTTTTGGACAAACTTCATATCCCAGCTTTTCAAAGGTTTTTGCGCAAAGGGCGGCGCCTTTCACTGCTCCGTTTACTGTTTTTGGAGCAAGGAACAGGCCTTGAAACATGGTCCTCGTCTGGCCAAACATCAGGCCGCATTCTCCTCCAATTCCAGGAGAGGTCATTCGATAAGAAATCGAATCGATCAGATCCTGCCTTCCTGCAATATAGCCACCTGTGAGGGCAAGTCCGCCTCCTGGGTTTTTGATCAGGGATCCGGCAAGAACATCTGCGCCAACCTCTGTCGGCTCCTTTATATCCAAAAATTCACCATAGCAATTGTCCACCATACAGATGATATTTGGATTGATGTCATGTATAAAGGTCGCCCATTCTTCAATCTGTTCAATCGTAACGGCCTTCCGCCATCCATATCCAGTGGCCCTTTGGACTGTAACCATGCGGGTCTTTTGGGAAATTGCCTCCTTCAGAGCCGGCAGATCGATATTTCCATCAGGCGTCAGCTCCACCTGCTTGTAGGAGACGCCGAATTCCGCAAGAGATCCCTTCCCTTCTCCCCTGATTCCGATCACCTCCTCCAATGTATCGTAAGGCGAACCGGTACAGTATATAAGCTCATCCTCCGGCCGGAGTATACCGGTCAGGGTCAGGGTCAGAGCGTGGGTTCCGTTGACAATAATGGGGCGTACTAATGCCGCCTCTGTCTTAAAAATATCAGCGTACACCTTTTCCAGAGCTTCCCTTCCTGCATCATCATACCCATAGCCTGTATTCCAGAAAAAATGTGTATCACTGATACGGTTTTTCTGAAATGCGGTCAGAACCTTGTATTGGTTAAATGCCATAATATCGTCGAGCTGTGCAAATTCTCCCTTGATATCCTCCTCAGCAGAGATGACCAGATCTAGCACTTTGGGCTCAATATGGAGTTCTTCGGATAATAGCTTATACGTATTCTTCTGCATAATTGTTCACGTCCTTTTCTAATACTCGTGTATTCCATTCATATAGTTATCAATTTCAGTACTAATGTGTTCCGGCTTCATCGCGTTTTCTCAAATCAGAGGAAATCTCTTCAAAGAAAAATTGAGGGTTTGCCACTTTTAAAAACAGACTGCCCTGCGAGCTGCCATAAGGATATTTTGCAAAAAACGTCCGGAACTCCTCTCTATAGGGAATTTCCATCTGCTGGAGCAGCTCATCCATGCTGATACCGGAAGCCTCCTGCCATTTCAGTATGGGGAACCCGTTATTAATGCTGTGCATTCCTCCTATATCTACCCGGTAGGAAGGTCCCAGAACAGATGCCATATGGGCGCTTCTCAGATCGCCGGAAGATTTTACTTTAATGGCGTCTTCATAATTGCGCTTTCCTTTGGTATCCCGTTCTTTTCCTACAGCAAGGGGTGCGGAACCATCCAGATAGTAGTTGTTTGAAATGTAAGTTTCAAGCTGCTGTCCGGATCCAGCTGCATAATTGCCTAATACGGCGCCAGTATATGCTCCTTTTTTCACAAAACCCGCATTATAGGAATTTTTCAACATGATACCGTAGTCTCCGATGCTCCCCGCAATGCCGCCTGCATAGCCAACGGAAGCTCCTTCATAGCCGATAATGCTTCCCGCATTGTAACAGCTGCTTATGGTGGAGCCGCGTGCGCCTGCATAGCCTGCAATGCCGCCAGTACATTCGTTTTCAGAGGAAACGTTTCCTTTGTTATAGCATTTTTCGATTACTGCGCTGCTGGCCACGGATCTTCCGGCAATGCCGCCAGTGCCATATGGTCCCACGCTTTTTCCATCAGAGGAAATGGTTCCTTCGTTGCCGCATTCCCGGACAATACCATTCCAGTTTTCTCCAACAATCCCGCCTGTTTTTACATTGCCTTTGATGCTGCCGAGGTTCAGACAGCTTGTAATAAGGCCCGAGCTTTCTCCTGCAATACCACCCACTTTATCTTTACCCGTAACCTTTACATCAGCTGTACAGTTTCGAACAATAGCCGATTCGCCCATGCAAGCGGCAAGGCCTGCTGTAAAATCGCTTTCCGTAGTGACCAGGCCCTGCAGCTTTAAATTTTCTACCGTGCCCTTCAGGTATCCGAAAAAGGCCTGATATTCGCTGCCCGGATCTTCGATATGAAGGCCGGAAATGGTATGGCCGTTTCCGTCAAAGATACCTTCAAAAGCATACATATCCGAAGTCCCTATAGGCGTCCAGTCGCAGGTAAGTTCAATATCATCCATCAGTTTTATGACGATTCCTTCAAATGTATAAACCTTGCTGCCGTCCCAGCTGATCTGTCTTTTGTTGACCAGCTCGCAAAGACCCAAAAGCTCTTCCTGTGTGGAAATCTCATATTCCTGCCTCTGATCCTCCGGATCAAACCACCTGGTATCCGGCATTCCCTCCTGTACATCCTGCTCCTCAGCCAGCCTAGTCTGAAATTCGCTGTCGTACAAGAGAGGTTCCATTTTTTGTATAAAAGAATAATCTGCTGCAAAAGCAGATGGGGCTGCTGCGCAATGTATCGTCAGTAAAGATGCCGCGCAAAAGCAGATAATTTGCTTCTTTTTCATCCTTATATCCCAATCCCTTTCTGCTATATATTATACACTCCCTTATTGTGGAGTTGATGAATCATTTCTTACGATTTTCCTAATTTTTCAATCTTTCTTTCCAGTTCGTTCTAGTTCCCATTCCATGTCCTTTACCAGATCCCGCTTTATATTCATTTTATGAGCAGCATAAAGCTGTGTTGTAGTCACTTGTTCATGATCCAATAGAGCCTGAACATCGTAGACTGAATTGCCGCGCCCGATGAGACTGGTGGCCGCAGTCGCCCGCAGCTTGTGGGGGCTGTAGCCTGCATCCCTTGAAGTGGAAAGGCCGATGGATGTATACTTTTTTACAAGCTCCCGGATCTGCCGCTCAGTCATACGCCGCCCCTGAAGAGAAAGAAACAGCGCGTCCTTGTGTTCCTCCTGAATTTTTTCCTCTGCCGCACGTTCATGCTCTATGTAATCAGAGAGGACGGCTGTAACGGACTGGTTGAGGGGCATTTTAGACTCCTTTCCCCTCTTGCGGTAAATGGTAAACTCGCCTCTTGAAAAATTAAAGGACGAAACATTCAGCTGCTGCAGCTCCGAAAGGCGAAGGCCGTAAGTTAAAAAAACAAGGAGAATGGCTTTGTCCCGTTTTTTCGTTTTTTCCCAAAACTCCCGTTCTTTCTTTGTCAGATGGCTCCCTGTAGAAACGGCATCCAGCATGATCATAACCTCGTCGTCCTGAAGCGCTTTGATTTCACGCTCAGAAGCTTTTGGCACCCGGATGGGATCAAAGCCATCTGTAATATTGTCCTGCATCAGACCTTCTCTGTAAAGCTGCTTGAACATGACGGAAACCGACGATTTTTTCCGTGCCAGGGTTTTATTATTATTTTCATAAACCGTTATACTGCCATCCGACTCCACTTCATATCTCCTGCAGTAATCAAGAAACTCGTTGATATCTGAGGAATTCAGCCTGTTAAAATCCTTAAGGGAGAGCTCCAGCATTTCAGCTGCCTCGGTAAGCGCAGTTTTCTCCACAAGATAATGACAGAAAAAGCGGATATCCTGAAGATATGCAAGGCGCGACATTGGCAGAACATTTCCCCGCAGATA
Organism: Clostridia bacterium; assembly: GCA_910575405.1. Lineage (GTDB taxonomy): Bacteria > Bacillota > Clostridia > Peptostreptococcales > Anaerovoracaceae > Hominibacterium. The sequence goes on along the minus strand of CAJTER010000003.1, from coordinate 27,573 downwards.
GGTGAAAAAATGGTTTAAAAAAGCGGGAAGCTGCTGCTCGATTTCCTGACACTGCCAGATGATCTCATGCTCCTTCATTACCACATTATCCGGCCGGTCACTTTTATTATGGACAATTACCTGTTTTTCCTTACCCATGAAATAATATCCTCTAAAGCTAATTCTTTCTTTTCATAATCCGATAAATTAAACCATTTCATTGTATCATATCTGCGGAACCAAGTTAACTGCCTTTTTGCATAATGCCGGGTATTTTGCTTGATTTTAGAAACTGCCTCAGAAAGCTCCCATTTCCCCTCAAGATGCTGAATCAGCTCCTTGTAGCCGATGCCTTTCATGGAAATGTGCTCTTCGGTCAGCCCCATCTCAAACAGAGACTGAACTTCTGAAAGCAGACCGCGTTCCATCAGGATATCCACTCGGTCGTTAATACGCGCATACAACTCTTCCCGGTTTCTTGTGAGCCCGATGAGTATGGGCCGATATTCTCTGGAAGGAATGTTCACATTGGAAAATGGGCGTACAGCCTGACCGGATATTTCGATGGTTTCCAAGGCCCGGATAATTTTTTTTGTGTTATTGGGATGTATCCGTTCTGCCGCTGCCGGATCCTTTTCCTTTAGCAGCCGGTGGAGCGCTTCTTTACCCTGTATTTTGGAAAGCTCCTCCAGCTTTTGGCGGTAGTCGTCCTTCCTGGGCGGTGCGCTGAAGTCCATTTCATAAAGAAGAGAATTGAGATAAAGTCCCGTGCCTCCTGAAATTACAGGAAGCTTTCCTTTTTTCAGAATTTCCAGGATGGCTGCTTTGGCTCTTCCCTGATATTCGGCTACGGAAAAGGGCTCTCTGGGGTCCATTTCGTCCACCAGATAATGCCGGACTGCTCTGCGCTCTTCTGCTGTCGGTTTTGCGCTTCCGATGTCCATGAAGCGGTAAAGCTGCATGGAGTCACAGGAGACAATTTCACCACTAAAATACTGTGCCAGGGAAATGGCGTATTCCGTTTTACCTACAGCAGTAGGGCCTGCCACTACTAAAATGTCATTCATATCTTTATTACCTCTTAAATAACTCCTCAATTACCTCTTAAATAACTCCTCAATTCTGCGCTGTGTCATTTTAATAAAGGTCGGCCGTCCGTGGGGGCAGGAAAAGGGATTTTCGCACTTTTTTAAATCCTCAATCAAGCGCTGTATTTCGCTGTCCTTCAGATAATCATGGGCCTTGACTGCGCTTTTGCAGGAACGCATGATTATCTTATCCGTTGCTGGAGAAGCATGGAAGGTTTCTCCGGCCACAAGGCTGTCTGAAAAATCCTTGAGAAAGCGTTCTGCTTCGTCAATGCCCATAAACATGGGAATTTCTCTTATCGCATAGGATTTTGGACCGAATTCCTCTGCCAGAAAGCCCATCTGCTCTAAGGTTTTGAGCCACTCATCCTGCTCCGGGGATACGCTGTAAGGTACACTTAGCATAATGGGCGTCATAATGGGCTGACGGTGTTTTTCTTCTTTTCCGTACTGCTCCATCAGATGTTCAAAGAAAATCCGTTCATGGGCTGCATGTTGATCGATGAGATAAAAACAGGTTTCATCAGCAGCCATAATATAAGTTCCGAATAAAGTTCCTTTTATGTGCAGCTCGTCAAAATGAAAGGGCGGTGGTGTTTTTATTTCAGCCTTGGCAGCTGATGCATCGGAACCTCCCTGCAGCGCCTTTTCTCCCTGCCCGGGCGCTTCTTCATAGTTTTTTTCCTCTTCCTTCAGCTCTAGCTGGCGTTCTTGCCGCAAATTTGATAATAATTTTTTTATGTCAACCTGTTCTTCCTCTGGTGAAGGCGCTATCTGCGGCACGTCTTGCGCTGGGAGCTTATGCCCGTTTTCGCTGTTTTTATGGGAGCGTTCCCCAGCAAAAGCTGGATTTTTGACAGATACGGTTTCTGCTGTCTGGCCGCCTTCGCCCGGTGATATAAGTTGCCCCGCAGCCCGGGACTTTGGCTGTAGTTTCTGCGGCTCTGTCCGTTTAAACAGGTTTTCGGCTCGTACAGGAGGGATGGCCTCTCCGGAAAGAAGAGCCTGTCTCAGGCTTTTTTTCACAAACTCTGTTACAAATTCTTCATCGCTGAAGCGCACCTGACGCTTGTGGGGGTGGATATTGACTTCCAGAGTATCGGGCCGGCAGTGAAGAAAGAGAAAGGCAATAGGAAACCGCCCTTCAAACAATTTGTCTGTATAAGCCTGAGCAACTCCCCTTTGTATGACCGCGCTGTCTACAATCCGTCCGTTGACAAAGAAAATCTGCTGTTTTCGATTTGCGCGGCTCTCTCCGGGGTCTGAAATATAGCCTTCTAAGGTAAGATAATCCTGTTTTGCCTTTACAGGAATCAGGTTGTCGCACATTTTTTTATCGTAAACCGTGAGTATGGTTCTGTACCGATCCCCCTTTCCGGGTGTGGAAAAGAGCATCGTTCCGTTGTTGATCACCCGCAGCTTCAGGTTTACATAAGCAAGAGCAATCTGAGAAAGAAATTCAATGACAGCCCTGCTTTCCGCCCCATCGGATCCGAGGAATTCCTTTCTGGCAGGCATGTTATAAAACAAATCCCGCACAACGATAGTCGTACCCTCCGGGCAGCCGGTAGCTTCTTTTTCGGAAACGGAACTTCCCTCTATCAGCAGCTTTATGCCTGTTTTTTCATCGCAGGTTTTGGTAATAATTTCGGTTCGCGAAACAGCAGCAATACTGGCAAGAGCCTCGCCCCGAAAACCCAGGGTGGTCAGGGTCTGAAGATCCGTTGCCCGGGAAATTTTACTGGTAGCATGACGCATAAAAGCCAACTCAACCTGACCGGATTCAATGCCGCAGCCATTATCCGTAACCCGGATATACGTTTTTCCGCCCTTTTGGATCTCAACCGTAATGGATGTTGCTCCTGCGTCAATTGCATTTTCAACCAGCTCCTTTACGACAGATAAGGGCTTGTCCACCACTTCTCCTGCGGCGATTTTATCTGCAACCTCTTTTTCTAAAATACGGATCATAATTTCCTCTTTCCTGACGCGCCTTTCGCGTCATTAGGCTCCTTGCATGTTGGTTTAAACTGCGAATTATTGTTCTGCTGCTGCTTTCAACTCCTCCAAAATCTGAAATGCCTGAGAAGGCGTCAGACTCATCAGATCCAGCTCCTTCAGTTTTTGTATGACTGGGTTTGGCGCAAAGCTGAAAAAGGAAAGCTGCTGCTCCTGAACCTGCGCCGGCTTTTCACAAGCTGTCTCAAGTTCCCGCGGCTCTTCATAGTCCGGCATTTTCCCCTCTTCCAGTTCTTTTAGCTTTACCTCTGCTCGTTCAAGGAGGCTCGCCGGAACGCCTGCAAGCTTTGCTACGTGAATTCCATAGCTGCGGCTTGCGCTTCCTTCCACGATCTTGTGCAGAAACGCCACATCCCCGTTTTCCTCGGAAACATCCACATTCAGATTTTTAAGTCCGGCCATCCTTCCCTCCAGCCGGGTCATTTCGTGGTAATGGGTAGCAAAGAGCGTTCGCACCTGCTTTTCTGTCCTGCATAGATATTCGGCAGCAGACCAGGCGATGGACAGTCCGTCATAGGTGCTGGTTCCCCGGCCGATTTCATCAAGAATAATCAGGCTCCCCGGCGTGGCTGAATTGAGAATATAGGCAAGTTCGCTCATTTCCACAAAGAACGTACTCTGCCCCTGAGCCAGATTATCGGAAGCGCCAATCCTCGTAAAAATCCGATCCGCAATGCCGATCCTGGCATAATCGGCGGGCACAAAGCAGCCGATCTGCGCCATGAGGACGATGAGGGCTGTCTGCCGCATATACGTGGACTTACCGGCCATATTAGGGCCTGTTATCAGAAGGAGGCTGTTCTTTTCCCGGTCCAGATATGTATCGTTGCTGACAAAGATTCCATCCCGTATGGTCTCTTCAATAACCGGGTGCCTTCCCTTTTCAATCTGAATCACATCACCAGTGTCAACCAGGGGTTTTACATAATTGTTCTGCTGACTGACCTGAGCAAAGGAGACTAACACATCCAGACATGCGACAGCAGCGGCGGTTTCCTGTATTTTTTTTATGTAAACCTGTATTTCCTGACGAAGTTTGCTGAAGAGCTCGTATTCCATCTGGTTAATTTTGGCTTCCGCGTTTAAAACCAGGCTTTCCATTTCCTTCAGCTCCGGCGTAATAAAGCGTTCACAGCTGGTCAGGGTCTGTTTTCTCACGTAATTTTCCGGGATCATGTCGTAGTAGGATTTGGTAATTTCCAGATAATATCCGAACACCTTGTTAAATCCCACCTTCAGGTTTTTGATTCCCGTTCTTTCCCGCTCACTTGTTTCAAGGCCAGCGATCCAGCTTTGGGCGTCCTTAATGGAAAATTTCAGATCATCCAGTTCCCTTGAGTAGCCTTCCTTAATAATTCCCCCCTCTTTTATGGTAAAGGGAGGCTCTTCTACAATGGCTTTTTCAATCAGCTGGTAAACCTCTTTCAGGTCGCTGATATCCTCTTCCAGCTTTAAGAGCAGCCCACTGGTACTGCCTGATAATTCCCGCCGGATGTCCGGGAGAACGAAACAGGAATTGCGCAGGGCGATTAAATCCTTGCCGTTCGCGCTACCGCAGGCGATCCTTCCGCAGAGCCGCTCAAAGTCGTAAATCTGTTTCAGGCCCTCTTTGATATTATTCCGCATAAGCAGATCATCTGCTAGAACTTCTACTGCATCAAGGCGTCCCTTTATTTCCTCCGCACGGTTGAGGGGTTCTTTGAGCCACTGCTTCAGCTTTCGTGAACCCATGGCTGTGCTGGTTTTATCAAGGACTCCTAGGAGAGATCCCTGGACCTTTTTTTCGAACAGGGTTTCCGTCAGTTCCAGGTTTTTAATGGTCGCCTGATCCAGACACATGTGGGAAGTAAGCTCATAAAGATGGAGCCAGGTGATATGCTCCAAGCTGTTTTTCTGGGTTTCGTGCAGATACAAAAGCAAGGCTCCCAGAGCGTAAAGGGCGGCGCTGCCTGCCTCAAGACCCAGCCCCAGAAGGGCTTTTACCTTAAATTGGCGCAGCACTGCGTCGGTGATGGCCCGCTGGTTATAGTAGTCCTCGCCCAGAGAATCAAAATAAGCTGGAGCGGCTTTTTTGATTTCATCTGCATCAAAGGCGCTATCTGAATTGATGAGAATTTCGCTTGCGCTGATTTTTACCAGCTCGCTTAGGAGACTCTCAAAACAGCGTTCCTTTGGAAGCTCCGCGGCATAGATTTCCCCAGTAGAAACATCGCAGTAAGCAAGTCCCGCTGCTTCCCCTCTGCTGAAAACAGAGGCAATATAATTGTTCTCCGTTTCCTTGAGCATGTTTTCACTGACTACCGTCCCCGGCGTGACAATGCGGATGACTTCCCGCTTTACAATTCCCCTGGCCTGAGCGGGATCTTCCGTCTGCTCACAGATTGCCACTTTGTAGCCCTTTTCTACCAGCCGGGCAAGGTAGGTATCTGCCGAATGAAAGGGAACGCCGCACATGGGTGCCCGCTCCTCCAAACCGCAATTTTTTCCAGTCAGGGTCAGCTCCAGCTCCCGGGATACGGTTTTTGCATCCTCGAAAAACATTTCATAAAAATCCCCTAAGCGGAAAAACAGGATACAGTCCTCATATTCTTCCTTTATCTTCATATACTGCTGCATCATGGGTGATAGTGCCATCTTTTCTCTGAATCCTTTCCTTTTGATCGACAAAGCGCCCCGAGAAGCGCCTTCGCACCCCTCAGGGCATGTCTGTTCCATCAACAGCAAACGCAGGATGCGCCTGCCTGACAGGATTTAACGGTTGTTGTAGGCTTCAATTCCAAGCCGGATGAGCTCAACGCCTCGTGCCATATCTTTTTTGTTGAGGACATATGCGATACGCATTTCCTCTCTGCCGAGTCCCGGTGTAGCATAAAAGCCTTCTGCTGGCGCAAACATGACGGTTTCTCCCTTATCTTCGAATTCCGTCAAAAGGAACATGAGGAAGTTTTCTACATCGTCCACAGGAAGCTTTGCGGTCAGATAAAAGGCTCCGCCCGGCTTGCGGCAGACAACCCCTGGTATTTTCATCAGCTCTTCATAAACAACGTCTCTTCTTCCCTCGTATTCTGCTCGAACCTCATCATAATAGGATTTTGGAAGCTTGTAAAGCGCAGCGGCTCCAATCTGTTCGACAGTCGGAGAGCAGAGCCGCCCCTGGGCGATCTTCATCAGATTGTCAAGGAGTTCCTTATTTTTTGCGGCAATGCAGCCGATGCGTGCTCCGCAGGCGGAAAAACGCTTGGAAACGGAATCTACCAGGATAACCCGATCTTCCAGCTCTTTGAGCATGCCAAAGGAAGTCACTTCTCTGTTGTCATAGGCAAATTCACGGTATACCTCATCCGCTATGATCCACAGGTCATGCTTTTTGGCCACTTGGCCGATGAGCTTCATTTCATCCAGCGTCAGCACATTTCCAGTAGGATTTCCCGGGCTGATGCAGCAGATAGCCTTTGTCTTCGGTGTAATGGCGGCCTCGATTTTCTGCGCGTCCGCATAATGATAACCTTCCTCCGGTGTTGTGGTAATGGGAACGACAACGCCGTCCGCCATGGTAGCGAAGGTATGATAGTTTGTATAAAATGGTTCCGGTATCAGCACTTCGTCCCCCGGATTTAAAAGGGAGATAAAGATCATGCTGAGAGCTTCGGAGCCTCCGTTTGTGATGATAATATTGTCTCTGCCAAATTCCATATTGTACTGCTTAAAATAATCGGAAATGGCATCCTGCAGCAGGGTAACGCCTCCGGACTCCGCATACGCGATGACATTTTCATCAAACCCGCGGATGGCCTCCATAAAGCAGGGTGGCGTTTCAATGTCAGGCTGTCCGATATTCAGGTGGTAAACCTTTTTTCCGGCATCCTTTGCCTTTTGCGCTATGGGGTTGAATTTTCGGATTGGCGAATGCTGCATGGACAGCACTTTACTTGATAAATTCATAGCTTAGTTCTCCTTTTCTCTCTAAAATCATTTTCTATTTTTTATACAATTTTTCGTGCCATTATTATAACAGATTTTGTGAGATTCGAACACCCGAAATATGGATTAAATATAAAATTACCTCCCAGTAAGCTCTTTTATCCAGAGTCTCCTGAGAGGTAATGATTTTTTCTTTTTTCGAACTTGAGCGTTTTTTTATGCGCCTTAGAAATGTCCTTTTTACTTCTTAGCAAATTCCAAGGTGGCGCCGCTGTACTCGACGCTGAGTACATCGTTTTCCAGATTGAAATCCAAGGTCATAGATGAATCGTCGCTTACATGATATTTTCCATCCTTCAGCTCCCATTTTCCGCTTCCCTTAGAGCCGAGCATATCCACATCAATGGTATTATCTCCATTAAAGGTGATGATCGGCACTTCCGCACCACTGTTGGCGGCTTTCAAGAATTCGGAAACTGTCATATCCTGCCCCGCAGCACTGACCTTTGTCAGTTCCCAGGTACCTACGACCGGATCATCGCTGGAGTCTGAGCCGCAGGCAGCTAAAAGTCCGCACATCAATACTAGTACCGCAATAATTGCTGTGATTTTTCTTTTACTTTTCATATCCAAGTTCCTCCTGTGTTTGTCTTATCATTTTTTATAGGTCAGGATATACCCATCCTGTTCCATGATCAAGAGCCCTTCTTCCATCTCCAGCGCAGCATTTTGTTCTTCATCGCCCCGTTTGTAAGTAATACTGTACTGTCCGCCTTCTTCGCTCCACTTTCCGCTTCCCGATTCGCCGTCCATATCCAGTATGACTTCACCATTTTCTTCAAAGGTAAGAACCGGAACGCGGCTTACGTCAGCTGCTGCTTTGTACTCCTGCGCATCTACCTGTCTGTTTCCGGCTGTGATTTCTGTCATTTCCCAGGTTCCCACAATGGGATCACCTGCACCTGCAGTTTCGCCGCCGCAGGCGGTAAGGCTGAAACAAAAAATGAAAACTGAAAGAAACGCGAATCGTCTGGATCGTTTTGTTGGGTACATAAAACTTCATTCCTTCCCTTTTACTTGACATAAGAATTATATCGAATAATTGCAGAAAAATCAATTTGTTTTGTCAATTCTGTATTTTATTGCTTTAACATTTCGTTCAGCTTATTTTCTGCAGGCCTCTTTTCGCTTTTTTGCTTCCTCATAAAGACGAAGTTCATCCTCTGTCTGCGGTGTATACTCCGGTACATTCTGGGGCCGTCCGTTTTTCCCCATGCAGACCATAGTGAAGTTGGCGGATAATGCTTTCTGCGGTCCGCTGTTTGATTCCAGATCTTCCGCCTCCACATTTACAAAGACTTCCATAGAAGTTCTTCCAACATAAATGATGGACGCTGTGCAGGTGACAAGAGCGCCTACAAAGATCGGCAGATGAAACTCCAGCTCATCCACCCTCGCTGTTACGCAGTTTGCCTTCGCATAGCGCATGGCAACGGCTCCTGCTGCTGTATCCATAAACTTCATAATTTCACCGCCATGCACATTTCCGGCAACATTTGCCTGGTGCGGAAGCATGACCTGACTCATAATAATTTGATTTCTGATATCCATATTCCCTCCATTATGACCTTCAGGCAGATTGTTCCTGGCCCTTACAGTGTATCCAGATAGCTCTGCAAAATCAGTACAGCCGCCTGCTTGTCGATTACCTTTTTTCGTTTGCTCCTGCTGACATCCGCCTCAATTAGGACTTTTTCCGCCATTACGGTGGTAAGGCGTTCATCCTGATAGACGAGTTTAATGTGTCCCATGCCGGATCCCTTTAGCTTGTTTTCCAGTCTGGTCTTAAATTCATAGACCTTTTCCGTCTGAATGCTGTCCGTACCATCCAGTTTTTTTGGCAGGCCGATGACAACGGTATCACAGTCGTGTTCCTTAATCAGCTCCAGGACTTTTCCTGTATCCTTGCGGATTCCCACCCGTTCGATGGTTGTAATTCCTTGGGCAGTAATCAGCATGGGATCACTGACTGCCACGCCGATGGTTTTATCTCCTACATCAAGAGCTAGTTTTTTCATAATGCGTGTAACTGTCCTTTCTGCTTTCGTATTCTTATGATGTTCGGGCGGCTGATGAAACAGTCACAGAAAAATAGCGGACCTGAGTGTAGCGCTGGCCCGCTGTAGTTCCTGCAGTTTCTTTATTTGTGCAGATAGGATTTGATCAGTTCCTCCACCAGATCGTCCCGTTCAATACGGCCTATGATATTGCGGGCATTGTTATGGCTGGTGATATAGGAAGGATCGCCTGACAGAATATAGCCTACCATCTGATCAATGGCATTGTATCCCCGCTCTTCCAAAGCATCATACACAATATTTAAAATCTCTTCAATAGTTCGCTGCTCGATTTTATCAAAATTGTCATACATCCGTGTCTGTCTGTCCATATAGTATGTACCTCCTTAACCGTCCTGTATCTTGATTATACACGTTTATATAATCAAGCACAAGGACTTTTGCATATCTTCACAAAGACTTGACATTCATACTTGTGGGCTAGAACAAAGCTTCTGCTGCAGCAAACGCATCTTTGATTTTGGATGGATCTTTTGCACCAGCCTGGGCCATGTCCGCTTTTCCGCCGCCGCCGCCGCCTGCTGCTGCTGCTATCTGCTTGATCATTTTTCCTGCGTGGTAACCCTTATCGAGAAGATCCTCAGTCAGAGATACCAGGAAAGTAACCTTTTCTCCGTTTTGCGCAGCAAATACCATTGCAACATTTTTGTGCTGCGCTTTAATATCGTCGGAAAGAGCCCGCAGATCGCCTATCGTATAATCCTTAAAAGCACGGGTGATGAGGGTAACTCCGTTAATCTCCTTTGCTTCTTCAAACATTTTGTCCATAGCGTTTCCAATGGCATTTTTCTTAAACTCTTCCAGTTCCTTTTTCAGCGCCTTTACTTCGTCGGTAAGAGAGGATACCTTGTTTAAAAGCCCAGAAGAGTTGGTTTTCAGCAGTTCTGCTGCGCTTGATACCGTCTGTTCTGCTTCATTCAGTTTTGTGAGAAGCGCGCTGCCTGTAATCGCTTCAATTCTGCGCACGCCTGCGGCAACACCGGACTCAGAGAGGATTTTAAAAGCTCCGATCTGTCCAGTATTGGAAACATGGGTGCCTCCGCACAGCTCCTTGCTGTAATCGCTTATGGAAACGACCCGCACCACATCGCCGTATTTTTCTCCAAACAGGCCGACAGCCCCTTCCTTTGCCGCGTCCTTAATGCCCATTTCTTTTGTGGTAACATCCAGGAATTGGCCGATTTTATCGTTTACGATTTCTTCAACGTGCTTCACTTCGTCAGGGGTCATGGCTTCAAAATGGTTAAAGTCAAAACGCAGAGAATCAGACGTCACGCTGGAGCCCGCCTGCTGCACATGGTCTCCCAGCACTTCTTTTAATGCCTTGTGGAGCAGATGGGTAGCCGTATGGTTTCTGGCTGTATTATTTCTTCTCGGCGCGTATATCAGGCAGTTGACTTCATCCTCTGGCTGCAGCTCCCCTTTCAGAGCCTTCACTTTGTGGGCAAAGACGCCCTGGAACTTTACGACCTCCTGCACCTCACCGATGAACTTGTCGTTATAAATCCTGCCAATATCGCAGGCCTGTCCGCCGCTTTCCGCGTAAAACGGAGTTTTATCAAGGCCGACGCGGCATACTTCTCCTTCTTTGAGACAGGAAAGGGGCTTTTTGTCCCAGAACATGGCTTTTACAATACCAGTATCCACCGTATGTTCATATCCGGTAAAGACGGTATCCCCTTCAAAGGCGAAATCTACCGCTTCCTCCCAGCCTGCGTCTTCCTTTGATTTGCGGGCGGCTCTTGCCAGCTCCTTCTGGTGCTGCATATGACTGTTAAAGCCTTCTACGTCTGCCCCGCAGCCCTGCTCTTTGAGAATTTCCTGAGTCAGCTCCAGAGGGAAGCCATAGGTATCGTGTAGCTTGAAGACCTTTTCTCCATCCAGAACCGTTTCTCCGGAGGCTTTCATTTCAGAGATGTATTCCTCGATGATGCTGGTTCCCTGATCAATGGTGCTGCTGAATTTATCTTCCTCAATTTTAATTACTTTTTTGATGTAAGTGCGCTTTTCCTCCAGCTCCGGATATGCCTTTCCTGAAATTTCAATGACTCTGGTGCATAATTCCGCAAGGAAGGACCCTTGGATTCCGAGAAGCTTCCCGTGCCTTGCTGCTCTTCTCAGCAGCCGTCTTAAGACATAGCCTCTTCCCTCGTTGCTGGGGATGATGCCGTCTGCGATCATAAAGGTAACGGAACGCAGATGATCGGTCACAATGCGTATGGAAACATCCGAAGGCACTTTTCCCTGCTGGTATTTGACGCCTGCTTTTTGTACAACTCCGTCCAGTACGTAGCGGATGGTGTCAATATCAAAGATGGAATCGACGCCCTGCATAATGGTTGCAAGCCGCTCAAGTCCCATGCCCGTGTCAATGTTCGGGTGAGCCAGATCGCTGTAATTTCCTTCTTCATCCTTTGAAAACTGGGTGAATACGTGGTTCCAGAATTCGATATAGCGGTCGCACTCACAGCCCGGTTTGCAGTCTTCCTTTCCGCAGCCGTATTCCTCGCCTCGATCAAAATAAATTTCCGAACACGGTCCGCAGGGGCCTGTGCCAATTTCCCAGAAATTATCATCTTTTCCAAGGCGGACAATCCGCTCCTCGGGGAATCCGATTTTATCCTTCCAGATGTGGTAGGCTTCCTCGTCTTCCTCATAGACGGAAACCCATAGCCGTTCAAGGGGCAGATCCAGCACGTCAGTCATAAATTCCCAGCCCCAGGTGATGGACTCTTCCTTAAAATAATCCCCAAAGGAAAAGCTTCCCAGCATCTCAAAAAAGGTACCATGGCGGGATGTGAGACCTACATTATCAATATCCCCTGTACGCAGACATTTCTGGCAGGTAGTCATTCTTTTTGACGGCGGCGTCTCAATGCCCGCGAAATACGGCTTTAAAGGCGCCATACCCGAATTTATTAGCAATAAACTCTTATCCTTTTCCGGAATCAGAGAAAAGCTTTTTCTTTTATAGTGGCCTTTTGATTCATAAAAGCTCTGAAACGCTTCACGAATCTGATTCAGTCCAAGTTTTTCCATTATCAAGTTCCTCCCGAATTTTCTAAACGATACCCACTATTATATACCATAACTTGGGGCAGCGCAAACAAAAAGCCGCAATTTCTCAGAATCCTGTTACCCTGAGAAACAGCAGCTCTTTTGCTTTGGTTAAAGTCTATTCTTTGTCAATTCATCAATGATGCCATCGTCATCATCCAGATCTTCTCTCGTCATACCCAGGACTTCCATATCAAGCATCCGATCCCAGACTTTATCCTTTTCAAATTGTTCTAAAACTCCCATGTTATACGACCTCCGTAAGCTGCTCGGCAATGTCCTTCAAATCGTCAACTGCGTGCTTCAGCCCTTTTTGGATATGCCGCTGCTCTTTTGGGGTCATAAAATTGTAGGCACACATTCCTACTACAGCTCCCATTACACCGATTCCAAGTGCGCTTGTACATTTTCCCATTTTCCTGCCTCCTTTTCTTTTCAAGCCTTTAAAAAGCTCTTGTTCAAGATATAGTATGCCCGAAAGCAAATGGTGAATATACTGGCAAAGCGGTACTCCCTTTCCTTGATTTTCTTTTAAAATTTATGACTGAAACATATGGTATCCCGCAGTCATTTTTTCATAAGCTCTTGCAAACCTTCTGCTGCTGTGATATATCTACTATAACCGTATAATGACAAAAATAAGCAAATCGAGGTATGTATGAAAAAAATCGAACTAGGAAATACAGGAATTGAAGTAACGCCGGTGGGCTTTGGCGTTCTCACGGTAGGAAATACCCAGCTGAATCTTCCTCTAAAAGAAGGCGCTGAGCTGGTTCAGTACGCTCTGGAGCAGGGAATTAATTTTTTGGACACAGCCCAATATTATGAAACGTATCCCTATATCCGGGAAGCTTTAAAGCATACAGACATTCGGCCGGTTATCTGCTCGAAATGTCTGGATGAAGGCTATCAGGAAATGGAATACGCCATTTCTCAGGCTCTAAAAGAAATGGAGCTGGACTATATTGATATTTTCCTCCTTCATGAAGTCAGAGCTGATCCGGACTGGGAAAACCGCACCGGCGCCTTTCGCTGTCTGATGGATGCCAAAAAGGCAGGCCTTGTAAAAGCCATCGGCGTCTCCACCCACCATGTGGATGTGGCACAAAAAATGGCGGGAATTCCTGAGGTAGACATCCTCTTTCCTCTGATCAATATGAAAAGTCTGGGGATTCGAAAAGGAGACGGCCCCGGAACAAAAGAGGAAATGGCGGCTGCTATTAAGGCAAATGCAGATGCGGGAAAAGGCGTTTTTGCCATGAAAGCCTTTGGCGGCGGAAATCTGACCGGCTCCTATCTGGAGGCTCTGGATTACGTCAGCGGCCTTGAGGGGATTTCATCCATTATGGTCGGAATTGGAAAGAAGGAAGAAGTAGATCGCATTATCGAATACGCGGAAGGCACCATCGATCCTTCGTATGTCCCGGATATTGCAGAGAAAAAAATTCGCATTGATCAGGGAGACTGTGAAGGCTGCGGTGACTGCATTGAGCGCTGCCCCAACAAAGCGATCTTCCGAAACAGAGCGGGGCTTGCCCAGGTGGATCACGAGATCTGTCTCACCTGCGGCTACTGTGCTCCGGTATGCCCGGTGCGGGCCATTATCATGTTCTGATGGATTTTTATCTTATTCGATAAATCCTCCGCCCACTACACAGTCTCCCTTGTAAAAGACAATGGACTGACCAGGCGTTGCAGCCCTTTGCTTTTCTTCAAACAAAGCACGGATCCTGCCGCCTGGCATGGCTGTGATAACAGCTGGCGCAGGCTTTGCCGCATAGCGCACCTTGGCAAGAACCTCTGCCCCATCAAGACGCTTTGGCATGCGGCTGCTTTCCGATGAAGGAAAATAATTGCTGCTGCAGATTACTTCTCTGGAAAAAAGCTCTTCGTGCTCCCCCAGTGTAACCGTATTTTGTTTTTCATCCATTCTTGTGACAAAAACTGGCTTTCCAAAGGTAATGCCAAGTCCCTTTCGCTGTCCGATGGTATAATGGAGCAGACCTTTGTGCTGCCCCAGGACTTCTCCTTCTTTATTAATAAAGTTGCCCTCCTTAATAGGATACCCTCTTTTTCGGATATACTCTGCGTAAGTTTCGCCGTCCTGAAGAAAACAGATTTCCTGACTGTCCTTTTTTTCTGCATTCTGCATCTTGCTTTTTCTTGCGATTTCCCGGGTTTCTTCTTTGTGCTCCAGCTCGGATAAAGGAAGCAGAAGCCTCTGGATAACAGATGGCTGCAGCCGGTACAGCATATAGGATTGGTCCTTTCTGCTTGCCGCCCGTTTGATGGTCCAGCCAAACTCGGCGCTGAATCCAGTTTTTGCATAGTGGCCCGTTGCAATATGAAAGGCGCCTGCCTTATCCGCCTCTTGCGTGAGGATTTTGAATTTTACCAGGGGATTGCAGATAATGCATGGATTCGGCGTTCTTCCGGCAATATATTCCCTGCAGAAGTTTTCGGCAACTTCTGCTGAGAACAGGCTGTGGACATTGCGGTAGATAAACGGTATTCCAAGCTGATGGGCTGTTTCTTCTGCCGCCTTTCTGCCTTCCGTGTTTTCCTCCATAATATCAAAATAAAGCCCTGTTACCTGATAACCGGACTCCCTGAGCAGCAAAGCAGCGGTAGTACTGTCTACTCCGCCGCTTAATCCTAATATAACCTTATGTTTATCAAATGTATCAAAAGGCTGCTTCATCTTCTTTCTACTCTTCTTCCTCCGGAATATCGTGATGATCCTCTTCTTCTGCATTAGGATCAAAGCCTTCCAGACCTTTATAATGCTTTCCCGTTTTCTGCGCGTAATCGTAAATGGCAGACTTGATGGCATGATCCGCCAGCACGGAGCAGTGAACCTTGACTGCCGGAAGTCCGCCCAGCTCATCGATGATCTGCTTGTTTGTCAGCTCCAGAGCTTCGTCAATGGTCATTCCAATGATCATATCGGTTGCTATGCTTGAGGATGCGATAGCAGAACCGCAGCCAAAGGTTTTGAATTTTGCGTCTGTAATTTTGTCGTCTTTTACTTGAATGGAGATCTGCATCATATCGCCGCATACCGGGCTTCCATAAGTACCGATGCCATCTGCATGTTCCAGCTCTCCAACATTATGCGGATTCATAAAATGATCCATTACTTTATCGTTATACATGTTTGCCATGCTGCTTACCAACCTTTCTTACTTGATACGGATGAAATTTCTCTCAGTTTATTTACCACATTTTTCAGGGTCGAAACCACATAATCAATGTCTTCTTCTGTCGTCATGTCCCCTACTGTAAAGCGCAGTGTCCCATGAATTCGTTCTACCGGAATATCCATTGCCGAAAGCACATGGGATGGCGTCAGGGAAGCCGAAGAGCAGGCGGAACCTGTGGAAACGGCAATCCCGTTCATATCCAGATAAAGGAGCATAGCTTCACCTTCTATGAATTCAAAGGTGAGATTTGCATTTCCCGGATGCCGATGCTTCATGGATCCGTTTATATACACATGGTCGATTTCAGCCTGTACCTTCTCAATGAGACGATCCCGGAGTGCGGATGTATGTTTGATATGTGCCTGCAGGTTGTTTCCAGCCAGCTCTGCTGCCTTTCCAAAGCCTACGATTCCCGCCAGATTTTCCGTACCTGCCCGTTTTTTGTTTTCCTGGGCTCCGCCATGAAGGTAGTTGGAAATCCGGACGCCCTTTCGGATATACAGGGCTCCGATACCTTTTGGTCCGTAGATTTTGTGGGCGGACATGGACATCATATCGATCCCCAACTCTTTTACATCAATCGCAATATTTCCCAGTGCCTGTACGGCATCTGTATGAAAGAGAATGTTATGTTTTTTTGCAATCTGGGCCAGCTCTTTTACAGGTTCAATGGTGCCCACCTCATTGTTGATGAACATAATGCTTATGAGGATGGTTTTATCGGTAATAGCAGCCTCCAGCGCGGCAGGAGCCACGCGGCCCTCTTTGTCCACGTCTAAATATGTTACATCATACCCGTGCTTTTCCAGAAATTCGCAGGTGTGAAGTAATGCGTGATGTTCGATTTTGGTTGTAATAATATGGTTCCCCTTGTTTTTCAGTGCATCGGCAGCGCCCATAACAGCCCAGTTGTCAGCCTCTGTACCACAGGAGGTAAATGTAATTTCTTTTTCCCCTGCTCCAATGAGATCTGCAACCTGCTTTCTTGCTGCAGCAATGGCATCTTTGGATTCAGCCGCAATGCTGTACAAGCTGGAAGGGTTTCCATACAGCTCTGAAAAATAAGGAAGCATTGCATCCAGCACTTCTTTTTTTACTGGTGTTGTTGCTGAATAATCTAAATAAACCTGTCGCATTTTTTACTCCTTTTTCAACTAATCCTTTCAATACAATTTATTATTATACCAACAATCCCAGATTGTAAAACACTTTTTTCCAAATTAATTTAAACTTTTGTAGGTTCAAAGATGGTCAGCGAACATGTATCTCCTGTCTTTTTTACCACAAGATTATATCGCAGGATTGTTTTTTCATTCTTTTTTAAAGAGTCCAGCTCCGCTTCATACATGGTGTACTCATAATACTGTTTTTTCTGTCGTATGTCCCGGATCTTTCCAAGATACACAGCTTCCTCTATTTCAGGCTCAGGCGCATTTTTCTCTTTTTGCTCTGTCAATGCTTGCAGATCGCGGCTCAGCAAACTCTCACTTTCGATGCGGCGAAGCTCCAGCTCAGCAGCTTGCTTTGTAATCGTTCCTTCAAAAACGCTCTGCAGAATATGAATTCGCCTGTTTGCCAGAGCTTTAGCCTCATACTTGGGATTGCTGCCCCAAATGCTTTGCGCAAGACACATCAAAATAATGATGAGAGCAATAGCAGCACAAAGTCCAGATATTCTCCTATTCATAGTTTGTCCCCCTTTTCAGGGATACTATATAATAAAAGCGACGGAAAAATTGTCTTTTCCCGCCGTCTGATCAGCTGTTTTTTTTGTGCTTTTGGTTGTATTGTGCCAGCTCTTCTTCCGACATATCCTCGACAAATTTGATCTGATCCAGCTGGCCTCTCAAGTTTGCCCGGAATTTTTCCAAGTATTCTTTGCGCAGAATTTCACGCTCTTTTCGCTCATCTTCCGTCAGGCCCTCGGCTTTGCTCTTTCTTGCAAGTTCATTGATTCTGTCGATTTTTTCCTTACCGATCATTCACGTTCCTCCATGATCCTTTCCTTGAAATTTCACCTTCTGAGAATCAAAGTATATAAAATGCACGTTTTTTTGTCAACCTTCTAGTGGATTTTTTCATGATTTGTGGTAAAATAATAAAGTTAAACACTAAGGTACTGAAAGGTGCGGAGGAAAAATATGAAGAAAAGACTGGTTATAACAGGGATGGGAGCTGTTACTCCTATTGGCATCGGCACGGAAGCTTATTGGGAAGGTTTAATCAGCGGTGTCTGCGGAATTGATCGGATTACCCGCTTTGATACTTCTGGCTTGGCTGTAAAAATAGCGGCAGAAGTAAAAGGTTTTGATCCCGAAACGTATATATCAGCCAAATTGATCCGCGAAATGGATCTCTTCCAGCAATATGCTTATGCTGCTGCTGACGAGGCTTTGAATCAGAGTAAGTATCCTATCCAGGAAAACCCTCACAGACTGGGGATTTTAATGGGCACGGCTATGGATGGGGTAGCTGCTATTGCAGAAACACAGGATGGGCTTTCCACAGGAAAAACAAAAAAAGTCAGCCCTCGCTTTGTGCCAAAGATTTTAGGCAATCTGGCGGCAGCGCAGCTTTCCATTGCCAAGGGAATTTACGGACCAAGCTATACCCTGAATACCGCATGCTCCTCCGGCGGTGACGCGCTGGCCATGGCTGCTACGATTATCACATCCGGTCAGGCAGATGCAATGGTCGTGATGGGCGGTGAAAGCAGTCTGTGCCCCATTGTTCTGGGCAGCCTGGCGCAGGCAAAGGCTCTTTCTAAAAACAATGAGCAGCCAAAAACAGCCTGCCGGCCTTTTGATGCAGATAGAGATGGTTTTGTTATGGGCGAAGGCGGCGGCGCTTTGATTCTGGAAACAGAAGAGCATGCCCTTGCCAGAGGGGCCGAAATTCTGGCTGAACTTGCAGGATACGCTAATACTTCCGACGGCTATCACGTGACCTCGCCGGATCCTTCTGGAACAGGCGCGGCGGCCTGCATGAATATCGCCCTTTCTATGGCAGAGCTTATGCCTGAAGAGATTGACTATATCAATGCCCATGGCACGTCGACTCCTTTAGGAGATTCCATTGAAACCGGCGCTATCCGCAAGGTATTCGAAAATCAGGCTCCGCCTGTAAGCTCTACGAAGGGAGCGACCGGCCATTTGATGGGCGCAGGCGGCATCACCGAAACCATAGCCTGTATCAAGGCTATCCAAACAGGTGTATTACCGCCTACACTGAACTATGAAACACCGGATCCAAAATGCGATCTGGATTACGTCCCAAACACAGCACGAAAAGCATCCGTACAAATTGCCATGTCCAATGCTTTGGGATTTGGAGGACAGAATTCCAGCATTATTGTACGGAACTATAAAACAAATACTATATAACGAGTATAGTATGAAGAGAAAGAAGGTATTTTTACAATGTCATTTACGTATGACGCATCTATGTTTAAAGAAACTTTTGAATCTTCGTTCACGTATCTCAACGGATTCATGCGTAATGTAAGCCGGTTCTCATCGAGACCGGCTCTGTTTGATCCTGAAAAAGAAAAACGGTGGACTTATCAGGAACTGAATACAGAAGTCAATCGGTTTGCAAATGCGCTGGACGAAGATGGAATCCGGAAAAATGATGTCATTATGTATCAGCTGCCCAACTGCGCTGAATTTGTTTTCTGCTATCTTGCGCCGCAAAAGCTGGGGGCCATTAATTCTCCCATTAACTTTCGGCTGGCGCCGGGAGAAACAGCTCTGGCCATTGATGACAGCCAGCCAAAAGTATTTGTTTATGACATGTCATTAAAAGATATGGTTCAAGAGGCGCTTATCATGTGTACCCATAAACCGGAAATTGTGATTATGGCAGGCTGTACAGACGAAAGCAAGCTGCCTCGCGGTCACGTTACCTATGAAGCTTATACACAGGATCAGCCACAGCACAATCCTGTGCCTTACGAAGCGTCTCACATTTACGATGAGACAACACGCCTTTATACCTCCGGCACTACGAGCCGCCCAAAGGGTGTTCCGCTTAATAATATTAACGAAGTGCTTTCTGCCCATGATGTTATGATGCATTTTCCTTTGACACCTATGGATCGAACCATGAATATGACTCCGTGGTTTCACAGAGGAGGTCTCCATTCCGGCGGTCCCTGCCCCACTTTATACGCAGGGGGAGAAGTGATCATCCTGCGGGAGTTTACACCGAAACGCTGTCTCCACTTTGCAGAAAAGTATGAGATTACCTTTCTCATCGGTGTTCCGGCTGTACTGACCCTTCTGGCGCAGATACAGGGGAAAAACCCTGTGGATCTGTCTCATTTAAAAGGGATCATTACTATGGGAAGCCCTCTTGAAAAGGCGGCCTGCGAATGGTTTCACAAGGTGCTTACACCGAATATCTTTAACGGTTATGGTACTACGGAAACCTTCTGGAATACATTTTTGCGGCCTTACGATCTGCCGGAAATGGCAGGGAGTGCCGGACGTTCCTGTACAGATGATGATGTGCGCGTAGTAAAAATCTTTGAGGATCGGAAGGCAGAGCCGGATGAATTTGCTGCCATGGATGGACAGGAAATCGGAGAAGTAATCCTTCAGTCCCCCGCTAAATCCTCCTACAGCTACTATAATAATCCAGAAGAAACGGAAAAGAAATTCTATAAAGGCTTTATGTATACAGGCGATCTTGCAACTTGGGATGAAAACCAGTTTGTCACGATTGTTGGGAGAAAGGATGATATGATCGTCTCTGCCGGAGAAAATATCTACCCTTCCCAGGTGGAGGAGATTTTGAACCAGCATCCAAAAGTATCGGAATCCGCGGTTGTAGGTGTCCGGGATCGAATCCGGGAACAGGCGGTAGCCGCATATGTTGTACGAGGCGATGACAGCCTGACCGCATCGGATCTTAAGGATTACTGCGCCGAGCACCCGATGCTGTCTGCCTATAAAGCGCCGCGGTATTACCGATTTGTGGATGAGCTCCCATACACGCCTACCGGAAAGCTGATGCATTATAAGGTTTCAGAGATGGCAGAAGAAGATCTCTCAGAAAAGAATCTGGAACGGCCGTAACGGATCCGGCTGAGGAAGCGGAGTTACTAGCTCTTACATAAAAAATGCCAAAAACAAATCCCTGTGCAGTGACACAAGTCCTTGTGCATAGGGATTTTATGATCCTGTTTTTCCTTCCGTCAGGCAGAGACTGTGAGGATATCGGACCGAAAGGCTACAGAGATTTTCCAAGCTCATACGCCTTTGTCATCAACTCTCCGCTTTCACCTGTATCGCTGTCACCTCCTGCAATCAGCCTGCCAGCCAGTTCCATGTCCTTTGACAAAAACGTCCCCAGATACCAATCGTAATTGGGCAGGTATTTTTCGTAATCCGCAGGCGCTCCCTGAGCAAAGATGCCTACCAGCTTGATCCCTGGCTGAAGCCTGGAATTCCTGTCCTTATCGGAAAGGCAGTAGTGCCGATTCATAAAGGTAATCATGGGCCCTGTTACATGGGAATAATAATTAGGTGATGTTACAACCAGCGCGCCGCTTTCCCGCAGATCCCGGAAATATTCCTCCAGATCATCCTCAATCACGCAGTCCGTATCATATTTGCGGCAGCATCCGCATCCGTGGCATCCTAACACATCCATTTCGCAAATGCGGTAAACTTTTACCTGGTGGCCTGCTTCTTCTGCTCCTTCAATGAGCCGCATGGCAAGCCTTGTGGAAATGGAAGCATCCCTCGGGCTTCCCAGAACAACTGTAATTTTCATATATTCATACCTCCTGATGTCTTTTAAATCTTTCTTTGGGCCGAAAGCCCTTTCTGAGTACCTACAGCCGATTCAGCTTTTTCATCACCCGCGACATCTTATAGCCGTTTATAGCCTTAAGGATCTTTTCCCCTAGGTAATCTTTTACAGAAAGCTTTGGCAGACCGTCATGGCCAGCAAAAGAGCCAGCACGATCATTCTTACAACGTTTTTTCACTCAATCATTTCAAGCATCATTTGCTCCTTTCAATGGAAAGCCCCCTCATACGCTCCCTGAGAAAGCTTATTTTTCCTACCGGATATTCGTCTCATTTCACAGGCAAAAGCCGTCCCGCTCCAAATATTCCTTTAGCTTAATTCGGGTATGGTGCAGCATGCTCTTTGTTTTAGACTCGCTCATGTCGTAAGAAGCGGCAATGTCCTTAAAGGGATCCATAAAATAATATCTGCTTATGAAGGTATTGCGGGGCTGGGCGGCAGGCTTCTTAGAAAAGTGCCGATTGTATCCGCCAACAGCTTCTGTACAGCTCACTTTACTTCACTAAGTCAATGCAGTGGGCC
Source organism: Clostridia bacterium (assembly GCA_910575405.1). Lineage (GTDB taxonomy): Bacteria > Bacillota > Clostridia > Peptostreptococcales > Anaerovoracaceae > Hominibacterium. Next base: position 5,829 of record CAJTER010000003.1, on the reverse strand, counting down.
CAGCATTCCGCCATGGAGCGCTCGATAAAGCCCATGTCTGCTTCCGGCGGCTCTTCATACAGCTCATATCCATCCTGTTCTTTAATGCATTTTAATGAAATGCGGATTGCAGTGCAGTGGCCGCAGCCAACACACCGGTTTCGGTCGATTACGATCATGGTTTTGCCTCCTATCATTTAATTATAGTCGCTTATCCACTCCAGCATACTCTTCCATAACAGAGATTTCTAACATTCTCCGCTGGTCAAAAGCTTCCAGGTTTTCGATGTTTTGTCCTGGATTAGAATCCACTGCCAGTTCGGATACGTGGAATTCGGCTCTAAGCTACCGTCTCCTCCGGCGCTGCCCGTTTCAAAATCAGAAACAAAAATGGCCACCTTTCCCTCCTGATCAAAATCCTTCTTCCATCCGTTTCCTGCCTTTTTGGTTTCTTCCTCGTCATAGCGTAGGGTCAGCATGGTGCAATTGCCAAAGCTTTTGAATTCTTTTTTTACGCATGCTGCCGCAGCTTTCAGCTCTTCCTGGGTAAAAAGCTGGGAATTTCCAAGCTCCATATCAGCCTCAGATGAATTCCCATTGCAGGATGCGAGCACAAGGCAGTAGATGCAGAAAATAAGTACAGCAAAAACAAACTTCTTTTTCATCTTAAATCCCTCCTCATATAAAAATACGATAGCAATACACATGTTCTCAGGGCATACGCAAAGCAGAGCGCTCATGCCTATGTCTCATATTTACATTGTATTCCATAAAGCTCCGGCTTTCAAGGGGGATTTTCAGCATCTATGCTGCAGGCTCCTTATCCGGTTTTCTCAAGGCTCAGTTTTCGTATCAAAACATAATATCCAGTGCAGTAGACCAAATCCGCGCAGAGCCATGCGGAGACTTCGATAAAATAGGCTCCATTTGTTCCGATTACATACAGCACTAGCATCCCTGTCATGATTCTTCCAACTAATTCCCCGATGCTCCCCACCAGCACCAACTTCATCCGGTCGAGGCCCATGAGGATGTTGCGGTATGTATTGACTAGATACAAAAGGAACAGCGTGCTGCTCATGACAAACAGATAGCGGTAGGCAATCTCCAAAACCTGCTCTGCCGCTGATGCTTTTGCAGAAATAAACAGCATCAGAATCTGTCTTCCAAAGACAATCATAATGGCACCTAATACTGCCGATGTAAGGATCCCGAACATCAGGGAAGCTCTCACACCCTGTTTGATCCGCCTTTTATCACGCGCGCCGTAATTTTGGCTGGTATATACCATCATGGTATTTCCCATTGCCAGAGAAATGGACTCCAGAAGGCCATACAGCTTATTCGTTGCCGTAAAGCCCGCCACATAGAGAAAGCCCATAGTATTGATGACATACTGCACGACGATCCCTCCAATGGCTATGACCGAATACTGAAAGGCTGTGGCAAATCCTTTGTTCCACAGATCCTTCAGCAGCCTCTTGTCCAGCTCTTTTTCTTCCCTGGAGGACTTGAGAATGGAGAGCTTTTTTAATACCCTCAAACAAAAGCCATAGGAAATGGCCTGCGCTAGGATACTGGCAGCCGCTGCCCCTGCCACGCCCATATGAAACACCAGAACAAAGAGCAGATCCAGCCCAATGTTCAAACATGTAGAAATAATCAGAGCAATGAAAGGTGTTTTGCTGTCCCCCAGCGCACGCAGAATACAGGAAACCGTATTATACTGGAGAATGACGAAAATTCCAACATACATAATCGTCACGTAAAGGTGTGCTGTCTCATAAATTACAGCCGGTGTATTTAAAAGCCTCAGCAGAGGGCCTGCCGCAATAACACCGATAACTGCCAGAGCAACGCCACATACGAGGCTGAGCAAAAGGGACATGTTCGTACTTTTGCGCAGCATATGGTAATCTTTCTCGCCAAAACGCTTTGCAGCCAGAACAGAAAAACCCTGTCCAAATCCAGCCGCCGCCCAGAGCATAAGCCAGTAGATCCAGTCGGTGGCCCCGACGGCAGACAAGGCTTCAACGCCAACGCCCTTTCCCAGGATAGCCGCATCCGTCACAGTATAAAGCTGCTGTAAAAGGTTTCCTCCCATGAGGGGCACCATAAACTGGAGAATCAGCTTCCAGGGGCTCCCCGTTGTCATATCCTGTATGCGTTCATCCAGCGCATGTTCCGTTTTTTTGTTATCCTTATCCATAGTCATAAATTTCCCCCTTAGAACCTTTGCCGGCTCACCCCGGCCAGTACTCCTCAATCAGCTGGCTTTTAAAAGGCTTTTCCACGTCAAACAGCTTGATTTCATTGCCCTTACAACAGATATACTCTTGAAAATAGAGCGGCTCTGTCCTTGCCGTATCCTCCATGAAAAGATAATTCCGCCCTTTGTGCTCAAAGCAGCTTACTACCAAATAGGTATTGATACACCTTCTTTCACGAGAACGATACAAAATAGAAATTTCCTGGATATAGTGGAATCCGTCCTCCCCCGTGTGCACCTGGTAACAGCGTTTTCGTTCCCTACCGGACAGGATCGCATAAGTCAGATAATCTTCCGCAGGATTCAGCCAGTCCATAACGCTTCCCCTTTCCTGCCCCCATAGGAGCATACATTTAAATTCGGTTTTGCTCTCCCCATGCGCACAGCTGATCCAGCACCTTCATGAGGGATTGGCCCCGCTGGCTGAGACTGTATTCGACTTTTGGAGGAATCTGGGGGTATTCCGTCCGGATGATCAGTTGATCTGCCTCCAGCTCTTTCAGATTGCTGCTCAAGGTCTTATCTGATATATGCTTCAGGTATCGTTTCAGCTCGTTAAAGCGGACGACTTCAAACTCCATCAGACAATACAATATCACCATTTTGTGCTTGCCGGAAATGAGTGACAAGGTATAGCTAAAGCCGGTATCTTCAAAATTCGCATGCTCAATATAGTTCTTGATCAATTTTACACTTCCTTTAAAGAAAGTACCTTACATAAATATTAGTACTTGTTTTATTTTTGCCTTCTGGCTATAATTATAAATTAAGAATACAAATTGTGTCAATCTTATATATGAAAAGAGGTAATAAAGATGAGAAAAAAGCTTAGCTTGACCGAGGGAATTTTTCCAATGCCAGTATTGATGGTAGCCACCTATAATGAGGACGGCAGTGTGAATGTCATGAACGCCGCTTGGGGCACCATGCAGTCCCGGGGCAATGTGGCTCTCAAGCTGACGGAAACCCACAAAACGGTGAAGAATATCAAGGCAAGAGGCGCCTTTACCATCAGCATTGCGGATGCGGATCATATGGTTGAAGCGGATTATTTCGGCGTTGTCTCAGGCAATGATACAGCCGATAAATTCGCGGCCAGCGGGCTTACCGCAGTTCCGTCTGAAATCGTGGATGCGCCTATTATCAGCGAATTTCCTCTCTGCTTGGAGTGCGAATTCATCGAATACCAGGCAAACGAATACGGATGCGGCGTCATCGGCAAGGTTGTAAACATCACGGCGGATGAGCGCGTCATGAAGGGTGATAAGCTGGATATGTCCCTGGTAAATGCCATTGCCTTTGACCCATATACCCACGGCTATTACAAGGTCACGGAGCGGGTGGGCGAAGCCTTTAAGGATGGGCTAAAGCTGAAAAAATAGGGATGCGCCTGCTGTTCTTTTAGGGTTCGTCATAAAAAAATGCTTTTTGGAAAGTGTAAAATAAAGTGTGTAAGTCAAATAGAACTTACGCACTTTATTCTTACCTGCTCAATGTCTGAGCCTCATGATGGCTGATATCAATCCTCTCTAAAAGTTCTTCTCTAAGTGAAGCAAAAGTCTCCTGTACAGGTGAAATCCTGCCATTTACAGCATCCTCCTCTGATTCGGCCAGTGTTTTCAGGAGTTCCAGTTCTGCCTTCATCTGGTAATAATCCTGGATCCCCAAAGCCATTGTATCCCCCTTCCTTTTTTTCAAAGCTCCCTTATAGTCATATAGTATCCTATTTCTTACTTATGTGCGTTTGCGATTAACCCCAATTGGAATATTTGCTACCTCGCTGGCATCTGAAACTCTGCAAGCGCCTTGTTCAGATAATCGTTGAAGGGTTTCATGATTCGGAAAAGCTCTGCCGCCTTCTTAGAAAAGGTCTCTGCATGATTCAATTCGGTATCTTTTAACAGATACTCCAGATACCAGCTCTTAAATTTTAGATATTCCGCCTGGGGATGTTCTTTATCATATCCAGCAGGCACCTTCTTTAATGCTGTTCCCCGTACCGTGAAATATTGTTTAAACTCTGGCTCCTGTATAATCCTTTCCCATTCTTCTACATTCTGGACAATGTAATCCCGTATCATCGCAGTTGCATCCCTGAATCTGTCTGCAAACAGGCCGCCGCCTAAAAAAGACTGATTGTCGGGCTTTATCATAAGGTAATACCCCACAGGAACAGGCAGTTTGCCCCTGGATGCAATATGGGCGCGGAACGCTGGATTATAAGGCGATTTGTCATGACTGAACCGGGTATCTCTTACAATCTTAAATGTAAGGTCTTTGGGGTTGTTATGTAAAATGCTTTCGTCAAACTTTCCAATTTCCAATATCAAAGCCTGCAGCAATTCCTCAAACGCAGCATTTGCTTTTTTGTAATCGTCCTTGTGCGCATGATACCATTCACGGTTATTATTTGAACGCAAGGCTGATAAATAATCTATAATGAACTGTGTATTCATAACCTGTCATCTCCTTTACGAATTTTTGATAATGGAAAGCTGTGTGGAATTTAAAAATTCCTGTATCAGACGTTTTGTGCGTTCAGAAGATTGGTAGGGCTTACAGAACGAAAAATCCTGTGATAAATCATCAATCTCTTCCATCGCATTTTTTACATCCACTATGGTCTGAAGAGGTATTTCTGTGGCTGTCATATAATCCAGCTGCATGGGGTTTATTCTATGGTTTTGTATTGCGTAATTCACCCTGTCTTTACAGATACATCTGCCACCGCCATATGCTCCGCAATACTGCCTGAGAAAGTTCGCCATTTTTTTGCGTATGCGGGAAAGCCGCTGGCGATACGTCTCCGGGGTCATCTCTAAAATTTCCCCGGCAATGCGGCTGTTAAGCTTAAACATCGTGCCCAATATAAAAATGCATCTGCTTTCTGTATCAAGGCATTGCAGCATCACGTTGGTACAGGACATTTTCAGCTCCTCTGCCAAAATATCGTTTTCCACATTCTGTGTTAAATCCGGCACACCCTGTATGTTCCCGTTTTCAATATCATCTCCATAATACTCAAAGCTCAGCGGGCGGTGGGCAAACATATGTTTTTTGTAAGTTTTCAAATGATTGATAGCAATACGGAATACCCACGTTGTAAATGAGCTGTCTCCTCTGAAAGAAGATAGATGCGTAATCATTTTCAGCAGAATGTCCTGTGTGGCATCCTCCGCATCCGCAAAGGTTCCAAGCATCCGCAAAGATAAATTAAATACAAGATCCTGCACATCCGCGATAAGTGTTTCAAGGGCTTTTTTATCCCCTGCTGTGGCTTTACCTGCTAAGGCCAGTAATTCTTCATTCGTTTTTTTATTCATAGATTTTTACCTCCTACTGAATTAGACAATATTCCCTGGTCTTTTGTGACAAAGAATCTTTATTTTTTGCTCCTTCCTGCGCGTTTCTTTTCCTTTCTAAAAAAAATCGAAAGAAAAAGAGCAGTAACAAGTCTGCCCTTTCCATATAAACAATTTATTCTCCCTCGTATAATAAGTTTGTAAGCAAGAAATACTTCTTACAAACTTGTTCTTTTCATCGGTATAGTGGTAAGGACATCCAAGGGAACTCTCTCCCCT
>CAJTER010000002.1 GCA_910575405.1 Clostridia bacterium | reverse complement strand
TCGTTGTCATAGGTTCCGTTCGCAGACTGATTAGCCAGTTCTACCATTCTGTTCAGCATGGAGTGTACTTCGGTTAACGCTCCTTCTGCTGTCTGTACAAGGGAAATACCGTCGTTGGCATTCTTCTGTGCTGTTTCCAGACCTGTGATCTGCGCTCTCATTTTTTCAGAAATCGCCAGACCTGCTGCATCATCGCCTGCGCGGTTGATTCTGTAACCTGAGGATAGTTTTTCCAGATTCTTGGATACTGCACTGTTGTTGTTCGTTAAGTTTCTGTAAGAGTTTAATGCTGCAATATTATGTTGGATTCTCATATTGTTACCTCCTTGGTAATTGGCAGCGCTTTGTGATGATAGGGTGGTTATTACGCTGTCCGTTTGTTTCAGGGGAGTTCCTTTCTTCCCCCTACACTTAAATTGAATTAGTTTGTATTTATTTCCTCCGCCCGGACCGGTCAAAACGGGCAGCTGAAACCATAATCGTAACTGTCAGCTTTTTGGCGATTTGGTAATGCACTTAGGCGGCTCGTGAGTCCGTTCATAAACTTCCCCACGCAGAATAGGCATTTTCTTTGGCGCGTCAATCGCCAGTTTCAGAGCTCCATCTGCCGATACCACCTTAACCACGATGTCATCGCCGATTACCACGTATTCCTCCGGGTTCCTTCCCAGCATAAGCATAGTTCCTACCTCCTTGTAATGAATAAATCTGAGTGAGTTTGCCCGAAAAAGCTTGAAAAGAAAGGTATACTTTTATTTTCAAAAATGGGCCAAAAGGAAAAAGGAATAAAATGAGAGAATCAGGAAATATACGTAAAAAATCAGGACAAAACAAAGTTTTTTTGAAAAAATACTTAAGAAAAGGAAGTAAAAACCGATAATTATTATGTCAGGAAGTTCGCACGGAAAAGTATACTTTTCTGTGCAAAGCTTGGCTAAATTTCAACGTTTTCAGGCATTATGAATTTCTTTTCAGAAGGGACTTTCCGTGCAGGATTTCTTTCAGAAAGGAATCTTTTATTTTTTGCGGATTTTGAGGGTAGTTTTCAGTATAAATCTACTTGTTTTTCCATTTAATCCCTATTGCTGCTTAAATTTTACATTTTTATTCTTATGATTGAGGATTCGAAAAAGACTTTGAATCTTGACAGGTTGATTAGATGCATGGGAATGGCTCTATGTTTTACTCATAAAGTCGGGCAAAATTGCTCATTTCAGCTTGGATGGGAGATTGAAGAGTTCGAAGATAAAAGCCGATCAAAAAAACAGATCAGACGAACCTGAACAAAATGGACGAAAAAAATTGGCAAAGCCGCCCTATCGAATAATCTCGCAGAACAGTCTTTGCCGATTTTCTCAGAAACGATTCCATTTCCCGGCAGCTTCCACCGCCCACAATGGTAAATTCAGAAGCCAATCCTCCCTTTTATAATCTGCCATAGATATCCGGGTAGACAGCTTGGGCTGAAATTTATCCCGGAACACTTTTAAGCTTTTTGCCTGGAGATTCACCTCGGCTTTCACTTCCACAGGAATAATATCGCTTCCATTGTCCATTAGAAAGTCCACCTCTGCTGTCCCTCGTTCCGCTGTCCAGTAATAAAGGTTCAGGCCCTTGATGGTCTTCAGCTGCTGGAGCACATATTGCTCGGTCAGCGCTCCTTTAAATTCCCGAAACAGCTGATTTCCATCCAGCAAGGTGTCCTGCCGCAGCCCTGCCATACAGGACAGCAAGCCCACATCTGCCAGAAAGAGTTTGAAGGCTTTTAAATCTTCATAGGCTTTTAATGGCAGGGCGGGTGCTGAAACTCTGTGGATTTTATGAACAAGTCCGCAGTCTGTCAGCCACAGCATCGCTAGTTCATATTCTCTTGCCCGGGCTCCCTCTTTAATCAGGCCATAGATAAATTTTCGATTTTCTTTTGCAAGCTGCGCCGGTATGCTGTTCCAAAGCATACGGATGCGGGGCACTGTTTCGTTTGGCGCATGCTTTGAAAAGTCCTGCTCGTAAGCTGCCAGAATGCGCTGCTGGATTTCGCGCGCTTCATTGAAATCCCGGTTATCCGAAAATGCCTGCACAACCTCCGGCATTCCGCCCACATAATAGTAATGCTTCAGCAGATCCACATAATCCAGCCTGAAATTTGCAGCCATATCAAAATCACCCTTTTGCAGCAATTCTACGTATGCTTCCTTTCCCATTGCCATAAGGAACTCAAAAAAGGATAGTGGGTATAAGTCGAGAAAGTCCACTTTTCCCACTGGGAAGGAGGTCCCCTGGTGAAGCGCGACTCCAAGCAAGCTTCCGGCACAGAGGATTTGATACTGAGGCGCGTTTTCATTAAAATATTTCAAGCTGGTCAGCGCCTTTGGAACTTCCTGGACTTCGTCAAAAATTAATAAGGTATGAGCCGGATCAATCTTGTGGCCCGCATATAATTCCAGACCTGTTATCAATCGTTCTGTCTCCAGGCTTTCCTCAAACAGCTTTCGCATCTTCTCGTTATTATCAAAGTTGATATAGACCGTTTCATCGTATTCTTTTGCGCCAAATTCTTTCATCAGCCAGGTTTTTCCCACCTGGCGGGCACCTCGAATAATGAGCGGTTTGCGATGCTCTTTTGCCTTCCATATTTTTAATTGCTCCATTGTCATCCGATACATAGTCATCACCTCACAAAACTTCAACGACATTATATCATATGATAACAAAAAAACAAATGACTTTTTTAATTCTCGGCTAGGGTAGCCAGCACAGACTCCGGCATGATTTATGGCCGCGCTCCCCGGCCCTCCCGGATTAGAACAGTCTTGCCCTCAAAGGCAAAGCCATAGCTGCGGATCTTACCTTCTGGAATCCCCTTTGCCAGCAGGGATTTTGCATACTGCTTTTCCTCAATCTGAGAAAGGGCTGCGGCAGCGGTTTCTTCCAGATCTATTTCCCTGTTTGGCCGCCGAACCTTGAATTCCAGGATTATGGCGTCGTCGTCCCGTTTTTTCGGCTCCAGCATTACGTCATATCTTCCAAGCCCGCTCTCCCGGTTAGAGGTAATCGTATAGCGCCCGGCAAGATCTACCATCAGCCCCAGGACAAATCCATGATAAAAGCGTTCCGGCTCGCTTCTGGATAGCTTTGTCCCTGTATCGAAATAGCTGAAGGTCTGCTCCGCTATCTGATTCATTAATTCGTTCATGAGTTCTTCATCCCCTGCAAGTAGGGCTGTGATAAACCGATTGTAGCTATCTTCTGCCTCTTCCCGGAACCACCCCTGAATCATAGTTTCAAACATCTGCTTTACTTCCCGGTTGGTCAGCGCCAGGGTATAGCGATATCTTCCTCTTTCCTCCAAAAATTCCCGCTTCACGGTCTTCAGATAGCCCGACGCCAGCAGCAGGCTCCACACGACGGACAGTCTTCCAGACAGGGCGCCATATACCCGCTGCTCATCTAGCTCTATTTCAATGCTGTCTCCTTTCAGCAGGAATTCAAAATCTTTCTTCAGCTCCTCCGATCCCTCCCGGATAATCTTGCCCGCCAAGCTGTTGGTACTAGTGTGGGCCCAATAGGTGTCTACTTCTCCTGTTTTCAGATAATTGATAATGGACCAAGGGTTGTAGATGTCCGTCTTGTCTCCGAAGGTAAAGCCGTCGTACCAATCTTTCACCTCTGCCTTTTTATGGGAAAGGCCGTATTCCTCCAGGGCCGTGAATACTTCCTCCTCCGTGAAGCCAAAGCACTGGGCGTATTCCTTCGAGGTAGTGGTCACGACTTTTGGATTGTTGAAGTCTGAGAAGATGGATTCCTTGCTGACTCTGGTGATTCCCGTCATCAGGGCGCGGTACAAGTGAGGGTTGGTTTTAAAGGTAGAGTTGAACAGGCTGCGCATAAATCCGCTCATCTCTTCCCAATACCCATTTACATAGGCTTCCTGCATGGGGGTGTCGTATTCGTCCAGGAAAATCAGAACCTTTTTTCCGTAGTAGCGGGACAGATAGCCGGACAGCCTTTTCAGGGAAAATTTGGCCTTGCTTTCATCCATTTCAGCGGACATTCTTTCAATCTGGCTTTTTTCGTTTTTGCTCAGCCGATCGCTTTCCAGCAAAAACGAGTATTGTTCGTAAAGATCCTCCAGAATACAAAATATGGAGTTTCTTGCCTGGACAAAGGTTGTTTCTTTCACATCGGCAAAGCTCAGAAAGATGACCGGCCAATTCCCCTGCAGCTGCCGGTACTGCTCCTCCTGCCAGATGGAAAGGCCCTCAAATAGGTCGCTTCTTCCTGCGTAATCAATCGAAAAAAACTGCTCCACCATGCGCATATTCAGCGTCTTTCCAAAGCGTCTGGGTCTGGTGATGAGGGTCACGTCATCGCCCGCTTCTCACCATTCCCGGATAAAGCTTGTTTTGTCAATGTAAAAATAGTCGTTTGTGCGGATGACCTCAAAATCCTAGCCTCCGGTATTGATTACTCTTGCCATAGTGTTCTTGTTTCCTCCAAAGACTTCCCTGTGATATAACGATTATACCATAGTCCCCTGCTCTTCACACCGATAAATTCCTTTCACTCCGCCTCAATGGCCTTAATGAACTCTATATTTTTCGTACTGCTTCACCAGGCTTTCACAAAGACTTCACAGCGGTAAGGTTGACATAAAACATGCAATAAAGTAGACTTGAAAGAGCGAAGTAGCGCGAACAAAAACAAAATTTGCAAAAATCAGTACACTAGTAATTTAGGAGCATACGATATGTCAATAAAATTAAAAAACAGGATTACAGTCCTCTTAGCTACTGTATTCCTGGTAACAGCTGTATTTGCTGTTTTACCGGCAGCCGGCATGGCCGATGTTTACGGAGCCACAAAGGGCACCATAACAAACGGGCCTCTCAATGTCCGCAGCAATGCTGGAACGAATTATAAAAAGCTGGGGACCGTTGCAAAAGGAAAGACTGTGACCATCAAAGCCACAAAAAAGGACAAGTCCGGGCAGAAATGGTATAAGATTTCCTACAAATCAAAAGCAGGCTACATCCTTGCTAAATATGTAAAGCTCAAATCAGCTCTGGGGCCGCTGAAATCCTACTCCCCGTCCAAAAAGGGAGTGATGAAAAACGGGCCTGTTACTATCCGCGCCAATGCTGGTACGGAATACAAAAAAGTAGGTACTGTCCAAAAGAAGGCTCAGATAACAGTTCTGGGAAGACGGGCTGCGAAAAACAAGACAGCCTGGTATCGGATTAAATCCGGCTCAAAGACTGGTTATGTGCTTTCCAAATATGTAACCATAAAAAGTACGGCTGTCTCTGCGGAAACATCCATCAACAAAAACGGCACCATAAAAAGCGGCCCTCTCAATGTCCGCAGCGGCCCGGGCACCAATTATTCCAAGCTTGGTTCTGTTGCAAAGGGGAAAACCCTGAAAATTCTTACCAAAACAAAAAATTCTTCAGGCCAGATTTGGTACAAATTCAACTGGACTTCCTCTAAAAAGGGCTATATTCTCTCCGATTATGTAACCCTGGCCACTTCTTCCTCGTCGTCTTCGTCATCTTCCTCCTCATCCAATTTAAGCGATGCGGAATTTGAGGAATGGATGACAAAAGAAGGGTTTCTCAAAAGTTATAAGAGTAAGCTGCGAGCCCTTCATAAGGCCCACCCAAAGTGGATTTTCAAGGCTCAGAAAACCGGTCTGAACTGGTCCGATGTGCTTAAAAAAGAAACGAAAATCGGTATCAATCTGGTAGAACCCACTTCGCCAGCTTCCTGGAAATCAAAGGCAAGCGGGGCCTATGACAGCAAGACCGGTACATACACCAAGTTTGACGGAAGGTGGAATGCTGCCTCTGAAAGCATCATCGCCTATTATATGGATCCGAGGAACTTTTTAAACGAAGCTTCCATTTATCAGTTTATGGATCATTCCTTTGATTCTGCGTCACAAAATAAAAATACCATAAAGAGTATGGTATCGCGCAGCAGCTGCTTTATGAATACTTCCAGCTATATTACCTATTTGTATAATGCGGGCAAGACTTCTAAAGTAAACCCTAATGTCATTACAGCCATGGTCATCATGGAACAGGGATGGAAAGGCGGCAGCGGTCTGATTTCCGGAACTTACTCGGGATATAAGGGATATTATAATCACTTTAATATCGGGGCTTATACGACCAGCACCATGAACGCCATCCAGAGGGGACTCTGGTGGGCGAAAGGCGCGGGAACTGGAGCAACTACTTATGGCAGGCCTTGGAATACCATTGAAAAATCCCTATCCGGCGGAGCCAGTTATTATTCCAGCCAGTATTTGACTAACAAACAGTATACCTATTATACAAAAAAATTCAATGTCATGAATGGTCTTAATGAAGCTGCCACACATCAATACATGACAAACACTTCCGGAGCAGAAGGCGAAGGAAAAATTTTGAAATACGCATATGAAGCCAGTGACAATTATCCGATTGTCTTCCATATCCCTGTGTACAGCGGAATGCCGTCAGCAGCATGTGCACAGCCCAAATAAGCTTATAGTGAAAAACTTCACTATAGATTCACTTTCACACACAGAAGCGGGACTGTTCATGAAAAATCCATGAATCAGTCCCGCTTCGTCTATCTGCTTTCCTTTTCCCGGCTCCGGCGCTCCCTGTAGGATTCCCTCTCTTCTGCACCTTCGCTTTCTTCGTCTAATTCTTCCTTTTTCGGCATAATATATAGTTTGACCTTTTGAATTCTCCTGTCTTTTACGGATTCTATTTTAAAAACATAGTTTTCAACCTCTACGATCCGCTCTTCCTTTTCATCCTCATCCGGGATTTCGCCCAAAATGTCGATAATCAGGCCGCCAATTGTTTCACTGTTTTCTGATTCCAGCTTAATATCCAGCTCTTCGTTAATATCATCCAGATCCATAGCGCCGTCAATCAGATATGTCTTTTCATCGATCTTTTCAATCTCCGGCTCCTGCTCATCGTATTCATCGTCAATATCTCCCATGACTTCCTCTACAATGTCTTCCATGGTAACGATACCGGAAAAGCCGCCGTACTCGTCAATGAGAATTGCAATCTGCTGCCTCATTTTCTGAAGCTCAAAGAACAGGGAATCGACGTTTTTCGTTTCCGGCACAAAGTATGGTTTTCGAATAATGGTTGCAATATCCACATTGTCAAACCCTGCTTCTCTCGCCTTTATGAGGTAATCCTTGATGTTGAGGATCCCGATGATTTTATCGCTGTCGTCGTCATAAACCGGAATACGAGAATAACGCAGCTCCATCAGTTTGTCAATATATTCTTCCATCGGATCATTGATATCAATGGAAAAGACATCGGTTCTGGGGGTCATAATCTCTTCGGCCAGCTTGTCGTCAAATTCAAAGATGCTGTTGATCATCTTTTTGCCTTCTTCCTTCAGTACGCCGCTTTCCTGCCCTACTTCCAACATGGACATAACCTCGTCTTCCGAAAATTCGTCATCATCCAGATCTACCTTCTGTCTTGTAATTCTCAAAAGGAGATTGACGGATACGGAAAGGAACCATACAAAGGGCTTTGAAAGAATCGCAATCCCGTTGATAGGGCGCACCACCAGCATGGCGATTTTTTCCGAATGCTGAAGCGCGATGCGCTTTGGAAATAGCTCTCCCAGCACCAGCGTAACATAGGAAAGGATCACCGTTACGATAACAACGGCAAGATCCGTGGAAACGGTTTTAGAAAGCCCCAGCTGTACAAAGAATTCGCCCAGATCATCCGACAAGCCGACTGCCGCCGATGCACTGGCTAAAAAACCGGCCAGGGTAATGGCAACCTGGATGGTAGAAAGGAAAACATTGGGATCCTCCACCAGCTTTTGGACGGCCAGAGCCCGCTTATTTCCTTCCTGGACAAGAACTTTGATTTTGTTCTTGTTTACAGATACCACTGCCATTTCCGCAGCAGCGAAAAAGGCATTGATTAAAATTAATACAAACAGAAAAATAAATTGGACCGCCAAGGGCGACCCGGGGTCAGAACTTGACATTCTTTATTGCTCCTTTCGTTTTCGTAACATAAAATTTTCAGCAACAGGCTGCTCCATTTTAATCTGGAGAATCTGCTGCGGGTGCGGTGCTGACTCCAGGGGACTTCCTTCTTCATCCAAAAGAACCTCCAGCTTTTGGGTAAAGGAATCTGTGTAAGGGCCGAATACCTCGATCTCCTCTCCCAGAGTCATTTTGTTCCTCTGCTCTACAATCGCCAGCTTTGTATCCGCATCATAGCTCCTTACAACGCCGATAAAGGTGTAATTCCTCGTGTAAGCGCTGGTCTGGTAGTTTTGATCCTTATTTGTAGGCTGATTAAAGTAAAAGCCTGTTGTGAATTCCCGGTGGCTTACCTTTTTCAATTCCTCCAGCCACTCAGGCCGGAAAACATAGCCCTCTGGATCCGCGTAATAGGCGTCAATGGCTTTTCGATAGGCGCTGACTATGGTTGCTACGTAAAAGCTGCTTTTCATCCTGCCTTCGATCTTTGCCGATGTGATACCTGCCTCAATGAGCTCCGGGATATGCTCGATCATACAGAGATCCCCCGAATTTAAAATATAGGTTCCACGTTCATCTTCCTCCACAGGATAATATTCGTCTGGCCGCTGTTCTTCTACCAGCGCATATTTCCATCTGCAAGGATGAGCACATTGGCCCCGGTTTGCGTCCCGCTCGATCATGAAATTGCTGAGAAGGCATCTGCCGGAATAGGAAATGCACATAGCTCCTTGAACAAAGGCTTCCAGCTCCATATCGCCAGCAAGCTCCGCGGAAATCCCTTTGATTTCCTCAAAAGTCAGCTCTCTTGCCAGCACAATCCGTTTCGCGCCCTGCTGCTGCCAAAAACGGGCAGTCCTGTAATTTGTCATGTTGGCCTGGGTGGAAATATGAATCTCCGCATCTGGCATCACTTGCCGGATCATACACAGAATACCCGGATCCGATACGATAAACGCATCAATATCCAGGGGCTTTATTCTGGCCAGATACTCCTCCAGCAAAGGGATATCCTCATTATGGGCAAAAATATTGACAGCGAGATAGCAGCGTACATTTTTTGCATGCGCATAACGAATCCCTTCCTCCATTTCCGCAAAGGAAAGGTTTCCGGCGCCTGCACGCAAGCTGAACAGCTCTCCGCCAAAATAAACCGCATCCGCGCCATAGCTGACGGCTATCTTTAGTTTTTCCAAATCTCCCGCCGGAGCGAGCAACTCGATTTTTTCCATGTTATCCTTTCAAAATACTGATGGAAACACCATCGCCTACAGGGAGTATACAGGTATGGGCCTCCGCTTCATCTGTCAGAAAAGAAAGGAAATCCCGCATTCTGCGAATGCTTGTTCTATGCTTTCTTCTCGGATCATACTCACCGGAAACTGTCGTGCCTCTCATCAGCACATTATCACACACAATGACTGCTCTTGGGCTACAAAGGCCCGATACTTTATCCCAAAAAGTCCGATAGTGGCTTTTTGCTGCGTCAATAAAGACAAAGTCAAAAGCATCCGTCAATGTGTCGAGAACTTCCTGCCCTTTGCCCTGCAGCAGAGTAATGCGCTCCGCAAGTCCCAGGGAATCAATGTTTTCCCGGGCAATTTCAGCTGCTGCCGGATCGGACTCAATGGTTGTCACCCTGCACTGAGGAAGCGCCTCTGCCATACAGGCTGCGGAATAACCAATGGCTGTACCGATTTCCAAAATACGGCGCGGCTGCTTTAAGCGAATCAGATTCAGCAGCAGTCCCTCCATATCTCGCATAATAATAGGCACCTTGTATTCCTCTGAGCTGAGCCGCAGCGCCTCAAGCTCCGGACTCAGCGGACGGTATTGTTCATCTATATAGGCTGTAACTTTATCGTTTATAATATTCATTTAGTACCATTTATTTTCATTTACAATTTTCTGATGTTCAGCATATGTCTTGGAGTACAGCACCTTTCCGTCCTCTGTTGCAAAAAAGAAAAGGAAATCGCTGGGATCGTAGTTCACAGAATCCTCCATAGTCCCTGCCGGCACAGCGCATACAGGCCCTACCGGGACACCCGGATATTTATAAGTATTATATTTAGAATCGATCTGTGTCTCTGCTATAGAGACAGCAACCCGCTTTTCTCCCAGAGCATACAGAACTGTAATATCGCTTTGCAGCGGCATATTCTGATCCAGCCGGTTTTTGAAAACTCCCGCAATCCTGGCCCGATCCTCCTCAAAGAGAGACTCTGCCTCCACAACCGAAGCAAAAGACAAGAACTGGTGAATGCTCATGCCCAGCTTGCTCTCAATATTGCTTTTCAGCGGTGTCAGCGCTTCATCCATTTTATCCAGCATGGATTCGGTCAGCTTTTCCAGGTCCGGGTTTTCCGATGGCAGAAAATAGGTTTCCGGGTAAAGATACCCTTCCAGCGGATATTTCAGATCCGGGTTTAAGATTTCATCTGTCAGGAACCAGTATTTTTGAATCAGGGAATTCAGATACGTTGTATCCGACCATTTCTGCAGGATCTCTTCCTGGCTGATCCCTGCTTCGGATGCAATGGCTTCGGCTGCCTGAGGGATGGTTGTCCCTTCAACAACTGTAAACCGTGATTGTGAAATATATTTTGGATTTCCCGTTTCCATGGCCTCAAAGATTTCCGTCAGGGTCATACTCCTGCTGAGTACATACGTATTAGCCTGAATATTGCTGGGTGAATAAAGCTTTAGGAATATTTTTGCACACAGCTTATTTTGCACCAGCCCTTCCTGATCAAGCTGGTTCAAAATTTGAAGTGCTCCGGCCCCATCTCCTACTGTCACACTAATATTCTCCTTGCTGTCCGGATCCGCTGCCGAAATTCCATGCACATAAAAAACAAAGCCTCCTGCAAGCAGCAGAACCATAACAGCCAGAATAATGACGACAATTTTTATTTTGCCTTTTTTCTTTATCTTTACCTGCTTTTCCTGATATGCTTCACTCATTTAATCCGTCCTCATTTCTGCAATCTTTATCGTAACTATCATCCTCCAAATAAGCGGACGCTATCCTGGGCCTTGCGCTTGCATACTGATTTTACATACATATAAAGGGACGCTGACACGCCCCTTTTGCTGCAAAATGTCCGTTAAAACGTGCCTGCCTTTCCTGCCTGCGCATTTACCGGATTTTCAAATCCTTATTTGGATCTTCCCAGATATTCTCCGGTTCTTGTGTCAATCTGAATGATTTCACCTTCATTGATGAAGATGGGAACATGAACGACCGCGCCGGTTTCAACGGTAGCTGCCTTAGTTACATTGGTAGCTGTATCGCCCTTTACGCCCGGCTCTGTTTCAATGACCTTCAGATCCACAAAGTTAGGAGCTTCTACAAGGAAAGCGTTTCCTTTGTAGAACTTGATGGTTGCCTCATCGTTTTCTCTCAGGTATTTCATGGCTTCTTCCACCTGTTCCTGGGGAAGCGGAATCTGGTCGTAGCTTTCCGGATCCATGAAATAGTAGAGTTCTCCGTCATTGTAGAGATACTGCATGGTCTTTGTTTCAATGTGGGCCTTAGGGAATTTGTCATTTGGGTTGAAAGCTTCTTCTCTAGTAGCCCCGGAAAGGATATTTCTGTATTTCGTCCTTACAAAGGCTGCGCCCTTACCTGGCTTTACATGCTGGAAATCCAGCACTACATGGGGTTCTCCATTGATTTCAAATGTAATACCTTTTCTAAAATCACCTGCATAAATCATAAAATCTCGACCTTTCTTTCTTCTCGCTATCGGTACGCAGCATGCTCCTGTTTTGCTCTGCCCTGTACCAGCACTAGAGTATGATTAATTCTTTTTCTGACTTTGTTGTATTTATTATACCAAAATCTGTTACAATTGCCAAGTCCTCAATGCGTACACCGAAGGTTTCGGGGATATAAATTCCCGGTTCTATGGTAACTGGCATGTATTCTTCCAACACCTCATCGCTTTTCGTATTCAGTGTAGGCGCCTCGTGAACCTCCGTACCAACACCGTGGCCAGTTCCATGGATGTAATACTGCCCATATCCGGCTTCCGCAATAATATCACGGCAGACCTTATCCACATCAAAGCATTTCACTCCTGATTTTACGGCCTCAAGACCTGCCTTCTGAGAGCGCAGGACAATATCGTATACTTCCTGCTGCTCATCTGTAATCTGGCCCATGGCAACGGTTCTCGTCATATCACCACAGTAGCCGTCTACAATGGCTCCCATATCAATGGTAACAAAATCGCCTTCTTCAATCACTTTATCCGTCGGTTCTCCGTGAGGAAATTCCGTCCTTGTCCCGGAAACACAAATTGTAGGAAAGGAAAGTCCCTCAGCTCCCAGAGCCAGCAGAACCCGTTCGATTTCTTCCGCCACCTGTATCTCGGTCATACCCGTCTTAATAAAATCCAGAATATGGGTAAAACAGATATCCCCCATGGCTTCCGCTTTCATGATTTTCAAAAGCTCATCCGGCGTCTTAATCCGTTTATCTGCCATTTAGCACACCGCCTAACTCGCCTAATCCCAGATCCACTACTTCTCCCAGGATTTGAAAAACATCGTTCATCATAAGGGAAAAGCGCATCTCACACTGGAGATACTCGGCAGCCAGAGGATCTTTAAGCAGAATGCCGTAAAGACCCTGAATATGGCTCATCATGTCCTGATCCATCTGCTGCCCCATCATCTGACCTGCCTGCATGCTAATCTGCTGCGATTTAAAATCATTGAGGTTTTTTTCCAGCTCCGGATTTGCTTTCAGCTTTTCCTTTGCTGCCTGAAACTGCTTGTATTCCTCCGATTCCCGGATTGCCTGTGTTAACTTGTGCGCTTCTTCATATACATTCATCGCTTATACCTCCAAAAATATCGGCAGAATGACTGGGCTTCTCATAGTCTTGTTGTAAATAAACTTTCTCATGCCTTCCCGAACTGCCGTTTTCATGGCGTTCCAGTCCCGGACATTTTTTCTGCAGCATTCCTCCAGGATTTCCTCTGCCAGATCGCAGGCCTCGTCGATGAGCTTTTCGTTTTCACGCACATAGACGAATCCTCTTGAGATAATATCCGGCCCTGAGGACACCCGGTTGTTTGCCCGGTCGATTGCCGCCACTACGATAATCAGACCGGACTCGGAAAGAAGCCGCCTGTCCCGCAATACGATATTTCCTACATCTCCTACTCCAAGGCCATCTACCATAACGCCTTCTGCTTCGGCTACCTGCTTCTGAATGCGGGCCTGCCTGCGGTTCACATCCAGTTCGTCCCCGTTTTCCAGGATAAAAATCCTGTTTTCCGGCATTCCCAGAGACTGGGCAATTTCCGAATGTTTTTTCAGGTGCCGGTATTCTCCGTGTACAGGCATGAAATACTGGGGCCTGATTAAGGAATGCATCAGCTTCAGCTCCTCCTGACAGGCGTGGCCGGAAACGTGGATATCCGCGATATCCGAATAAATGACCTCCGCGCCTTTTTCAAAGAGCTTGTTTACGACATTGGATACGGTCTTTTCATTTCCGGGCACTGGTGTGGAGGAAAGGATGACCATATCGCCTTTTTTAATTTTTACTGCTTTGTGATCCGAGGTTGCCATCCTGGAAAGAGCCGACATTGGCTCTCCCTGGCTGCCCGTTGTAATGATGACCAGATCCTTATCCGGTATGTTGCGGATTTTGTTAATGTCCACCAGCACATTTGCGGGAATTTTAATGTATCCCAGTTCCTGGGCCAGTTCTACTACATTAACCATGCTCCTGCCAGAAACCGCTACCTTTCGCTTGCACAGAACTGCGATATCAATGATTTTCTGCAGCCTGTGGACATTGGAAGAAAAGGTGGCAATGATGATTCTGGTTTGGGAGCGTCTGAAAATATCCTCCAGCGTGCGTCCCACCACCTTTTCCGAAGCTGTGTAGCCCTTTCTCGTGGCATTGGTACTGTCTGCCATCATGAGCATGACGCCCTTTGAACCCAGCTCTGCCAGTCTGGCAAAATCCAGGGGTTCTCCATCCACCGGAGTATAGTCGATCTTAAAGTCTCCGGTGTGGAAGATCCTTCCTGCCGGTGTGTTGATACACAGACAGATGGAGTCGGCGATAGAGTGGGTAATGCGCAGGGTTTCCACTTCAAAGGATCCCAGCCTGAACTTCTGTCCTGCCTTAATAGGATGAAGCTTTCCCCTCAGCCCGTGCTCTTTCAGCTTGTTCTGGATGAGCCCCAGGGGAAAGCGGGTTCCGTAAATCGGCACATTGAGCACCTTCAGCAGGTAAGGAACCGCGCCGATGTGATCTTCGTGACCGTGGGTGATGACGATACCTTTTATCTTCTTTTTGTTTTGGATCAGGTAGTCAAAATCCGGGATGACCATATCAATTCCGAACATATCGTCATCCGGGAAGGAAAGCCCGCAGTCGATCACCAGAATTTCATCCCTGTATTCCAAAACGGTCATATTTTTCCCAATTTCGTTCAATCCGCCTAAAGGGATGATTTTTACCGGCAATCCGCCCTTATTGTTCGTATTCTGTTGTTTCGTTCTCATAAATTTCCGTTCTCTCTTTTCTTTATTATGAAAAGCTGAGAAAACCTATTTTACAACAATATTAACAAGTTTTCCTGGTACTGCAATTACCTTTACAACGTTCTTACCGCTTGTTAACTTCTGTATTTTTTCGTTTTCTGTGGCCAGCTTTTCCAGTTCTTGTTTGGAAATGCCTGTCTGCACATCCATTTTTTCTTTTACTTTTCCGTTGATCTGCACTACAATTTCAACGGTGTCGCGAACCAGCGCCTTTTCGTCGTACTTAGGCCAGCTCTCGTTATAGATAAAGGAAGTATGTCCCAGGTGTTCCCACATTTCCTCGCAGATATGCGGTGTAAACGGAGACAGCACTAGCACCAGATTCTCAATTGCTGCCTTAAAGAGCCCCTGATTGATCTCCCCTTCTTTGTATTTGTACATTTCGTTTACCAGCTCCATGATAGAACTGATGGCAGTGTTAAAGTTAAATCTGCCGCCTACATCATCGGACACTTTTTTGATGGTGTAATTCATGGCATATGCAAGCTCTTTGTCCGCCTTGCTTTCCGCTTTCCACTCGCCGGTCCATTCCCTGCATTTATCCGCATATTCATATACCAGCCTGTGTACCCGGTTAAGGAAACGATAGCTTCCCTCTACGCCTTTATCCGACCAGTCCAGTTCCCGTTCCGGCGGAGCGGCGAAGAGGATAAAGAGTCTTGCCGTGTCTGCACCGTATTTTTCAATGATTTCCGCGGGGCTAACTACGTTTCCGATGGATTTGGACATTTTCTTTCCATCCTTGATTACCATCCCCTGAGTCAGCAGGTTGGTGAAAGGCTCTTCTGTACTTACAAGCCCCAGATCATAGAGCGCCATCTGGAAGAATCTAGCGTACATCAGATGGAGAATGGCATGCTCCACTCCGCCAATGTACTGATCAACGCTCATCCAGTATTTTACTTTGTCCAGATTAAAGGCTTCCTTGTCGTTCTTCGCGTCACAGTAACGCAGGAAATACCAAGAAGAATCCAGGAATGTATCCATGGTATCCATTTCTCTTCTGGCCGGCTTTCCGCATTTAGGGCAGACGGCATCCTTGAAGGTCTTACTGGTGGTCAGAGGGGATTCTCCCTTGCCTGTGAATTCCACGTCAGTCGGTAGCAGAACCGGCAGGTTTTCTTCCTTTTCCGGCACCCAGCCGCAGTCGTCGCAGTAGATCATGGGAATCGGTGTTCCCCAGTATCTCTGTCTGGAAATCAGCCAGTCTCTCAGTCTGTAGTTGATAGACTTTTTACCGATTCCCTTTTCTTCCAGATAGTCGATGATCTTAACGATGGCTTCCTTGTTGTTCATGCCGGTAAAGAGATCCGAATTGATCATGTTTCCTTCGGCAGCAAAGGCTTCTTTCAGATCGTATACATCGATCGTTGGATCATCGGTATCCACTACCGGAATAATATCCAAGCCAAATTTCTTGGCAAAGTCAAAGTCTCTCTGGTCATGGGCAGGTACTGCCATAATGGCTCCTGTTCCGTAGTCCATCAGAACGTAGTCGGAAATATAGATAGGAACCTTCTTGCCGTTTACTGGATTGATGGCATATCTTCCGATGAATTCACCTGTCTTTTCGTTTGTGGTGGAAGTACGTTCAATATCCGACATGTGCTGTACTTTATCCAGATATGCCTTTACAGCTGGTTCATATTCGCTTCCCGAAACCAGTTCCTTTACATATGGGTGCTCCGGCGCCAGTACCATATAGGTTACGCCGTACAGAGTGTCAGGTCTTGTTGTAAAAATGTCCAGACCCTTGTCAAAGCCTTCGATTTCAAAGGTAACCTCAGCGCCGATGCTCTTTCCGATCCAGTTTCTCTGCATGATCTTTACTTTATCCGGCCAGCCTTCCAGCTGTTCCAGATTGGACAGCAGCCGATCCGCGTAATCGGTGATCTTAAAATACCACTGGGACAGCTCTTTTTTGCCTACCTCAGCGCCACACCGTTCGCACTGTCCATCTACTACCTGCTCATTGGCAAGTACCGTCTGACAGCTGGGACACCAGTTTACCGGGTTTTCTTTTTTGTAAGCCAGCCCTTTTTTGTAAAACTGGATAAAGATCCACTGCATCCATTTGTAATAGTCAGGATGGCAGGTGGCAACCTCCCGATCCCAGTCGTAGGAAAGCCCCAGCTCTCCCAGCTGATCTCTCATTTCATCAATATTATTCCAGGTCCACTCACTGGGAGCCGCGCCATGCTTGATAGCGGCGTTTTCAGCAGGAAGTCCGAAGGAGTCCCAACCCATGGGATGGAGCACGTTGTAGCCCTTCATAGTCTTGAAGCGGGCAATTACATCGCCGATGGAGTAGTTTCTCACATGGCCCATATGTAATTTGCCGGATGGGTATGGAAACATTTCCAGAACATAGTACTTTTCCTTGTCCTCATCCTCTGTTGTCTTAAAAACATCGGCTGCCTTCCATTTGTCCTGCCACTTTTTTTCAATCTCTGTAAAATTATACTTATCTATCATCTTAACCCTCCAGGTCTAAAATTTCGCAGTCTGCCCACACCTTTTCGATGTTGTATTTTTCCCGCATATCGGAAGTCAGCAGGTTTATGATAATATCACCGTAATCCATCAGAATCCAGTCGGAATTTTTCTTTCCTTCGATGCTCTGTACAAAGATGCCTTCCTTTTCGAACTGTTCCTCAAGCTCGTCGCACAGCGTACCAACCTGTCTCCTGCTTCCTCCGGAAGCCAGAACCATATAGTCTGCAAAGGCTGCTTTGTTTCCGATATTGATAATCGTAATGTCCCTGGCCTTTTTATTATCCAGAGTACGCGCGGAAAACATTGCCATTTCCTTACAATCCATTGCTATCTCCTTTCTTTGCTAATTTATCTTTTAAATCATCTCTTGCATGTATCGTATCCTCGTGGAGGAATAATCCCCTCTGACGGATGTACGTAACGGACCGTTCCATGGAAAAAAGGCAGGCCCTGTCCAAAGATTCGTCTGCCAGCCGCCGTGCCTCATCCACACCCGGATATTCTCTTCCCGGCTCTATGGCATCGGCCAGATACAGTATTTTTTCCAGCAGGGACATAGCAGCCCGCCCTGTCGTGTGATACCGCACTGCATTTAATATATCCGGATCTGAGATATGGTAATCCCGCTCCATGATAACTGCCGCAATTGGTCCATGGGCCAGATTGGCGTTGTCCAGATACAGGCTGTCGAGCCCCAGCTGCCTCACATACATATTGAGCGCATCCTGAGGTGTGCTGCGGAACATATCGTGAAATAAGGCGGCAGTCCGCGCCTTATCTTCGGATGCTCCGTAGCGGGCAGCAAACCTCTGAGCTGTCTCCGCGACTCCATAGGTATGCACTTTTCGTTTTTCCGTCAAATTCCTTTCAATATAGGCTTCAATAGAGTCCATGCTGTTTAATATACCTTTCTACGGTTGTTGGCACCATGCCGCGGAGCGTGCCGCCTGTTTCCAGCCGCTGGCGGATTTCCGTTGCCGAAATATCTCTCTGCCTGTTTTCGATCCTTACAATATCTGTATTATAGACGCTTTTTAACTCCTCTATACATGTATTAAGCTCTGTCTCCCGATAGCCCGGACGGGATCCTACGGCAAAGGAATATTCCCTTAACATCTCCTGGGCATGGCGCCACTGAGAAATCTTTAAAAACGCATCCGTTCCTGTAATAAAGTAGAGTCTGGTATCCACACCTTCCTGCTTTTTCATGGCCTGCAACGTCATATAGGTGTAAGAAACCCGATCCTGCCGCAGCTCGTAATCCGAAACCACAAGACCCCGTTTTCCCATAACCGCAAGTCTTGCCATCTCCAGTCTGTGACATCCTTCTGTAACTCTTTTTTCCAGCTTAAAGGGCTGCAGCCTGGCAGGTATTAAAATCACTTTTTCAAGTTCCAGCTGCGCTCTGGCGTCTTCCGCCAGCCCGATATGTCCGTTGTGTATCGGATCAAAAGTTCCCCCCAAAATTCCAATGCATCTCATTTCTTTTACTGCTGGCTCTCCGGTTTTGCCTCCAGCCGGATACCCAGCTCTTGGAGCTGATCGCTTCCTACCGGCGCCGGAGCTTCGCTGACCATGCACTGTGCTGCCTGATTCTTCGGGAATGCGATAACCTCACGGATGCTGCTCTGATGGGTCAAAAGCATAACCAGACGATCCAGACCATAAGCCAGTCCGCCATGAGGCGGCGCTCCGTATTTGAAAGCCTCTACCAGGAAGCCGAACTTTTCGTCAATTTCCTCCTGGGTGAGTCCCAGTACTTTAAACATGCGCTCCTGCAGCTTCCTGTCATGAATACGAATGCTGCCTCCTCCCAGCTCTACACCGTTAAGCACAATGTCGTATGCCTGCGCCTTCACGCTGCCGGGATCGCTCTCCAGCTTGTCCAGATCCTGCGGATTTGGGGAAGTGAAGGGATGGTGCTTTGGATGGTACTCTCCTGTCTCATCATCGTATTCATAGAGCGGGAAGTCCACAACCCACAGCAGATTGTATTTGTGATCATCAAGAAGTCCCATCTCTCCTGCAATATGACGTCTCAAAAATCCCAGGCTATCAAAAACTACCTGTTTTTTATCCGACACGATCAAAATCAGATCCCCTGCTTTGGCTTCGAATACATCGGCAATGGACCTCAGCTCCTCTTCTGAGAAAAATTTGTTGACCGAAGAGGATACCTTGTTTTCTTCCACCTTGATCCAGACCATTCCCTTTGCGCCGTAGCTTTTCACAGCCTCGGTCAACTTGTCAATTTTCTTTCTGGTGTAAGCTGCTCCGCCGCCGTCAATGCAGATGCCTCTTACATCGCCTCCTGCTGCCAGGGCGTCGGTAAAGACCTTAAACTGACAGCCTGCAACCTGGTCATTCAGCTTTTTCAGCTCAAAGCCAAAGCGGGTATCCGGCTTGTCGCTTCCATAGCGCTCCATAGCCTCGTCATAGGAAATCCGCGGAAACGGCGTCTCAATATCCATTCCCATCAGCTCCTTAAATACTTTTTTAAGAAAGCCCTCCTGCACCTCGATTACATCATCCTGATCCACAAAGGACATTTCCAGGTCAATCTGGGTAAATTCCGGCTGACGATCTGCTCTCAGATCTTCATCTCGAAAGCACTTTACAATCTGCATATACCGATCCGTTCCCGCCACCATGAGGAGCTGCTTGAACATCTGAGGCGACTGAGGAAGGGCATAAAAGGAGCCCTGATTTACGCGGCTTGGCACCAGATAGTCCCTGGCTCCTTCTGGTGTGGATTTGATCATCATAGGTGTTTCCACTTCCGTAAAGCCCTGACTGTCAAAGTAGTCTCTAGCCAGCTTTGTCAGGTTGTGGCGGAAGGTCAGATTCTGCTGCATCTTATGCTTTCTCAAATCCAGATAGCGGTATTTCAGTCTCAGATTATCGTCTACATTGTCGTCATCCTTGATGTAAATCGGCGGCGTATCTGCTTCCGAATAAATAACCAGATCTTCTGCAAATACTTCAATGCTTCCAGTAGGCAGATCCGGATTTTTGGATTCCCGTTCCTTCACGGTTCCCTTGATGCCCACTACGTATTCGCTGCGGAGCTTATCTGCCTTTTCAAAGAGTTCTGCTGGGATTGCGTCATTAAATACGACCTGAACAATTCCTGTCTTATCCCGCAGATCACAGAAAATCAGGCCTCCCAGGTTTCTTCTTTTTTGTATCCACCCGTTGAGCACTACCTGCTCATCAATATTTGCTTCTGTCAGAACACCGCACATATGGGTTCTTTTATATAGCTTGCTCATTCTTATCTCCCTATTTTGTCAATTCTTTCAAAATATCATCCATGGAAACTTCTGTCTGCTGCGAGGTTGCCATATCCTTGATAGCCACTTTTTTTTCTGCCAGCTCATTATCACCGATAACTACGGTTTTCTTCGCGCCTATCCGGTTGGCATATTTAAACTGACCTTTGATGTTTCTCGCCATAGCATCCATCTCCGCACGCACGCCTGCCTGACGCAGCTGGTGCAGGAGTTTTAGGCCAAAGGCCTTTGCCTCATCGCCCATAACAGCTACAAAGACATCTGCTGTTTCCGGCTCCGGAATTTCAATTCCGTTTGCTTCCATGGTCAGCAACAGACGCTCAATGCCCAGACCGAATCCCACGCCCGGAATAGGCGGTCCTCCCAGCTCTTCCATCAGGTGATCGTAACGGCCTCCGCCGCAGACCGTACCCTGAGCGCCAATGCTGGTAGTTACAAATTCAAAGGCTGTTTTCGTATAGTAATCAAGTCCCCTTACGATTCCGGGATTTACAACGAATTCAACGCCCATGTGCTTTAAGTTGTTCTGCACATCCTCAAAGGCAGCCTTGCAGTCATCACACAAAAAATCGATCATCAGGGGCGCGCCTTTCACCAGCTCCTGACAGATTTCCGATTTGCAGTCCATAATACGCAGTGGGTTTCTCTCAAATCGATCTTTACATGTGCCGCACAGCTCCTCGTATTTCGGCCTTAAGAAATCTCTCAGCGCTTCCCTGTGAGCCTTCCGGCACTCCGGACAGCCCACGCTGTTAATCTGAAGTTCTATGTTTGTAATTCCCAGCCCGTGAAGGAAATCGTTTGCCAGGCAGATGACCTCCGCATCCGCGATCATATTATTCGTTCCAAAAACCTCAATGCCAAACTGGTGAAAGGCTCTCAGACGGCCTGACTGGGGCTTTTCATAACGAAAGCAGGGTGTATTGTAATAATATTTTGCCGGCTGCACATCCGCATAAGCCTTGTGCTCTACAAAGGCGCGGGCAACGGGCGAAGTTCCCTCAGGCTTTAAGGTAATGCTCCGCTTTGCATAATCCTGGAAGGTATACATTTCCTTTTGCACAATGTCCGTCGTATCCCCTACTCCTCTTGAAAAAAGCTCTGTATGTTCAAAGACCGGAGTCCTGATTTCTTTAAATCCGTATGTTTCGCAGATATCCGCAAATGCCCGCTCCACATAGTGCCATTTGTACACCTGTGAGGGCAGTACATCCTTCGTGCCCTTGGGCGCGTTTGTCAACATGGTTTTTACCTCCTGAATAAATTGTTTCGTTTTCGCTCCATCATTTCTTCAATGCGTTCTATATAAATCTCATAATTGGATACGTTCGGAACACGCTCCAGCCGGTTTTCCTGTGGATAATAAACCTTCGTAATACCGCCTGCCCCCAGAGCAATAATTGTCTGGGCTTCCTCCATAATACGGACATTGTAAAGGCTCAGGGTATCGTCTTTGCAGTACCCGATATTTTCCGTACTTCCCGCAGTATGCTTTTGCCGGTACAGATAATAGGGCCGGTATCCCGCCCCTCTGAGAACTGATTCTGCCTTTGCCAGCATTTCCTGTGTCACTTCCGGCTGTCTGTAGTGAAAGTTTTCATCCAGCTCCTTGAGGCGAGAGGAACGCTTTACTGCCAGCGTGTGAATGGTAATATTATTGGGACCAAGGGAAAGGACCTGCTCCAGGGATCCTTGAAAATCCACTGGGCTCTCGCTTGGAAGCCCTGCAATCAAATCTGCATTGATGATGGGTATTCCCGCCTCACGCGCCATCTGAAACGCCTGCCTGGTCTGCTCCGCAGTGTGAGAGCGTCCGATGAGCTGCAGCGTCTTTTCATGCATAGTCTGGGGATTGATACTGATCCTGCCTGCGCCAAATTCCTTCAAAAGCTCCAGCTTTTCGGGAGTTATGGTATCTGGCCGTCCCGCTTCTACCGTAAATTCCTGCAGACCTGAAAAATCAAGATTCTTTTTCACACAGGAAAACAGCCGCTCCAGCTGCCCGGTTGTCAGTGCAGTAGGTGTCCCCCCGCCTATATAAAGGGACTCCAGGAAAATCGAATCATTCTTCATGCCTCTTGCCGCAAATTCGATTTCAGAGCACAGCGCATCTAAATAGCGCTCCATCTTTCCCTCTTCTGCCTGATTCGAGGTAAAGGAACAGTAAAGACACCTTGTAGGGCAGAATGGAATTCCAATATAAAGGCCTGCCGAATGCCTGGGCGGCGGCGGAAGCGCTTCCTGCTGATACTGATACAGATCCAATATCAGATCCGCTTTTTCCTCATCCAAAAGATAATCCTCCTGCAGACACTTCTTTGCCTGTTTCGTGCTCCCCAGTTTTCTGCACAGCTCACCTGCCAGCTTTACCGGGCGAATCCCTGTTAAAATTCCCCACTTTGGCCGTCTGCCTGTCCGATTTTGCAGCTCCCTGTAAAGCCGCCGCTTCAGCTCATTGGGATCTCCCTCATAATCAAGAACCAGCAGCTCCCCGCACTCTTCTGCCTCAGCTCCCGCCGGCTCCGCATCCGCTACAAGCATCTTATACTGAGAAGGCTCTAAAAACAGCTTGATCAGCTCTTCATATTGGTTCGTGTTTTCAATCCCGTTTAGTTTAAGGCCGTACAAATG
This sequence comes from Clostridia bacterium, assembly GCA_910575405.1. GTDB lineage: Bacteria > Bacillota > Clostridia > Peptostreptococcales > Anaerovoracaceae > Hominibacterium. The sequence continues at coordinate 169,533 of CAJTER010000002.1, read as the reverse complement.
GATTATTCTCCTTTTCATAACCAATGCTGGTAGTTCCCATATGGCCCGGGAACACCTGGGTATCCTCCGGCAGTACATACAGTTTTTCTTTGATGGATCTGGAAAGCTCTTCAAAGGAGCATCCTGGGAAGTCCGTTCTCCCGATAGAGGCGCAGAAAAGCGTATCACCGCTAAAGAGCGCGTTTCCCGTTAAAATAGACATTCCTCCCGGAGAATGGCCCGGTGTATGAAGGAATTTCAGTTCCATATTCCCAACGGTAAGGGTATCTCCATCCTTTACTGTAATATCCGGCGTTACCGTAACTGGACCGCCCATCATGCTGCTCATATTGAAGCTTGGATCCGAAAGCATCGGAACTTCCGCCGCATCAGCAACTACCTTGACGCCGGGCAGCTCTTCCTTGTGCTGATTCACGCCTCCGATATGATCGCTGTGTCCATGGGTCAGAATGATATATTCGATCTCAATTCCCTCACTTGCAATTTGCTTTGTCAGGCGCGGGTTATATCCGCCAGGATCCACAATAAAGCCTTTCTTTGTCGTTTCGTCCTCAACAAGATATGTGTTTACAGCCAGCGGTCCGCTGGGCAGGTTGCTGATTTTCATAACTGTTCCTTTCTTAAAACGTTTTTTTGCTGTCCAGTAAAATCGTCACAGGCCCGTCATTGTAGATACGCACCAGCATATCCGCCTGAAAAACCCCTTCCTCCACGTGAAGCTCCTGCTGCTGCAGCAGCTCAATAAAGGTCCGGTACAGCCTGTCTGCCTCTTCCGGCTTTGCAGCCCTTGTAAAGCTGGGGCGTTTTCCTTTCCGCACATCACCCATCAAGGTAAACTGGGAAACGGCCAGAATCTGTCCACCTACATCTTTTACAGACAAGTTCATTTTTTCCTCTTCGTCTTCAAAAACGCGAAGACCTGCGACTTTGCCTGCGATATATTCCGCATCCTTTTCCGTGTCATCTTCCGCAACACCTAAAAGAACCATCAGCCCCTTTTGGATGGCGCCTGTAACCTTGCCGTCCACAGTAACATCGCTTTCTATTACTCGTTGTACTACTGCTCTCATATTCTCATCCTATCCGTTTACTATGGTTTTGCTCTGAACACATTGGAAACACCCTGGACATTTTTTAATGCCCGGAGCACTTTTTCCATTTCCGCTTTACTGGATATGGAAAGGGTCAGAGTCACATTAATGGTTTCATCCTTGCTGCTCTTTGCATTCACGCCGTCAATATGAACATCCATATCCTCACATACTCTGGAAAGTGCAGAAAACAGGCCTTTCCTATCCTGAGCAATAATGCTGATGTCCGTAGTATATTCTTGATCCGGCTTGCTCTGATCCCATTTAACCCCGATGAAACGGGCTTTTTCCGCTACTGGAAGAGACTTGATGTTAGGACAGTCTTTCCTGTGGACAGAAATGCCTCTGCCCTTTGTAATAAAGCCTACAATTTCATCCCCTGGAACCGGGTTGCAGCACCTTGCCAGACGGATCATCAGATTATCCACGCCTTCTACTACGATGCCTGCGTTTTCCCTCCGCTTCCGCTCCTCACGCGCTTTGCGTTCATCCGGAATTTTAGGCTTCTCCGTTTCCTGCTTTTCTTTTTCCAGCTGCGCCTGCTTTTCATCATTAAAATATTTGATCAGAAGGGTTCCTATTTTGCTTTGAAAAGAACCTCCATGGCTCAGCTGGTTATACAGCTCATCCACATTGTTCAGCTTTAATTCCTTAATGAGTCGATTGATAAAGGCATTTTTTAAAAGGTCTTTTGGATCATAGCCTTTTTTGCGGATATATTTGTCAATCACATCCTTGCCCTTATCCACTGCATCGGATTTGCTCTCTTTTTTCAGCCACTGACGTATCTTATTTCTGGCCGTATTACTTTTTACAATCTTCAGCCAGTCAATGCTGGGTCCTGCCGAATTAGGCGATGTGACGATCTCAATGATATTGCCATTTTCCAGCGTATGGTCAATGGTAACCATCTTTCCATTCACCTTTGCTCCTACACACTTGCATCCGATGTCCGAATGGATTTTAAAAGCAAAATCAAGGGGCGTGGAGCCTGCCGGCAGCTCGATAATATCACCCTGGGGTGTAAATACAAATACCTGGCTGGCAAAAAGATCCACCTTCAGAGTTTCCATAAACTCTCTCGGATCGTGCATATCCTTTTGCCACTCCAGGGTCTGTCTCAACCATGCGAGCTTTACCTCTTCTTTGTCGTGGGTAATCCCCTCTTTATATTTCCAGTGAGCTGCAATACCGTATTCGGCAATCTTATGCATTTCATAAGTCCGTATCTGGATTTCAAAAGGGTTCCCCGTATCTCCGATAACTGTGGTATGCAGAGACTGGTACATATTGGGTTTTGGCATGGCAATATAGTCTTTAAAACGGCCTGGGATAGGCGTCCAAAGTGTATGGACGATTCCCAGTACCGCATAACAGTCCCTTACATTTTCTACAATAATCCGGACTGCTGTCAAATCAAAAATTTCGTCCAGCTGCTTGTGCTGGTATTTCATCTTTTTGTAGATGCTGTAAAAGTGCTTGGATCGGCCCATAATATCATAATGAATATTCAGATCCTCAAGGCCGTCTTCAATTTCATCAATGACCTGACCGATGGCTTCATCCCGCTGCTCTTTGCGTTCGCTCACCTTTTCCACAAGATTATAATAAGCCTCCGGATCCAGGTACTTGAGCGCAATGTCCTCCATCTCAAACTTCATGGCATAAATCCCCAGCCTGCTGGCAAGAGGCGCATAAATCTCCAGAGTCTCCCTGCACTTGTCGATGATCTTATTTTCGGTCATGTAGTTAATGGTCCGCAGGTTGTGCAGCCGGTCCGACAGCTTGATAATCAGTACCCGGATATCCTTGGACATGGCGAGGAACATTTTCCGCAGGTTTTCAGCCTGACGTTCTTCTTTGCTCTCAAATTTCAGGGAGCCCAGCTTGGTTACGCCGTCTACAAGCAGCTCTACCTCCTCACCGAACTCCGCTCTCAATTCTTCAGCAGTGTAGGAAGTATCTTCAACTACGTCATGGAGAAGTCCCGCCACAAGAGTGTCCTCATCCATTCCCAGATCAGCCAGTATTTCCGCAACCGCCATAGGGTGGATCAAATATGGCTCACCAGACTTTCTCAGCTGTCCGCTATGCATTTCACTCGCCTTATCAAAGGCGCGGCTCACAAGCTCCATATCGTAATTCGGATTGTAGCCGGAAATGGTTTGTAAAAATTCTTCTCTACTTTTCATTTACCGCTCTTTTCCTTCACTCTTACTCTTATTTTTCAGCATTCTTGCTTTTTTCCGCTTTTTTCTTTTTCTTTACATCCTTCAGGTACTGGCTTCCCTGTCCCCTCTGCGCAAATTCATAGTACAGCGGGCTACAGATAGTAATGGAGGAGGCTGCACCCACCAGTACACCTACCATCAATGGAAGTGTGAACTGCCGGATAGCACTTCCTGTCATGACAAACAGCGGGATCATAACGATCAAAGTAGTGAAAGATGTCATCAGGGAGCGTCCCAATGTCTGAGTGATACTCCGGTCAATAAGCTCTTCTGTACCGCCTCGCCTTGAATATTTCAGGTTTTCACGAATACGGTCAAATACTACAATGGTATCATTAATGGAATATCCAACTACGGTTAGAATACCTGCAATGAACGGATTGTTAACCTGCACATTGAAAATCGCATAAAAGGCGATTACCAGGAGCACGTCGTTTAATACGCCCAGCAGAGCGGCGCCGCCGAATTTCCATTCCGAGAACCTGAGCCTGATATAAATCAACATACACAGGGCTGACAGAAGGATTGCTTTAATTGCGTTGTTTCTCAGCTCTTTTCCTACAGACGGACCGAAGAGCTCCTGTGCGATGACATCGTCGTCTTCAAATCCGAAGTCCTCCTGCATAGTTTTGAGGACCTCCGCTCTCTGATCCGAATCCAGAGCCTTCATCGTACGGATTACGACTTCCTTATTTCCTTCACCCGAATAAATGATTTCCGGACTCAGCTTGTATTCCTTGATAGATTTTTCCACATCAGCAGCCGCTACCTGCTTGCCCATATCCACCTGAAGCATGGTACCTCCTGTAAAGTCGATTCCATAATTCAATCCGCGGATCACTCCAAAGGCAAGGCCGATAACCATGATTCCAATGCTGACTCCAAAGAAAATTTTTCTGTATTTTACGAAATGAAGCTCTCTGTTGACCTGGAAGGTTGCTGTGTTGTCCGCTTTAATTCCGTAAAAGCCTTTTTTATTAAAGATCTTGCTATCTGCAAGAATGCTCATGTACAGTCTTGTAATGAGTACTGCTGTAAACAGGCTCACCAGAATACCGATCATCAGCGTCCAGGCAAAGCCCTTTACTGTACTTGTACCGATCTGATACAATATAATCGCTGCGATAAAGGTAGTTACCTGGGAGTCCACAACTGTGCTCATGGCCCGTTTAAAGCCTGTCTGCACAGCAGAGCGGATACTCTTGCCCGCGATAATTTCCTCTCGTATTCGCGAGAATATGATGACGTTGGCATCCACCGCCATACCGATGGACAGAATGATGCCGGCAATTCCCGGAAGCGTAAGAACGCTGCCCATAAGGGCCATGATATTTAAGACAATAACTACATAAAGCAGCAGCCCGATATCAGCCGCAATACCCATGGCTCTGTATCCGATGAGCATAATGATGAAGATCAAAGCAATGCCGATAAAGCCGGCAAAGATGCTCTGCTCCAGCGCATTATAACCGATCTTCGCGGTCTGAACCGAAGATGTTACCTCTACCAGCTCTACAGGAAGCGCACCGCCCCGGATAAGAGCAGCCAGATTTTTAGCCTCTTCCTGAGTAAAGCTGCCTGAAATCTCGCAGCTTCCGCCTGTAATCGGACCGCTTCTTACACCAGGCGCTGAAATAATCTGATCATCCAAGAGGATCATAATCGCATTATTCTGTACGCCTTCATAGGAGGAAGTCACACTTCCTTCGTAAGCCTTGCTGGTGGCATCTGCAAATTTATCAGCTCCTTCGCTGTCAAACTGCAGGTTGACTGCATATCCGCCGTCCTCAGCAGTGCCTGTAGTCGCATCCTTCACATTGCTTCCATCCAGCACAATCGTTCCGTCTGCCAGAGCAAACTGAAGCTGAGCGGTCTTTCCGATCTGCTCAATAGCCTCTTCTGCGTCCTCTGCTCCCGGCAGTTCGACACGTATTCTCTTTTGGCCCTCTACCGTAACAACCGGCTCAGCAAGCCCCATCTGGTTTACACGTTCTTCGATAACAGCCTGAGTCTGGTTCATCAGGCTGGTCAGTTCTTCGCCTGTGACATCAGTCTGAGCTTCCATAACAACGTAAACGCCTCCCTTGATGTCCAGTCCCAGCTTGATCTTGTCCTTTGTCGGCTCCATAACAGAGCCAAGTCCGAAGATCGTCACGTACCATCCGAACGCAGTCAGTAAGATGACCAAAACTGCCAAAACTCTCTTAAGCTTGTAATTCATCTCATCCTCCAATTATTTTTTCTTATGTATTTTATTTGACAAAAACCTTGCCAATTTAAACTATAGTCATAATATTTTACTACTTTTTATCTGTTTCCACAAGGGAAAACCAGATGCTTTTTCTTCTTTTCAGCTACTTTTTCATGTTTGCCCCCAGAATTCCGCCCGCGACTCCCGCGCACAGGGGGAGCAGATAGGCCGGCTTCAGAATTTCCATATTCGGCAGCTTTGAAAAACAGGCGCTGACAAGAGCCAAAATGCAGGCCAGAAGCACTGCGGAACAGCAAAGCCCCGTAAGAAGTCCTGATTTTTGAAAATAGCTGGAAATGTAAAGCCCCACAAAGAGACACGAAATTCCCATTGCCGCGATCACATAACAAAAGCCCCAGCTTTCCGGAAAGGGAGTTATCTTCATAAGTACTGCTCCGAGTGCTGTCAAAACTGCAAACACAGCCAGGCTGAGCAAATAACCCTTGCCAATCCTGATTAGTTTTTCCGTCATTCTTATTACCTCCATTCCGCCTTTAAACAGGCTGTCATAACAATATATTGTTAACCGGAGAAAATAAGAACATCCGTATACTGACCGCAAAGAAAAAGACACACTGCAAATCACATACAGTGTGCCCTTGAATCTACACAAAACAAGCAGGTCTATTTTTCTTCCGCAGGAGCAGCTTCTTCTGATTCTTTTTCTTGAGTATCCGCAGCTTCTTCTGCTTCGACAGATTCCACAGGCGTATCCTTAGCTTCTTCTTTTGCTTCCTCTGGATCCGATGCTTCGGATTTTTTCTTTAGCCGTTTCGGCATTGCCTTCTTAGGTTCTTCCTCATCTTCATCAGGTGCAGGAACGCTGACCTTCTTCGTTGCCTTTGCGCTTTCCACTACTTTGGAAACTGACCATCTCATTACTTCAAATTTCACCTTGTCAGCACCAACCTGAATTACAAGAGATTCTTCTTTCGTCTTTACGACCTTTCCACAGATGCCGCCAATCGTTATGATTTCATCACCAACGCGGACATTGCTCCTCATTTCGTTAACCTGTTTTTCCCTCTTCTTCTGAGGTCTGATAAGCAGAAAATACATTACTACCAGTAACAACACTAAGGGCAATAATGTCGTTATCATACTACCATTCATAAAATAGAGCCTCCTTAACCTACTAACTTCATCCAAATTAATAAAAATGGTGCCGGCGATGGGGGTCGAACCCATACGGTGTTGCCACCACGGGATTTTGAGTCCCGCACGTCTGCCAATTCCATCACGCCGGCGCAATGATATAATTATAGCATAGTTTTTCCCATTATACAAGCCATTATTGCTAAAATTTTGATATAAACTTACATTCCATAAAATAGAAATCAAGTTTCGATGCTAGTGGACTGGCCACGCCAGACATCTCAAAGTCAGGTGGCCAGTACACGTATTCTACACAGTCAGATCTTCCTCCGCTATCTTCGCCATATGTTTTTTGCCCAGCAAACTGTACATAACCGGAATCACCATCAAGGTCGTAATAGTCGCGTAAATCAGCCCTCCTATGCAGACAATCGCTACAGGCTGGATCATTTCCGCCCCATCTCCAAAACCAATGGCAAGAGGAAGTAGCCCTAAAATCGTCGTAATCGCTGTCATAAGCACTGGCCGCATTCTTACAGCGCCGGCCTCTACAATGGCCTGATGCCGCTCCATCCCATCCTCTAATCGGAAGCGGTTGATACAGTCCACTAGTACAATCGCATTATTGACGACAACACCTACCAACATGATAAATCCGAGAAGCGCAACTACGCTTACTTCCTGGAAGGTGATCAGCAACGCCAGCATTCCTCCCGTAAAGGCAAGAGGTACAGTACCCATGATAATGAGCGGTGAACGAAGAGATTGGAACTGTGCCACCATAATCAGATATACCATCAGAATGCCAAGGGCCAGCATGAGAAGCAGCTGTTTCATGGCATCCATGATCTCTTCATTTTCGCCTTCAAACTCAACCTTCGCCTCGGTAGGCAGATTCAGCTTGTCAACGACCTCCTTTGCCTCGCTGGTTACATGAGTAATGTTGTACCCATCCTGCAGATCCGCTGTTACAGAAAGAACGCGCTTCTGTTCATCTCGGTTGATGATGCTCAGCGTCTGGCCCTGCCGGATATCTGCAATGTCCGCCAGCTTGACCTTTTCCTCTGTTCCGTCAGGCTTTTTGCCAGTCACCTTCAGGCTCTCCAGATCCCCTATGGTCATGGAACCCGTTTCGTTTCCGGCAACCATTACATCCGTTCCCTCGCCGTTTGCCACAAGGCTTGTTGCCGCGTCATCGCTGGAAATCTGGCCCGAAAGCTCCGCAAAAATCTGCGCAACCGTCAGTCCGTAAGACATAGCACGGTTCTTATTAATCGTAATCTGCAGCTTCGGAGTGCTGTCCTCATTTGTATCCGTTATATTTTCAAGACCTTCCACCTTTTGCAGACCTTCTTCAACAGCAAGGCCCGCAGTTCTGAGCTGTTCCAGATCATCGCAGTAAATTTTCAGCTGAACGCCTGCTCCGCCTGTCATAGACATCATATCTGTCTCGCCCTGGGCCGTAATTTCACAATTATATTTGGGACCCAAAGCCTCAATTTGTTTGGAAAGATCCTTTGATTTACTGAGTTTATCTTCATCCAGAATCACATACATCATCACCTGGGTTACATCTTTGTCTCCGCCTGCAGACATTCCCATAGCGCTTCCCGCATCACTTGCAAGCATTGCGCCTACCGTTTCCACATATTCCAACTTTGAGATTTCTCCTGCTATAGCATCAGCAGCTTCCGCTGTCTGCAGAAGGTCGCTGTCCTTAGGCATCTGAACCGTAACAGACATCTGCGGGCTTGTCATAGCCGGCATATAGGAAAAACCTCTTGCAAGAGCAAAACCGGTAGAAGCTCCCAGGAGAACAACCGCGGCGATAAGAACGATGATCCTGTGGCTCAGGCAGAATTCCAACGCTTGTTTGTATTTCTGGATAATGGGACTGTCCTGACTGAGGGCTGTCTTTTTTGCATCCTTCTTCAGGAGTCCTCTTGCCATGGCAGGAACCAGCGTCAGTGCGATGAGCAGGCTTGCCATCAGAGAATATGTAATCGTCAGGGCCATATCCATAAAGAGCTGGCGCGTCATTCCGTCCACAAAAATAATGGGCACAAATACGCAGATAGTCGTCAGAGTCGATGCTGTAATGGCGCCAGTCACCTGAGCAGCTCCCGCCATGGCAGCCCTCGTATGACTGTAGCCCATTGTTCGCAGCCTGTAAATATTCTCGATCACCACAATGGAATTATCCACCAGCATACCGACCCCCACTGCCAATCCTGCCAGAGAAATTACATTGATGGATACGCCCGAAAAATACATAAGTGCAATTGCAAAGGTCACGCTGATAGGGATGCTGACCGCTGTAATAATCGTAGGTCTGATATCCCTTAAGAAGAACAGCAGAATCAGGATAGCCAAAATTGCTCCCACCAGCAGGTTCTGCGTTACGGAATTGACGACCATATGGATATACTCTCCCTGGTCCGACAGAGTAGTAAAGGTCAGACCCTGGTGCTTTGAAGAGAGCTCTTCAAACGTCTCATTGATCCGCTCCGCTACTTCGGCCGTAGAATAGCCGGATTGTTTTGTAAATGTCATGAGTACGCCGTTTTCATTGTTAATCTTGGCATACGTTTCCGCAGAGTTGTTTGCATTTGTCACAGCCGCAACATCCGACAGCTTGATAGGATCGATGTCTTCAATCCTCAGATCTAAAAGAACCAGGCCCCTCAGCTCGGAGGTGTCCCTGATTTTATCTCCCACGCTCACCAAAATTTTGTTCTGTCCGTCACTCACATATCCTGCGGGCATGGAAAAATTCTGGGCATCTAAAATCGCCGACACATTTTCCATGGTCAATATACCGGTGAGATCGGCGCTGTTTAATGCTGCTTCTTCTGAAGACTGAACTTCCTCTAAGGCTGACTGAAGCTGATTGACGGTCACTGCAAGATTGCCTTCCTGCGCAGTCAGCTCCGCCATATTATTGCCCAATGTATCCGAAGTGTCCGCCTGCTGCAGATTCAGCGCTGAAAGGCTGTTGTCAATAGCATCTATCTGTGCATTCAGCGTCCTTGCGGAAGGAAGCTTATTGGGATTCATTCCTGCGGAGCGAAGTGTTTTTTTCAGCGTCCGAAGGGTCGCAGCAGTCTGTGCATACTCCTTATCCTTCATGCAGATCTTTTCGATCTGACTATTTGTCAAAGTAGGCCGCTGTGCCTTTACGGCAGCTCTGGCTTGCTGCTGGGCAGCGCGCAGGATTTCGATCTGCAGGATCGCTTCCTTTGTCTGTACCAGCTTTTCTCTGCTGGATGTCAGTCTGGCTCTTGCTGCCTCCATCTGGCGGGAAGCCTGCTTTTGCGCACTGGAAATTCTGCTTTTTCCCGAATCGATCTGCTTTTGGCCATCCTTTGCTTTGCTGATTCCATCCTCCAGATCCGATTTTGCACTGGAAAACTGTTTTAAAATAGCTTTGCTGATTTTTTTGTTCAGTTTATCGATCTTTTCCTGAGAGAGAACTACCTGAATATCCTCGCTTACAAGTCCAGTAGCATTTACACTTGCAATTCCTTCAACGCCTTCTAAGGGCGACAGCAGATTTTGTTCTACAAAGTCAGAGGTCTCTACCGTGCTTTTATCCTTCATACTTACAGCAGCTACTGTAACCGGCATCATGTCCGGGTTGATCTTCATAACAACGGGATTTCCCACTGTTTCATCCCATTCTCCTGAAACAAGATTGATTTTTTCCCGTATATCTACCGAAATGCTGTCCATATCCGCATCATCCGAAAATTCCAGAGCAATCATGGAATAGCTGTCGTTGGACTGTGAGGTAACACTTTTAATATGATTCAACGTTGCCAGCTGCTTTTCCAGGGGCTCGGAAACATCATGCTCCACGGTCTCCGGGCTTGCCCCTGGGTAAGTTGTCATAACGATTGCATAAGGCATATTAATGCCCGGAAACAAGTCTGGTGTCATTTTTGTAAAGGACACGATCCCAAATACAATAATTAAAACGACAACCACAAATATAGTAAAAGGCTTTTTTACGCTGAACTTTGCTAACATATCTCCTCCGGATGTACTTATAATATCGTCACTATACCAGATCTAGTGTACCTGAGAAGGTAGCAAATGTCAACTGTTTTGTAGGAGGCCTTATTTCAGATCTGCTCAAGCATCTTCTGGATGATCCGTGCCACCTCATTCCCGCATCGGCAATATGAGCTTTACGGAAAAACCTCCCCGTGGGCTTTTTTCCATCACAACGCTTCCTCCATGTACAGCTGCAATTTGCCGGACAATCAGCAGTCCTAGTCCGTGACGCTGCTCCCCCTGGTTTTCATCACATACCATGTAGTGGGAAGAATGGCTGAGCCTTGTTATCTGTTCGTCCGAAACCCCGATGCCGTCATCCTCAACACTTACTGTGCAGGTGCGGCTTTCGGCTGCAACACATACAAAAATCGTACACCCCTTCTGGTTATGGTTCATACAGTTCTGAATCAGATTGCTGACCGCCCGCTTGAGCAAATCCCGGTCCGCCTTCACCGGACACATGGTCAGATCTTCGCTGGTGTTCCATTCCAGCGGATATCGTGCTTCTATGTCCATATTGATAAAATCAGCGGCAGCCTGCCGGACAATCGCGACCAGATTCTCATTCCTGCGGTGAAGCGGCTGCATATTATATTCTAATTTTGAAGCCAGATTCAGATCATTGATCAGATCCCGCATTCTCTGGCTCTGCCGGACAATCACATCCGCCTTCTTTCTTCCTGCTGGGCTCAAACCCGCATCTTCCTTCAGCTGACCCGCATAGCCCATTACCATGGATAACGGCGTTCTTATGTCATGGGATACACCGGCGATCCAATTTGTCCTAGCATATTCCTTTTTTCGCAGCTGTCTGCTCTGCGTCTGCAGGATATCCGACGTTTTATTAATGCTAATTGCAAGCTCCGATAACAGTCCTGCTTCCCTTATATGCACTGCTTCCCTGGCAGGCAGGGCCTGAATACCGGCAGCAATGGGCTTTACTGCTTTCAGCAGCCTGGAATTGGCAATGACGTAAATGAGAAAAATCAGCGCGGCATTGACTGCCAAAACCGAAAGCCCTGTCTTCGGAAGCTGGGAAATCAGCCTGTAATCCCAGCTGGGCCACATATGCTTCCAAAAGCTATCTTTCGGATATCCCAGTACCGCAAGACCATCTTCCGACTCTCCGGTAAAGGTCGGATACCCGTCAATATATCTGCGGGTCAGACCCGCAATATCCGAAGCAGAATAGGACATTGGCACGGTTTCAGGCAGGTTGTCCGTCTGCCACACTACCTCCATGGTTTCATTATCAAGAAAGACGGCCCACACATTAGACTGTCGCAACTGGCCCGCAAGGGTATCCGGCAGCCTATATCCGCTGGCATCTCGCCGCAAGCCTTTCGCAACTTTCTCCGCCATTTTCCAGGGGTGGGCATTGGGCATCTGCTCTCTGGTATACAGCACAAAGAGAGAAACATTTAAGATGAGCAGCAAAACAGAGGACAGCAGCATGACGCCGACAAACCGTTTTATCAGTCTGGGTATACTTTTCATGTCATCTGCCTCCTGTGATGAGCCGGTAGCCCAGTCCTTTCACCGTAACCAGGGATACTGGCTTCGACGGATTCACTTCGATCTTCTCCCGAATGCGGCGGATGTGGGCCATAAGCGAATTTTCATAGCCAAAGGGGTTTTCTCCCCAGGCAGCCTCACACAGAGAGTCGATGGTTACAATGCGCTCCGCGTTTCGGTACAGAGCAGTTAAAATATCGTATTCCTTGGCGGTCAAAGGGATTGCTTCACCCTGCCTTATGACTTCTGCCCGGCCAAAATCGATTTCGCTGCCTGCCAGCTTTACCAGTGGGTTCTCGCCTTTATAGCTTCTTCGCAGGATTGCCATTATGCGAAAAATAAGCTCTTTGGGAAGAAAGGGCTTTACGATATAGTCATCTGCTCCCAGGCCAAAGCCTTTGAACTTGTCCTCATCTTCTCCCCGGGCCGTCAGAAACAGCACCGGGTATTCGGCCTTCTGCCTCAGCTGCTCCATCAGAGAAAAGCCATCTCCATCCGGCAGCATGACGTCGAGAATGGCAAGTTCGGGCCGAAAGCTGTCTGCCAAAGCAAGAGCTTCTCTGACATTTTTCGCCGATGCCAGATTGAAAAAGCCTTCCTCGTTTAAAATAGATATCACCATATTGAGGATTTCCTGCTCATCGTCCACCAGGAGCAGGCGTTTATTCTTCAGATACCCAAAATCCATAGGCACACCTTCTTTCTTATGTACTGACCACCTGACACGTGATCTGGATAAAAGCTTTCTTATATAGTATCACAGAATCATGGCGTTTTATCAAACACGACCAAATGTAAGGAAGATGTAAGGCTGTGAGAAGGCTGACGCAAGGTTCCCGCAGTAAAATGATTTCACAAGCACAAGAAAGGAGTAAATAGATATGAATATTATTGAAACGAAACATTTAACGAAATCCTATAGCGGCTTTACGGCAGTTTCGGATGTAAATCTTCACATTCCGAAAGGCTCGGTCTACGGCTTTCTAGGACCGAATGGCGCCGGGAAGTCCACCACCATGAAGATGTTTTTAGGGCTGACAAAGCCCACTAGTGGTACCTTTGCGATTGACGGGAAGGAATTTCCGCAGGACAGAATGGAAATCCTGCGAAAGGTCGGCTCGTTTATCGAAGCCCCCGCCTTTTACGGGAATTTAAGCGGCGAGGAAAACCTGGATATCATCCGCAGAATCCTGGGACTGCCAAAAAGCTCTGTCGCGGAGGTTCTGGAGCTGGTGGGTCTCTCTCAGTTCCGAAAACGGCCCGCAAAAAAATATTCTCTGGGCATGAAGCAGAGGCTGGGGCTCGCTGGCGCACTTATTGGAAAGCCACCGATCTTAATGCTGGATGAGCCGACCAATGGGCTGGATCCTGTAGGAATTCATGAAATCAGGGATCTGATCCGTTCCCTGCCGAAAACATTCGACTGTACGGTTTTTGTATCCTCTCACCTGCTGTCTGAAATTGAGCTGATGGCAGACAGCATCGGCATTTTAAATCACGGGCATCTGCTCTTTGAAGGCACTCTCAGCGCTCTGAAATCCGCCGCAGAGGAAAAAGGCTGTCCCACCGATAATCTGGAGGATACGTTCCTAGCTTTGATCGATGCCGATAACCAGCAGAGAGGAGCTTTGCGATGATCCTGTTTGAAGAATATAAAAAAGTAAAGAGATTGGGCTTTTTTCCCGCGCTTTTCACAGGCAGTCTTCTGACAGCAGCAATTCCTATCATCAACATGGCCTTTCGTGGTCAGCTATACCTCGACCAGCAAGCCTCGCCCATTCAAATACTGCTTGCGGCAAACTGGCAGATGATGGCTATGCTCAATCTGCTGCTGACCCTCTCGGGTTCCTGTATTTTGTATCACGCGGAATATGCAGACAATGCTATGGAAAAGCTGAAAACCCTGCCTCTGCGGGAAAGCTCCGTTTTCCTGGGAAAGGCTGTCCTCATGGTCTGCTCCATGACTGCTGTTTTTGCAGTCGAAGCTGCGGCAATCGCCTTTTGTTCCTGCTTCTGGTTTGAAGCCGGGGATGGTTTTGCGAAAGAGCTGTGTGAAAGCTTTGGCTATTCCCTCTTTCTCACACTGCCCTGCATGGTTTTGTCTCTTCTCATTTCGCAGGCGTGCAGGAATATGTGGGTATCCCTTGGAATCGGCGTTATCTGCGTTTTTACGGCAACGCTACTGCCGGCAAATTCGTTTGTTCTTTCGCTTTTTCCATTTGCCATACCTTTTCAGATTCTGCCCGCAGCAGGCGCATCTGGGGCAGTACGCTATCTCTGCGCCGCTGCTGCCGGGTTTGCCATTTTCATTTTGGCAGAACCGGTATTGAGAAACATAAGGAGGTCCTTTGAATGAGCTTTGCATTACTTGTAAGCATTGAATTTAAAAAAATCAAACATTCCAAAATACTGCCGATCCTGCTTGCTGCGGCCGTCATTCTCTGGGTGCCGTCGCTCCTCAATTCTCATTTGAATTTTGAGATGCAGGCCGAGGGTATTTCTCCGGAGCATAATTTCTTTATCCAGGGTTTTATGGGAATGTGCTGGTTCATGTTTCCTGCCAGTATGGTAGTAGTTACGGTACTCCTGATCCAGACGGAACGGGCAAACAGGGGAATGCTGAAGATGCTTTCCCTGCCCATCAGCGCCGTAAAGCTGAGTCTGGCGAAATTTGCAGTGCTTCTCGCCCTGGCTGCTATACAGATTTTAATGACCGGCGGTATCTATTATCTCAGTGCGGCGGCTGCCTCAGAAGCAGAGCATTACAGCTTTGTTCTTCCACCGCTGTTTGTTTTCAAAAACATTGGGCCTCTGTATGCAGCCGCCATACCTATGCTGGCCTTCTTCTGGATGCTGGCCGTGTGCATCCGGGCGCCGATCTTTTCCATAGGCATCGGCCTTTCTTCCATCGTGCCCTCTGTGCTGGTGATTAACACAAAGGCATGGTTCGCCTATCCCATGTCCTATCCGTTTTTTGTCATCACATCCGAATACGGAAGGCTGACGGCAAACCTGGACACTGCCCAGGTGGAGCTCGTGCCGTGGATACCAGCTGCTGCCGCGATTACGATTTTATGTCTTGTAGCTTCCTGCCTCTTTTTTGGGCAGGCGGAAAGGAGATAAGGATTATGAAAAATAAATGTTTAACAGCTGTCTGTCTGATTATGCTGCTCGTTCCCTGGAGCATCCTTCCTCTCAGGAAATTTGGCTGGGCTCTGCAGTCACCAGCAGCCGAGATCATCATCGCTTGCTATGCGCTGTTTATGATATTCAGCGGGGCGCTTACCATCCATTCTTATGTCAAAGGAGGAATCCAAAATCCTCTGATGAAGCTTTGCCTGCTTGTAAGCGGCCTTTATGGTGTTGCGGGCATCGTTATTTTAGGAATGATGCTTCATACGCAGCTGATGTAATAGGAAAGCCCGCAGCCTCCGCAGGCTGTGGGCTTCTCACTTATATTTGTATTCGTATTTCCATTTCTGCTATTCGGCTTTTTCCAACACCGCAGGTTCCATCTTTTCACCTACAGCCCGAGTTTTCTCCATATTTTTGTAAGCAGTCGCCATCATCAGCTTGATCCGGTTCAACTGATTTACATCGCTTGCTCCTGGGTCATAGTCGATGGCCGCGATATTAGCCAGCGGGTTACGCTTTCGCATTGCCTTCATCATGCCTTTTCCCGTAACGTGGTTGGGCAGGCAGGCAAAGGGCTGCATACAGACGATGTTTTCCACTCCGCTGTCGATAAGATCCACCATTTCGCCGGTAAGAAGCCACCCTTCCCCGCACTGGTTGCCCAGGGAAATAATTTCGGAAGCCTTAGCCGCAATGTCCTCAATACGCATGGGCTCTTCAAAACGGCGGCTTGCTGAAAGGGCTGCTCTGGCCGGTTTGCGGAAGTATTCGATGACCTTGATGGCGGCCTTGTTTCCCAGCATTCCCAGATATGTGCCGGAAAGATGCTCAAAGTTAAACTGTTTGCTGTGCATTCCATAGAGGAAAAAGTCGATGAGATCCAGCACAACTGCTTCTCCGCCTTCCCTCTCTATGGTGCCTACGATATCGTTATTGGCATTGGGATGGTACTTGACGAGAATCTCGCCTACTACGCCTACCTTCGGTTTTTTAATATCCCGCAGCGGCAGAGCGTCAAAATCCCGTACAATGCCCCTGATGCAGGTCTTAAATTTGATGATGCTTCCGGTATAAATATTGCGTCTGGCTACTCGGGACCACTTCTCAAAGAGGTCCTCGGCAGCTCCTGGAACCTGTTCATAAGGCCTTGTGGCATACAGCACCCGCATGAACACATCCCCGTAAACCAGCGCCATCATCATGCGCTTTATAAGCCCCGCACTGAGGGAGAATCCCGGATTGGTTTCCAGCCCCGCCATGTTGACGGAAATAACCGGAATTTGTTCCATGTGGAGATCCTTCAGCGCCTTTCTCAAGAGAGCCACATAGTTGCTGGCCCTGCAGCCGCCTCCCGTCTGGCTCATAAATACGGCTACTTTATCCAGATCCACCTTTCCCGATTTCAGGTAGGAGATGATCTGTCCCAGTGTAACGATGGTCGGATAGCAGGCGTCGTTATTTATGTACTTCAGACCTTCATCCACCGCGTTTTTATCAACAGTCGGCAGCAGGACGGCTTTGTACCCCGCTCTTCCCAGAGCTGTCTCCATGAACTGGAAGTGAAGGGGCGCCATTTCCGGAATGAGGATGGTATACTCTTTGCGCATTTTCTTTGTAAAAAGCTTGCGCTCATAAGGCTGGTTATCCTCAACGTGGCGGATCTGATTTTTCTCCCGCTCATCCATAGCCGCTTTCAGAGATCGGATACGGATTCTGGCAGCTCCCAGATTGGAGCCTTCGTCTATTTTCAGCACCGTGTACAGCTTGTTATTCTTCTTTGTAATTTCCTCTACCTGATCCGTCGTTACCGCGTCAAGACCGCAGCCAAAGGAATTCAGCTGTACCAGCTCCACGTCGTCGGTGGTCCCCACAAACTGGGCTGCCTTGTAAAGGCGGGAATGGTACATCCACTGATCCAGTACGCGGATAGGCCGCTTGAGCTTTCCAAGGTGAGCGATGGAATCCTCCGTCACAACGACCATATCAAAGGAGCTGATGATCTTGTCAATGCCGTGGTTGATTTCCGGATCCAGGTGGTAAGGCCGCCCGGCCAGAACAACCGCTTTCTTTTTATGCTCCCTTGCATATTTGAGGGAATATTCTCCCTTCTTTTTTACGTCATCCCTAAAGCGCTTCGTTTCTTTGCGTCCCCGCTTTACCGCATATTCCACATGTGTTTTGGAAACGCCGGTCCGCTTCAGCACCCGGTACATTTCCCGCACCAGGAATTCATCGTTGTCATAAGGGATGAATGGATGAGAGAAGGTTACTCCGTTTTCTTCAAAAATATCATCCATATTATTGCCGATAACCTCGGGATAGGTGGCGACAATCGGACAGTTATAGTGGTTTGGCGCGGAGGGATCCTCTTCTCTCTCATAGTTGATGCTTGGATAAAAAATCCACTTTATGCCCTGATCCACCAGCCACTTGATATGTCCGTGCACCAGCTTTGCCGGATAACAGGCCGTATCTGAAGAAATCGTCTCCATCCCGCCTTCATATAGCTCTTTGCTGGAAGGAGGTGAAAGCACCACCCGGAATCCCAGTTCTGTAAAAAAGATGAACCAGAAGGGATAGTTTTCATACATATTGAGCACTCTCGGAATGCCAATTGTCCCTCTTGTGGAATCCTCTTCGCTGAGAGGTTTGTAGCTAAAGAGCCGCTTCAGCTTGTAATCGTAAAGGTTAGGCAGTTCGCTTTCCCTGCCGCTGCCTCCTCCTCCCTTTTCGCACCGGTTGCCGGTAATAAAGCGGCTGCCGTCATGGAACTTGTTGATGGTCAGAAGACAGCTGTTTTCACATCCCTTGCACCTGGTATGGGTATTCTGTACTGTAAAGGATTCCATTTCATCCGGCTTTAAGATGGAAGACTCGGTATCCTCTACATGCTGCTCCCTGGCAATAATGGCCGCGCCGTAAGCTCCCATGATGCCGGAAATATCAGGACGCACTACATCCTTGCCGATGATTTTTTCAATACTGCGAAGAACTGCGTCATTGAGGAACGTTCCCCCCTGAACTACGATCTTTTGCCCAGCCTCATCCGGATTTCTCAGCTTGATTACTTTGTAGAGGGCATTTTTGATGACCGAATAGGACAGCCCCGCCGAAATATCACCGATGCTGGCCCCCTCTTTCTGGGCCTGCTTTACCTTTGAATTCATAAAGACGGTACATCTGGTTCCCAAATCCACCGGCGTCTTGGCAAAGAGCGCTTCCTGGGCAAAGGTCTTTACATCCATATTTACGGATTTGGCATACGTTTCAATAAAGGAACCGCACCCCGAAGAACAGGCTTCATTGAGCATGATATTGTAGATGGCGTTATCCTTGATTTTCATGCACTTCATATCCTGTCCGCCGATATCTAAAATGAACTCCACCCCAGGCAGGAATTCCTCCGCACCCTTGTAATGAGCCATTGTTTCAATTTCACCCAAGTCAGCTTTAAAGGCAGCTTTAATCAGACCTTCTCCGTATCCAGTTACTGTGGTATTAGCGATAAATGCATCCTTGGGAAGCTGAGAATACAGCTCCTTCAGCATCACCATGCAGGCTTCAATCGGCTTTCCCTCGTTATTGCGGTAGAAGGAATAGATCAGATTCTTTTCATCGTCAATGAGCGCAGCCTTGGTCGTTGTGGAACCCGCATCAATTCCCAAAAACACCCTACCCCTTACTCTGCGGATATCCTTGCGTTTGATGGTATCCTTTCTGTGACGTTCTGTAAATGTTTCATATTCATCATAATTGCGGAACAACGGCTCCACATGCTTTGTTTCCGACATATCCGAAGCATCTACATTCTGGATCCGGCCTACGATATCGGAAAGAGACTCTTCCTCATATTTACCTGCCGTCAGAGCAGCTCCGATGGCCACAAAATATTTGGAGTCCTGCGGGAAAATCACATCCTCTTGGGAAAGCTCTAAGGTCTCGATGAACCGGGCGCGAAGCTCGGACAAAAAGGACAGAGGCCCCCCCAAAAAAGCCACCTTTCCCTTGATCGTCCTTCCGCAGGCAAGACCGCTGATGGTCTGATTGACAACTGCCTGAAAAATAGAAGCAGATAAGTCTTCAATTTCAGCTCCCTCATTGATCAGGGGCTGAATGTCGGTCTTCGCAAAAACGCCGCACCTGGCCGCAATGGGATAAATCATTTTATGTTTTTTGGCAGCTTCATTGAGCCCGCCTGCATCTGTATTTAAAAGAACTGCCATCTGGTCGATAAAGGCCCCTGTTCCGCCTGCACAGGTTCCGTTCATCCTCTGCTCGACCGTCTGGCCGTAGAATGTAATCTTTGCATCTTCGCCTCCAAGCTCAATGGCGACATCCGTCTCCGGAATCAGAGTCTCCACCGCCTGGCTGCAGGTTACAACCTCCTGCTCAAAGTGGAGTCCCAAAAGCTGGGATAAGGAAAGGCCCCCCGAGCCTGTAATGACAGCTCTGACCGTTTCCTCTGGATACTGGGCATACATATCCTCCATAAGAGAAACGACTGTCTCAAATACATTGGACATATGACGCTCATATCTGCTGTACTGGATTTCACCGCTGTCGGAAAGCAGTACCAGCTTTACGGTTGTTGATCCTATGTCAATTCCTAATCTCATAATTACCTCAACATCTTTTTAAATTTAGGTAGCCCGGCAAATATCCTGCGGCAGCGCCGCTTTGCTAAGTTGGTTCATTATACCATAAAACTCAGGGATGATGCTCTATAATTTTAAAAAACTACCTATATATATACTTTTTATACCCTGCCTGCTGTTGCTTAATCAATTAATCCTCCGAATTATGCCTTCCAGATTCTTCAGGAGCTGCCCCGGCCGCAGGAATTATCGCTTGATTATAGCACAGCCCAGGCCATTTGTGTTATACTAATTTCTGAAAATATAGGAGGATTTTATGAAAAGCAAAATTCGCAAACGGACATACGAAGCCATCTACCGCCTGCTTGACCAGGTATCGCCCCTTCCCTATGACTGTGGAACCTTGTGCGGCGCTGTCTGCTGCACCTACGAAGACCCTTGTGGGCAGACTGAGGATGAGCCGGAGCTGGGTATTTACCTGCTTCCCGGTGAGGAAAAGCTGTTTACACAAAAGGAGGACTGGCTCTCCTGGTCCCGTGAGCCGGCAGAAAAATTTGACTTTCCCCTTTCCTGGCATGGAAAGGTTTATTTTGTAAAATGCAAAACACCGCCCCGTTGCCCCAGGGAAAAGCGGCCCATGCAGTGCCGTACCTTCCCACTGTCACCCCACCTGACGGACGACGGATTCCTTCGCCTCGTGCTCTGCACCTTCCAGATCCCCTATACCTGCCCCTTGATTGAAGAAAATATGGAGCTGACGGATTCCTTCATTCAAGCAACTTATACGGTCTGGAAGCATCTGATCCGCGATCCGCTGATCTTCGATCTGGTGCTCATGGATTCCCAGGATCGGGAGGAGGATGGGGTTCCGCTTGTCTTTGTGCGATAGAAATATCTGCGTTCCCTTTACGATGCATATACCTAAAAAAGAAAGATGCTCTCAATGTGAGTTCTGGAGCATCTTTCTTTTCTATACTTCTGTATTTGATACATGCATGATTTAAAGCCGTTCGATCTGCACCTTATCGTCCTTCCTCTGGGTTGTCCAGCTTTGCGATATCCTTTTTGTAAATATAGCGCATGGTAATAATGCAGTAAACAAACCCCAGGATTTCCGCAAGTGGGAAGGCCCACCATACCAGATCCAGACCGCCTATTCTCGCAAGTATCCAAGCAAGAGGCAGGATTCCCACCAACTGTCGGATAAGAGATCCCCAAAAGCTCATAATTCCATGTCCGGTAGCCTGGAAAAAGGACGAGGCCAGAATTCCGAAAGATGCCGGTAAGAAGCAGATGCTGATGGTTCTGAGGGCCGGAATCCCGATACCATACATTCCCTCAGAGGCGTTGAACATGCTCAGGAACTGCTTTGGAAAGGTCTGGAATAAAATCAGCCCGACAAGCATAATCACAAAAGCAATCCAAAATCCGACCTTAAAGGCCTGCATCAGGCGCTTTTTATTTCTTGCTCCATAGTTGTATCCCATAATGGGCAGCGTTCCCTGATTCAGGCCGAAAACCGGCATAAAAATAAAGGACTGAAGTCTTCCATAAATACCGTTTACCGCTACTGCTGTTTCCGAAAGCCCCGCCAGAATAGCATTCAGTCCAAACTGCAGAATCGACATCATGGCCTGCATTAAAATTGCGGGAAGCCCTACTGCATAAATATCCCGCAGGATGGCGGACTCCATTTTAAATCCCCGCACCTTCACGACAACCTGATGATCTTTTTTAAACAGCAGATACTGACCCATGATCATGGAAACCAGTTGTCCGATGATAGTTGCAATAGCAGCACCTGCTACGCCCATTTCCGGAAATGGCCCTACGCCGAAGATCAGCACCGGATCCATCCCAATATTGACTGCCGCTCCCGCAACGCTGCAAACCATGGGAAAGAGCATATTTCCCGTAGCCTGTAGGATCTTTTCCGTGGAAACCTCTACGAACACAAAGAGGGATCCTATGGTAATAATCCGCATATACACGGCTCCGCTTTCCATTACATATGGCGTACTGGAAAAAAAGCTCATGTAAAGGCCGGAAAAGAGAAGCCCAACCAGCGCAAAGCCTGCCCAGTTAAAAAAGGACAGCCTATAGCCGCAGCTTGCCGCCATATTCGCTTCCTCAAAACGCCGGGCGCCCAGTCTTCTGGATATGAGAGAGTTGATGCCGACTCCCGTTCCCACTCCTACGGCAATCAGCAGCATCTGAACCGGAAATATGTATGTTACAGCGGCCAGCGCCTGCTCACTGATCATGGACACGAAAATACTGTCCACGATGTTATAGAGCGCCTGGATCAGCATGGACAGAATTGCCGGCCAGGACATGGTCACAATCAGCTTTCCAATGGGCATGGTCCCCATCTTATTTTCGCGAATTTCTTCACTCATAATATGATAATACCTCCTTTGTCACAAGGTGATATTATATACTGTTTTTTATTGGAATTCAACTGTTATAGAGGAAAAGGATTTCACAAAAAGGGCTGTGCGCAAATTGTTCTCGCCCCATTTGCGCAGCAGCCCTTGCTGTACGGTTCAGTTTTTTGTTCCATACCGTTTTCGTTTTTTATCCGATCCCTTATTTCACCTTAACGCTCACGGTTGCGTTCTTGCTAGCAGCCTTATAATTTGCCGAAGCCGCCGCTTTTACCTTAACCTTAATCTTGTAAGTACCCTTTTTGGTGCCTTTTTTAACCGCGATTTTTCCGGTCTTCGCATTGATTTTCAGCTTGGAAGATCCGGAAATCTTGCTGTAGGTCACCTTGCCTTTATTTCCGGATACCGCAACTTTTGAAGTATTTGTATTAGCTTTCCTTACCTTTGCATACTTTACAGTCTTCGTTGCTGTACTCACCTTCAAGGCCTGCGATGCTTTGGTAACTGTTACTTTACAGGTTGCTTTTTCTCCATTTGCTGCGGTCGCAGTAATCGTCGCTTTTCCAACACCTTTTGCGGTCACCTTTCCATTTTTAGATACAGTAGCAACCTTTTTATCAGAAGACTTCCATGTAACGTCTCCTGAGGCCTTCAGCGTAAAGGACTTACCATATGCCAATGTCTTTGCTGCAGTATTCAGAGACAATGCTCCTGATTCAGCAACTACATCCGTCCAGATTGGATTGGAGGCCGCGTAATTTCCCTTGGAATCAAGGGCGACAATACTGTACCACTTAGTATCCTTTGCCGGTTTAACAGTAAAGTTTACCGCTTCACGTTTCGTGCTGCCCTTCAGTTCCTTGGTCGCTGTTAAAACACCGTTGCTGTAAAGCATCACTTTGTCCATACCATTTACTGCCTGAGCATCAAGCTTGATAGTAGTTTCCTTGCCGCTCTGCGCTTTGATGGTTTCGCCAAACATATTATCCTGGCTTGGGAAGAAGAGCGGTCCCATAGTAACGTAGCCATGGCCTTTTTTCAATGCTGCCATGTAGTTTTCAACTGTATATTCTTCCAGCTGGGCATATTCTCTGATGATGCCCGGATAAAGTGTGGTAGAGGATGCCTGGTGCTGGTCGGAGCCTGCGCTCAGGTATTTCTTGGTTCCCTGATTCCAGAAGTGCATAGCCGTAACCAGAGCCTTAGCGTCCATGTTGGAAATGCCCGCATCCTGGATTGTTTTATTGAGGTTATCAAAGCTGATATTGCTGTAATCCTTTGCTGTCAGTGCTTCCATCTCAGATAAGTCCATGGTTGACTGGAGCTCTAACAGATCAAAATCATCCCATCCCTTTGCCAGGCCGCCGTTGACACTTGCCTGGTTGTTGAGGAATCCATAATCCGAATACGGATGGTGTACAATAACGATAGCTCCCGCATCATGCCCAGCCTTGATGATATCCTGTGGTGTTGCCTGTGTTGCATCTACAATAGGGCCTTTATCCGTAGCATTATAGGCAACGCCTAATACGCCCCAGTGTCCCCATCCCGGAGAAACTTCCATATTCGGTAGGAACGGAATTCCGGTTGCCTTGGCATACTCAGACATGGTATATACGTTGGCACGCGAATCGTGATCCGCCACAAGGCACATATCCAGCTTGGCTGCAATCTGCGCACTGAATAGATCTTCGATTGTCGTAGCGCCATCCCCGTAATCGGAATGCTGATGATTATCAACCGCATACCACTGTTCTGCCTCAGGATCAACAGCCTCATCGATCACAAATTCATGCTTAACGCCTGCAGCTGTAACGTTTGTTGTATAGCTTTCCGCCAGGGATTCAAAATCCTTCCCATAGGAGGCGGTAAAGGTAACATTGTCAGCCTGAGAAAGGTTGAATGTTACAGTATGAGGATCCTGCTTATTCAGCGCATTGGAATAATATGTGCTGGCTCCCGCAGTCTTAATTTCTGTAGTAACGCCTGAAATTTCAACACGGAACGGAATTTTCTGCCCTTTTTGGTCAACTGCTGTCAGTGAAATCTCCGCGCCTGTTTCAATGGTATAATCCTGCACTTTATCGCTTGTAAGGCTCATCACTTCCGAAGTTTTGGAAGTGTATCCCGGCGCTTCGATCTTGAACTGGTATGTATAATCACCGTTGCCCTGGATATTTGCTGTTTTGTCATCGTAACCGGTCTTTGGCAAACGGAAGGAATATTTGCCGTCTTTACCAGTTGTATACCAGAGGAATGGCTGCATATTAGAAACAACAGTTCCGTCAACATGGCCGCTGGTATATTCTACGGACTTGGCAGTCTGCATATAAACGCCAGTCTTCTGCGCAATAATTGAAGCTCCTTCAACCGGCTTTCCGCTCTTGTCTGTAATCGTTCCTTCTACCGTCACATAATCTTCTTTGGCGATTTTTTCCCGGTCAATAAAGCGATCCATGACCGTAGCAGTCTCATTTCCGTCAGCTACCAGAACCTCACCTGTAAAGGTATACGTCTGGCCTGCCTTCAGATCCCGATGCTGGTATATGTCTTTGTAACCTGTACTGCCCTTGTATGCATCTGTTCCGTCCATTTGCAGAGTAACGGCATAATCATCGCTGTAAGTGGTAACAAAATCTCCGAACTTTTCCTGAACCTTTTCATTATCACCAACCGCAATGCCGGTCGTCTTTACATCCGGATAAAATCCGTAGGGTCCGAACATATTGGCAGCGTTGGTGCTGATGGAATAGCCAGTGTACATATCCCTGTAATCGATATCTGTATTGGGATTTTTCACCGTAGTTTCCATGGTGATATAATTATTTCCCGCTTTCAACGTATAAACCTGCGTAATATCCAGAGGAAGCGCATCTTCATTCTTTTTATCCTTATTCGGATCCGCAACCCAGTACTGATATTTCGATGTAACAGTAACCGTATTGCCATCGGCCGATACTTCCGGAGTAACGGTAACGGCATCTCTCAGGTCTGTGCCCTTGTATGTTCCTGTGGATGTCCATAAATCTGCCAGAAGTTCTACATCATTTACTAGGTCAACTCCATAATCATCTGCAGTTCCGCCTGCTCCACGGATTCCGATATCCAGAATGCTGCCCTTTGTCATATTCCAGTAATTGTTGGAGCCTACGGCAAAGGATGCCGTGATTTTATCGTTGTAGATAGTGATATCCTTGTCATCGGTAGCCATACCTTCAAAGATCTTCGTAGCTCCCGTATCATAACCGCAGGTTTTTTCCGCTGCGGAGACACCAGATGTCGATGACATCACCCATATGGAAGTAAATGCCATCACCAGTGCCATTATGACGGCCAGTGTTTTTTGTGTTTTGCTTTTCGTAATGCTCATACATCCGTCCTTTCTGTTTCATGTACTGCATGTTTTGTGTAATTACCCTTGTGTACCCGCTTACGTCTGGGCCCTTGCTTCACCCCCTCTCAATCCACATGGAAATTACAATCTTCAGTATTTTCTTATTATTTTATTATAACTGCTCCCTTAAGAGGAATGTCAAATTTTTTTGATTTTACTTGAATATATGTAAAAAATTACAGAATTTTGTCACTTTTTCTCTCAAATTCAGGAAAAAACAGGCAGCAAAGATTCTACTTAAGGGGAATCTTTGCTCAATAAAAAATGCCGGGACGAGAAATATACAACAAATACGATACTCCTGCCCGACCTCTATCATCAATATACGGCTATGCTCTCCATTTAAAGCTCTCCCAAATTATCCAGGAATCCTTCAAAGGCATCCTGCGTCACCTCGTATGTGCAGGCTCACTTTAACTCCTGGTATTCCTTTTTATAAGCGTCGTCCCGCTCCTGCAGCTGCCTGCTACATTGGGAGTACTTTTCCTTTTATCCCAGCTTTTTCACAAACTGCTCCAGCAGCCGGTTTACTTCCTCCGCATTATCATAGTTTGCATTGTGGGCTGCCCTGGAAATGATATGAAGAGGATAGCCCTCCTTTTCGTGCCATAGCCGGTTATACTTTTTCACTTTCCCGGTCTTGTCCTTTTCCCCTGTCACAAGCCAGACGGGACACTTTATCTCCACATCCCCCATTTCCAGTATGAAGCCGGCAAATCCCAGATCCATCAGACTGCAGAGCTCTTTTTTATCGTAGTCCTCCAGCATTTGCCGCATATTTTCACGCCCTTCTTCCGTAGCTCCGCACATCCGCGCCATGGTGTCCCTCAGCTTGCGGTCGGAAAACATCCCAGTCACCCATTTCGTCCGCTTCAGCCACGACAGATCGGATTTGCTGTAATACTCCGGCCCGAAGGGGCAACTTCCAATGAGAAACAGCCCATCCACTGCGAATGGATACTTTGACGCAAAGAGCTGGGCCACAAACCCACCTGCCGACTGGCCTGCCAGAACCACCCGATCCAAGTTTTCCGTGGCCAAAATGCGTTTCAGCTCTTCTGCTGAATGGGTATAGGAAAAGTCCCTATAGGGCCTGGACTTTCCATGGGCGGGAGGATCCCAGACTAGCACCGTATAGTCTGCAGAAAAATATTCGGTCTGCAGGTCGAACAGATGATGATTTGCCGTAAGTCCCGGAAGAAAGGCAACCGTTTTCGCCGTTTTTTCAGGGTGTCTTGAAATCCAGTAGTAAAGCTTGCCTCTTTGTGAATAAATGGTTTTTTCTATCATAATAACATTCTCCTTTACAGTTGCTTACCACCATTATAAATCCCCTGTCTGAATTTGAGAACCCTTCATTAAATAGGATAGAAAAAGAAGAGCCCTTGTGATAGAATAAAGAACAAATAAAAACATACTTCATACAAAATAGCAGATAGTAACAAACAAATTGATATTGACATAGAGATAGAAAGGAAACAGAAAAAATGGGATTTTTATGGGTTGCTTTAGGTGGAGCGGCAGGGGCCATGGAAAAATATGCAATCAGCCTGCTGCATTCTGGGAGTCATCTGCGGCAAAAAGCTGGCGCTGTTGACAAGGTAATGCAAAAAGAGTATAGGAAATTCAGGTATTTATAGGAGGCAAAACGAGGAAACGAGGTTATGGAACTTATAAAAATCAGAGAACACAGTAAAATGGCAGACAAGGCTGCCGCATGGTTTCACTCTAAATGGAAGGTACCAAAAGAGGCTTACCTGGAAAGCATAAAAGAATGCCTGAGCGGCAAAAACAGCATCCCACAGTGGTATCTTGCCCTTGAAAAGGAACGAATCATCGGCGGCATCGGCGTTATCGAAAATGACTTTCACAACCGCAAAGACTTAACGCCCAATGTCTGTGCATTATATGTTGAGGAAGACTGTCGCTGCCAGGGCATAGCCGGAAAATTGCTGCAGTTTGTCTGCGGCGATATGGTACGGTTTGGTATCTCTACGCTTTACCTGATTACCGATCATACCTCGTTTTATGAGCAGTATGACTGGGAATTCCTGTGCATGGTTCAAGGGGATGAAGATGTGGAAATGACAAGAATGTACTGCCATGTGCAGCAGGTACACTAGTATAGTGTCCCGTTATTTGAAAGACACTATACTAGCATAACCTCTCGCTTACACCCACATTTTTCCGAGTCTCGATTTTCCTGGAATATTATTTTTTACTTACCGATACAGTTACTTTCTTATACAGACCATTTTGAGAAATACAGTATATTGTACATCTTCCAGACTTTTTCCCGGTAATTACTCCCTTTTCTGTCACCCTTGCAACAGACGGGTCTGACGAAACATAACGCACCTTTTTCCCTGCTTTGCTTAGCTTCTTTTTTCCCGTCACGTTCACATGAATCCGTACTCTCTTACCGGATTTCACATTCACACGGGTCTCCCTTACGCCTATCTTTGAAGCGTTGCCATATTTCCCGCCCTTTGTCGTGCTGTATACAGGCAGGGATTTGGCCAGGGTCACTCGCTTTCCACCAATCCTTTTATAGGCTTTGACATAATACTTATACTGCGTTCCTTTTTTCAACTTTTTGTGTTGCCAATTGTCTGACTTTTTACTGACCGTCTGGAGACGTTTATATGTTCCATTGGATTTTGCCCCGTATATTTCGTATCCATCTGCTGACTTCACAGAATTCCATCGAATCGTATGTGAAGCTTTAGCAAAAGACACTTTGCAAAGAAGTATTTTCGATGCTATTTCTTTCTTGTCGTTTTCCGTACCTCCTGGCTGTCCTGTTGTCGGTTCTCCCGGATTCTCCGGCTGTCCCGTTGTCGGTTCTCCCGGATTCCCTGGCTGTCCCGTTGTCGGTTTTTCCGGATTCCCTGGCTGTCCCGTTGTCGGTTTTTCCGGATTCCCTGGCTGTCCTGTCGTCGGTTCTCCCGGATTCCCTGGCTGTCCCGTTGTCGGTTCTCCTGGATTCCCTGGCTGTCCTGTCGTCGGTTCTCCCGGATTCTCTGGCTGTTCTGTCGTCGGTTCTACCGGATTCTCCGGCTGTCCTGTCGTCGGTTCTCCTGGATTCTCCGGCTGCGACGGTTCGGTTGGCGCTGTATCAACGCCATAAATGGAATCACTAAAATCCTTTGTCTGAATTAGATATGCTTTAAATATTTCCTGCTTCAGACGCTCAACCTCTGTCTCCTGCGCACGGATATTATTAGAACCGCCCGGCAATGCCGTAACTTTTATTAAATCACTTTCTATTGCGTCTTTCATCAGAAGGCGCAGCTCTTCAAAATTATTAATCTTGACAGACTTGTTTTTCCACATTATAGTGATCGGCTTTAACTCGTTGACCTTTTCAATCCTTCTTTGAAACATGGCTTTTTTAAAATCAGCCATCGTCCCATAAGCGCCATTAAATATTTTTTTCAGAACATATTGATCGGACAGGATCGTCTGCTCCGCCTTGGCCGCTCCTTTATACTGGTTGGATATGTAAGGAACCAGGCCCTCATAATAGCCGTATTCAGCAAGCAGTTCAAAGGCCTGCCGGCGTATCATAACATCGCCGCTGACACCATAGCTATTCTGTACCCCTGCATAGTTAGCGCTAAAGAGAGGTACAACATAATAACCATTTCTCGCCATGGTTCCAGTTGTCTTTGTTCCATCTACTTCATAGCGGGATACGATAATGCTGTCATAAATCAGATCATCAATAGAATTCAGCCTTTTCGCCTCATCAAGAGTTAGCCCCCTGACCGAATCCAAATTATGCCTGGAGCCCTCCTCTCCCTGGTTATACCTTTTATCGGGATCCTCAATCTGTTCAAGCTTGTGGAACCATTTCATTTTCTCCTCGTCACTTTTCGTAAACAGAACATCTGCTTCTGCATAATCCAGTGTATAAACGACATCCAGAATGCCGCTCATATAGCTCTGCAGATCAGCTGCATCCTGAAAACGTTCAGGGTGGCCATTGTGGTACCGGTCGCTTAGCGCCGAGCGGCCATAGATCAAATTCAGATTAAAAGCTGGAGGATCATTCAGCTCATATGGCTCAAACATCCCTCTCGTATAAACCTCCGCCAGCATACCATCCCGAGAACCATATCCATTCAACATTACCTCAGAAACAAGAAGGTGTGTCATTTCGTGGGCATATGTCGCAAGTCCCCGTTCTGTCAGTGCCTTTGATACATAATAACGGATGCCTGTACCTTCGGCTACACCGTCTGCAAACATATATGTACCATACAAATTCAGAGGAGCAAAAAATTCTCTGACGCCACGGGCGGCGTTCTTTCCAAATTTATCCGACCATTGGACAGACGTATCGGGCGTATCCGGATCAATCCGAAGACTGTCCAAAACGATACGATTGGACGAGAGCTGCCCTGTCTTTTCCTGTTTTGCAATCCGGTGCCAACAATCAAGAAAAGCCTTCTGCTGTTCGGCAGCCTGTTCCAGCTGCTGCCGGAATTTTTCGCACAGCTGCGCATAACGTTGTGGATCCGTTTCTCTTAAATTCCTGTCTATATAACAATCCACGATCCCATATGTGATTGTAGCAGAGTTAGCAATCATATAAACACTGTTCTCTGATACGGTAAGCAATGGCAGAATATGCGCGCGAAAAACCGGATCATCATACAGTCTTCTGTATGTTTCTGCATTTTTACTGTCCCAGGCCGATGGCTTCTCCAGGATACACGCGCGGCTCTCCTGCAAAAACCATTCGTTCATCGTCGTATCCGGTATCCATTTCTGTCTGTTCTCCTCCAGAAAAGCTTCCAGTGTTGCAGATGAGGTAACCGGCCAAAACAGCTTTCCATAACCAAATGCGTTGGTATTATTCAAAAGTTTTAAGGCATCGCCCCCTTTACCTCCCATGTATATCATCCAGTCTAAAACATCCTCTATCGTCCCGTACATATACGGTTTCGACTCATAAAGGAGCATATCCCTGATATTTTTCTCTCCCATATCAAAGTCATACAGCCGCTCAAGATAGGTGAGCCCCAGCAGCAGCTTTTCCTTATTCTGCAGTATTTTATTAGTAAAAAAATCTGCTCCCCTATTTTCTGCCCCATCTGTGCTGTCAACAATTCTTTGGATAATGCCGCCAATCCCCGCCTGCACCTCTGCAAACGCATCTTCAAATGACATTGTCTTTACATTATCCCGATTCAGTTCACTGATAGCCTGTTCATCCGTGATATCAGCAGGGCTTTTCCCTTCCCTTTTAGCAATCTCTGTTTTTTTATTCAGCTTCTCCGTCAGAGAATACCGGGATGGCGCCAGCAATGTAGCTATGGTCTCACTATTTTCGTAAGAGACTGCCTGTAAAGCCGCTTCCGTTCTCTGCTTCACCGTTTCTCCGCAGCTTGCCGCCGAAGCAGTCATTGGCGGTATAAATACCACCATCATAATAAATACCACTGTTGCAATTCTGATATTTTTCATTCTCCATCCTCCGTTTTTACAGAATCCTTTAAATTTTTCATCTCTACCTCTACCTATCTCATCCAACGTCAGGTGGGATAAACAGATTACAAATTCATCTTTTTCAAAATGTTTCCATAATGCCTGCGTATCAGCCAGAAGCGTATACTTTTTATATTATAGCCTTCACAAACAAACTTTACAAGCAAATTATAAAAGGAATTTTCAGAATTGCTTCGCACAATATGATAGTGTCCAGTACACCAAGGAAAAACTATGATATAATAAATCCCTAAAGAGAAAGGCTCACGCCTACTCAGGCAAAATGAACGGGGACGGCTGTGCTTTACGATCCTGCGGGAAATCGTTATCAGATATACAACCGAAAGCAGGCTGATACCCAGCGTTCTCCCTACTCCACCTTTAAAGGCCAATCACAGGGAAAAAATATCTCCAGCACAAAATCAAAGGAAATTGCAGATAAACTGCTTCAGTTTGTCTGCGGCGATATGGTCTGCTTTAGGATCCGCACCCTTTATTATTACCGATCATACTTCGTTTTACGAGCGGTATGGCTGGGAATTTCTGTGCATGGTTCAGGGCGACGGGGATGCGGGACTGAGCAGGATGTACTCGAGCCGATAACCGTAACCGACGAAAAGCTTCTTGATAAAACATACAAAAAATACATCTATGGTTATGACTATATCGAATGGGTACGATTGATCAAATACATCTATAATAGAAAGCAGCCTACCTGCCGCTGGTGATCCACCGATGTCTGCAGGCTCGGCAGACGTGATAAAACCGGCACATTCCCACCTTTTTATGTCTTCTGACCGGACTCAGGGCGGAAATCCCGGATACGCCGCCCACCGGAGCCAGATCTCTTCTCTGGGTCAGGACGTTAGCTGACCCGCAGCGCGGACAGTGCTGCCGTTCTTCCATAATCATAGCCTGACCTCCCTTCACTTGTGGCTGTATTGTTCCAACTCTTCTACCAGTTCGTGCATCCTTGTGGCCGGAACCATATTAGGCGGGCTGGTTTCACCCATTTGCTCAAAGCTCTGCAGAAATTTTCTCGATCTCCGCTTAGCATCCTCCAAAGAACCGTTCTGCATAATCACTTCATATAGATCTTCTCTGGTTTTCGAGTAATCGAAATACTGATTTATTTATATATTGCACTCTTCCGTTATTGGAGCTGTATTCCTGGAAATGCAGCAAAAACCACAGTTCAATACTCTCATTGGGCCAGGCTACTTTTATCTTGCTTCCTGCTCTTTTTCTACTTCATTTATTTCTGCTTGTAATTCTTCAATATCCGCAGCGGCCAGCTCTTCATTTTTATTCTTCATAAATGCCATTTGAACCAGAGGATTAACTACCAATCCCCACAAGGCCTTCAGAGCCATAGCATGCTGCTTTTCCCGCCTCCGTTAGGCCCGTAAATGGCACGGACAGGAAGAATCGGCATTTTTTGTCTGTACCAATCAGCGAATGTTCAAATTCGGTTATGGGCTTTGCGATAAAGTCAATCGTTGCTTCATTTTTATAGGATCTGAAATTAGAAAAACTGAATTCATAAATTATCGGACTACCTCTATAAAATGTTTTCTTATGATTAGTTTATACCACAAACGAATGGTGCATTCAATATCTGCGAGAAAAAATCTCACGCTAAAGGCAGCAGGCTTCTTCCTACCTTCCTCTCCCAATCAGCTCCCGCACAAAGTCGTCTGCCGGCTGCCGTTCAATCTGATCCGGCGTATCCAACTGCAGGATGTTTCCCTGATCCATGACCAGCATCCGATCTCCCAGCTTCACAGCTTCCCGTATATCGTGGGTAATGAACACGATGGTAATGCCAAGCTCCCTGTGGAGCCGCAGGATCTCCTCCTGCATGGCCTGCTTTGTAATTTCATCCAAGGCCCCGAAGGGCTCGTCCATCAGCATGATTTTTGCGTCAGCAGCAAGGGCCCGGGCAATGCCTACTCTCTGCTGCTGCCCACCGGAAAGCTCCGATGGGTAGCGGCTCAGCATTTCTTCCTCCAGGCCTACGGTTTTTATGAGCCTTTTGGCCAGTTCTCTATTTTCCGCCCGGTTCTTATTTCCGCTGATGACAGGCACATATGTGATATTTTTTTCTACTGTCATATGGGGAAACAGTCCCCTGTTTTGGATAACATAGCCTATTTTTCTTCGCAGCTTGATCAGATCCGTTTTGCTGATATCCTCTCCTTCCACAAACACACTGCCGCTGTCCGGTGTATGAAGGCCATTTATAGTTTTCAGCATCGTTGTCTTCCCGCAGCCGGAGCGGCCGATAATGGTGAGGAATTCCCCTTCCTTTATGGAAAGATTCACATTCTTTAATATCGGCCTGCCTTCAAAGCTTTTTGTTACCTGCTCCAATTTGATAATATCCATAGTACTTCATCCTTATCGTTTCATGGTTCCTTCACTCCCGCTTGATGGCTGCTTCAGGCTCTATTCTTCAATCAGACCTTTTTTAACAAGAAAGGCCTTTGCTGTCTCTACGTCGGTTTTTCCCTGGTTTTCCACCTGATCATTTAAGGCTGCCATTTCCTTGTCTGTCAGAATTCCATCCATCAGCATCAGGGCTTCTGCCAGCTTTGGATACGTTTCCAGAGCATCCCTTCTTACAACGGTTGAACAAAAATAGTTTGTCTGATAATGCTGATCATCTTCCAGGACCACCACATCATCTCTGCTGAGTTGGGCATCTGTGGTAAAGCCATTTGTTACATCAATATCGCCTTTTTCCAAAGCCTTGTATTTAAGACCGATATCGATATCCTTTACATCTTTAAACTTGTAGTCGTAGGCTTTGCACAGGGCATTAAAGCCATCTGGCCGTTCGATATAGTCGGGGTTTCCGCCGAACACCAGCTTGTCCGAAACCTTTGCCAGATCCGAGCCGGTTTTCAGCTTGTACTGATCCGCCGTTTTTTTGCTTACTGCAATGGCAAAGGTATTATTAAAGCCATACAGCCCTACCCAAGCCATGTCGTAGTTTTCACTGTATTGCTCCTGAAGCTGTTCAAACATTTCCTCATCGCTGATGTTTCGCTCATCTTCATGCTTCAGCACCATGAGCCAGCCGCTGGAAGTGTATTCCGGATACAGATCAAAGTCGCCCTTTTCCATAGCAGGATGAATGTTGCTGGTTCCGCCTCCCACACCTTTTGTGATTTCCACCGGATAGCCTGCCTTTTCTTCAATGAGCATCCGGATCATTTCCCCTAGAATATACTGCTCAGTCATAGGCTTTGTCGCAATCTTCACAGGCTCTGTTTCTGTCGAAGACCCGCAGGCTGTAAAGGCCAGCAGCAGCATCGCTGCCAGCAAAGCTGCAATTATTGTTTTCCATGTTTTCATATCTTGTTACCTCTCTTTTTCTTGATTCGTTTTTCCAAATATCCCAACAGCAGATCACTTGCCAGTGCAATGAGCGCAATGAGAAAGCTTCCGCCAAAGGTCATGGCTGTGTCATAAATGGTAATGCCCCTGTAAATAGCGACTCCCAAGCCGCCTGCCCCAATAAAGGAAGCGATGGCTGCTACGGAAATGGTCATGACGACCATGTTGCGCACACCTGCGATAATTACGCCCAGAGCCAAAGGAAGTTTGATTTTCATCATAATCTGAAGCTCTGTGCTCCCCATACCCCGGGCTGCGGTAATCACCTCTTCACTGACGCCTTTTATCCCCGCATAGGTATTGCGCACCATAGGCATGATCCCATAAATAGTTAGAGCCGCAACTGCTGTGTTATTTCCGATTCCCAAAAGCGGGATCATCATGCCCAAAAGGGAAATGGATGGGATGGTATAAAAGACATTGGCAATTCCCAGCACCGGAGGAGCAGCCTTTTCATGCTCTGAAATAAAAATTCCAAGAAGCAGGCCAATGCTCCCGGCCAGAATAATAGCTGCTGCCGAAAGTGCAATATGTTCTAAGATAAGCTGTCCGAACCAGTCGGCCCGCTCTATGTAAAGGGATATCACCTCGTGTAAAAACTCCAATCCTTTTCCTCCTTCCTGCGGCTGCTTTTTCTGTCAATCATTCAATTATGATTTTTGATGCTCCCTTATGTATACTCAGGGATGAAGCCTCTTTACTGCTCCTGCCAGGCAGATCTCCTGACATGCTCCGCACTGAAGGCAGTGATCCTGTGCGATTTTAAAGGGACTTCCTTCTGAAATGCATTTCTGTGGGCAGACGCTCTGACATGCTCCGCAGCCTGTACAGCTCTCCCCAATCTCAAACCCGGCCTTCTCCGCCTCTATTCCATAAGCAAAGCTTTCCCTGTTAATTGGGTAATTCAGAAGATCAAACCACTC
This sequence comes from Clostridia bacterium, assembly GCA_910575405.1. Classification (GTDB taxonomy): domain Bacteria; phylum Bacillota; class Clostridia; order Peptostreptococcales; family Anaerovoracaceae; genus Hominibacterium. Next base: position 133,959 of record CAJTER010000002.1, on the reverse strand, counting down.
ACCGCTGCCCTCGTAGATCAGAAATGCTTCCAGAGCCTTTCTCGTTTCTCCTGGATAAACCTCATTCATGCCCGGATTTTCCTCAAAGACCCGATCCACCCAGCTTTTTTCCACCTGTTTTACTTTGCCTGTAAATTTCAGGGACTGGCAGTCCGGACACATGGCGCTGAGAGCGATCCGCCCCGTCTGAGTCAGCTGTTTGTAGAACGGCTTTCCTTTAGCCGTTACAATATACATACCCTCATCTGCTGCAATCATAACATTGATAATTCGGCTGTTGGGCCGACCGTTTTCATCTACTGTCGCAGCTGAAGCGATTTTTACCTGCCTGAAAAGATCCACATATTTTCTCGCTTTTTCATTCATTTTCCCTTGCCTCCATCTTATTATTTGGTATAATATGTATATTCATTTGCTATTGCATCTAGTGTACTGGCCACCTGACAATTAGGGCGTCTTTCACTGCCTATTTTGCCATCTGCTGTGTTGTCATCGCTCGCCGTAGCTAAGGCTACGCCTCGTTCTTCCGCCTTGCAGGCTGACAAAATATTCAGCAACATTCACTCTAATTCCCAAGTGGTCAGTACACTAAACAAAAGGAGTTTATCATTTATGTTAAAACAAATCCCCGAATGCCCCGTCGAAATGACCTTGCAGCTGATCGGAAACAAGTGGAAGATTCTCATCATCCGCGATCTTCTGACTGGTACGAAACGATTCCACGAGCTGATGAGTTCCCTGCACGGCATATCCCAAAAGGTTCTTACCAGCAACCTGCGTGATATGGAAAAGGCTGACCTGGTAAGCAGGCAGGTCTATGCGGAAGTCCCTCCCCGTGTGGAATACTCACTGACAGAAACAGGCTGGAGCCTAAAGTCTGTCCTCGACTCCATGAGCACCTGGGGAACGGCTTACAAGAAAACACTGAACACCCCGTGACTCTGCGGCGGAATTTTGTCTCAGGCAAAGCTTTTGTTTTATTTACAGACACCTTCTTTTATTATACTGGTTTATTAGCTGCTTATAAATACCTAAATCTTCATTTTTGAACACATTGAAAATAACTTTGTCCAGTCTCGTATCCTGTTTTAAAAAACGGATTACCGTTTCCAGGGCAATTTCTGCTGCTCGCTGCGGCGGAAAGTGGAATTCCCCGGTGGAAATACAGCAAAAGGCAATGGTTTTCAGCCCGTGTTCCGCTGCCAGATTCAGACAGGCCTGATAATTGGTTCCCTTTTGTTTATGGCTCTATTATAGACGGAATTCCAAATTCTGAAAAGTATGCACTTTTTTGTGGTATAGTTACCTGCAGGTAACGATTATGTATTTTTGCGGACTGGAGCACGAAAAAAAGACACCAACCGTATTGATGTCTCTGATCGAATTCCTGCCCTCACTGTGCAAAATGCCGGAACTATTCGTATATAATGTCCTTTTTATTAAGGCTAATATACATTTGTATTTTCCGCAAATCCTTATGCGGAATTTTCAATTTCTCTTGCAATTTCCCAAATCAATGTGGAATTATTGCGCAAATATCGCTCCTGCTCCAGTATTTCATCTTCCGAAAAGCCGAATGCTTTCATATTGGAAATACAGGGAAGTTTCCATTCTGAATAATCAAACCCATTCTCATTAGGCCGTTCAAATCTTGCAATAATCAGCTCAAAGCCATCTTGATTCCTCTGAATATCGGAAAACGTCAAGATCCTTTTACTGTCTTTTCATCTGCCACAGAAATCAAAATCCAGCACATAAAAAGAAGCCTGCCACCTCAGAGATATTCTAAGGTGATAAGCTCCTTCGTCTAATCTTTATCAAGGCTCGCAAGTAAGATCCATCAATTGTTTATGCGTTCTTCCGAAAATTAGTCGGTCAGATTGTCAAAGTACCCCTGGACGAGGACAACCGGTGTCCCCTTATCTCCCGATCCGCTGGTCAGATCGCAAAGAGAACCGATGAGATCCGTCAGGCGACGCGGCGTTGTACCCTGTGATGCCATATTTCCCACAAGATCGTCGTCTTTTTTGCGAATCGCCTCCTCAATAGCCTGTTTCAGCTCTTCGCCCTTCAGCTCCGCAAAGTCGTTATCCGCCAGATATTTCAGCTTCAGTTCGTTGGGCGTGCCTTCCAGTCCTTTGGTGTAGGCTGGAGAAACAACTGGATCCGCCAGTTCCCATATCTTCCCTGCCGGATCTTTAAACGCTCCGTCGCCGTATACCATGACTTCGATATGCTTGCCGCAGCGCTTGAGCAGCTGAGCCTGAATATCTTCTACTAGGTCAAAGCATTCCTGTGGGAACAGCTTGACCATGTCTTCCGTAGATTTGTTGGAGCCCAGCAGGCCGTATTTTTCATTAAAGCCGCTGCCTTCCACTGGCTCAGTCAGGATGTCGTCCAGCCCTGCTACCCGTTTTGCTCCGGCTGCCAGCAGGATGCGTTTGGTGCGGGCGCGGCTGTGAATATCACAGTTCAGTATGCTGTCCGCATGCTGGAGAATGGCCTTCGGGTCGTTGGCTAAGAGTATCTCCGCCTCAGCTCCGCAGGAACGAATCAGGTCTCCGTAATACTGCACATAATCCACCCCTGTGAACGGATGGCGGTTTTCGCCAAAGAACTCCCGGTATTTTGTCTCGCTTAATACATCTGTATAAGGGTTGATACCTGCCTCATCCAGCTGGTCCATGGAAACCAGAGCGTTTCCCACCTCATCGCTGGGGTAGCTCAGCATCAGCACAACTTTTTTGGCGCCTTTGGCAATACCCCGCAGGCAGATGGCAAAGCGGTTGCGGCTGAGAATGGGGAAGATTACACCGATTGTTCCGTCTCCCAGCTTGGCCTTCACATCTGCGGCAATGGCCTCTACTGAAGCGTAATTTCCCTGAGAACGGGCCACAACGGATTCGGTTACCGCCACTACATCCCGATCCCGCAGCGCAAAGCCTTCCGCCTCGGATGCTTCCAGCACACTGTCAACTACAATTGCGGCAATATCATCGCCTTCCCGGATGATGGGGCAGCGTATCCCCCTTGAAATGGTACCAGTTTTTCTTTCCATAAATTATTTCCTCCTGTATCACAAGAGCAGTTTCAAAGGCTGCTCCCTGATTTTTTATTCTATTCTTCTTAATTATAATACATTTATCAGCGTTCGTAAGGTTTTTTTGGGATTTTCTGCTTTAATTTATCATTTTTGCGTCTCTTTTTCCAGCCTTGTTTTGTAAGTATGGATCTTTTCATCCAGATTATTCAAATATTCCTGCCATTTCCCGCGCTCTTCCACTACGGATTTCCGGTGCTCTGCCAAAAGCTCCATCCGCTCCTCCATGGTACTGTCGCCCTGATATCGCAGGTCGGAATACTGTTTGATGTCCCGCAGCAGCATTCCCGTATCCTTCAGGCGCTGGATGAAGCAGGCCCATTCGATATCTTCCTCCCTGTACTCCCAATGGAAAAAACGAGATTTGAGGCTGGTATGGAAAAGAGGAAAGCCCAAGCTATCCGGATTGTCCCCGACTTAAAAATTGCAATCGGTATCGGTCTCTTAAAAGATATGTTTCATATCATCGCCGTTGATTTATACGGAACTACCATCTATGCAGACACTATCCCCCTGCCCTATTCTAATATACCGTCCTATTATGAGCAAGTGGCCGCAGCAATCAAAGAATGTATTGCCAGAAATCAATATGGAGAGGAACGAATTCTCGGCATTTCCATTGCTACCCAGGGGATTACCTCCTCGGATCATACAGCCGTAACATATGGAACGATCATGAATAATACTGGGATGACTGTGGAAGACTTTTCACAATATCTTCCCTATCCCTGCCATTTAGAACATGATTCTAAATCTGCCGCCTGCCTGGAATTATGGAATCATCCGGAACTCGACAGTGCTGTAATCTTTTTACTGAACAAAAATATGGGCGGCGCCATCATAACGAATCACCAAATACACCAAGGAAGCTCCATGCACAGCGGTACGATTGAACATATGTGTGTCAATCCTGACGGCCCGCTTTGCTACTGTGGCAACCGCGGCTGCTTGGAAACTTATTGTTCTGCCGATTCCCTGGAGTATTCTGCCGGATTGCCTGTAGCAGAAGATATTGATTATCTGTTAAAACGTATCAATTCTTCCTCTCCCTTTACACTAAAGAAGGATCATATACTGGTTGGTGTGCACGGGCAATATACACCTGCCATCGGCGCTGCTCTGTTTTATGTAGAACAATTCTTACAATCTGTGTAGATAGCAGTGTTTCTCAGAGTCTCCTCATACTGCCTTGCCACTCCATAATGCACTGACCACCATCCATCCCCATATCCGAGTGGAGCCTGTTTCCACCGCAGGCTCCAGCGGTTCTTTTGTCTGATCTATTTGAGACAGGAGCGGGGTTCCCTCCTATCTGCCAATGCAAAAACGTTTTCTTCTTTTGGAATACTTGGAATTCCTCCAAACTGCTGCGTGGAAAGGCTGGCGGCTGTTACCGCGAAACCGGCTATTTTCTCCATTTCGCCCACCGTCAGCTGCTTCGGCGCTTTGCCTGTCTGCAATAGTCTGCTCATGGCGCTTCCGCCGAAAATATCTCCGGCTCCCGTGGTGTCGACGGTGGTTACTTTTGGCGAGGGAACAAGTACTGTTCCATTTTGATTTCCGATGAGGCATCCCTTTGGCCCCAGGGTTATCATGGCCAGGGAGATGTCCCATTCATCCAAAAGGTGAACCATCCCCTGCTCCGGACTTTCCCTCCACAGGAACTCCACCTCTTCATCACTGATTTTCAGCACATCCGCCTGACGCAGGCCCCAGAGGATCTGCTCTCTGGCCGCTTCCAGACTATCCCAGAGAGGCGGTCTGAGATTTGGATCAAAGGAAATCAGCTTTGCGGATTTTTTGGCGTATTTGACTGCCTTTTGTGTGGCCGTGCGCACCGGATCATCCGTCAGGCTCAGTGTTCCAAAGTGAAAGACGCGGCAGTTATCAATTAACCCTGTATCCACCTCTTCCCAGGAAAGCTGGGTATCGGCTCCCGGCTTTCTGGCAAAGCTGAAGGACCGCTCACCCTGTTCATCAAAGGTAACAAAGGCCAGGGTTGTAAAATAATCCGGATCCGCGATAATTCCCCTGATGTCGATATGGGCCGACTTTACAGTCTCAATCAGAAGCCTGCCAAAGGTGTCGGCTCCCACCTTTCCGATAAATCCTGTGGAAATACCATACTTGGAAAGGGCTGCCAGAAAATTGGCCGGCGCCCCACCCGGATTTGCTTTCATGGTCGGGTATCCTGTCTCATCTGTGTTTTGTGTGGCAAAATCAATCAGCAGTTCCCCCAGTGCTACGACTTCACTCATTATCTGTACCTCCGGTTTTGTTTATTTGATAAGATTTTTCAATCATGCTTTCTCTTTATTTTACTGGAAAAGGAGGGCGAATTCAAGGGGACAGGCGATTTTCTGTGCTTCAAAGAATTGTTCCTGCAGTCCGGCTGCAAAGTTGCTGATTACAGCGCCTTAAAAAAGCAAAGGGCCACGCGGGCCGGAAGTCTTTTGTTTTACATTTTCTCTACGGATCCTCCCGCAAAAATCAGGCTTTCCTGACGAAGGTGCGTCTTCCACTGACCGAATTCCACCATATCGCCTATGATACCAAAGACAATGGAGTTCATCGGCGCCAGACCGATCCCGCGACTCACGTAGCTTGCCAACATCCATGGAAAGCTGTACGGATTCAGGCAGAAGAGAATTTGTCCCAGCAGCGCCAAAAGGATTCCGGCCAGAGACATATTTCGTTTTCCGAATTTTTTCAGCAGAACCGGCAAACAGAAGGTTCCGGATTTTATTATTGAAATCGTCTCTCCCCAAAACCCGGCTGATGATTATGTCCGCAAGCTGTACTACTACAAAAATTGCTGTGTGCGAGAATATTGAATTGTTGATCCGGTACGAAAAATCATTACCGTAAATTCCTTTGAAGTGGATATCCTCAATGTCCAGTATGATTTCTTTTCCACTGTCAAAGTAGGTATCTATGATGATTTGTACATCAATTTCGCGGAAATTGCCACGCTACTGAATGGGTAGTCCTCTATAGGGCCGTCCCTTTCGCAGGTACAAAGAACTTTCCCATATCCACGCCTTCTAAGGTAAGGAGCCGCTTCTTTTTATCTATGCCGCCCGCATATCCGGTCAGGCTGCCGTTTGTGCCCACGACCCGGTGGCAGGGTACGATGATGGAAAGTTCATTGTGACCTACCGCGCCGCCAACCGCCTGGGCGGACATGTGGTCAAGGCCCTTTTCTCTGGCAATGGCTTTTGCCAGATCGCCGTAGGTCACAGTTGTTCCGTAGGGAATCTGCTGCAGCAGCTTCCAGACGCTGAGACGGAAAGGCGAGCCTTCCATGTGAAGGGGCGGCAGAAAATCCGGTTCCTGCCCGGAAAAGTAGATGTCCAGCCATTCTTTTGTTTGCTGCAGAGCGGGCGTCTCCCGTTCTTCATGTTCGGAAGAAAGGCCTCCTGCGTAATATTTTTCCCCCTCAAACCAGAGACCGATCAGGCCGATGTCATCGGCCGCCAGAAGAATTTTCCCCAGAGGGGAGTCGTAAGCAGATGTATATTGCATGATGTCCTCCTTTTTAAATGTTTCTTTGTATTGCTTTAAACTTCCATATTCCATAAACACATAGTCGCGTAGCTGCGCCAGGGTCTCCACTTTTCAGAAAGCTCCAGCAGCTCCTTTGGCGTGCGGCCGGGTAGGGCGTGTTTGATCCCCATGTCCGTTTCCAGAAAGGCGTCCGGCCAGCTCATGGTTCGCATGGCAATGTATTTGGCTGTCCAGCTTCCGATCCCTTTTATGGCCATCAGCTTTTCCATTTCCTCCTTTGGCTCCGCGCAGCCTTTTAGTTCAATTTGGCCATTTTTCACGGCCTCAGCCAAAGCCAAAATGCATCGTGAGCGGGAGGCAATGACTCCCAGAACGCCGAGGTGCTCTTCAATATTATCATGAAGCGCGGCGATATCCTCAGCAGCCGGAAATGTGCAGGCAAGGTTCTCAATTCCGGTTTCAATGGGCGTGCCGTAGGTTCTAGCCAGCTTTCCCGCTAAGGTGCCTGCCGCTTTTACGCTTATCTGCTGACCCAAAACAGCCCGCACCGCCATTTCGAAGGGCTCAAAGCAGCCGGGCACGCGGATTCCCGGCCTGCAGATATCTGGATGAATTTCATTGATGGACTGAAGGGTTTCGTATATAGTGCCCGGCTCACAGTACAGATCGAAAAGGTGCTTTACCCGGGCCAGAGTCTGCGGCAGCACGTGAATCAGCGTATCGCTCAGGGTTACGGAGAGCATGTTTTTTTGGGGACGGTTTTCCACTCGAATCCATCCGCAAAAATTCTCTCCCCCCCGGCCCCTCAGTCGGACTGTCCGCATATAGGCTCCGCCCGCCACCAGCTCCACTCCCGGAATCGCACGCAGGGAAAGAAAATCCAGTACTTCCTCCCACCTGTAAGGCGGATGATAGCCCAGTCCCACGGTAACAGCATTGGTCTGCGGCTTTCCTCTGTCAGCATTTTTGCGCAGAGCGGTCGGCGACAGGTTATACTTTTTTTTAAACAAATCATTCAGCCGACGCAGGCTGCCAAAACCGGATGCCATGGCTACTTCCAGCACAGACAGCTCCGTATCTGTCAGCAGATTTTTTGCCAGCAGCAGCCTGCAGGTCTGCAGATACTGCACTGGCGTGACGTGATACTCCTCCATGAAGACGCGTCGCAGATGGCGGCCGCTGCAGCCCAGCCTCGCGGCAAGCTCCTCCACATTCTGTCCGTCCCCGCAGTGCTCTTCCATGAGACGCGCTGCTTTATGTGCCAGCGCAGAGGATGCGTCGGTTATGGAATTGCCCGGCGCCAGCTCCGGTCTGCAAAGAAGGCAGGGACGATAACCCGCCTGCTCCGCTTCTGCTGCGGAGGAAAAGAAGGTGCAGTTTTCCTTTTTCGCCTGCCTGGCGTGGCAGACCGGGCGGCAATAGATCTTTGTGGAAGAGATGCCGACAAAAACCCGCCCATCAAATCTTGTATCCCTGGCTTTAAAGGCCTGATACAGAAAATCCGCTGTTTCTTTCATATTTCTGTTCCTCCTGTCCCCTTTGATCTGAATAGCAGTATACCGCATTTTTCCTATCAGATCTCGCCATATTCGGACATGCTATTGCGTTTTTCTATAAAGCGCCTCCTGCTTGTAAACTTGTGATACATTTTACCATGAAATGGATAGTTTGCATAGAATGGTTGATTGAATCCGCCTTCCCCTCAGCGGAACGGTTCTTGAAAATATCCTTAAGGGATCCTCTGGTATCCAGTTAAAATACTCGGTTAAAAGCGGTTAGATTGTCCAATTAAAACAATCGGTTAACAGCAGTAGGTGGATCGCTCCACCTACTTTTTCATCTTATAACTGTGACTGTCCATTTTTCAAAGCTGCCGCAATCATGCTATACAGCTCATACAGCAAAACAATCTCCTGCGGCTGCATTGCAATACCCCGTGTTAAGGGCGGAAACATCAGAGAAACGCTTGAGCCAATAATGCTGCGGCTTGAAATTTTCCAGCAGTTTTTACTTTCGGAATACGTTATATACAGTTCCGATAAATCTAGCTTTTCAATCCGTCCTGTGATCAATGGATCGTTTAACTTCTGGATCTTCCCCTCCAGCACCGCATCTTTAGCCCCTCCTGTGAAGCAGGGCTTTTTATTCTTGAGACTCCTTTGCTGAAAAATAATTTCAGTATGTTCCATCCCCTTTTCTAAAAAACCTTCTGCCTGCCCTTCAATCTGCAGATCATACGTTTTACTTAACAGGCGATTCTCAAGATGATAAGTAAGATGGATCATCTGAAGAGCTTCTGTTTTCCGAAAGTAGAATATTTTTTTTGTATACAGCCTAACGACCTTTTCAAGCTTACCTTGCAAAATGTTCTCTGCCAGATCCGCTAGATGCTCTAAATTCTCATCGGCTTTGATACCGCTTCTGCTTTCCAGAACCGCAGGATTCCCCCGATTTACAGCTTTTCTCAAATTTTTGTTCAAATGATCCACCCAACTCATAGAAAACCCCTCCTTATCTGGATTTTTGTTTCTCAAGCCAAACTGCTACAGCTTTGTCCCACTCCGGAAGTTCTTCGGAACGCTGGCGAACCTCTTCTACCAGGTGATCCAGGCCAACTGTTTTAAACATTGGGATTTTGTGAGTTTTCAGCCAAACCATCGCGTAGATGACAAATACAATTAAGGCCAGTACTGCCATAGGAACCGTGTCTTTCATGGTATAAATCGCGTATAACACGCCAAGGATGCCAACGGGCATTGTAACTTTTGCAATGGGTGCCTTCCACAATCTCGGAAAATCCGGATATTTCTTTCTTAAAACCAGTACATCCACCATGGCTATAATATACGTGCACATCCATGTAATGCTGGCCATATTGACAAGGGTCAGAATGGTACTTACATCCGCTCCTTTTGCAGTTACATATACCAGTGTGATGACCATCAGCCCTGCGGTAAACAAAATACCGCACCAAGGGGTTCTGTATTTGGGATGAAGCTTGGAAAAGAACCTGGGCGCAAGCCTCTCTCTTGCCATTCCGTAAAGCATTCTGGACAATGCCGCAATATGGGCGTTCGCCGTTGTTACGGCTGCAACAATTGTCAGAACCGACATCAGAACAAAGCCGGTATTGCCCAGAAGGTGCCTTGCGGCTTCCACATGTGGAATGGAAGAATTCAGCAGCAGATCGGTCGGCGTATAGCGATATGCGGCAAAAGCAAAGATAACATCCATGATATAGATACAAATTAATCCTATAATCAGCGCCTTTGGGATATTCTTATGCGGATTTATATTTTCTTCTGCCATGGGGCATACAAAATCAAAGCCAATAAAGAGCCAGATTGCGGTTCCCACAGACATAAAGACCGGAGACCATCCGTTTTCGCCTAATTGAAAATCCGGGTGAATAGCTTCCATTCCTCCCATTGTTTCGCCGGCCCCACTCAGGCCAACGATGCCCACAAAGACAAAAATGATCAACATGAGCATGGTTAAAACCGCTTCTATTTTTCCGAAAAAATCAACTCCAAAGAAATTGATAGCTAAAACAAATAGCAGCAGCAAGGCAGAAGTAACTGGCTGCGGAATGCCGACTAAGGATTCCATCGATAAACCCGCAATTACCTGCTGGGTCCCTCCATCGGCCGATATCAGCATTACATAGCCGCTTAATATTGAGAAAATCGCGCATAGTCTCCCCAGTGCGGGCATCGTATATTCGGATACCATCCCTCCGCCAGGAAGCATGGATGTTAATTCCGCAAAAGCAAAGGCTGCTGCCATCATGGGAATCAATGCAATGGCCATTGTCAGAAAAGACGCGTATCCTGCATTTCCTGCCATGTTACCTAAAGATACCATCGCTGTTCCTGATATAACAAACCCGACAACGACTCCGAATGTTGACCAAAAACCTAATACACGTTTCAATTTTTTCCCGTTATTTAACTGATCGTACATTTTGTTCTCCTTTCTTATCATGTTTCAACCCGATAACTGCTGATCAGCACTTACATAAAACGCAAAACGTATGCCAATGGAAAACTTTTATGCGAAAAAATAGCAAAATTTGTTGAATCACTTAAAATCTATCAAATATTTTAAAATTTCATTCAATATGCAATAAGGAACAGCTGGACAGCATTCTAGTCAAATCTGATTATATTGGTATCTGCGTCCTCTTATCTCTGCAATATAGCACGCTTTTCTGACTCATAATCAAAAATAACTATGTAGCTATTTTTGATTATCATCTTTGTCGCTTAAATTCGTATATCCCGGGATATATTTACGAAGCTTCCTTGCCGCAGTAGTCTGGCTGATTCCCAGAGCCTTTCCCACGGCTACACTCGTCTGGTGTTCTTTAAACATACTCAGAAAAATTTTCTGCTCATAATTTTCTAGCAGCTCTTTCAGTGTTCCTTTCATATTTAGGGGCTGCTCCATATTTTCCAGCTCCAGACCCTCAGGAAGCTCTTCTTTTGCTATATATTCTTCTCTTGCTGTAACAACCAGACGCTCTATCAGGTTTTCCACCTGCCGGATGTTGCCAGGCCAGGGCTGCCGTTCCAATATCTGAAGCGCGCCTGCTGATAGTTTTACATTTCTCCCATATTGGGAATTAAATCGTGCTAAAAAGGTTAGGATCAAAGGTAGAATATCTTCCTTGCGTTCGCGTAAAGGCGGAATGTGGATTGGAATTACATTCAAGCGATAAAACAGATCCTCTCTGAATATGCCTTTTTGAATATCCTGCTCTAGTTCCCGGTTTGTGGCTGCAATCAGGCGAAAGTCAATCCCAATTCTTGTAAGACCACCCACCCTTGTTATCATTTTTTCTTGTATGACCTGCAGAAATTTTATCTGCATATTGAGAGAAAGCTCTCCAATCTCATCCAGGAACAGCGTTCCCCCTTTTGCCAGCTCGATTTTTCCCATTTTCCCCTTGCTGTTTGCTCCTGTAAAGGAGCCTTTTTCATATCCGAACAGTTCAGACTCAATTAAACTTTCCGGTATAGTACCACAGTTGATTTCTACAAAGGGTCCTTCTGAGCGGTTGCTGTTTTCATGGATTAGTTTCGCGATCATACTTTTTCCTACGCCAGTCTCACCTGTAATCAGTACCGATGCGTTTGTATCTGCAATCTGTGAGATTAACTCACTTATATTTTCCATGCTTTTACTTTTGCTGACAAATCGCTTTTCCCGCAAATCCCGCAGCCGCAACTTATTGACCTCCTGATTATAGGCTTTCATCATTTCATTGAGCCGCTCATATTGTCGCTGCAGGCTCGTTACCCCTGCAATATGAATGGAATTAAAGCTGACTACATATTCAATCTTTCCTTTTTTATCGAAAACCGGAACCCCGGTTGTTAAAATATCTTCTCCCTGCCTGTTTTTCTGTATAATCGTAATATTTCTTTTTTCTTCTAAAACAGCCGCTGTCACAGAGGGTTTAAAAAACCCCATCCCTTCCAGTTCATATACACTTTTACCGACAATCTCTTCTTTTTTTAAACCGTAATGCTTTTCGTAGGAAGGACTGACTCTCAAAACGATACCTTTTCCATCTGTTACGGTTACATCATTTTCGTTGTTCATCACTTCAAATAAAATATCCATTCTTTTTTCTTTGTAATGGCAGCATGTCTCGCATGACAATCCACGTTTCTCTGAATGCTTGTTTTCCATGATTTCCTCCTTTCATTTTTGCCTTCCATATTTGCCCTGCCTATATAGAAAGCAATTCTCATTCCTACCCGGCGTGCTTAGTTTTTGCCTCTTCCCCGAAATTAAACATTGGCACAGAATTTGCTTTATATATTATCAATTTTAAAAAATTTTGATAAAGGAGGCAACAATGGCAAAAGATACATCCACTACATTACCGCAGCATGTTACAATTGTAGGTGCTGGTACACAGGGCTCTATGCTGGCTTTTCGCAGCGCTCTTTACGGCCGCGTTGTATGGGTTTACGATCGTTCTGACTCAGCCCTGGAAACGGCAGAAAAGAAAATTAATGTCTGGCTGGCAGAACGTGTTAAACAAAACATTCTGACAAACAGGGATGTAACCTGCATCCAAAATCATCTCCATTTCACATCAAACATTGATGAGGCCCTTGAGGGTACGGAGCTGATTATTGAAAACGTACCGGAGCTGCTTGCGCTGAAGCAAAGCGTGTGGGAGGAAATTGACGCCCTCGCTCCCCCTCAGGCCCTGCTTACAACAAATAGTTCTTCACTCAAATCATCTGATATTGGGGAACATACAAAAAGAAAGAATCAGACATTCAACGTAAACTTTATGACCCCTACGGAGGATGATTTAGTGGAAGTCATGTGGAATCGTGATACGTCTGAGGACACAAAGGCCAAAGCCCTAGCATTTTTAAAGGCGCAGCAAAATATTCCCATCATCACGCAAAAGGAAATCAAAGGCTTCTCTCTCAACCGGGTCTGGCGTATGATGAAAAAGGAATGTTTGAAATTGTGGGCAGGAGGATATATTTCACCAGAGGACTTTGACCGGGCCTTTATGATGGAATGGAATACAGACTATGGACCATTTGGGCAGATGGATAAAGTGGGACTGGATATTGTTTACCAGATTGAGCTCACCTACTACGATGAAAGCAAAGATCCATCCGATCTGCCTCCCAAAGCTCTGGAAGAAATGGTAAAGCAGGGCCTTTTGGGAGAAAAAAGCGGAAAAGGATTTTATACGTATCCCAACCCCGCTTACCTGCGGAAAGGATGGCTGAGAAAGGAGAATGATTGATGAAACAAGAAAATCAAATTAAAAAAGTTGCTGTAATTGGCTGCGGTTTTATCGGCTACAGCTGGGGCGTCGTATTTGCCCGCAATAGAATTGACGTGACTATGTATAACCGCAAATCCAAAACTTTGGATACGGTAAAGTCCCGCATGGAGGATGCTTTACATTTTCTCGCCGAGGAAAAGGTCATTGCGCCTGAAGATGTAGAGGAAGCTCTCGGACATGTCACTGTAACCGATGATCTCCAGGAGGCGCTGCGGGATGCGGACTATGTGCAGGAATGTTTGTGGGAGGATCTAGGACTAAAAAGGGATATCTTTAAGCAGATTTCCGATTTGACGCCGCCTCATGTGCCCATCGGTTCCAGTTGCTCCGGTCTGCGTATTCAGGATATTGCCGCAGATGTTACAAATGGGCCGGAGCGCTGTATTGTGGCGCATCCTACCAATCCCCCTCACCTCATTCCCTTTATGGAAATCTCCGGGGATCTGGCCTCGCAGGAAGTCAAGGATCGAGTCTTTGCATTCATGGAATCCATCGGGCAAAAGCCAATCCAGTGCAAGGAAGTTTACGGCTATGTCCTCAACCGTATCCAGCTTTCTCTGATCCAGGAAGCCCTGTACCTGGTTCAGGAACAGATCTGTTCCACTGAAGCAGTGGAACGCGCTCTGACAGACGGTCTGGGCCTTCGCTGGGCCTTCACCGGACCTTATGGCGTGGAAGAATTAAATTCGGCCTGCCTGGAGGAAGGTCTTGTGAAATACAAGGATTATATGCTGGAATTTTTTACGCAGGAACAAAAAAAGGTGACCGATTATGATGAAAGCTTTATTCGCCGGGCAGTAGAAGAATTCCGCCCCGTCATGCATGGAAAGACCCATGAGGAATACCTGAAATGGAGAGATCAGATGGTAATCCGCACGAGAATGCTAAAGGAAAAGAAGTAGGAGATAAAAGCTTTCCCCAGCTGTTAAGCGCCGGACATACGATGGATTCGTATACCGGTGCTTTTACTAGTATTTTTATGTGTTTCTAATCAGATTGCCAGCACATTGCCACACCTTTCAGCCAGAAGCTGTCGGCAGGCCTCCAGGTGTTCCTTCCCGGGCTTTTCCAGCTTGGCAAGGGAATAGGTCCGGCTGAGCCAGCGGTATTTGTCCTCTCCCAGATTGTGATAAGGAAGGAGTTCAACGGAAATCCCGCTGCTTTTTTTCTGCAGGGAAGCGACGAATTCACCTGTTTCTTTCAGATTATCTGCACTGTCATTGCAGCCTGAAACTAGAGGGATGCGGAAAATGATTTCCTTGCCCAGCTGCGAGACGCGAGCAGCATTTTCCAGAATTTTATGGTTTCTGGCGCCGGTCAGCTTGCGATGCAGCTCCGGATTCATAGCTTTCAGATCAAAAAAGATCTGATCCGCCTCTTCAAACACTGCTTTTACCGTCTCCCACTTCCCATATCCGCAGGTTTCGACGGCTGTATGGATATTCGACTCTCTGCAGGTGCGCAGCAGCTCACCTACAAACATGGGCTGGGAAAGGGGCCCTCCCCTTCCGATTGTTACACCGCCGCCGGAATTGGTATAAAAAATTCGATCCTTTTCAATCAGCTGCATCAGCTCCCGAATGGTTACTTTTTTTCCAACGATTTTTTTGGCGTTAGCGTAGCCTTTGGCCGCACACCTTCCTCACCTTTGGCAAAGGCTTCGATCAATATCAAAGCTTCCCTCCTGAACCGCACCGTATTCGCACAGCACTGCGCATTTGCCGCAGCCCGTACAGTTGGATTTTACATCCATCACCTTGATATCCGCGGACTGGGATTCCGGATTGCTGCACCACAGACAGGCTAAAGGGCACCCCTTCATAAAAATCAGCGTGCGAATTCCATCACCATCGTGAATGGAAAATTTTTGTATATTAAAAATTGTCCCTGCCAGTTCATAAGCCATGATTCTCCGCTCCTGCCGTCCTTTTGTAGGCTCCATTCAGCGAATTACGCCATATGAATGGTTCTGTGAATAATATCATCCTGCATTTCTTTGCAAAGCTCGGTAAAGTAAGCGCTGTACCCGGCTACCCGTACAATGAGGGATTTGTACTCCTGCGGGTTCTCCTTCGCAAATCGCAGCACTTCGCTGTTTACCACGTTAAACTGAATGTGATAGATGTTCAGATCAACGAAGGTATAAATAATCTGTGAAATTCTCCTGAGTCCCAAATCTCCCTCTTTTCTTTGAATATCAGGCCATTTCTAAAACCTAGCCAAAACAGGCTAAATTAGCTATTTCGGACTATCGTCTTTTTCAGTCAAATTTGCGTAGCCCGGAATGTATTTGCGCAGCTTCCTTGCCGCAGTCGTCTGGCCAATTCCCAGCGCTTTTGCCACAGCCACGCTCGTCTTATATTTTTTTAATGCATCAACAAAAATCTTACGCTCATAGTTTTCCAGCAATTCTTTGAGCTCTCCTGTCGTATCCAGGGTCTGGGGTGCAGCTTCCCCTTCCAGCTCATCGGGCAGCTCTTCCTTTCTTATCAGCTCGCTGCGGGCAGTCACCACCAGGCGCTCAATCAGATTTTCCACCTGGCGAATATTCCCCGGCCATACCTGCCGTTCCAATATCTGGAGAGCCTCTGCCGACAGGGCCACGTTTCTTCCATATTGAGAGTTAAACCGCTCTAAAAAATGCATGATCAGTGGCAGGACATCCTCCCTCCGCTCACGCAGAGGAGGTATATGGATGGGAATTACATTCAGCCGGTAAAACAGATCCTCGCGGAATACGCCCTTTTGGATATCCTGATCCAGATTTCGGTTTGTTGCTGTAATCAGCCGGAAATCCACCTCAATTTTGCTCAGCCCTCCTACTCTGGTTATCATTTTTTCCTGTATAACCTGCAAGAATTTTATCTGCAGATTGAATGAAATTTCGCCGATTTCATCCAGAAATAGAGTTCCTCCCCTTGCTAATTCTATTTTCCCCATTTTTCCCTTGCTGTTTGCCCCTGTAAAAGAGCCCTTTTCATAGCCGAAGAGCTCCGATTCCATCAGGTTCTCCGGGATCGTGCCGCAGTTAATTTCTACGAAGGGGCCTTCCGCGCGGTTGCTGCTCTCATGAATCATTTTAGCGATCATGCTTTTTCCTACACCTGTTTCTCCGGTAATCAATACAGAGGCGTTTGTATCCGCAATCTGCGAAATCAATTCGCTAATATTCTCCATGCTTTTGCTTTTATTGATAAACTCCTTTTCCCTTAAATCCCGCAGCCTGAGCTTGTTGATTTCCTGGTTGTATTCCTGCATCATGGCGTTTAGCCGTTCATATTGACTCTGCAGACTTGTAGTTCCCGCAATGTGGAGAGAATTAAAGCTGACTACATATGAAATCTCCCCCTGATTGCCGAAAATGGGAATACCAGTAACCAGAAGGTTTTCCCCTTTTTTATTCTTCTGTATAATCGTAGCGTTTTTCTTTTCTTCCAAAACAACGGATGTCACGGAAGGGCTGAAAACTCCCATTTCTTCCAGCTCCCAGACGGTTTTGCCGATAACATCCTCTTTCCTCAAACCAAACGCGTTCAAATTAAAATGCTCTTCATAGGAATCGCTGACTCTGAGAACAATTCCCTTTCCATCCGTCAGGGTCACGTCGTTTTCGTTATCCATTATTTCAAATAAGATGTCCATTCGTTTTTCTTCGTAATAGCAGCACGTTTCACATGGTGAGCCATTTTTACTCTGCAGCTTTTTCTCCATAACACTCTCCTTTGATTTGATTCAGCGATACCTGTATTATAACAGAGCCATCCTTCCTCCAGCAATCTGTGATTTTTTCTTTGCAAAACGATAGTTTTTGGCATAAATTTTGCTTTAAATAATAGCAAGGATTCCGGTTAAAGATAAAGGAATGAAACAGCTTGCTATGGTAAAATAAACCGGTGCAACCCTTGTATCGTTCTCACAAGAATAAGATAAGAAAAGGAGTAGGAAATGAAAACAACAAAACGTAAACAACAATATGATCAGGCCCTTGTAAATCAGGATGTCCTCTCGCAGGAAGCGCCTGAAATTGGATTAGTTGCGCTGGACGGTCCAAACGATCCCCGTCCCAGCATCCGGATAGTGGACGACCAGATCGTAGAAATGGATGGAAAAACTCGTGAAGAGTTCGATTTTATTGATGAATTCATTGTCAAATACGGCATCGATCCCGCAGAGGCAAAGCGAGCCATGGCCCTTGATTCCGCGGAAATTGCCAAGATGCTGGTGGATATCCATGTTTCAAGGCGGCAGCTTCTTAAAATCGCATCTGGCCTTACTCCTGCGAAATTAGTGGACGTTGTCAGCAAAATGAATGTTGTGGAAATCATGATGGCCCAGATGAAAATGCGGGCCAGAAAAGCGCCTGCAAACCAGGCTCATGTCGTTAATGTACTGGACAACCCGGTTCTCCTGGCTGCGGATGCCGCGGAAGCTGCGCTTCGCGGTTTTGCAGAGTTGGAAACTACCTGCAGTGTGGCCCGTTGCGCGCCTCTGTCCGCTCTGGCTCTGATGATCGGCAGCCAGACAGGCCGCCCTGGAGTTATCACCCAATGCTCCCTGGAGGAAGCCACGGAGCTGAAAATCGGCATGAAGGGATTTACTTCCTATGCAGAAACGGTTTCGGTATACGGAACAGAATCGGTTATGTCTGACGGAGACGATACTCCCTGGTCAAAATCCTTTCTGGCTTCCGCATATGCCTCCCGCGGCATGAAGATGCGTTTTTCTTCTGGATCCGGTTCTGAGGTTATGATGGGATATGCGGAAGGAATGTCCATGCTCTATCTGGAGGCGCGCTGCATCTGGCTTGTAAAGGCTGGCGGTTCACAGGGCACGCAAAATGGCTCCATCGATGCTCTGCCCCTTTCCTCCTCCATGCCCTCTGGACTTCGGGCTGTGGCCGCGGAAAATCTCATCACATCCATGCTGGGGCTTGAGGTTGCCTCAGGAAATGATACCCACTTTTCCCATTCACCTGCCAGAAGCATGTCCAAATTATTGATGCAGCTGCTACCGGGAACAGATCTGGTTTGCTCTGGCTACAGCTCAGTGCCAAACTGTGACAATACCTTTGCCGGCTCAACCATGGACTGCGATAATTACCCGGATTACTACGCAGTTCAGCGGGATATGAAAGTAGATGGCGCCATTGTTCCCATCAGTGATGAGGATGCCATTGCCATACGGCTGAAAGCGGCCAAGGCGCTCCAGACTCTGTTCTACACCCTGGACTTTCCTGAAATTACAGACGAAGAGGTTGAGGCTGCCGTCTACGCCTATAGCTCAGCGGATATGCCAAAGAGAAACGTCGCCGAGGATATCAAAGCAGGAACGCATATTATGGAAAGCGATTTCAATGGATTCGACGTTGTAAAAGCGCTCCATGAGTGCGGGTATGAGGAGCTTGCGGAAAACATGCTCCTGATGCTCAAGCAGCGCGTTGCCGGTGATTATCTCCATACCTCCGCCATCTTTGACGACGACTTCCACGTTGTAAGCGCTATCAACGATGAAAATGATTACGCGGGACCTTCCACAGGCTATCAGATCAGCGATTCCCGCTGGGAGCGGCTTCTCAGGCATATGGACTGTGTTTCCCCTGACGATTATCTTTCCGCCGCAAACGCAGACTACATCCCTGGCATCGAAGAATGTGGGCCTGCTCTGCCGGGAACCAACTCGGACGAGGTGATCATTGCAGTCTCGCCTACCTTTGGCAAGGAACAGACCAAGACCATCGTCGATCTTCCTCACAATATTGTGCTGAGGGAGCTGGCTGCCGGAATTGAAGAGGAAGGACTGACACCGCGTTTTATTAAATGCTGTAATTCTTCCGATCTTGCGGTCATTGCCAGCGAGGGTTCGAAACTCAGCGGCTCGGGGATCAGCATCGGTATTCAGTCAAAAGGCACCACTGTCATTCACCAGAAGGATTTAGTACCCCTTGATAATTTAGAGCTTTTCCCTCAGTCACCCCTCTACGACAAAAAGATCTACCGGGCCATCGGGAAAAATGCCGCTAAGTACGCAAAAGGCGCCAGCCCGGAACCAATCCCGGGAATGCTGGATATCAAAACGAGATTTTATATGTTAAAGTCCACTATCCTGCACAATCATGAGACTGGAAAAATAGAGAATAAAAAGCCGATAGAGTTAAAGGTTGCATTTTAATAGAACGGAACTTAACAGAAAGGAACGGTATGATTCATGAACAAGTTAAATTATAAAAATGATTATCCTCTGCTGGAAAAACACCCGGACAAGCTGAAAGCCATGACCGGCCGCCCCATAGACGATCTGACCATGGAAAAGGTCCTCTCAGGCGATGTCAAATTGGCGGACGGACGGATTCACAAGGATACCCTGCTGATGCAGGCGGAGATTGCCCAGTCTGCGGGAGATATTCAGATTGCCGCCAACCTGAGGCGCGCGGCGGAGCTGACAAATGTACCGGATGAATTTATTTTGCAGGCCTACAACACCATTCGCCCCTACCGAAGCGAACTGGAGGAAATACTTGCTGTTGCCGACACATTAGAACAGGAATACGAGGCAGCGGAAACAGCCCAGTTCGTCCGTGAAGCCGGGGAAATTTTAAAGAACAGCAAGCGGCTTAAAGGCCATCGTTAAAAGGAGACTGCCATGATCAAATATGTAGCAGGTATTGATATCGGCAACGCAACAACCGAGACAGCCCTTGGGAAAATAGAAGATGGGAAGCTTCTCTGCTGCACCAGTGGAATTACAAAAACCACCGGTATCAAGGGCACTAAGGAAAACCTTTACGGCATGGTCAATTCTCTCAAAGAGGCATGCCGCAAAATGGAGCTCCCCATGCCTTCGCTGAATTTAATACGCATCAATGAAGCAACGCCTGTAATCGGTGATTTTGCCATGGAGACCATTACACAGACAGTTATTACAGAATCCGCCATGATCGGACATAACCCGGATACACCCGGAGGCATTGGGCTTGGCATCGGATTTACCGTCTTCTTGGAAGATATTTTTGAATCGGATAAGGAAAAAGACTATATTGTTATCATTTCCGATCAATATGACTTCCCCGAAGCAGCGGAAGAAATCAACCATGCTGAAGAGTTCGGATATTCCATCAAAGGGCTCATCGTGCAAAATGACGACGGCGTGCTCATCTGCAACCGATTAAAGGAAACGATTCCTATCGTGGATGAGGTGGCGCTCATCAATAAAATTCCCGTGGGCTACTTATGCACGGTGGAAGTAGCGCCCCCAGGGGCTTCCATTGATTTCCTTACCAACCCATATGGCATCGCCACCGCCTTTTCCCTCAGCTCAGAGGAAACCAAACATGTCATCCACATTGCAAAGGCTTTGATCGGCAACCGCTCCGCTGTTGTCATCAAGACGCCTTCCGGCAGCATTCAGGAACGGATCATTCCTGCGGGAGAAATTATCATCACAGGAAAAAAGCAGCAGTACCGCGTAAATGTAGATGACGGCTCTGACAAAATTATGGAGCAGGTAAAACGAGCTGGCACGATTCAGGATATCCACGGCAGCAGTGGGACAAATGTAGGCGGCATGCTGGAATCGGTGCGAAAAAAGATGGCTCAGATTACTGAGTCGCCAGAAGCGTCTATTTTCATACAGGATCTGATGGCAGTCGATACCCTGGTGCCGCAAAACGTGGTGGGCGCTCTGGCCAATGAATTCTACATGGAAAAATCCGTGGGCATTGCCGCAATGGTAAAGACGCAAAAGCTCCATATGCAGCACCTGGCTTCTCTCCTTGAGGAAAGTACCGGGTGCCCAGCGGAAATTGGCGGGATTGAAGGCGACATGGCGGTCCTCGGCACACTGACCACCCCTGGCAGTGGCAAACCGATTCTGGTTGTGGATATCGGCGCCGGATCTACCGATGCCTGCTATCTGGACAGCACGGGGCGCAAAACAACCATTCACCTGGCAGGCGCGGGCAATATGGTAACCGAGCTTATCCAGGCGGAGCTGGGACTTTCTTCGCGGGAGGAAGCCGAGGCCATCAAAAAATACCCGCTGGCCAAAGCCGAATCTCTCTTCCACTTAAAGCATGAGGACGGCAGCGTGGAGTTTTTCAAAACTCCCATTAACAGCGGTTTTTTCGCCAAAGTGCTCTCCATACAGCCAGACGGGTTTCTGCCCATCCATACGCAGCATTCCCTGGAAAAGATCCGCTCGGTCCGCAGGGAAATCAAGAAAAAGGTCCTTGTAAAAAATGTACTCCGCGCCCTGACTCAGGTGTCCTCTTCTGGCACCCTGCATGAATTCGAGCACGTTGTCCTGGTAGGCGGCTCTTCCCTGGATTTTGAACTGCCCAACATGCTGACGGACGTGCTGGCCTATTACGGCATCACCAGCGGCAAGGGCAATATCCGGGGCTGCATGGGACCGAGAAACGCGGTAGCGACCGGGCTGCTCTACGCTTATCTTGAGGAGGAAAAAAATCATGAATAATCAATATCCGGCCATACATCTGAATTACGTGCAGGAGTCCCTTTCCTCCTATATAGCGCAGATCGAATACGGAATTGAAGAAGAAGGACTGTTCAGTATCTGCACGCTCGTTCCCACTTCTTCTCTTCAGGAAAGCACCTATGCTTCTGCTCAGGCTTCCAAGGTGGGAATTGCCCTGGGAATCTCGCAGAAACAAATATTCTTAATGCACCGAAAGGCAGGCCCTGATACCTTTATTCTGCACAAGGCTCCGCCCTCTCTCACAGATGCTGAGGGCCGGACTTTAGGAAAAAATGCGGCCAGACTTGTCAAAGGCTTGCCATTATATCCAGTATGACAAAAAGGAGGTTTGTATACGCATGTTCCAATTAACATCTCAGGGGATCCAAAATCATAGGATCGCTCCCAAATACGGATGCCATGGGGATTGCATGGAAGGCGTTCCCCAACTGTCCATCCCCCTTGCCTGGAGCGGTTTTCCGGAGAATACCGTCTCTTTCGCACTTGTTTTCCAGGATTATGACAATATTCCGGAGGAAGGCTTCAGCTGGATCCATTGGCTGGCGGCGGATATTCCTTGTACGCAAACTCGTCTTCCGGAAGATGCCAGCCGCAGAAACCATAGTCTCATTCAGGGAAGGAACAGCTGGATGGCCCCCTTCCCGCCATACAAAAAAGAGAAATCCATTACCGATTATTATGGAGGACCTGCCCCGGAGCAGCCCCATAATTATGAATTTCGTCTCTTCGCTCTGGATCGATATCTTCATTTGAAGCCAGGTTTTTATTACAACCAGCTCCTTTCCGAAATGAAGGGTCATATTTTAGATGAAGCTGTCTTATCCGCGATTTATAAACCATAAAAATTAAAACCATAACACATTTCAGGAGGTAAACAAAATGAATCGAACAGTAAAAGTTGCTCAGTACGGATGTGGAAAAATGGCCGGCCCTACTATGAAGTACGTCTATGACCACGGCGGCGAAGTGGTATGCGCCTTTGGCAAAAGTGACCGGGCCTTTGGCAAGGATATCGGAGAAATCATGGGCACGGAAAACAAAGGCGTGAAGGTGGATTATGCCAGCGACGCACGGGAAGTTCTCTCCAGAACCAAGCCAGATGTCTGCATCGTGGAAACCATGGCCCTGCTCCCCGACTGCCAGGATATCTTCCTTCTCTGCGCTGAGCTTGGAATCAACGCCATCTCAACCTGCGAGGAAGCCTTTTATCCATGGAACTCCCGCTATAAGATGACAAAGGAAATCGATGAGCTTGCCAAAAAGAACAACTGCACCATCTGCGGAACAGGCGCCCAGGATATGGGCTGGGGATACATTATCTCCGCAGTCGCCGGAGCATCCAACAAGATCACAAAGATCAAAGGCTCTGTGGTATACAATTCAGAGGACTACGGAATCGCCCTGGCAAAGGTCCACGGCGTCAACCTGTCGCTGGATGAATTTGAAAAAACGATTGCCGCTGTAAACAATATCTCCGAAGAACAGAGACAGGAAGTGTTAAAAACAGAAGATTTCCTTCCCTGCTACATGTGGAACGCAAACGGTTGGATCTGCTCCCTTCTGGGACTGACCGTAAAAACCCAGGAACAGAAATTCATTCCTCAGACCTGCGATCAGGTCCTGTGGTCCGATGTTCTCCAGACCGAGATCCCTGCCGGCCACGCAGTGGGACTTTCTGCCACCGTCATCACCACCACGGAAGAAGGCATCACCCTGGAAACCGAATGTGTAGGAAAGGTATATGCTCCTGGTGAAGAGGATGTAATCAAGTGGACGCTTTACGGAGAACCTACCCAGGACTTCGTATTAAAGAAGCCCGATACAGTAGCGATCACTTGCGCTTCCGTTGTAAACCGAATTCCGGACGTGATGAATGCCAAGCCTGGATATGTTACAACCGACAAAATGGGGCCGCTCACTTATATGATCCGACCCATGGAGACTTATGTAAAATAGAAAATTCTGGCCTTATCCCGCAGGTGATAAGGCCATCTTTACGAGGAGAATGCTATGGATTAGAGCAGCCTTAAAAGCTGTATCAACTCATGTGATTCATCCGTATCCGCTGCGGTCTGTCTGGCATCAAACTGCGAAAAACGATTGTCGTGGTAAAAAGATAACAGATTTTCCTCATTTTCCACTTCTCAGAAGGTTACTATGCCGCCAAGCATATATTGTGCATCCTCTATCACAGTCCATGCCAATTCGACAAGCTCTTTTCCAGTAATCTTGTTATTTGCACCATTTGTATAATTTTTCCCAAGCTGGGCAATCAGGTAGGCTGACATAGTATACGTATCTGAATTCTTGTCCAGTTACTGATACGCAGCAGTTTTCTTTTCATGGTATTGCTCACCGTTTCGCCTCTGACCGTCAAAGGCTTTAGCGCAAGGGTAAAGTATCCCAGCAATTCCTTATCTTCCACAGAAAACACAGGGTATGTAACGGACTGGCTCTTTTTTGTAAACTCCACCGCGCTCTTCTTTAAAAAATGCTCCACATCCGGGTTCTTCGGGCATGAAAAACCGGAAAGCACTCTTGCAAACATTGGCTCTCCGGCTTTATTATCACTTCCTAATGCCAGATAATCACGAATGTTGATATAGAAAAACTCATCATTGATCTGCATTCGCTTTCTCCCATTCTTTCATGAATTTTTTCAGTTCCTCTTCCCCCTTGATCTGCCTTGCAGCTACAGGAGTACGGGCAGGACGGTTCTTGGCAGATTCTTCAATCGAATTGATAAACCTCTCCACCTGTTCCTTGCCGGAAATGACAAAATTCTTTTTGATACTTGAAGTTGCCATAAGAAACACCTCCTTTGTTACGTTACAATTCGTACTTTTCTATCTCTATTTTATTATCCTTCTATTGGGCAATGCAGCAAAACTTTTATGGAATTTTTTGTAATTTATTTTTTAGCTTGCTAACCCGTCAAAACAGGAGTAAGATATGACACCACCGCCCGCCAGGCGCACTCATAACAATACCGCCGGCACTTTAATGATACCGACGGTATTGTTTATGAAGCATTACATGTACTTTTTGATTTTTATTCTTTACTTGCCCGCGATTTTGGCAATGGCCTTTTCCAGGATATCCAGCCCCGCGTTCATCTGCTCATCTGTGATGACCAGCGGCAGCAGGAAGCGGATACAGTTATCTCTTACACCTGCCCCCAGGACAACCAGACCGTGCATCATACACTCGTTTATGATTGCCTTGCACTCTTCCTTTGCCGGTTCCTTTGTTACCGGGTCTTTTACAAATTCAAGGGCCTGCATAGCGCCTACTCCACGTACGTCGCCTATGATGTCGTATTTTTTCTGCATTTCCAGGAAGCGCTTCATGCAGACCTCGCCGATATGGCGACCCTTAGCGCAATAATCATCCCGTTCCATGATTTCCAGCACCTTAAGGGCGGAGGCGGTTGCCAGAGCGTTTCCGCAGTAGGTTCCGCCCAGCTCGCCTGGTCTAAAGATTTCCATGATGTCTTTTCTCGCTGTCACACAGGCTACCGGGATTCCGCCTGCCACGGACTTGGCGCTGACTACGATATCCGGTCTCACATCCCAGTGCTCGCAGGCAAACATCTTGCCGGTTCTCCCGTAGCCTGCCTGGATTTCATCAGCAATGAGTAGAATTCCGTATTTATCGCACAGCTTGCGGATTCCGGTCATGTATTCGCGGGGCGGGGCGATGAAGCCGCCTTCTCCCAGCACCGGTTCCATGATGATGGCCGCTACCTGCTCCGGATCCACGTATTCCAGGAAATAGCTTTCTTCAAACATCTTCAGGCAGTGCATGCCGCAGGAATCCGGCTCCAGTCCGTGAGGGCAGCGGTAACAATATGGGAATGGGAAACGGTTTACGCCCTGAGGCAGAGGACCAAAGCCTGTTTTGTACGGCTTGCATTTGCTGGTCATGGCCATGGTCATATAGCTTCTGCCGTGGAAGGCTCCGGCAAAGCAGATGATTTCGCTTCTTCCTGTAAAGCGTCTTGCGATTTTTACCGCGTTTTCATCCGCTTCCGCGCCGGTATTGACCAAGATCGTTTCCTTTTCACCTTCGATGGGAATGATTTCGTTTAATTTTTCCGCCAGCTTTGGATATTCTGCGTAATTGAAGACATTCAGATTAGGGGCAAAATAGCGTTCTGCCTGTTTCTGTACGGCTTCGACTACTTCCGGATGGGAATGGCCGATGTTGAGCACGCCGATTCCAGCTACAAAGTCCAGAAAACGGTTGCCGTCCACATCCTGAACCATGGCGCCTTCCGCCCGATCGACAAATACGGGAGCCAGCATTCCCACTCCGTCGGTTACGTTGTTTTTGCGGATCTTGAGAAGCTCTGCGGATTTTGGGCCGGGGATGGTTTCTGTTACGATCTCCGGCAGACTGTTTCTAAGTGACATAGACATAATAAACCTCCTATTTTCTTTGATATTTTTTTAATCTGTAATAGCTACATGGTTTCCTGGTAAATTTCTTTGATCAACTCCTTTGTCAGCGGAACGTAGGAATTGACTACCAGCCTCTGCTGATTTTCGATTACCGAATCTGTAAAGATATCGATATCTTCCTTTTTGAAGCCGTACTCTCTCAGGGGCTTTAAATGGAGAATGGTTTCCAGCAGTTCCTTCAGATTGAAGATGGCATGTTCCGGCGTGCCGCCTAGAATTCTCGCAATAGTCTGCTTGAACTCCATAATCTTGCCTTCTGGTTTGATAGCATCGTATTTTTCCAGAACCTTGCCGAAGAGTGCGTAGTTAGATTCCCCGTGAGGAACATGATAAGTTCCGCCCAGAGGAAAGGACATGGCGTGAACTGTAGCGCATCCAGCCTGCAGGAAGGCAATTCCCGCATAGCAGGAAGCGGTGATGAACTCATCAAAGTATTCGAATCTGGCGTCCCTGCCCTGATCCCGGATTCTACGAAAGCCCTCTAAGATCAGCTCCATAGCTTTCACGCCGTAAAGCTCCGAGGTCATGGTTGCTCTGGATGGTGACAGATACGATTCTACCGCATGGATCAGCGCATCAATGGCAGAAGATGCAAAAGGAGCATAAGGCAGTGTTTTGAGCATTTGTGGAATCAGACATACGGAGCTTGGAATCAGCAGATCAGATACCAGTCCCAGTTTGGTGGTATTGCCGTTGTCATCCCGGACAATAGCTACAGAAATATTGGTTACTTCTGATCCGGTTCCGCAGGTGGTGGGGATTGCAATCAGCTCTTTTTCCTGAACCACTTCCGCTTTTTTGAAGTACAGATCATGGACGCTTCCCGTCCGTTTGAGGGAAAGAACCTTTCCGATATCCATGATAGCGCCGCCGCCCACTGCGATGAGCCGCTTAAAAGACTCGGGTTTGACGGCTTTGAAAATCTCCGTAATCATTTCCTCGGAGGGCTCTCCTGCTCCGAATTTTTCCTGAAATACGATCTGACAGTCCAGATTCAACTCCTTCATAAAGGGCTGATAGATAAACTCGTTGGTCAGAATCAGATCCTCGCTTCCCAGCTGAAATTCCTCTGCGAATTCCTCAAATGACTCGAATTTGTGAAGCTGGCCTTTGATTAAAATTTCTCTCATCGTCTTCCTCCTTACTTTCCTTTAAATACCGGCTCTCTTTTTTGTAGGAAAGCCTCCATTCCTTCTTTTTGATCTTCCGTGGCAAAGCACATAGCGAAGAGTTCGTTTTCCATTGCTATGGCAGAATCTATGTCCATTTGCATTCCTCGGGAAATCGCTGCCTTGGCATATTTGACGGATAGCGGCCCATTTTTCTGAATCTTTTTCGCCAGCTCTTTTGCCCGCTCCATGAGCTGTTCCGGCTCCGTAACTTCGTTTGCCAGACCAATACGCAAAGCTTCCTGAGCATTTATCATTTCCCCGGTGAGAATCAGCTCCATAGCTTTTGCCTTGCCCACCAGCCTGGGCAGCCTCTGGGTCCCAGAAAATCCCGGTGTGATTCCAAGACCCACCTCCGGCTGTCCGAATTTTGCCTTGCTGCTGGCAAGGATCATATCGCAGGCCATGGCAAGCTCGCATCCGCCGCCTAGGGCAAATCCGTTGACCGCCGCAATGGTGGGCACAGGCAGCAGCTCCAGCCTGCGGAAAATAGCAGAACCCCGCTTTCCCCATGCTCTTCCGCCTTCCATAGTAAGGACGCTCTGGGCGCCGATGTCCGCACCTGCGGCAAAGGCTCTTCCCGCGCCTGTCAGAATCAACGTCTGAATGCTGCCTGCACGTTCGATCTTGCCGAGTACGGAGTCTATTTCCTCCAGCACCTGCGCGTCCAAGGCGTTTAATACCTCCGGCTTGTTGATAGTCAGAAATCCTATGGATTCTGTTTCTTCATACAAAATCGTTTTCATTATTTATCACATCCTTTCCAGAAGTCTCATCTTCCGCTGATACATTCATCACTGCTGTTCCTCTTCGTCCCACTGCTGTATAAGCTCCGGTATCACTTTTTTCAGATCTCCGCATATGGCATAATCGGCCAGCTGCATCATGGGTGCTTCCGGGTCTTTATTGATGGCTACGATGATATCCGAGGTCTGCATTCCCGCAAGGTGCTGAATGGCTCCCGAAATCCCGCAGGCAAAATAGATCTTCGGCTTTACGGTGGTTCCCGTCTGCCCTACCTGGTGGCTCTGGTCGATCCAGCCCGAATCTACTGCTGCTCTGGATGCTCCCACTACGCCGCCGACTTTGTCCGCAAACCGGCGGATCAGCTCAAAACCTTCTGCGTTTCCAAGGCCTCTCCCGCCGGAACAGATAATGTCCGCATCCGTAAGGGATACCAGCTCTTTTGCTTCTTTTACCACATCCAGCACTTCCACCTGAATATCGCTTTGGCAAAGCTCCACCTTTACTTTTACCAGCTGGCCGCTGGCACCTGTTTCTCTCTCCCTTTTTTCCATCACTCCCGGCCGTACCGTGGCCATCTGAGGCCGGGTATTGGGTGTGACGATGGTAGCCATCAGGTTGCCGCCAAAAGCAGGGCGCGTCTGCTTCAGTCCCTTGTTTCCATCGTTTGCCTCCAGGCCGCTGCTGCTGGCGGTGGTATAGTCTGTCAGGTACTTCATGTAGTTTCCGGTATTGATGTCCAGCCTGGTGCAGTCTGCCGTCAGACCTGTATCCAGTCTGGCCGCGATTCTCGGCGCCAGATCCCGCCCGATATGAGTAGCTCCAAAAAGGACAATCTCCGGTTTGTATGCTTTAATGGCATCGGTCATCACCTTGGTATAGCCATCCGTGGTGTAGTTTTTTAAAAGGGGGTGATCCATCTGATAGACCATATCCGCTCCGTAAGCATACAGCTCCTCTGCCAGATAGCCGATCTCACTTCCCACCAGCACTGCGCAGACCTTTGCTCCCTCTCCCCTCTCTCTGGAGAGGCGGTAACCTTCACCCAAAAGTTCTAGTGCAACTGGCATCAGCCTGCCGCCCCGCTGCTCTGTATAGACCCATATATTTTTGTATTCTTCAAAATTCGCCATAATGTGTTTCCTCCCTATATGATGTGTTTCGCTCTTAAATCGGCCAGGAGATTTGCTGCCTGTTCTTTAGGTGTATCCCCCTCTACGCTCACGCCCTTTCCCTTTGGTCTTGGGGTAAAGGAACGGAATACGTTGGTGGGCGAAGCTTTCAGCCCAACTGTAGTCTTATCCACTCCAATGTCATCTGCGCTCCACACTTTGATATCCGCTTTTGCCGCTTTTAAAATCCCTGGCACGCTCATATATCTCGGGGTATTCAACTCCTTAATAGCGGTCAGAACGCAGGGGAGCTTTACTCTCAGGGTTTCATATCCGTCTTCCAAGGCCCGTTTTACAGTAGCGAAGGCTCCATCAAGCTCAAAAGCTTTCACATAAGTAACCTGAGCCAGTCCCATCTTTTCCGCAATCTGAGGCCCTACCTGAGCCGTATCCCCGTCAATGGCCTGACGGCCTGCGAAGATCAAATCAAAGGGGCCTGCTTTTTTCAGTCCTGCTGCCAGAGCGTTGGAGGTCGCCCAGGTATCCGAGCCGCCCAGAGCCCGATCCGACAGCAGGATGGCATCATCCGCTCCCATGGCCAGGCATTCCTGCAGCATTTCCTTTGCCTGGGGCGGCCCCATGGTTACTACGATTACTTCTGTATCTGGCTGAGCATCCTTCACCTGCAGAGCCTGTTCTAAGGCATTGGCATCGTCATTATTTAATATACTTGGCACTCCATCCCGGATCAGGGTTCCCGTCTCCGGGTTGATGCGAATTTCATTGGTATCCGGCACTTGTTTTACACATACTGCAATTTTCATCTGTTTTCATCCTCCCTGTTATTTGAAAATACTTCCTGAAATGACCATCTTCATTACTTCCGATGTTCCTTCGTAAATTTCCGTAATTTTCTGATCCCGGTACATCCGCTCCACTGGATAGTCCTTGATATAGCCGTAGCCGCCGTGGAACTGCACTGCTTTATCGACTACATAGGATGCGGTTTCCGAGCAGGAAAGCTTTGCCTGAGCGGCTTCTACTGTGCTGGAAAGTCCCCGATCCCTGCAATTGGCCGCGTTATAGAGCAGGAAGCGGCTTCCGTCAATTCGGGTCTTCATATTGGCCATTTCAAAAGCCAGGGCCTGGAATTTATCGAGGCTTCGGCCAAACTGCCTTCTCTGTTTCATATATTCTACCGTCTGATCAAAGGCGCCCTGAGCAATACCCAGAGCCTGAGCCGCAATTCCCAGTCTTCCCACATCCAGCGAGGACATGGCTACTTTAAAGCCCTTTCCCAGCCCTCCCAGCAGATTTTCTTTCGGTACTGCGCAGTCCTCAAAGACCAGCTCTGCGGCGATACTGCCCCGGATTCCCATCTTGTTTTCCTTCTTGCCTCTGGAAAATCCCGGCATTCCCTTTTCTACGATAAAGGAACTGATGCCCTTGTTTCCTTTGCTCTTGTCGGTCATAGCCATAACCACGTACACATCAGCAATGCCGCCGCCTGAGATGAAGATCTTAGAACCGTTCAGCAGCCAGTGATCCCCCATATCTTTTGCCGTAGTCTGCTGCATGGCAGCGTCCGTACCCGCGTTAGGCTCGGTCAGGCCGAATGCTCCCAGATGCTCCCCGGATAAAAGCTTTGGCAGGTACTTTTGCTTCTGTTCTTCCGTTCCATAGGTAAAAATAGGCCAGCAGCACAGTGCGTTGTGGGTCTGGACGATAACGCCGTGGGAAGCATCCACTTTGGAAAGCTCCTCTACGGCCATAATATACGTCAGGTAATCGGATCCTGCTCCTCCGTATTCCTTCGGAAAAGGCATGCCCATAACACCCAGGTTGCCCAGGTGAGCAATGGTCTCATAAGGATATTTCGCTTCCGCATCGATCTCCTCAGAAATAGGGGCGATCTCGGTTTCCGCGAATTTTTTCAGCATGGCTTTCACCATCTGCTGTTCTCTTGAATAACTGAATTCCATTCTCGTATTTCCTTTCTTTCATGGTGAATTTTTTAGTACTTTGATGCGTTGCCTTTATACAATGCAATTCCCATGCCATATGCTTTTATTTCTTTCAAAACACGCAAAAAACCTTCTATCTCGTTGAAAATAGAAGGTTTCTGCAGATTTTATAGGAACTATATTTTTTCGCTTCCAGTCGAACGTTTTTCGTTTGGTCAGCCATTTTTAGCCAAAATTGACTAATCACTCAAAAAAGAAGAGAAAGCGCAGAAAATGCAGTTTTCATTTTAGCCAAAATAGGCTATATGTGTAGCCATTTTTAGCTATCATCTCTTTTGAATATAGAAACATCGTACAAAGGCTCAGTGTCAGGCGCCCCAATTATCAGGCAGTCAGTACACTATCCTTTATTGACTGTTTCAATAAATCTCAAAAACTGTGCTTTTCCTCTTTCATCCCTTTTATAAACACCGGCGTGCTCCAGCACTTTCGCAAATACGATACCGACTTCCTTTTTTAGAATATCCATAGCATTTTCTGCTGTAAAGGTATAATTCCTTTTCAGCTCTTTTGCCCACGGTTCATGCTTTTCCGTTTTCGAATCCTTCATCAAATCTGCATCCTTTACCAGCGCATCCGCCAGGGCTGCCAGCTCTTCTCTGAGACGTGCCGGCAGGACGGCCAGACCCATGACTTCGATAAGACCGATGTTTTCTTTCTTAATATGGTGAAGATCTGCATGGGGATGATAAACTCCCAGAGGATGCTCTTCTGTCGTAATATTATTGCGCAGCACCAGATCCAGCTCAAATTTCCCATCTCGCATACGGGCAATAGGCGTAATGGTATTATGAGGCTCACCGCCCGTCTCAGCATAGATAAAGGCATCTTCGTCCGTGTAGCCGCGCCATGCAGCCAGGACTTTTGAGGCCAGAGCTGTCAGCGCTTCATCGTCTTTACTTTTCAGGCGAATGACGGACATGGGCCATTTTACAATCCCTGCTTCTACTGTATCAAATCCTGCAAAAACAAGCTCCGTTTCCACCTGTGCCCGTTCCATGGCAAAGGTATAACAGCCTCCCTGGAAGTGATCGTGAGAAAGGATGGAGCCGCCTACAATGGGAAGATCCGCATTGGATCCCACAAAATAGTGGGGAAACTGTTTTACAAAATCCAGCATTTTGCGAAAGGCCGCTGGTTCGATTTTCATCGGTGTATGTAAAGAATTAAATACAATGCAGTGCTCATTGTAATATACATATGGCGAATACTGCAGATACCAGTCGCTTTTGTTTATGGTAACTGGTACAATCCGGTGATTTTGCCGCGCCGGGTGACTTACTCTTCCTCCATAACCTTCATTCTCTCTGCAGAGCATACATTTGGGATAGGCCGACTGGGGCATTTTTTTTGCTTCCGCAATGGCCCTGGGATCCTTTTCCGGCTTGGACAAATTGATGGTAATATCCAGATCCCCGTATTCTGTAGGGGCAATCCATTTCATGTCCTTTGCAATACGGTCGCGCCGGATATAATTAGTGTCCTGTGAGAAGCGGTAAAACCAGTCGGTTGCAGTCTTCGGAGACTCCTGATATCGTTTTCTGAAGCTGGCCTGAACCTGGCCCGGCCGCGGAGTCAGAACTCCCATGAGTCTGGTATCAAACAGATCATGGTATACGACGCTGTCATGCGCAAGCGCGCCTGTCTCAAGCGCCGCCTTGCAGAGGCCGTCTAGTACCTCCGGAAGCTCACATGCAGGAAGCACCTCTTGCGGCTCTTCATACTCATCCAGCTGCAGGATCTCCAGTATCTGGTTAATTGCCCAGACCGTTTCACATTCTTCGATGAGTCCGGCGGAAATGCCGTACTGTATCAGTCTTTTGATCCATTGATTTACCATAACCGTTATCTCTCCTCTGTGAATCCCTGTGGATGATTTTTGTGCCAGTTCCACGCTGTTTCGATAATATGCTTCAGATCCGCGTGCACAGGTTTCCAGCCCAGAATATTCTTTGCCTTGTCACTGGAGGCAATCAGCTGGGCCGGATCGCCTGCCCGCCGCGGAGCCATCTTTTCCGGTATCGAATGGCCGGTCACTGCCCGGGCAGCATCGATCACTTGCTTTACTGTAAAGCCGACACCATTTCCAAGGTTAAAAATATTGTTTTCTCCGCCCTCAAGCAGATAGTCCATAGCCAGGATATGAGCCTGCGCCAGATCCGTCACATGGATATAATCGCGAATACAAGTACCATCCTTTGTGTCGTAGTCATCACCGAAAATAGAGATATATTCCCTCTGGCCATTCGGCACCTGAAGAATCAGCGGAATAAGATGGGTCTCCGGATTGTGGGCTTCGCCGATTTTACCGGACACATGAGCGCCGCAGGCATTGAAATAGCGCAGGGATACGAACCGGAGACCGTGAGCCTGGCTGGTCCATTTGAACATCTTTTCCATGCTCAGCTTCGTTTCGCCATAGCAATTGGTAGGATCCGTATGATCCGTTTCCAAAATCGGCACCCGCTCCGGCTCACCGTAGGTTGCGGCTGTAGAGGAAAAGACGATTTTATCAATGTGGTGGGCAACCATGGATTCCAGCAGAACCTTAGTGCCGCACAGGTTGTTATCATAGTATTTCAGGGGATTTGTCATGGATTCGCCTACCAGTGAATTGGCCGCAAAGTGAATGACACCGTCAATTGATTCCTTTTCAAATACAGAATCTATAAATGCCCGATCCCGGATATCACCTTCATAAAATGCCGCGGCAGGATGCACTGCTTCCCGATAGCCTGTCTCCAGATTATCGGCTATCACCACTTCTCTGCCTGCGTCTATTAATTCGTATACTGTGTGGGAGCCGATATAACCGGCGCCGCCTAATACAAGAATCGCCATTTTTTCACTCCTTCTTTCTGCTTTTTATTATGACTTAATTTTACCGTTTCTCTTCCTGCCCCTCCTCGCGGGGGCTTATTCTTTAATCAGCACAATACCACCTGCCGGACGAATCTTCAACACATGGCAGCTCCCCGCTCCCAATACAGCTTCCATTTTCGAAGAGAATTCCCCAATCCTGTCCTGCGGCACAAAGGCCTGGATCGTTCCTGCAAAACCTCCTCCATGGACGCGGAAGGCTCCTTTTTTACCCAAGATCCATTCTGCCAGCATCAGGGCAACGGACATTCCCTGGCTTTGAGGCGTTCCGCTGGGATAAACATTCTGCAGGTATTCAAAAGAGGAGCGTCCCGATTCTCTGGAAATTCTGCAAAATGTATCAAAGTCTCCTTTTTTCAAAGCATCTGCCTGAAGCTGCGCGCGCCTGCTGTCTGCATAAAAATGCGCCCCCCGCAGCACAGCCCTATCGCCCAGCTCTTTTCGCAGCTGAGGAATATGTTGAAAAAACACATCTTCCGGCACATCCCGCAGAACCTCTTTTCCCAGAAGTCTCGCCGCTGCCGTCATTTCTTCCGGAACCGCCGCATATTCACAGGTCAGATCCGCGTGATCGGCTCCTACGTCTATGATGCAGAGACAATGTCCGCACTCTGCAAAGGAAAATGAAATTTCTTCCACAATCGGCTCTTTTGGATCTGCGAAATCCACTGCTACGATGCTGCCTACAGAAGTTGCAATCTGATCCATCAGTCCGCAGGGCTTTCCAAAATAGACATTTTCTGCATATTGGCCGATTTTGGCAATTTCTACAGGGTTAAGCTCATCCTGGCAGAACAGATGGTTAAAAATCTGCCCGATGAGTGTTTCGTATGCGGCTGAGGAGGACAGCCCCGATCCGCCGGGTACATCGGATGTGATGACAGCGTTAAAGCCGCCGATCCGGTAGCCCCGCTTCTGAACTGCAGCAGCAATGCCTCGGATCAGCGCTGACGTTTGATTCACCTCTTCCATTTTGGGAATCAAATCATCTGCCGCAATGGTCTCATCCGCAAACCCTTCCGAATAGATGCGGATCTGGTTCGTACTATTTGGAGCGGCGCATGCAGCCATGTCCACATTGACGCTTGCCGTCAGCACGCAGCCGTGCTGGTGATCCGTATGGTTCCCTCCCAGCTCTGTACGCCCCGGCGCGCTGAATAAGGCTACCTGACCTTCTCCAAAGCAGGCTTCGTACCGCTCGGCCAGAGCCGTCAGACGGCCTACGTGCTTCCTCACATCATCACTTACATATAGTTCTTTAAGGCGATCATCGTACACTCCTGCTTTCAGGTTTTCCTTGAGCTTTCCTGATGCAATCATCTTCTTTATGCCTCCTCTGCTACATCAAACTTTATTTTCTCAGCAGCCACAAATATTCATATGGTTCCAGGCTCAGTCCGCTTCCGGAAATCGTTTGTCCGGAAAAAAGCTCTGTAAAGGTTTCGTCAAATCCAAGGGAAAGCTCTTTCTCATACTCGGAGAAATTATAGATACCCACAAAACGTTCTGCTCCCTTTCTCCGTTCAAAGGCCAGCACGGATTTGTCAAAGGTTTCCCAGGTATGCTCCCATGCGTCCGCGTCAAATACTGCATGCTCCCCCCGCACCTTGAGTATCTTCTGCAGAGCTATGTAGACCTTTGCCTGTCTGCTTTGCGGCTTTTGTATCAACGCCGCGTCCTCCCAGGAGAACTCGCCCCTGTGGAGAAATCTGGAATCGTCGTTTTTTTCCGCATCCTGTTCATAGCTGTAATCGTTCAGCTGGGCAATTTCATCGCCGCTGTAAATCACCGGGATACCGCCCAGGGAAGCAATATAGGCATGAATCATAATATGTCTGCGTATTGCCAGTTCCATATCCTGCAGATTATTTTCCCACCAGGCCTTTTCCATGCCGCAAAGGGAAGCGCAGGTTCCGCAGCTTCGCGCATCCTGGGATACCGGATCATAATTATAAAGGCGGCCCCGGGCAAAGCTTTCGGGATAATCCCCTGCGTAAAAATGATACAAAAACTTTTTGTGCTCCAGAGGATCAAACCCCTGAGCCCTTATTCCCCCTTCATCCAGCCCCCAGCCAATATCATCGTGGCAACGTACATAGTTGACAAAGGTATATTCCCTGGGAAGTGCGTCCATGGCATCCATCTGCCATTTCAGCAGAGTCACATCACGCGTTGCCAAACTGTTCCATACACAGACCATGGTGGTGACATTATACAGGATGTCACACTCCGGCTTTTCCACAGATCCGAAATAGGGCGCGACCTCATGGGGCGCCATGACGACTTCGCCCTTAAAGGCAACTGCCGGACACACGATCTTACACAGGATCCGCAGCATGCGCATAATGCTGTGTACCTGAGGCAAATTGCGGCTGGTGGTTCCAAGCTGTTTCCAGATATATGGAACAGCATCTATACGAAATATTTCAATCCCTGTGTTCGCCAGAAAGAGCAGATTTGCCGCCATTTCATTAAACACAGCGGGATTGCGGTAATTCAGATCCCATTGGTAGGAATGGAAGGTGGACAGTACATGCTTTCCCATCTCCTCGTCATATATAAAATTTCCTGGCTCTGTATTGGGAAATACCTGCGGCGTCGTCTTTTCATATTCAGCCGGAATATCGTAATTATCAAAGCAAAGATACCGCTCCTGATATTCACGTTCTCCCTTCTTTGCCCGCATAGCCCACTCATGTTCGTCAGAAGTATGATTGATGACAAAGTCCAGACAGAGACTGATACGGTTTTTACGGCAGAGCTCAGAAAGCTCAGACAGCTGCTTTATGGTACCGATTCGTTCATCCACCTGCCGGAAGTCCGAAACAGCATAGCCACCGTCATTTCGCCCTTCTGGCATCTTTAAAAGGGGCATCAGATGCAGATAGCGAATGTGCAGCTTTTTCAGGTGATCCAGATGTTCCTTGATTCCAGTAAGATTTTTAGCGAACTGCTGCGCATACACCATCATTCCCACCATATCGGATTTTCTGTACCAGTTTGATTCTCTCTCCCGCTGTATATCCAGCTTTCTCAGTGACGGCTTTCTTTCTTTATAAAATTCCCTGGCCACATCAATCAGCTGCCGGAGCATTGCCTTATCACCATAGATTTCCATATACAACCATTTCAGCTCATCGTAATAGGATGAAAGCCTGCGTTCAAATTCCTGTTTCATATTGGATTTCCTGTCTCATAGCAAAATTTATACGTTTCATAACCATTGAGCACAATCGTCTGCCCATGCTCTATCCTGCGCTCATGCTGGCTGCTGCAGTTTAAATGGATATGGCCGTGGATAAAATATTTTGGCTCATACATTTCAATCAGCTCAGTAAAGGCCTGAAAGCCCTGGTGTGCCGGATCCTCCGCATCATCAATGCCCCAGGCTGCCGCGTGAGTCAGAAGTATATCCATTCCTTTGTGCCGCCTCAGCTTATTCCACAGCCTTTTTTTTCGCAGCTTCATCTGCTGCTGGGTGTATTGATGCGGCCCTCCGCTGTAACGGCAAGAACCGCCAAGTCCCAGAATTCGGATCCCTTCATACACTTCAATCCGGTTTTCAACACAGATGCATCCTTCCGGAGGATGGCTTTCATACCGTTTATCGTGATTTCCATGTACGTAATACAAGGGGCAGTTTACCATAGTTACAAGAAAGGTCAGGTACTCAGGATCTAAATCCCCGCAGGATAAAATCAGGTCAATATCTTTTACCTTTTCCGGCTGATAATAATCCCAAAGGGATCTGGACTCTACATCAGAAACTACTAGTACATTCATTCTATTTCCTCCAAAATGCCCTGCAGCTCCACCAGCTCCTGCGCCTTTTCCGTCAATTCTGATTTTGATGGTATGCTTCCTATCACATTTTCATGCAGCCAGTTCATGGTTATGATCTCTTCCGTATCAAGAACTCCATCTTCAGTTCCGTGAGCCCTTCCTTCCTGATCATAAAGGATGCCCTGGAAGGGATGATATTCGCCCCAGGCAATAAAGCGCCGGAATTCCTCAGCCAGCTTCTTACACCCCCGGGGAAGCTGCTGCGAATAGACCAGCTCCAGAACTTTTGCGGAGATCCCCCACCAGTAATTTAAGGATCGCTTGCTCCTTCCAGTCAGAGTTTTCCAGGTTCCGTCTGAAATAAATTCTAAAATCCTTCCATAGAATTTTCCCCAGTTTACAATACCAGTGGCAAGACGCACGACTTTGCCTCCTGACTGACAATACAGACCATATGGGCATTCTGCCCCTTCTGGTGTCACTGTTTCTTTTGCTAAAAGAATCGTCTCCTTTTTATGTTTGTACTGAAATTCATCTTTTATACCACTCCAGTAAAGTTGGACCTTTGCCTGAGGCTTTACCATCTGGACTCCGGCCGCAAAAGCATTGATATTGGCTACATTCCCATAAATCGGATAATTTGCTTCATATCCTATTACATTTTCCTCAGACATGGTTCCTGCAATCAGACCTAAAAGAAAGCGAATTTCATAAGCGCGGACATAATAGGTGCGAACGGATTTGTATGGATAGTTGAGAGAACAGTTGAAAAAAAACACCTCCGGATACTTCAGAGCCGTTTTGACTGCTGCCTGCATCTGAATTGGCGTTGTGGTGAAAATAACTGTATTTCCCTGGGAAACAGCCTCTTCAATGACCGCTTCTGCCTGATCCTGCCCCACGTTTTCAAAGGCAGTCGTTGCGAAATCATTCTTAAAGCGTTTTTCCACCTGCAGGCGTCCAAGCTCGTGGGCATGCGTCCATCCCGACCGATCTATAGATCCATCATAGATAAAGGCAGCCTTCAGCCTTTTTTTCGTATTGATAGGCGGCAGGGGCAAATTAGGCAAATTAATGGAAGGCAAAATTTTTGTTACAAAGGACGAAGTTTCTTCCTTTGGCTCTGCCACATGTTCCACACCGGAAGCAAGAGCCTTGGGCTCAATCTCCTCTTTCATGGTTTTTAAGTCTTTTCCAATCTCAGAAGAGGACTTTGCTTTCAGTTCCTCATAGGGAAAAATCGTGATACAACGAAGAAATGCGTCCCCGGTTGTCTCTGGGCTC
Organism: Clostridia bacterium; assembly: GCA_910575405.1. Taxonomy (GTDB): domain Bacteria; phylum Bacillota; class Clostridia; order Peptostreptococcales; family Anaerovoracaceae; genus Hominibacterium. Next base: position 94,571 of record CAJTER010000002.1, on the reverse strand, counting down.
TGCTGCCCATTCATGCTGCTGTACATGGCAGAAAAATGGTAAAATACCGTCTTCAGACGCTGTATCTCTTCTTCTTGCCACTGGGAGTCCCAATTTTTTCCCATGGCTTTCAACAGCTTGCTATAGCTGCCTGTGCCGGAAAACAGAATTTCATTCAGCTTCGTTCTCTGATAAAAAGCCTGGAACTCCTCGTACTTTCTGGATTCTCTGGTGTTCCTTCTCTCCGGAAGCACCCGCGTTACAACCGCCTGAATGGTCGGCATTTTCAGATACTTCATAATGCTGACCCGCTTACTCCCCTCCTGGATGTAAAAGCGATTTTTGTACTCATAGGCAATAACCGGTTCCCGGATCCCCTCTTCCATCTGAGAGTCGTAAAGGCGCATCCACTTTCCTGCAAATTCTGAATCCTCATCAAGAAGTGGTAAAAAATCAGGACTCAAGGCGCTCTGCCTGCTGGTATCCTTGAGCCCTGCAATCAGATTCATGGGAATTTCTACGGTTCCCAGTGGTATTCTCCCTGCAGTCTTTTTTCCTTCCAATAGTTCATCAAGAGCCTGCGGGTGCGGCGGTTCCCCCTTGGAAACCGCCTTTTTGTATTGCATATTACCCAGCTTTCTGGCTTTTCTGTATTCTTCTATCAGCATTTCGGTCTCCTTCATTCTAAATCATAGGTCATAATACAAAAGCAGGCTGCCAGCCGGCCCGGCTTTCCAGCAGTTTTAAACCTCCAGGTTTGCTCCATCGGTTGCAAACAGGTGCACCATATTTCCGTTGAACATAAAATTGATCTTGTTTCCAATGGCGATATTTTTCTGCTCTTCTGCCGTCAGGTTCATGGTCTGGATAATCATAATGGTGTCTTTTCCATATGCGTCAGCATGGAGATGTACTGCACTTCCCATCATTTCGGATACACCGATGGTACCGGTCAGATGCGTTTCATTTTCTTTTGCAAGAGTAATATGTTCCGGACGGATTCCCAATGTGATAGGCTGCGATTTCACCTTGTTTTTCCTGAGTCTTTCCTGTTTTTCCTCTGAAATCGGAATTTCCACATCTTCCAGCTTTGCTGTATATTTACCGCCTTCTTCCTTCAGCTCTGCGTCAAACATATTCATCTGCGGCATGCCGATGAAGCCTGCTACGAAGGTATCTACCGGATGATCGAAGAGTTCCTGTGGCGTACCGATCTGCAGAACAACGCCGTCCTTCATAATGACGATACGGTCGCCCAAGGTCATAGCCTCTGTCTGATCGTGCGTTACATAGATGAATGTAGCGTTAATCCTCTGGCGAAGCTTTAAGATCTCCGCGCGCATCTGGTTACGCAGCTTTGCATCCAAGTTGGAGAGCGGTTCGTCCATCAGCAGAACTTTCGGTTCTCTTACAATAGCACGTCCGATGGCAACACGCTGTCTCTGTCCGCCGGAGAGCGCTTTTGGTTTTCTTTCCAGGTACTGTGTAATGCCCAGAATTTCTGCAGCCTCTTCTACCTTCTGCTTGATTTCAGCTGGATCTTTTTTCTGCAGCTTGAGCGGATATTCCATGTTGCCGCGAACGGTCATGTGTGGATACAGGGCATAGTTCTGGAAAACCATGGCAATGTCCCTGTCTTTTGGCTCCACATCATTGACTTTTTTGCCGTCGATCATCAGATCGCCGCCGCTGATGCTTTCCAGCCCTGCTACCATACGAAGGGTTGTGGATTTTCCGCAGCCGGAAGGTCCAACCAGCACGATGAATTCCTTGTCTTTAATCTCCAGATTAAAGTCCTGTACTGCTACTACGCCTTCTTCTGTTATGAGAAGATTGCTTTTCTTCTTTTCCGGTTCACCCTTCTTCTTTTTCTTACTTTCGTTATTTGGATATACCTTTTTTATATGTTTTAAAATTACTTCTGCCATTTTTACACCTCTTCTTTCAGATAGAATTGATATGCATCATAATTTTCTTTTGGAATCGGCAGCCGCATTCCTGCCTGCATCAGCGCTGCCGCTGTATAAACTCCCTGTTCCTCCCTGTCCATCCAGACCCTGTACCTGCTGCCGGGCTTTAACCCTCTCAGCAAAAGGATATCGGTCTTGGGGTTGGCACGGAGATCGGTAAATACCACCGATACAATTGCTTCTTTCTTTTCTGAATCCAAATACTGCCATGCTGTATAATCCCGATTTTCAAAAGGACTGTTCAGCCGGTAGTACGTACCATATTGGAACAGGGCAAAATGCTTTTTATAAAACTCCGTCTGCTCCTTTACCTGCTGTTTTTCCGCCTTACTGAGCTTGCTCAGATCCAGCTCATAACCAAAAGTCCCCTGCATAGCACAGATGCCTCTGGTCTTAAAGGGTGTGACCCGTCCGTTTTCATGGTTCGGACAGGCGGAGACATGAGCGGAAATCGTTGACATAGGGTAAGCAAAGGACGTTCCGTATTGGATTCTGAGACGCTCAACTGCATCCGTATTATCACTGCACCAGATCTGCGGGCAGTAATACAGCATGCCCATATCATAACGTCCGCCTCCGCCGCAGCATCCTTCTATCAGTAAATCCGGATAGCGGCTGATGAGCTTTTCCAGTAGACGGTAGACTCCCAGCACAAACTGGTGTCTCACTTCACCCTGTCTTTCTCTGGGCAAAAGCCTGGAATGCCCCGCGGCCAGCGACCGGTTCATATCCCATTTGATATATTCGATCTGCGCCCCGTCGATGATGCTGCTGAGTCTGTCATACAGATATTCGATCACATCGTCTCTGGTCATATCCAGCACCAGCTGCTCTCTGCCCCGGATAGGCTGCCTTCCCGGCACTGTCATGGCCCACTGGGGATGCTGCCGGTAAAGCTCGCTGTCTTCTGAGACCATTTCCGGCTCTACCCAGAGCCCGAAGGAAAGCCCCATTTTATGAATTTCCTCTGACAGCTGAGCTAAACTGCCCCCGACTTTTTCCTCATTGACAAACCAGTCTCCCAGGCTGCAGGCGTCCGAATCTCGCTTTCCGAACCACCCGTCGTCGAGAACCAGCATGTCGAGTCCTGCTTCAGCGGCTTCCTTTGCGATTGCCAGTATTTTCTCTTTATTAAAGTCCAGATACACGGCTTCCCAACTATTGACCAGTACTGGCCTTCTTTTTTTCTTCCAAGGGCTTCGAATCACATGCTCCATTACCGCTCTGTGAAAGGCGTGAGAAAGGGCGGAAAATCCGTCCCTGCTGCAGCACATGACTGCTTCCGGCGCTGCAAAGCTTTCTCCCGGATTCAGGCTCCAGCAAAAATCTTCGTCATCAAGGCCCAGAACCAGTCTGGTCTGATCAAAGGAATCCACCTCAGCCTGCAGATGAAAGCCTCCGCTGTACAAAAGTGAGAATCCATAACACAGTCCCTGTCTCTCGGACGCCATTTTTTCCGCTAAAATTACGAAGGGGTTCTGCTGGTGGCTGGAGGCACCTCTGGTACTTCTGAGATCTATGCTTCCATGAACCATGGGGCTGCGCTCCGCCTGCCTCTCGCCCATATGCTTGCCGTAAAAGTGGATAAGCTCAAAGTCATTTGTCGGAAAATCAATACCCAGGGACATGACTCTGGAAATCACCGCAGCATGATCCATTCTGTTTTCAAGCCGCACCGTTCTTGTGATAATATCCTGTTCTTCAAACACTCCATACAGAAGATGCACATAAAAGGCTTCCTCCGCATCTTTTAAAACAATCTCCAAAGTCTGCGCCCCTGATTCCTTTGAATCAAACATAGCCGGAAGGCCATCAAGGCTGTATTTTCCCTCTCGGATCTGATAGCTGTCATAAACAAGACGGCAGTCACAGGTGCCGCTTCCCAGCTCAGCCCGCAGTGCGCTGGCCCGGTAATCGCCATTGCCCGCTGTACTGTATTCCTGCAGCAGGTAGTCCAGAGAGTATACACGCTCCCTCTCTGTTCCCGGTATGTTGCCGCAGAATCCATGATCCTGAAACCCTATCAGATAGGAAAAATCGGTTTCATCTGACCTGGCCCCGTAATAGGTATGCAAAAGCGTATTCTGATTGTCGACCTTCATCTGATAAGTACTGTTTTGCGTATGTATGGTAAATACAAGATCCTTTACGATAATTGCCATGTTCAAACCCTTTCCTGTGTTTATTTTACAGCACCGTTTACTACACCATTGATAATCTGTTTCTGGCATATTACATAGAATATCAGAATCGGCAAAAGTGCCAGCAAGTATGATGCAAATGCCAGATTATAGTTTGTACCGAACTGCGTCTGGAAGTTGAGCTGTGCCAGAGGCAGTGTATTTTCATCCGTGCCGGACATGATAACCAGCGGAGTCATAACGTCGTTCCAGGTGCTCATGGCAGTCAGAACCGCTACCGTAGCATGCATCGGCTTCATATTGGGGAAAATAATTTTCCAGAAAGTCTGCCATACGCCGGCCCCATCTACATGCGAAGCTTCGTCCAGCGCTGTCGGAATATTGGACAGATAACCGGAATACAGCATAACATTCATGGGCATGAAGAATACCACGTACAGTACAATTACACCAAAACGATTCGCAATTCCAATCTCCGCAGTCTGCTTAACCAGCGGCATCATCAGTACGGCAAAAGGTACGAACATACCGCTTATCAGATAAAGATAAAAGGCTTTGAATGCTTTGATCCGCGCCATCTTTCTTCCGATCAGGTAGCCTGCCAGAGAATGAAGAATCACACAAATTATAACGGTTGCACCGGTCAAAAGCAAGCTGTTTCCAAGAGAATGCCAGAAATCTGTAACTTCCATGGCTTCCGCAAAGTTGGAAAAGCTCCAGGAGCTGGGGAATCCCAGGGCTCCCGCCACGTCATTTGTCATTTCGGAGGGCTTTTTAAAGGCGATAATTACAGTCATGTAAAGTGGGAATGCAACCGTAAGGCATCCGATTACCAGCAGAATGTTAATGATTCGGTTGGCCGTTCTTCCGCCCACAGCGCCCTCATTAATGGTTGCTTTACTCATAGCTGCTCCTCCTTCTTTCCAAGTATCGTTGTCTGGAATATCGAAATTGCTACAATTACAATGAAGAATATGAACGCGTTGGCACTCTGGAATCCAAACTGGCCGCCGCTCATACCGTTATTGTAAATCAGATACGAGATGGACTCCGTTGACTGGGAGGGCCCCCCCTTGGTTAATGCCATAATTTGGTCGAAAACCATCATTGCGTTTTTCATGCAGAGCACCAGATTAATGGTGATAAACGGCATAATCAGCGGAAGTGTAATATCCTTAAATTTTCTCCATCCTGTAGATCCATCCAGCATACCCGCTTCATATACATCCTCAGGAACGGTCTGCAGCCCGGATATGTAAATGATGGTATTCATGGCAATTCCCTGCCATGCGCCTACGATTACGATAGCTACCCAGGCCCATGTCGTGCTTCCAAGAATACTGTTTGAAAGGAAGCTGATTCCTGCAGCCTCTCCGATTGCCGGAAGGATATAGGTAAAGATAAAGCTGAAAATATAACCTACAACCAGACCTCCGAGAATATTCGGAACAAAATATATCCCTCTCAGCGCGTTCTTGCCCCGGATCTTGCTGTTGAGGCCAAGAGCCAGGATCAGGCTGATAACATTGACCGCAATGGTCATAACAATCGCGTATTTAAAGGTAAACAGATACGATTTTCCTACGCGGGAATCCTGAAATACTTCTATAAAATTACGAAGTCCGACAAAATCATAATTTCCGTATCCTCTGAAGTTTGTCAGGCCGTAATAAAAACCTTTTATCAGCGGCAAGGTGTTAAAGCAGAAGAACAGAATCAGGATTGGGATCAATAACCCGAGGAAAACCTTTTCGTTCTTGCTCCAGGTATGTTTCTTATTCATGGCTTGCCTCCCCTTCCTCATATGCTTTGACTTTCGCTAAGATGTCTTTATTATAGCGTACCCATTCTGTGTCAAATTTTTTCATGAATTTTTCTGTCGCATTTGCAGAGTTATCCAGAAGGTAGGTCTGAATCAGAGCATCTACTGCCATTTCACTTGGATAATGGTGATCCTGATAGTCGGCAACAAGGCCGTTCTCAATATATTTGCTCATTTCTGTCAGCTCCGGAACGATTGGGAAATCGCCCTCTTTACATGGAACCGCACTCTGATCCGCCAGATACTTGCTTACGCTTTCATCTGACAGCATATAGCTCAGCACCTCGTAAGCAGCCTCTTTGTTTTCACAGGTGTCCATTACACAGAACATCAGGTCATTACCGGAATTGAGGATGTTTTTCTCTGCGTCATTGCTTGCCGGAAATACGAAGGATCCGATGTTCATGTCCGGGCTTACCGAGCGGATCTGCGGGATCGCGTAGTTACCGATAACATACATGGCAGACTCGCCTCTGGCAAAGGCAGTACACGCGCCATTGTAGCCCTGTGCTACCGGATTCTTCTGGGCAAAGGCAAGCAGCTCTTTTTCCTTCTCCGCTACCTCCGCATAATGCTCCGAGAATTTTGTCTCGCCGGAATTTACCTGGTAAGTAAGATCTGGCTCGCAAAGATCAACTGCAATAGCATTCCACGGAGCTAACGTAGTCCAGGAATCCTTAAAGCCGAAATACATGGGAAGAATACCCTTAGACTCAATCTGCTTGCAGAGAGCAATGAGTTCATCCCAGGTGGTCGGAACCTTCCAGCCATGCTTTTTGAACATGTCACGGTTATAAAGGATACCAGCTGCATTGGCCATGTAGGGCACTGCGTATACGCCATCCTGAGGTACATATTCCAGATCCTTGTTCATCTGCAGATAGTTTTCCTTGATATCAGCAAGGCCGTCAAAATCTGAAATATCCATCAACATTTCGGCATCCAGGAAATTCGAGTAGTTGATATCTCCGCCAATACCGATAATATCCGGATTGTCCTCCCGGATAAAGCGTGTCTTGAGAATTGCCATTGCATCGTTTGGCGAATCAATTTTCAAATAAATGTCGTCATGAGTCTCGTTGAATTCTTTTTCAAACTCCGCGAAGACATTTACAGCCTCCGGCTTGTACTGAACCATTTCGATTACGGTTTTACCTTCTGCTTCTTTGTCCTGGTCACCACAGCCCATAAGAAGCAGTCCTGCTGCAATCGCCATGATCAGAAAAAGAACCCAAGCTTGTTTCTTTTTCATTTTCATTCTATCTCCTTTCTTTTATTTAGTCTCCTTTCTATGTTTGAGATCGCGATCGATTACGGTAAAAGTTTAGCATTTTTTTCTGATTTCAGTAAATATTCATATAAGTGCAAAATATATCCTAATTCGTGATTGGTAGGAATTATATTGATCTTACTACTTATTTGGGTATATAATACGTTTTGTTAGAACATTTTGTTAGATCCATTTTTGTTGTTTTTGTATGTTCTTTAATTAAAATTTGTATGCACTACTAATTTACGATTGAAAGGGTGACGATTATGCGAATGGATTCTTTTCATGTGTTTTCAGACACGAGATTTCTTGATTTGGCGGCCTATCAATATGGCGGTGAGCAGTGCAAGCCTCTGCATTCCTACGGGCCGGCAATCCGAAATCACTATTTGTTCCACTACGTTCTGTCCGGGAAGGGTACTTTGGAGGTAAACCTGAAAAAGGATGAGAAAGCAGTCAGCTATCCGGTTCATGCGGGTCAGGGATTTCTCATCGAACCTGGATATATAACGACCTATACGGCAGACCATTATGATCCATGGGAATATGTGTGGATCGAATTTGACGGTCTTCGAGCAGGGGAATTTACCAGCGAAGCAGGACTTACAGCCGCTTCCCCTGTTTTTACGCCCTCTTCTCCGGAAGCTGCAGAGACGATTGCCCGGGAAATGCTCTATATGATCGAGCATCCCAATGTAACCGGCCTGCATTTTATCGGGAATCTTTATCTGATTCTCGATACACTCATAAGCTCTTCCTCCAAACGCAGAAAAATCCAGCATGGAAAGCTCTCGCGGTTTTATGCCCAGGAGGCCATATCCTTCATTGAGCAGTCTTATCCTCTGCCTATTACGGTTGAGGATATGGCAAAACGCTGTAATCTGGATCGCAGCTATTTTGGAAAGGTATTTAAGGATACCATCGGACAGTCGCCGCAGGAGTTTCTGATCCGCTACCGGATGACCAAGGCTTCTACCCTGCTGACCATGACTGATCTTCCCATCAGCAATATTTGCGAGCAGGTGGGCTATCCCAATCAGCTCCATTTTTCCAGAGCTTTTAAAAATGTTTACGGAGTTTCGCCGCGTACATACCGGCAAAAGCACAAGCAGATATCCATTGCTTCAGATAGTCTTGATTTTGGAAAGGAGGAAACCCTGTGATTCAAAAATATGTGTTCGGAGAGCCCTTTGAAACGGAGGCTGTAACTGCTCTTATTCCGGCAAGTGAAGGTGCGCCAGCCTTTGGAAGTATCTGCATGGAAAACGGCTTTTCCTTTTCCTACCGTCTTGCTCCGGAGGATATTGTGTATGGCCTTGGAGAGGCAAACCGCGGGATCAACAAGCGGGGCTACCGCTATATCAGCTGCTGCAGCGATGATCCCATCCACACAGAGGATAAGCGTTCTCTGTATGGAGCCCACAATTTTATTATCGTATCTGGCGCTCCGGGAAAGGCGTCCTTTGGACTGTTCTTTGACTATCCGGCGGCCATGACCTTTGATATCGGATATTCCTGCAGAGAGCATCTGGCCGTGTCCTGTGAAAAAGCGGATTTATATCTTTATGTGATTACTGGAGAAAGCGCCTGTGATATTGCATGCCAGTTCCGAGGCATCATTGGGAAAAGCTATATTCCGCCAAAATTTGCCTTTGGCTACGGTCAGAGCCGGTGGGGCTATGCCTCTCCTGAGGATTTCCGGGAGGTTTTGCAAAAGCACCGCCAGGCCCATATTCCTCTTGATATGCTCTATATGGATATTGATTATATGGAAGATTACAAGGATTTTACAGTCAATTCCAAAAACTTCCCTGACTTCCAAGCATTCGTAGAGGAGATGAAGCGGGAAAACATCCGCCTGATTCCTATCATTGATGCTGGAGTTAAGATTGAACAGGGTTATCCGGTCTATGAAGAAGGGATCGAGCGAGGTTATTTCTGCACGCGGGAGGACGGCAGCGAATTTGAAGCCTGCGTGTGGCCGGGAATGACCCATTTCCCCGATTTTCTGAAGCCTGAGGCAAGAAAGTGGTTCGGACATTGGTATAAAGTACTGCTGGATGCTGGTATTGAAGGCTTTTGGAATGACATGAACGAGCCTGCCATCTTTTTTTCTGCTGAAGAAGAAGCCTTGCTGAAGGAATGGATGCAGGATATCGTGGAAGAAAAGGAAACGTTCCACAGCTTCAATCTTTCCGACCGCTCAAAAGCGCTGCCCAACAAGCCGGAAGATTACGGCCGCTTTTACCATGAGGTGGACGGAAAGAAAATCCCCCACCAGCAGGTGCACAATCTGTATGGCTTTAACATGACCCGGGCTGCAGCAGAGGCCTTTGCCGATCTGGCGCCGGACAGACGCATCCTCCTGTTTTCCCGCGCCTCCTATATCGGCATGCATCGGTACGGCGGCATCTGGACCGGAGATAATATGTCCTGGTGGAGCCACCTTTTACTGAATTTAAAAATGCTGCCATCCTTAAATATGTGCGGATTTCTTTACATCGGCGCTGATCTTGGCGGCTTTGGCTCTGACGCCACGGAAGATCTGATGCTCCGCTGGCTGGCTCTGGGCGTTTTCACACCCCTGATGCGCAATCATTCAGCTGCAGGAACTAGGAGACAGGAGTTCTACCAGTTTGAGCATACAGAAGATTTCCGCCATATTATCGGCGTCCGCTACCGGCTGATTCCGTATCTTTACAGCGAATATCTGAAAGCTGCGCGGGATGATGATCTGATGTTCAAGCCTCTGGCCTTCGTGTATCCGCAGGATCGGATCGCTTGCCATACCGAGGATCAGCTGGTTTTGGGAAACGAAATCATGATCGCTCCGGTTTACACCCAAAACGCCATCGGCCGCCCGGTCTATCTGCCGGAGGAAATGCTCTTTGTGAAATTCCTGCCAGGTGGCGCGATATATCAGGAGACGCTGCCTGCCGGACACCATTTTGTGGAAGTAGCTCTCAATGAAGTGCCTCTGTTCATCCGCAAGGGCAAAAAAATACCCCTGGTGGATGCGGCGGAGTATGTGGAAGCTCTGGATATGGGCACGCTTTGCTATATTGGAGATCAAAACGCGCCGTATGAGCTGACGGAGGAATAAGCTTTGTCTGCAAAGCGGCTGTCAGAAGCAGCAAATTGCTCCTGGCGGCCGCTTTCTGCTGTTTATTCTCCAGCCCTCTGAAGGCAGTTAGAAACCTGCCTTATCCCCCATACATATCCTCCAGGGTCACAAGTCTTACTTCGCCCTGCCGTCCGGCCTCTTTCAAGGCCTCTGTAAAGCCGCCTTTTGAAAAAATGTAGTAATGATACTTCTGCCCATGCCCGAATACTGCCGCGTATTCTCTAAGCAGCTCTAATTCATCCATGCAGGTGGTTTCATTTTTGTACTTGCAGGATCCGATGAGATATTCTTTTCCTTCCGCAGGCACGCCTACGATATCGATCTGTATTTCTTTGCGTTTTTTCCTGTCCGTTCCCCACCATTGGCCAATGTCTTTTATCAAGATCTCCGGATCAGGTTCATACCTCAGCAGATAATCCCTGCACATTTTTTCAAAGATAAGGCCCATATATTGCGGATAATCGATCCGGATGGCTCGATCATATATCTGCTTTATCCTTCCGGAATTCACGGCTGAGATATTTTTTAAAACGAAGCGATACCAAAAGCGAAAGAAGTTGTCTTCGATAACATAAATCGTTTTCTTTCCCTGCTTTTCCATGACTGGCGTTTCTTTTTTGAGGATTTCCAAATCCAAAAGCACCTTGAGGTATTTACTGCATGCCCCTGATTCCAGTCCAACCTTAGTTGCAATTTCATTCGCCCTTGACGCGCCTGACGCGATGGCGCTGATAATCGAATTATAGATCGCAGGCTCCCGCAATTCCTGTTTCAGCAGATTATCCGGCTCCTCAAATAAATAGGACGATGCATCGAACAGATTGTTTCGCAGAGCCTCGTCTATATTATCTTCAACATCAAGCTTATTGATATAATGGGGGATTCCTCCGGTCACTCCGTAAACCATTGCCTGCTCTTCAAGTGAAAGCTGCGGATTAAATACAATGATTTCTTTATAGGTCATGGCCTGTATCTTGTATTGCGCCGTTCGTCTTCCATAAAGGGGGCTCTCATAGCCCAAAACCTGGTTTTCCATAAAGCTCATGGAGGAGCCGCATAAAATCAGATACAAATTGCTGTTTTGCCATACATGATCGATGATATGCTGTAGTCTCGAAGAAACGGACTCCTCTGCAGTAGCCAGATAGGGATATTCATCGATAACGAAGATTAACCGTTCCTTTTGCGCAAGAGCCGTTATTTCATCAAAGGCATCGGAAAAGGATGGGTAGATGGGCGCGCGAAGGCTGTCCGGCTCCCGATATGCGTAAAGTGCCTTTGACAGCTCTTCCAGATTTTCTTTGGCAGAGCCCCGGATAGCGGAAAAAATAGATAGCTGGCTTGCCTTTGCAAAATTCCGTAATCAACGAGGTTTTTCCGACCCGCCTCCTGCCGTAGATAATAGCGCACTCAAACTTGCCCTTATCATAGCGTTTGTTCATGCTCTTTAACTCTTCTTCTCTGCCAAAAAACATAGATCCTCCTCACTGCAAACTTGTAATCTACTAACTTACGAGTTTGTTTATATGATAATATCTCTTTTCCGCCCGCTTGTCAAATTCCTGTGCGCAAAAACCCGCAAAGAAGGAGCTGGCTGCCCATGATTAATCATGCGTCTGATAATGATACCGGCAAGCCAAAATCACGACATTTTGACCTTCAATTTTATAAATCAGACGATCCTTTTCATTAATGCGCCGCTCCAAAAGCCTGCCAGGTTGCCGGTCAGGGGTTCTGGTTTTCCAATTCCTTCGTTTCCATTTCGGCAGATATCCTCAACCAGCTGATTGACCTTTTTTAAGGTTTTTCGATCTTCTGTCTGCCAATATACTGGTATTATGTCAAGTTTTGGTACAAATTAAATCGGGAAATATTGCCCATGTAATTAGTTTAACTAACCCGAATGTTCCACTAATCCCTTTATACCAAATTCCATCTTTTTCAAATACTCTTCCTCATATTCCTGTGGTGATTTATATTTACAATGGCTGTGAAGCCTCACAGTATTGTAAAATGTGTTGATATATTCAAATACAAGTCGATATGCATGGTCATAGTCTATCGGCTGGATAGTTGTCTTCGTATCGTGTTTTGTGTAGCATGCCCGGATCCCAATCTCCCTCATATAATTCCCTACCGTCTTATCACTTATTGCATCCCCCTTTTTTCTCATCTCCTCTGCAATTTTGGGAGCCCCATATATGTCATGGGAGTCTTTATGTATCTTCCGAATTTCTTCCAGCCTTTTTTCCTGTTTGAGCTGTCTGCCCGAAGGCTTCCTGGTCTGAAATGAATAATATCCATTTCTTGAAACGCCCAGTATTTCCAGCACCCTGCTGACATTCAGCCGGCGTTTTTGTTCCGCTTTTCGCCTCTGCTCACATTTAGAGGTTTCAATGAATCAAGCCTGTGTCAGTTTCCCAGAATGCCGATGGCTTTTTTAATATTTCCAAAGCGTCCTGTGTATCCCTTAATTCTTTTTTCAGCCTGGCTATTTCCTTTGCCTCATCGCTTGCATAATTGCCAGATCCCCTTACAGGCACTTCACCGTTATTTCCCCTGGCAGTTTTGACCCATGTACCCAGAGCAGTTTTACTGACAGCAAGGTTCCCTGCACACTTTTTTAACCCTAGTTCCTTGTGTTCCAAATAATATTTCACTGCATCCTCTTTAAATTGTTTATCGTATTGTTTACTCATGAAAAATCTCCATCCTTTCTATACTCTATTGTAAGTTATTTTATCGAATTTTCCACTTTTAACTTGTACTATTTATATTCTAACATCAAGCCCCCGAGGTATCAGACGGACAAGCGGCGGCAGGACTGCTATATCTGCGGCAGCTACAAGAAGCGCACGGCAGACTATGAAGCCGAGCAAAAGGAACTGAAAGAGAAAGCCGCCGCCTTGCAGAGCGAGCTTTCTAAGACGCTGGAAGCCACGGCAAACGCTGAAAAGTTTATGAAAGTGGTACGCAAGTACACCAGCTTTGAGGAACTCACCCCTACCCTGTTACGGGAGTTTGTGGAGAAAATCATTATCCACGAATCGGAAGCCCTTGACGGGAAACGCCGGGGGAAGCTCCGCAGACAGGAAATCGAAATCTATTACTCTTTTATCGGCAAGGTAGAGTTGCCCGACTAAAGCCTGACCCGTCCGGCAGTCAGCCGGATAGGGAACGGCAAAATTTTTTACACTTCTTTTACTTCTTTATCTCACATGAGCAAAAAGTACCGGGTTTGTCAGCAGTCTGTAGTATATACGAAGCATATACTTTCGTCAATGCTGCCTTTTCTTCCATTTGCTTCCGCATTTTCATAACAAAAAACTCATTTCATTCGCTGAGAAACAACCCAATGAATAAGAGGAGTTTATAGTTTTTGCAAACACACTTTATAGCAATACGCTGTGCTCTTTTCGCTAAACCATACTGAAAATCGCACCCTTTATCGACTTATCGTTCTTCCAAAATACTTAAAATTCCAATCTTTATCCGACCTTTCTCTCCAGCCGCAGCTTATCTGCGATAATGGCGATGAATTCGGAATTAGTCGGCTTTCCCTTGTCGTTTTGCACGGTGTAGCCAAAGAGGTTGTTGATAGTCTCCACACGTCCCCGGTTCCATGCTACTTCAATGGCATGGCGTATGGCCCGTTCCACGCGGCTTGGTGTTGTATTGTTTACCTGAGCAATAGCCGGGTAAAGCTCCTTTGTTACAGCTCCCAGCAGATCCATGTCCTCTACTACCATTGTGATGGCATCCCGTAAGTACTGATAGCCTTTGATGTGGGCGGGTACTCCAATTTCATGAATAATATTTGTAATATCAATTTCCAGATCTTCCTGACATCCTTTTTCCTGGTTATTGAGAAGTCCCCGTGCAACGTTTCCTTTCCCTTCTTCGTAAAAGTTGTTGCCGGCCATCTGGTTGATCCGTTTCAGCAGGATATCCAAATTAAAAGGCTTGACGATATAATATTCGGCGCCCAGATTGATAGCCTTTTGTGTAATCGTCTCCTGCCCTACTGCGGAAAGCACAATAATTCTGGGGCGAAGGGGAACTTCCGGAGTATTGAGTGCCTCCAAAACGCCGAGGCCATCCAAATGGGGCATAATCATATCCAAAACTAATACTTCCGGCTGGTGTTCCTTTATGGCTTCAATTGCCTTTATTCCATCATTTGCAATAAATGAAATCTCAATATTTTCCTGGTTCTCAAAAAAATCCGATAAAATATCGCAAAAATCCTTATTATCGTCCGCAATACCGATTTTAATGCTCTTCATTTTAAAACCTCCCTGGAAAACAACAGCATCGTACATGATGCGCGTTTTTTCCTTTTTCTCTCTAGCATGGTGTGTTACTTCATATATAATTTTAGAATATCCTGTAAAAATATCAATACCGAAAGAAACTCCTTTTTGTGCTTTCTTCCGCCAAATTTCGTGTTTTAGCGGGCAGTACGCTAAGACTGCGATTCCTGCAGCATCCACTCAATAAAAATTCCATAGCCTTTTTCCGGATTATTGACGAAAACATGCGTTACAGCGCCGATAATGCGGTCGTTTTGAATGATCGGACTTCCGCTCATCCCCTGAACAATGCCTCCGCTTCGCTCAAGAAGCTCTTCGTCCGTTACTTTTATGACCATCCCTTTATCGGAAGGCTTGCTCTGATGATCGATTTTTTCGATTTCAATTTCAAAGCGTTCCAGCTCATTGTTGTCGAGTGTCGTCAGAATATAGGCCTTTCCTTTTTCAACTTGATCCTGCTTTCCCACTGCCAGCGGTTTTTGATACAGCGGGTTTTCAATTGGATGATAGGCATTGCCGAACAATCCAAAGCTGCTGTTTTTTTCCAGACCTCCCAATGGGGAATCGGCTTCATAAAATACGCCCCTTATCTCTCCCGGAGTTCCCGCGGCTCCCTCCTGGATGGACTGCACCTGTGCCTGCAGGAGCTGTCCTCTGTCCACGGACAATACGGAACCTGTTTCCGGATCCACGATTGCATGGCCCAACGCGCCAAAGGACTGATTGACCGGATCATAATAGGTCAGTGTCCCGATGCCTGCTGTTTTATCCTTTACCCAGATCCCCAGCTTATACAGATTATCCTCTTTGGAAATAACCGGTGTAAGGCTCACGTTCAGTCTTTGATTCTTGCGCTTTACTTCCAGCTCCACATCTCCCTGTATTTCGTTGACGAGCTCCTGAACCTCTTCTGCGTTGTACACCTTAGTTCCATTGATCTCTAATATCATATCCCCGATCTGCAGACCTGCCTCAAGCCCCGGATTAATACTTTTTCCATCTGCTGTTTCAATTTCTTCAAGTCCTACCACCAGCACGCCTTTTACATCCATTCTGACTCCCACCGAATGTCCTCCTGGTACAAGCACGGTCTCTGTAACGACTTCTACACTGGCAGTATTATCTCTGCTCATGCTAAACTGACCAATTACAATAATGGTAAGCAGGAGACCTGCAAAAATCAGGCCTCCTTTTTTTATCGCATTTTTCATTGCTGCCTCCCTTAGCTATCAAAGTTTTCAAGAAAACCAGCCAGTTCGCTTTCCGTATCCACCTGAACGCCCTCCGTTAACATCTGCTGATCTTCTTTGCTCAGCAATTGGAACGGAATTGAAGTAATCTGGTGCAGCGTTTCCTGGCCATTTTCATCGCAATAAAAGACTTTTACAACGCCCTCTATTTCCCGGATGAGATAATAGGATTGCTGTTTTTCTTCCGACGGCTTTACCCTGTCTTCTGTTGGTTCTTCTTCTGTTTTTTCTGGAGTTTCCTGATCCATGCCGGCAGGAGCAGCCTGCTGCTTCTGTTGCTGGCTTTCCTGGTTCACCTTGGTTTCCATATTTGTGTTCTGACTTTTTCCATCATAATTCACCCAAATACCGAAAATTAGCAATGCCAATGCAATGATGCCATAAAACCATTTGCTTTTAAAAAAATTTTTTCTCTGATTACTAAACATAACACCACCTCTAACTGGTAGTATTATCTAATTATTAGAATTTAATACCTCAATATATGTATGAAGTGCAGAAAAAATTTAGTTCCTTTGTTTTCCCCCTTTGTTCTGGATCCGTCTATTTCATATATATCCTGCTAAACTACAATATGTTCCTTTAATTTTTCAAAGGTCTTGTCTCCAATTCCGCTGACATTTTTTAAATCTTCAATCGTTTTAAATGCCCCGTTCGCAGCCCGGTAGTCTAAAATTTTTTCTGCTGTGGCAGGTCCCACGCCATTCAGAGTCTGAAGCTCTTCTGAGGTTGCTGTGTTGATGTTGACTTTGCCGCCCGCATCTGTGCCAGGGCCTGCCTGTCCTATCTGGGATACCTGCCCCGCACCCAACGCTGCCGCAGAACCATTCTCCCCTTTTACCGGTACATAGACCTTTTCACCATCCGTCAGGAAAGCGGCCTGATTAATTCCCGCTGTATCTGCGTTATCCTTCAGGCCTCCTGCCGCAGAAATGGCATCCGCTACCCGGCTGTTTTCTTCTAATTCTACTACCTGCGGTGTTTTTACAGCGCCTCCCACATCGACAACAATGGGGCCGCCAGTCCTTTCTTCAGCTCCATTTGTTTCCCCCGCCCCACTGTTTGCCAGGGTCTCCTCCTCAGTCTGGACAACAGGAGGTTCCTGTGCGGGTTCCTCTCCATTCAGAACAAAAACAAAAAAAGCAGCTGCAGCCAGACATACGATTGCAGTTGCTTTTATAATATTCTTTTTGTTGCTGAGTAAAAATTCCTTGTTCCAATATTGTTTCATTGAAAAATCCCCCTTTCTTTAAAGTATTTTACATCTAAAAGAGAGAATTGTCAATATATTACATGTATTTTTTTCCTATTTTTCAAATATTAGCTTTGTTCGCATAACACCGATTTCATTCCTGTCTGCCATAAAAGGACAAAGCTTTTTCACTGCCTCAATGAGCAGTTCCGGACTCAGATTGGAATGGCTGCCGGAATCCAGCTTCGCCCATATCAGAAGATTTTCCCCTGCTATGGTAAAATTCAGATCCTGGATTTTTTCCTTAATATCCACTTCCTTCATAGCTTTTGTCTTTTTCTGCCGCTTTAAAACCCTGATTTCCTTCTGGCTTAAAAATTGGCTGCAAAGCGCTTTTCCATCTTCCTCTGGCATTTCCTTTAAGGGAATTCCAATTACATATTCTGCCGCAACGCTTCTTGCCGCCAGACTTTTTTTGCTGCCTTCTGATTTTTCACAGGAAGCAATATGGATTCCCTCCGGCATCTGCGCTTTTAGTCTACTGAGAAGAAAGCCCGGTTCATACTCTTGGCCTGTCTCAAATTCCAGATATTCGCTAATGCTGGAATATCCAAGGGACAGTGGCTGCGCAAATCCCATTTTCGGATGAGGATTAAAGCCCTGTGAATAGGACAGGAGAATCCCAGCTTTCTTAAAGGCGCGTTTGAAAAGCCTGAGAAGATCCAGATGAGAAGTGTAGCAGATATATCCTTCTTTTGAAAATTTTATCGTGTATTGGCTCATTTGTCTTCCTCCGGCATACATTCTGCTTTGCGGTTCATTCCGCAGCCTGCACAGCCCTGACGGCAGTCACGGGTCGTAATTTCCTGCAGCGCACGTTCGTTTTCCCGCATTAAGAACGCCTTTGTGATAAAGGGGTCAATCCGATCCCAGGGCAGAATTTCATCATAACTTCTCTTTCGCTGTGCGTAAAAGGCCGGATCAATTCCCGTTTCTTCAAATGCCCTTTTCCACATAGCCCCGTTAAAATGCTCCGACCAGCCGTCGAATTTGCAGCCCAGCTCAAAGGCGCGCGCCAGAGCTTTTCCGACCTGCCTGTCGCCCCTTGCGAATACAGCCTCCAGCCTACTGATTTCCGTATCATGGTAGTTAAATGTAATTCCTTTGACCGACAGCTGTTTTGTCAGGTAATCGTGTTTTTTTCGGAAGGACTCTTCCGTATCCTGTGCCTCCCACTGAAATGGTGTATGGGCTTTGGGAACAAAGTTGGAAACACTGACTGTTACGTTAAAGCGTCCGCCTTTTCTTCCTTTCAGCTCATAGTTGATGGCCTTGATGGTCTTTGCGATTTCTGCAATGCCGTCCAGATCCTGCTGGGTTTCCGTAGGCAGTCCAATCATAAAGTAAAGCTTCACATGATTCCATCCAAGTTCTAAAGCCTGTTTTACAGCGCTATATATATCTTCCTCTGTAATGCCCTTGTTGATCACGTCCCTCAGGCGCTGCGAGCCTGCCTCCGGAGCAAAGGTCAGTCCGGATTTCTTGTAGCCCTGGATCTCTTCTAAGACCTTAAAGGAAAAGGAGTCAAGGCGAAGGGATGGAAGGGAGAGGGAAACATTTTGCTCTCTGCACATGCCCACAAGCTCTGTGGCCAGCGTTTCAAACTGGGAATAATCGCTGGTGGAAAGGGAGAGGAGCGACAATTCTTCATGGCCTGTGCTATCCAGCTGAGCCTGTGCAAGTCTTTTTATGGTTTCCGGCTTTCGTTCCCTCACCGGCCTGTAGATCATACCTGCCTGACAAAAACGGCAGCCTCTCGTACAGCCTCTGAAGGTCTCAACTACGGCTCTGTCATGGACGACTTCAATAAAGGGTACGATTAAGTCCTGTGGAAATTCTGCTGCATCCAGATCCCTTACCAGGGCACGCTCAATCGTATCAGGAGCATGCTCCCAGGTTTTACGGATCTCCTTAATTCTGCCATCTTCGTAATATTCAGGCTCGTAAAAGGCTGGCACATAGACTCCGGAAAGTTTGCAGAGTTCCTTTAAATATTCTTCTTTTGTCTGCCCCTTGCGGCGCAGCTTCACTGCTTTTGGCAGCAATTCCTCCCCATCGCCGATGAGAAAGACATCAATAAAGTCGCAAAGCGGCTCCGGGTTGTAGGCGCACGGTCCCCCTGCTATGATAATCGGCTCCTCCTCAGTCCGCTCCTTTGCCAGAAGCGGGATCCCGCCCAGATCCAGCATGTTCAGGATATTGGTAAAAGAAAGTTCATACTGTAGGGTAAATCCCAGAAAATCCAGATTTCTTACCGGAGTCTTTGTTTCCAATGTGAAAAGCTCCATGTTCTCCCTACGCATACAGTCTTCCATATCCATGGCCGGCGCAAACACTCGCTCGCAAAAAATGGTTTCTTCTTTGTTCATCACGTGATATAACAGCTGCAGGCCCATATAGGACATCCCGATTTCATAGGTGTCGGGAAAAGCAAAACCAAAGCGCAGCATTCCCGGCTGCGGCTCCTTTATAACACTGTTAATTTCACACCCGATATAGCGGGCAGGTTTTTCTACTTTTTTCAGCAGCTTGTCCAGTTCCTTGCTAATCTCCATTTATTTCCTTTCCATCAATTCATCCAGTGTCATACCAATGACAGTTTCCAGATCCGTAATGAATGCTTTGGTTTCCTGTTTTCTCTGCAAAATCCGCTTTTCCGCTTCAGGGTGACCCTGCCGTTTTGCTTTTTCTATGATATATTCCATACGCTTGTCCAACCCTACATATTCATCTTCCCTCACTAAACGATCTCCCAGGCAGACCAGATCTGTTTCATTCACGCATTCAACAGGAGAAAAAGGTGAGTAACGCATGTGTACCTTGATGATAGCAGCCTCCTGCTCGTACCCCATGCTGCTGGCCAGCTCATAGCCTTTTTCCCAATGCTCTTCTTCTACTCTTGCAATATCGTGAATCAGTCCTGCTGCCTGTATCAGCTCAAGATCCAGGTGATAGCCGTGTTCATTTAAGGCCCTGCCGATTGCCACAGCAGTCTCTGATACTGCTTTGCAATGACGAACCACATGTTCCGGAGTTTGATATTCTTTTAAAAGCTGCAGACATTCCTGCCTGCTAGGATGTTGTTGTTTCATGGTTTCTATCACTTTCTGCTTTACTTCAGCTCCTTTAAAGCATAGTAAAACTCCCTGCCGCCTTCTTTTTTAAAGGAAGCAATAATCTGCCCTTTTTTCACCCGCTCCAGCTCTTTTACATGTATCTTTGCACAGTTTCCATAAATGCTTTCGGACTCTTCCCCATGGGTAATTTTGAGGAACTTGCCGATTTTTTCATTTTCCCCTACAGCCGAAACCGTTCCCGCCTCTACTGCATAGACACAGACGGTTTGCCCTTCCTTTACCGAATCGTCCACAGGCTCGCCATACTTTGGTTCGCTTGCAGATAAGATGGCATTTGTCACAGCAGCTGGTGCCTGTACAGCTGCCTTTACGCTGTTTTTCGCAAAGACCATCACATCGGCTGTCGTATAATTCTGGGAAAGGTAAGCCACAACTGCTTCACTCCCCCGGTTAAGCTGCGGTATATGCACCTTCTGCGCTACGACAAAGGTCAACAGAATGACGATACAAATGCCTGCCTGTTTTAAAAGCTTTGATTTCCACATAAACACACCCTCCTGGTATATCTTATGTGGAAGCGGTGAAAAAAGACGCTTAAGCTAAAACTCATCAAAATATTCGAATTCGTAATCAATGACCCGAATGGTGTCTCCTTCTTCAAGACCCATTTCCTTCAGTTCTTCAATAGCGCCGCTCTTTTCAATATATTTATACAAATAGCGCATGGATCCCGAATCGTTGAAATTCGTGGAATTAAAGATTTTTTCCAGCTGTTTTCCCGTCAAAACAAAGGCATCCTTTTCTCTGGCAGTGTACACTTTCCTGTAATCCGGATCCGCATCGTCTCGCTCAAAGTCAAAGGTTTCGACATATTCTTCTTCCTGCGGAAGCTGTGCCAGACGGCTCAGTTCTCCTGCCGCTGCTGCCAGGATCTCTTTAACGCCGATATTAATAGGTGCTGATACAGCAAATACCTGGTAGCCTTTCTCTTCTACATATTCCTTAAAGCGGCAGTACTCCGGACCATCCTCGTCCACCATATCAATTTTGTTGGCGGCCACGATCTGCGGCTTTTTCATCAGCCCCGGGTTATATTCCTCAAGCTCCCGGTTTATTTTATCAAAATCTTCAATTGGATCTCTTCCTTCACTGCCAGAAACATCCACCACATGAATCAGCACTTTCGTCCGTTCTATATGCTTGAGAAAACGAAATCCAAGGCCTGCTCCCTGGTGGGCGCCCTCAATAATTCCGGCAATATCGGCCATTACAAAGCTGGTATCATAGATTTCCACGACTCCCAGATTCGGATCAATGGTCGTAAAATGGTAATCTGCAATTTTCGGCTTTGCGCTGGTAGCAACCGACAGCAGTGTGGATTTTCCCACATTGGGAAAACCGACAAGACCAACATCGGCAATCAACTTCATTTCCAGAATTACAGAGCGTTCTTTTGCAAAGCCTCCGGCTTCTGCAAAGTTAGGAGCCTGCCTTACGGAATTCTTATAATGCACATTTCCCTTTCCACCTTTTCCACCTTTAGCAGCTACAAAGGAATCGCCTTCCTCAACCAGATCCTTCATCACGAGTCCCGACTCTTCATCGATAACAACCGTTCCCGGCGGTACTTTAATGACAAGATCCTTACCATCTCTGCCGAATTTCTTCTTTTTCATGCCGTTTTGGCCGTCCTCAGCTTCATATTTCCGTTTATAGCGGAAATCCATCAGAGTGCGAAGGCTGCCGTCAGCTGTAAATACAATATCCCCGCCCTTTCCTCCGTCTCCTCCATCAGGTCCCCCCTCCGGCACATAAGGCTCTCTGCGGAACGAAACGGCGCCGTTCCCGCCTTTTCCTGAACGAATTGTTATTTTGGCTCTGTCTACAAACATCTGCCAACCTCCTTGTGATTTTACAAAAAGAAAGCCCCTATGTGAAATAGGGGCCAATAGCACGTTTTTAAGCTTCCTTCGGATATACGCTTACTTGCTTTCTTTTCTTGTCATACCGTTCGAACTTTACAGCTCCATCGATTTTTGCAAATAATGTATCATCACCGCCGATTCCAACATTGTTGCCAGGGTGGAACTTGGTTCCTCTCTGTCTTACTAAAATGCTGCCGGCGCTTACGAACTGACCGTCTCCACGTTTAACGCCTAACCGTTTCGACTCACTGTCGCGACCGTTCTTCGAGCTTCCTACACCTTTCTTACTTGCCATGTATCAGACACCTCCTCGCTAAATCCATGTATCCGGAAATTATTTTAATGCTGCTTCAATTGCTTCAAGAATAACCGGCTTATTTGCCTTTTCATCGATCTCAATGTTGTTTTCTTTTGCAAATTCAATAAGCTCTGCTTTTTTCATTGCCTTTAAGGACGGCTTTTTTGCTTCATCTGCTACAGTTGCTTCTTCCTTTGGTACAACTGCTTTCTTTGCAGGAGCTGTTCCGTCTGCTGAAACTCCTGTAATCTCAACTAACGTATAAGGCTGTCTGTGACCCTGCTTTTTTCTGTAGTCCTTCTTTGCCTTGTACTTGAAAATGATAACTTTTTTACCTTTTCCGGTTTCTAAAACATCTCCAAATACTGCGGCTCCGTCTACGTAAGGTGCTCCTACTTTTGCATCAGCTCCGTCTCCCATAACCAGAACCTTATCAAATTTAATCTGTTCTCCGTTATCTGCTTTGATTTTTTCGATTCTGATCTGATCGCCTTCTGCTACACGGTACTGTTTTCCGCCTGTTTCAATAATTGCGTACATAATTGATTGTTCTTCCTCCTCTATCCAGTCTCGCCAGTGTGGGCAGCAGGCTTTCACTGCTTTTGAAATTGCCCAGTTTGTGCGGCTTACAGTCACTTATGATATCATATAAAACAAGCTCTGTCAAAGGTTTTAAGCACTTTTTTCTAAATTAATCGACACCCATGACCACCTGGTTGTTTTCGGATAGATAAAATTTGCATTTTGCAGTGGCAGTTTCCAGAGAATAGGTATCGCCTCCAATGGTAATCCTGGTCGGAGGATATACAATACCGCCGCGTACTACACACCTTGAAAAGTCATTTGCCATTTTATCAAAATGTTCGATTTCTGCTTCCAACCTCTGTATCATTTTCCGGTACAGCTTTTCCTGCTCTACCAGCTGTTTGAGCAGGGCTGCCTTATCCTCCGGCAGAGAGTCAAGCCCCCTCAGGAAGTATATATTTTTTTCCAGCAGATCCTGGGTCTTTTTGACGGTTTTCAGTTCCTTAACTTTTTCTTCTTTTTCTGCCCGCAGTTCCGGCATCATGCCCAGAAAGATTTCGGTTTTCCGATAAGATTTACTTCCAATGGTCTTAGCAATAACGGCTTTTCCTACAGTCAGGGAGCCGCCGATGATAACACCAATCCCCTGCTCTGCATAAATCGTATCATTACAGTAGACTTCACAGCCGATCATGCTTTTAACCCGCAGATTGCTCATGGCATGAACCTCTACATTTTCTAAAAACGGGCTGTGAACCGAGCGGCCTGCCTGGAGAACTCCCCGGTTGTTGCCGTTCATTCCGTCGCCAATTTCAATATTTTCTCCTGCTATAATAGTGGCTCCCTCCACACTGCCCTGAATATAAATGCTGCCTGTTGCTTTGAGTGTAAATCCGCTGATTACATCGCCCTGAACGAAGATATCTCCCAGAAAATCCTGATTTCCTACGGACATATCAATATTTCCATTAATTACAAGTCGATCCTCAATACGGAATTTTCCGTATTGGAAGGAAATATATCCGTTTTCAGCGGCAACCAGCTTTGTCCCGTCCTCTGTAACCTCTGTATGGCTCCCGGCAGGAACTTTAGCTGCTTTTCCAGGGATAGCCTTAATGGTATTTCCCTTTACATCCATGCCGTCTACACCATTGTCCGGAAGGATGATGTCGCAGATCAGCTCGCCTTTTTCAATATTGCGGAACAGATTCAGGTCCCTGTAATCGACCTTTCCTTCATCATCTTCTTCAAAGCTGAGCATCTGCTCTCTCGGTATGTGCTCAATGATTTCTCCGTTTTTCCCTGCAATAGGTTTTAGACCTATTGCTATGGGCAGGATCTGAAAATACGTCGGTTCCCAGACGATGGAGGTGAGCAGTTCTTCTTGAATTCCATATGTCACTTTTGATTTTTCCAACGCCTCATTCAGCATATCCCTCGTTAAAGCCGCACCGTCCCCAAAGGGCGGAAGGATACAGAGAAATGCGGCCATATTTCCCTTCGGTACCTGAAGATAGACGGCAGCATCAATATCAGGCGGAACCTTGATGGGCTCGGGCTTTTCCACAGGAGGCTCTTCCAGCTTTGCAAGCTCCTCTTCCTGTTTTTGAGCCTGTTTTTCAGCCTCATCAATCTGCTGCAGCACCTTTCCCGCAGTAGTGACCATCTGCTTGCGGAAGGTTTCCGCATAATATTCAACCCCTTCCAGATTTGGATCTTCCGATTCTGTGACAGGAGCCTTCATCCATTCCGCAAACAAGGCATCACTGGGGATTTCCCCTTTATAGGTACACCACCTGCTGTACAGCTGGTATACTTTGTCCAGACGGTTTTGTTCCGTGTAATCCCTCGGCGCCATAATCGGCTCCGAGAATCCCGGATCCAGATCATCAGCAGCTTCGAAAACAGCTTCTTCCTGAGGAACATTTGCTTCTGCCTGACTTTCATTTTTGTCTTTTCCCCGAAACCCTCTGAAAAATCTTCCTTTTTTATTTTCATCCATATTTATATACCCTTATTTCTAAATTACAACTTCTCTCACTATAACTTATGTAACCTTATACGGGATCGGTTCCAACTGCCCGGTCTAATGCAGCTATAAATTCTTCTCTCTTCAGTGGTTTAAACAAAAAATCACAAACACCTGCAGCCTCTGCTTTTTCCATTGTTTTGTCATATGCCAGAGAACTTATTACAATGATTTTGGCATCCTTCCATCGCTCCATAATTTCCTGGCTGATTTCAATCCCATTTGCCCCCGGCATAACAATGTCCATTGTTACTACGTCCGGCTTTAATTCTTCATACATTTTCAGAGCCTGCGCCCCATCCTTTGCATATCCTACGACCCGATAGTCCGTATCAGCCAAAATATATTTTATTTCTTCATATATAAAAATCGAATCATCTACAATTAGTACATTTTTTGTCATCTTTTACCTCCCTATACTACCTCCTGTTTGTCAAACTTATTTTTGGCACTCTGAACATTGTATAATTTGATCAATTGCTTTCCATTATACTTTATTTTCTCTATGTCCGCAATAGTCGATCGCAAAAGGCTGCTATTGATTTTCCTGCTTTTTTATGGTAAAATTTTTATTGCGGCGCCGCTTTATTCTGATAATGTATCACATGGTAAAATACTGCGGTACTGCAGCTTCGTTATTCTACTTAAAGATGGAGGAAATACATTATGAAAAAGAAATTACTATTACTGGCAGCAGTTCTGATGCTTGCCTTTGGTTCTCTGGCGCTGACAGGCTGCGGCGGAGGCGGCGAAAGCGGTGACAGTCAGGACAATGCCGAGGACAAGGCTGCTGCTGATACTTCCTGGACCGATATGCAGGATAAAGGCGAGCTGGTTGTGGGACTGGATGATACCTTCGCTCCTATGGGCTTTCGGGATGAAGAAAACAATCTGGTAGGATTTGATATCGACCTTGCAAATGCGGTAGGAAAAGAGCTGGGCATCAAGGTGAAATTCCAGCCAATCAACTGGGATTCCAAGGAAATGGAGCTGGTTTCCAAAAATGTAGACTGCCTGTGGAACGGTATGTCCGCTACTCCGGAGCGTATGGAAAAGATGTCCCTTTCTAACAAATATTTAAATAACAAGATCGTCATCATGGCCCTCAAAAAGGATGTAAAGGTTACAAAGGCCGAAGATTTGGCGGGCTACAACATTGGAACCCAGGCTGATTCTGCCGCGCTGGAAACCATGGAAGCAAATGCTGACTATGATGCGTTTAAAGACAAAGTAACAGAATACAAAACTTATGATCAGGCGCTGATGGACATGCAGGCTGGCAGATTGGATTGCATCGTAGTAGACCAGGTTCTGGGCGAATACAAAAACTCCAAGCTGGACAAGGGCAAGAAAATGACGGTCTGCGATTATGACTTTGGCGATGATTTTTATGCCATCGGCTTCAGAAAGGAAGACAAGGAGCTGACAAACAAGGTAAATGAAGCTATCAAAGCCGCAATTGACAGCGGCGAGGCTGAAAAAATCAGCAACAAGTGGTTCGGCAAAAATATCGTAATATTCGAATCTCTGGAAGAAAAATAACGTGGACATGGAGGAGCCGCTTTTATGAGTGATTTTATTGCAAATTTTCAGGAGACCCTGGCTTATGTCGGGGTCCTGATGCCCTCCCTCCTGACGGGAGCCTGGTATACGGTTAAGCTCTTTGTAGTGACCCTGGTGCTTTCTCTTCCTCTGGGACTGCCTTTTGCACTGGGAGGAAACAGCCGCTTTTGGATTTTCCGCTTTGTCTGCAAAACCTACATATGGATATTCCGAGGCACGCCGCTTATCCTGCAGCTGTTTTTCTTTTACTTTTTCATTCCCATTTCCATGGGGATCCGGTTTTCCGCTTTTACAACCGCAGCCATTACCTTTGTTCTCAACTATGCCGCCTATTTTGCGGAAATTTACCGGGGTGGAATCAACAGTATCGATCATGGTCAGTATGAAGCAGCCCATTCTCTGGGACTTTCCAAAAGCCAGACCATGTTTGGAATTATCCTGCCTCAGACCATGAAGTGCGTGCTGCCGCCTGTTTCTAATGAAGCCATCGTCCTTATCAAGGATACGGCGCTGGTTTCGGTTATGGGAGTTGCTGAGCTGATGAAGGCCTCTACTTCAGCTGTAAACCGGGACGTGAATCCTTCCGCCTATCTGGTTGCGGCTGTCATTTACCTGATTTTCACCTTCCTGCTGACTCTGCTGTCCAACTTCCTGGAGCGGCGTTTTTCTATGTATGATGCAAGGGGGGAATGGTAACATGAAGCAGATTCTGGAAATGAAACAAATTGTAAAGGATTACGCAAACTGCCGGGCTCTCGATCACGTGGATTTTTCCATGAAACGGGGTGAAACTGTGGCCATTATCGGGCCTTCCGGCTCCGGAAAGAGCACGCTCCTTCGCTGTATCAATTGTCTCAACCGGATCACCTCCGGCAGCATTACCTTAAATGGAGAAACCTTTGTGGATACGCCGGATGGAAAGGCTGCCCAATACATCCCCGATAAGGAGCTGCGCCGTATATGCGCACAAACGGGAATGGTCTTTCAGCATTTTAACCTGTTTCCCCACATGACCTGCCTGAAAAACATCTGCTATGCCCCTATTAAAGTCAAAAAAGAGGACAAGGCTGCTGCAGAACAGCGGGGGCGGGAACTGTTAGAGCTTGTGGGGCTTGCTTCAAAAGCTGATGTCTATACAGCGCAGCTTTCCGGAGGCCAAAAGCAGCGCATTGCTATTGCAAGAGGGCTTGCTATGAATCCGGAAATCATGCTCTTTGATGAACCGACTTCTGCCCTGGATCCGGAGATTACAGGGGAAGTTCTCAATGTTATCAAAAAGCTGGCAGATGAACATATCACCATGGTGGTGGTGACTCACGAAATGGGCTTTGCCAGAGAGGTGGCAGATCGGGTGATTTTCATGGATCAGGGAAAAATCGTAGAGGAAGGCGCACCAGAACAGATCTTTACCAGCCCGGAAAGCGACCGACTGAAGGATTTTCTCAGCTCCATGCTAAAATAGGAACATTAAAGAGAACGGGAGATCAAAATTCGATTTCCCGTTCTTTTTAATGTTCTTTCCTTTTTCAATATTCGGATTTACTCCATCTTTTTTACTGGATGCCGGATCACGGTCTTCAATTTTTCCGGCGCAGTTCTTCTTGGGTCGGACAGATAGATTTCGTGATGCTGCCGTTCTTCTGAAAAATCCTGTACCAAGCTGTTTGTTTCCGCAAACTGGTTCAATTTTTCAATGGACCTTGCTTCCTCATCATAAGAGCCTTTGTGCATGATCTGAATGCACATGCCTTCCTCCCAGACCTTAAAGCCTGCCAGAGAAAGATCCAGATCCGGTTTCTTTTTCCCCAGCTTTTCCTTCGCATATTCAAAGACATCCTCTGTAACAAATTCCGGCTGGCGGATCATAGAAGTCCAGCAAAACTGTTCCTTATCCGTAATATTCATGCCGTCAAACTTGCCGCCTTCTATGCTCCACAGGCCTTCTAGCGGAGGCACCACATATTCAAAATAGCCGTCCGGCTCCTCGCCTGCCTTTTTACTCATCTTAATGGTAAAGGAGAGCCCATACAGTATTTCAAGGGCCTGCGCATATTCCGCACTGGTATTCGGATCTCCTTTTCCGCAAACCGTAAAAAAACGCATCTCAGGCACATGAATCATGGATGGCTTTGTCTTTGGCGCATACAGCTCCTTAAATTCCTTTTTATAGTCCATTTTCACCGGTTTCAGCTGACTGCAGGTCTTTGTAACCAGTTCTGCAAGAAATGCTCTATCATCCAGCTCTTCAATGAGAAACAGTTTTGCTCCCTGGTGGGGCTCTTCTATTACCGGATTTTTGAGAAGCGCTTGCCCAGCTTCTGTAATTTTTACATAGAAGGCATCATTTTCAGCTGTGCCGAAAAAAATCCCATTACAGTATAACCCGTATTCACCAAACATTTTTTTGTAAGTAATGCTTCCTGCCTCTCCCAATTGATCACAGAGATGTTCTACAAATTCTAGGCTGCATGCCATAATCCATTACTCCTTTCTTACTACTGTACTGACCACTTGCCCGCAAGCAGCTAAACCCTCAACAAGCCGGTCTGTTTTCATGCTTCCGGCTGTTCTAAGATATGCTGTTTAATACGAAATCCTTTTTCTCCGATTTCCATAACTGCCAGTGTCAGTGGAAGGCGGAACCGTCGTTTTCCGCAGCTTCCCGGATTAAGAAAAAGAATGCCGTCCTCTTCCTCGCAATAATACTTATGGGAATGTCCGAAAATCACAACATCTGCATCCTCTGGACTTGGGCCCAGATCCTGCCTATTATGGACAACTGCAAAACGCATTCCGCAGATTTCCCTTCGCGCAATTGTCTCCAGCTGTTTTGCCCATGCTCCACTATCGTTATTTCCCCTTACTGCGATCAGTTCTCCCATCTCCTCCAGGCTGCGAAGCACCTCTTCTGTGTCAAAGTCACCGCCATGGATCAGATAATCACAGTCCTTCAGTACTTCTGCTGCTTCCGGGCGAAGCAGCCCATGGGTATCCGCTAAAATCCCAACTCTTGTTATCACCTCTTCGTTCCACCCTTCATTGGCTCCGGTTTTCTCAGCACCTGCATCGCTGCTTTCCGTTTCTGTAAGCTTTAATCTGGAAATCCGGATAAGTAAAATTCCCGCTGCAAAGGTTATGCATGGAACCAGCAGGAATAAGCCCTGAATCAGCTCCAGGCCATTCTTTTTAATAATGATAAGGAGAAATGCCAAAAGCGCAAGAGCCGCTGCGCATACTATCCTTCCCATTCCTGCCGCGATTATGTAATACCAGTCTCTCTTCCATCCTTTTTTCATAATTTCCTCCTTCTGACGCATCAGACATACCATCCAGGCAGATTGGAAAGTTTGTGTTCAAACCTCCCACCTCGGCGTACTTGCTCTGCGTCATTCAGGCATATTCAAATCGTATTTCCATTTTTTCTGGGACTTCCCACCAAAATACAGCATTTCATACGAACAACTCTTCTTCCATGTTCTGTCTTTTTCCCTATTATACTACATGTATCCCTATCTTTCAAAACAATGTTTACAAATTATGACGTTAAATGCTTTCTTTTATGCGATTATTGACACTCCTGCCTAGTCTTGCTATACTATTACATATGTAAGTTTTAAGGAGGATACCATGAAAAAGCTGCCGCAGATTTCGGATGCCGAATATCAGGTAATGAAGGTTATCTGGCGCCATGCGCCCATTAACACAAATCAGGTGGTAAAAAGTTTGGAGCCAGTCAGCTCCTGGAACCCGAAAACCATCCAGACCCTCCTGCTGCGCCTGGTAAAAAAGGGAGCCCTGGCAAAAGAAAAGGATGGACGCATGTTTGTCTACACACCAATTGTTCTGGAGGAAGAATATCGCACCGATGCCAGCCGTAATTTTCTAGAGCAGTTTTACAATGGCGCTATCAGCTCCATGGTGCAGAATTTTATCCGGCAGGATCAGATATCGGATGAAGAAATCCGGCAATTAAAAGAGATTCTGGATGAAAAGGAGGCTTCCAATGACTGAACTTGTTTTGTATGGACTTTCCTTCTCCCTTTTTGTGTCCTTTCTCATTTGTATGATCTCCATTTTAAAAAAGCTGCTTTCTGGCAGAATTACGGCAAGTGTGCATTACTATATATGGTTCGTTCCTCTGGCAGGCCCTGCAGCTTCTTTTTTTCCCAAATTCCAAGGTAGCTTTGA
Organism: Clostridia bacterium; assembly: GCA_910575405.1. Taxonomy (GTDB): domain Bacteria; phylum Bacillota; class Clostridia; order Peptostreptococcales; family Anaerovoracaceae; genus Hominibacterium. Next base: position 63,845 of record CAJTER010000002.1, on the reverse strand, counting down.
GTCCGCTCCTTCTGATTTGCCATCTGCCGCAGCCTTCTCTCTGGCAGCTGCCGGGCTTTCACACGATACTCCCGAGGATCTCTTTGTTAATGCGCACAGCCTGATTTCACAGCCCGCTGCTGCTGGCCTTCTTGCTGTCTGGCTCATGGGGACTATGTTCATGATAGTTCGAATTTTCCGCGGAATTTATGGAGTTCGCCGCCTCTGCCGGGCTTCCACTGCTGCTCCGCCCTCCCTGCTCGCAGAACTGTACCGTTGTCAGGATAAGATTCATATGAACCTGCCTGTAAAGCTTCGCATATCCGATGTGGACAGTCTTAAGAGTCCCGCTGCAATGGGATTTTTTAACCCCTGTATCTTGCTCCCCAAGGGCTGTAAGGAGAAGCAGCTGCCCTATATTCTGCTGCACGAGCTGGTTCACTGCAAACACAAAGATGCCCTTCTCAATCTCGCGATGCAGCTCTTTCTCGCGTTCAATTGGTATAATCCCTTTGTCTGGTATGCGGTAAAACAAATGGAGCATGATCGGGAGCTCTGCTGTGACAGCTTTGTTCTTGCGCTCCTTGATAAACGGCAGCAGCTAACCTATGGGCGCGTACTCATCGACTGTGCAGCCGGCCAGACCTTTCCTGCCGTGGGAATGAAGCAGACCGCAAAGGCTCTTTACAAAAGAATCATCCACGTTGCCGAGTTTCGTATGCCGAACTCCCACTGCCGCAGAATGAGTTATGTGTTCCTTGCTGTCATGGTGATTGCCGCTTCTGCCTTTGCTCCTTCGGCTGCTTCACTTACCGATGAGTCCTACACCCCTGCTGCAGACATGAATATCGAATACAAAAATCTTCAAACCTACTTTGGCGATCTACAGGGGAGTTTTGTCCTCTATGACCTGAAAAAGGACTCTTATATTGTTTATAATAAAGATGCTGCCACTGCCAGAGTCTCCCCAAATTCTACGTATAAAATTTACAGCGGTCTTCTTGCCCTGGAGTCCGGCTTTACAGAGGCTTCTTTCCAAAAGTGGGATGGGACTGTTTATCCTCTGGATGCCTGGAACAGAGATCAGACTCTGAACTCTGCTATGCGCTCTTCCGTCAACTGGTATTTCCAAAATCTCGATAAAAAAGCAGGAAAAGGAGCGCTTCAGAAGTTCTATGATTTTATCGGTTATGGAAATTGCGATCTCAGCGGAGGAGTTTCCCGCTTTTGGATGGAATCTTCTTTGAAAATCTCTCCTTTCGAACAGGTCGTGCTCCTGACTGGACTTTATGAAAACAGATGGGGCTTTCGGGAAGAACATATAAGAGCGATTAAGAGTTCTCTTAAAATCTCTGACCGTTTCTCCGGGAAAACCGGAACTGGAATGGTGGATGGCAAAACCATCAACGGATGGTTTGTCGGTTATACAGAACCACCATCCGGCCCGCAGATCTTCGTTTTGAATCTGCAGGGGCCAGATGGCGCCTCCGGTGCAAGGGCTGTTGAAATAGCGCAAATGATTTTATCCGATCAGGGCCTGCTGTAGGCTATCGGTCTTTTGGCATAAAATCAGCCAAAATGGTCCTGTACTGATTCACCAGGTAGCCGCTGCCTCCCCTGTTTTTCACATCTTCAACCATGGTCACCAGCAGCAGGGAATTTTTTTCACTGCCTTTTGTATTATAGACACAAAACCATCCAAGCTCTGTTCCGGATGTATCTGATTGGGAAGCTTTAATTTCCGCAGTTCCCGTCTTTCCTGCCAGAGCTACACCACCAGTTGCCGCTCCATGGCCCGTCCCCTCCGGGCTGCTGATGACTTTCTTCATCCCATCTTCTATAACAGCTGCGGCTTTGCTGCTGAATATGTGCTCTTTCCACCATTCAGTCTGTTCCTTTTTTTCTAAATGGGGTTTTACCATGTTTCCCTCATTTCGAAATGCTGAATAGATACAAGCCAGATGAAGCGGATTGACCAGAATCTCTCCCTGCCCGTAGCCGCTATCAGCCAGCTGGATTTCCGTTTTCATCAGCTTTCCATCATTGGTATATTGGGACTGGTTCATGTGGACAGCAAAGGGGATCTCCTCCCCGAAGCCAGCTCTTTTTAGGTTCTCCGCAAGTGTTTCTGCCCCGATTTTCAAGGCTGCTTTTGCAAAGTAAATATTATCCGAGTAAATCAGAGCATTTTCCAGATCTGCCTTTCCGCTGTATTCATGCAGCGTTGTCACTCGATATCCGCCCCAGCTGCCGTCTTTCTGCCAGCTGAGTCCGCTGTGGCCCATGTCCTGCGTTTGGGAAAGCGTTCCTGATGTGATGCCAATTGCTCCTGTAACAGGCTTCATGGTGGAGCCAGGGCACCAGGCCTGACGAAAGCGGTTAAACATAGGTGCCGCCTTATCTTCATTCAGCTGCTTCCATCTCTTTTCCGACAGTCCTACCACAAAGTCGTTACTGTCATAAGAAGGCGTGCTGACCAGCGCCAGAACCGCTCCTGTCATGGGATTTATAGCAGCGCTGCAGCTTTTGTCTTTCCTGTATGTATCATAAAGCGCTGACTGAATCTCGGCATCAATGGTAAGTTTGATATTCTCACCGTCCTGATTCGGATTCTCTGCCAGAACCGCTATTTCATTCCCCTTTTTATTATAAATGACGATCTTTTCACCATCTATCCCGTGGAGCCTTTCCTCATACAGCAGCTCCAGCCCGCTCTTTCCAATAACACTGTACGAATCATATCCCTTATCCTTTCGGCTCTCCAGTTCTTCCGCGCTGATTCCCTGCACATAGCCGATCAGATGAGCGGCCTTTTCACCCAAAGGGTAAATCCGGCTTGTCTCGTCACCGATTACTACTCCTGGAATTTTCAGCAGCTGCTTTTGCAGCTCTTCATTTTTCATCTCAACGGTACTGGAGGATGCTTCATTGACCTTTTTCAGTTTTTTGATGGGCACCAGAAGATGGGGTTTGACCCATTTGGCTTCCAGCTTTTTTTCAATATCCGAAACCGACATATCCAAGAGCCTTCCCATTTTTTTCAGATCCTGCCGGGGATCTTTGCTCATTTTTTCGGGAATCAGACCTACTGCTGCCACAGTGCCCTTTCCTGCCAACATAGTTCCCCTGCAATCGTAAATGCTTCCCCGCTCCCCCTTCAGGGTGAGAACCCGCACGGTCCCCGTTTCGTCCAGCTGGGGATGGATCATTCGATCCGTCCAGGAGAGCTTATATTCCCCCTCTTCTTTGTGAAACTCGGCCTGATTTGGGAACCGTATTGTTCCAGCAGAGGAATCCATCACAGTTTTGTAGCGGATTTGACCTTCTTTTTTATCTTCCAAAATTATGGAAATCTGAATATTTTTCGCATCGATCCCCTCATAAATATTCCGGTTGCGGGTTATAAACGCCTCTTTGCTGACTCTGTTTCGGCTGGCTTCATCCAGCATAGCATACATTTCCCCGTATGCCTTTTCTTCAATACAGGTCATATACTGGTTCAGCGTTTTTTCCATACTGCCGGAGGCCGCTATGCGATATATGAGGAATGCTGCCGCAAGGATCAAAACAGCCAGAATCAAAACCACTACTCTTTGCTTTTTCTGTATCTTCATTGTTTTCGTTTCCTTTTCTTACACTTGTAATTTTATATATATTACATCTGTAAGATTTCAATGTCAAGTAAAATTTTCTCCTGCCGCTAGGAAATCATTTCCTAGCTAACGCCCTGCATCATGATCAAAAACAGACAGCCTTTTCAGACTGCCTGCAGATGACCTCTCTCAGTCAATATAGGTAACCAGCTCTTCTGCGCTCTTGCGCTTTGGAGCCTTTGGCTCTTCATCCGGATATCCCAGGGCAACCAGAGCTGCTACCTGCTGTCCCTCCGGAACCGGAATAACTTCGCTCACTTTATTTTCATCAAAGATTCCCATGATTACAGTTCCAAGTCCCTTATCGTGGGCAGCAAGGCAGAATGTCTGAGTAGCGATTCCCGTGTCAAAGATACCCCAGTCCGCGCCCTTTGGAGTTGTCGCAGAGCCATCCCGCTCCATTCCAGAACGGCCTTTAATCATCGTTACAATGACCAATGCCGCCGCCTTACGGATGGTATCAATGTTATATTCAAAGCCTAAAACGCAGCCATCTGCGATTTTGTTCATCTTTTCCCGATCCTCTGTTACAAGATATCTCGTAACCTGCGTGTTCTTCCAGGAAGGCGCGAAAGCTGCAGCTTCAATCACTTCGTTAAGCAACTCGTGCGGAACCTTCTTATCCTGAAACTTCCTGATACTTCTTCTTTCTTTTATGCATTTAATCGCTTCCATTTTTTCCTCCATTCTCAGGCCCTGCGGTCAAGCCTAAATCACTTTATCTCCATAATAGCACCAAAAAAAACCAATTACAAGATCCATTTTACAGCATACTGATGAACAGGTTCAAAAGTCCGATGAAAAGTCCGATAAGGGCGCCCAGGTTTACAATCGCATTCAGTTCCTTTTTCATAACTGATAAAATTAATTCTTCCAGCTTTGCCACATCCATCTCCCGTATTTTTTCTTCCACAATGCCGGCAATATCAATTTTTGCAATCATAGCCTCCACAGAATTTTCAATGCATTCATCATAAAGGGTATTCACGATTGTCCCAAGGCGCGCTTCACTGAGGGGCAGTTTCGCAAGCAGGGCCCCTGTCCCGCCTGTTTCCAGCCTGACCAGCTCCCCTGCCACAACTGGACGGATTTTGTTTTCCCCATTTTCTTCTATGTAACGCTCAATTTCCGCCCCAATGGGTTCTGCCACACTCTGAATAACCTGATCGTTTAACATCATGGACAACATGGTTCCCTGAACCTTTTCTTTAATCGCTCTTGTTCCCTCCTCTACAACAATTTCACTGATTTTCAGTTTTTTGAGGGTATCTGCTGCTTTTTCCGTTATCACATCTTCCAGCCTGTCCCTCATTTTTTCGTACTGCTCCTGAGAAATCAAGCCGGATATGGTCTCCTCTACCGAGCGGGAACTTTCCTTTGCCTTTACAAATCGATGCCACAGCTCCCCGGTAATGGATTTTTTTATATCCTCGGAAGGAAGGGATTTGGCCAGATCTTCCTTTGTAAGGAGCACATCACTGATGGCATTTCCAATAGCGCCTGCCAACTCATCCTTTCTCTTAGGAATCAGTCCGGGCGTAAAGGGAAGGCGCAGACTGCCCAGCATAACCGGCCTGTGAGGCTTAAAGAGCATTTTTACTGCAATAAAATTCGTACAATATCCGATGAGCGCTCCGATAAGGGGCCCTGCAATTAACTTGAGTGTAAACATAAATTTTCCATCTTCCTTTCTAAAATGTCTGTTCAGGAAATGCCGTTTAATTCCTGATACAACGATTTTGCATAACTATCGGTCATGCCGCAAATAAAATCTGTTACCAGCAGAAGCCTGAGATACAGCTTTTCCTGCGGCTCCTTATCACGGGCATAAATATGATAAATGCCTTTATAATTGTCGGAAATCAGCGCCATAAGCTTTTGCTGAACCATATTGGACGGCTGCTCCGTATCATAGGCAATGGCTGCCGGTACAAAGCGATCCAGCAGAAAGGTAAAAATCGTTTGCGCCGCAAGTTCCAGCCGCAGAATCGGTTCCGTATTAAAGGCATAGTCAAAGGCGATTTCTCCCAGCACTCTTATAATTGGCTGACAAAAGGTTCCATCAAACAGATCGGTTTTATAAGTTCCATCCATAATAGACGAATAGTTTTTTACAAATCCAGCCGTAGCGCCGGAAATCAGCTGGCCCTGCAGATAAATGATCCAGTTTTGCACTGCATTCAGCTCTGGTGAAGAAAGCTTCCGTTCCCTTGCCTTTTTGCAGCGGTATTCCAGATTTTCAACCAGCTCGTCATATTCTTTTTTAAACTGCCGCGGCCTTCTGTCTCTCAGTTCCTTTACCAGCTGTTGGTAAGTAATGCATCCTTTCTTAAAGGCGTCTTCAATATCCGCCGTCCTGTAGGCAATATCATCTGCAGCTTCCAGAACAAAGGTCAGCGGGTGACGGCAACCTCCTGTTCCCAGGCTTTCCTGAATGTCTTCAAAAATAGCCCGTTCCGCATAATAATAGCCCATCTTTTTATCTTTAATATTGCCGCTCTTTTTATCAATCTGTAAAGAAGAAACCGGGTATTTGATAATCGTTCCAAGAAGAGCCTTTGTCAGGTTCATGCCGTGCTCATCCACCAGAAAGTGAAGCTTTGTCACAAGGCGCAGAGCCTGAGTATTTCCTTCAAAATGATAAAAATCTGCCCTCATCTGCTCCGAAAGGACTTGCTCTACAGGCTGTCTCTGAAATTCCAGACGGCCGAGATTTTCCGCAAACCAGATTCGGATGGCTTCTTCACCAAAATGGCCGAAAGGCGGGTTTCCAATGTCATGAAGAAGCCCCGCGCACTGAAGCAGGTCGCAGATATCCGCTTCATAAGAAGGAAGAAATTCCGCATCCCCGATGGTATTTTGAATTTCCCTGGAAATATTTTTTCCCAGAGATTTTCCGAAGGAGGAAACCTCCAGAGAATGGGTCAGGCGCGTGCGGATAAAATCGCTTTTGTCCAAAGGAAATACCTGTGTTTTGTCCTGAAGCCGCCGAAAAGACGCGCTGCCGATGATTCTGTGATAATCCTTTTCAAACTCACTCCGCAGATCCTCCGAAACTGCCGAAGTTCTGGCCTTCCTGGGCCTGTCTGAGCATAATAATTCGTTCCAGTTCATAATCCCTCTACCTCCGCATGCGATATTATACTATATCCCTGTACCTGCTGTCCATTCTGAAAAACGATCTGCTGTTTGTTTCATTCCAATCCGCAAAGAAAAATTCCGCTTCCAATTTTCCCCGATCCATGATATAATTGAGTCCTTATATGTGACTAATTTGCACATAGGGAAGGAGGTATTTGAGTTGTTAGAGAAGATGAAAAAAAAGCGTGAAGCCAGGCAGTCTGCGGCCGCTGAATCTGCAAGCCCTGCCCACAAAATCACCATGGCTCTGGAGAGGAAAAACGCCATTGAAAGCCATCTTTACGTTGAAAACGATGTAAAGCGCGGGCTTCGTAATTCCAATGGCACAGGCGTTGTGGTCGGCCTTACAAAGATTGGAGAAATCGTAGGTTATAAGCTCAACGATAATTATGAAAAAGTTCCTATGGACGGTCAGCTTTACTATCGTGGGTATAACATAGAAGATCTGGTTAAAAACTGCAGCCAGGAAAACCGTTTTGGATTTGAGGAAGTTACATATTTGCTTATATTTGGTGAGCTTCCGACTCAAAAACAGCTGAACGATTTTAATGCACATTTAGGGGAAAAACGAGAGCTTCCCATAGGATTTGCCCGGGATATGATCCTGACAGCTCCTTCCCGCAGCATCATGAATAAACTGGCGAGAAGTGTTCTGGCACTCTATTGTTATGATGACAATCCGGATGATACATCAATTGTAAACGTGCTGCGTCAGTCTATTGATCTGATCGGCTATTTTCCCGCACTGATCGCATATGCTTATCAGGCAAAGTCATCTGCCTTTGATAACAAAAGTCTTCACCTGCATTACCCGATACCGGAACTTTCTACTGCCGAAAATATTCTGCGCATGATTCGCCCCATGGGGCAATATACGGATCTGGAAGCAAAACTTTTGGATATTGCTATGATTCTCCACGCAGAACATGGCGGAGGCAACAACTCATCCTTTACCACTCACCTGGTATCCTCGTCAGGAACAGATACTTATGCTGCCATTTCTGCCGCTGTCGGCGCCTTGAAAGGTCCTAAGCACGGCGGAGCTAATATCGCAGTAATCAACATGATTCAGGATTTAAAGAGAAATGTGAAGGATATTACGAATCATCGCAAAGTCGAAGATTATCTGGTAAAAGTCCTGAAAAAACAGGCCAATGACAAAACCGGCCTTGTATATGGTATGGGGCATGCGATTTATACGTTGTCCGATCCTCGGGCACGGCTCCTGAAGGATATGGCAAAAAGGCTTGCTGTCAGCAAAGATCTCATTGATGATTTTATGCTGTGTGACTTTATTGAAAAGAAAGTTCCGGAGCTTTATGCGGAAATCAATGGAGTTGAAAAGCCAATGCCTGCTAACGTGGACCTTTATTCCGGATTCGTTTACAGCGCCCTGGATATTCCAACGGATATTGCAACGCCTCTCTTTGCCACAGCACGGTTGTCCGGCTGGTGTGCTCACAGGCTGGAGGAACTGATTGCAGGTAAAAAACTTATGCGTCCTGCTTATAACTGTGTACAGCCTCATATGCAATATATGCCGCTTAAAGATCGAAAATAAGGGCCATTCATTAGGCTATAACGGGTAAAACAAAAGGAGGGGCTGCCCTCCTTATTTGTTTTGTCTTTTTTATTTTTCCATTTTTATCTGCACATGCTGGGATTCTAGTTCCCGAACGTCCTTTATTTCATCGCCTTTTACCTGCAGCTTCCCTTCCGAAAGCTTTCTGAGGATTTCATCATATTGCCTTGGGGTAAAGTTCTGCAGTCTGTTTGATTCTATGGACAGCCCTATGCCTGCGTTTTCAGCGCTCAGCCTTATGGTCTGCCCTCCGGCAAATTCGTTTTCACAGTAATACGTTGTGAGGATATCGTTTACAGACTCATCCAGATTTTTTACTGCGGAACATAAGACAGTCTCTGAATCACTGCTCTGATCCGTATCTACACCGATCACGTTCCCGCCTTTCTGCTCTGCCGCTTTCATAACAGATTTTCCCGCATCCCCGGCACAGGCGAATATAACCTCCGTACCTTTGGAATACCAGCTGGCCGCCTGCTCTTCTACCTCAGCGCTGCGGCTGAAGGTGCCGCTGTAAGCGTACCTCACCTCTACATCTGTACCATTTTCCTTTGCTGCCTGCTGTGCTCCCTGGACAAATCCATATCCGAACCGCTGTACAGGCAGAAGCTCTTTCCCGCCCATAAAGCCAAGCTGCCTGTAGCCTTCTTTTACTGCGGCATATCCTGCCAGAAAGCCTGCCTGTTCTTCGGCAAAAAGGACTGCCACTGTATTTTTGCCAACTGCTGTATCTCCCGATTCTTCGCTTTTAGGCTCACCATCAAAGAGTACAAAGGATATTTCCGGGTGCTCTTCCTGAGCCTCATATATGGCTCCCTCAAAGGTAGAGCCGGCGGCAATAATAATCTTTGCCCCGCCATCTATCGCCTCGTCAATGGTCCGCAGGAAGGCATCAGTCGAATCCTCCGCCGTCATATAGGATTTGTAGGAGACCGGCTCTTCCTCTACAAAGCTTTCAATTCCCTGCCAGACAGTCTGATTAAAAGAGCCGTCCTCCACGCTGCTTGTGTTGGACAGCATGGCAATCTCATAAAGGATTGGTTCCTCCGGCTCCTTTTCACCGCAAGCACCGAGAATTACCACCATCACCAGCAGACCTGCCAGGAAAAACAACTTTCTTTTTTTCATTTGTAAAGCTCCTCTCTCCGATGCTTTAGTAGCGGCAGCTGCTGCCGGATAGAATCTACATAATCTAAATCAATATCTCCGTAAACAATACATTCCTTTTCATCCGCCTTTGCAAGGAATTCTCCCCATGGTGTTGTGATGCAGGAACTGCCATAAGCCTGATATACTCCATCCATATCCCGTGCCGGTGATACAGCTGCAAAATAGACCTGATTGTCAAGGGCTCTTGCCCGCATGGTCAGATCCCAGTGAGCCGGCCCTGTTGTCAGATTGAAGGCTGCCGGCAGGACGATGAGCTTCGCTCCTTTCAGCGCCATCATTCTCGACAGCTCCGGAAAGCGGACATCGTAACAAATTGCCACTCCAATTTTACAGTATTCCGTGTCAATCACAGTAACTTCATCTCCCGCGGTCAGAGTATCCGACTCCATAAAGCGGATGCCTCCTTTTACATCAATATCAAAGAGATGCGCTTTTCTGTGCTTTCCAATCATAGCGCCGTTTCTATCAAAACTATAGGAAGTATTGTATACTTTATCTCCATCCAGCTCCGAAATCGATCCTCCGATAAGATAAATGCTGTTTGCCTTTGCCAAGTCGGAAAGGAATTGGACGGACGGCCCGTCTTCCGGCTCTGCATAGGGGCGAAAATAGTCGTTGGAATAGGGACAGTTCCACATTTCCGGGAGTGCCACCACCTGAGCGCCCTTGCCTGCTGCCTCCTGAATCATTTGTTTTGCCTTTTTTTTGCTTTCTTCTTTATCCACCGATCCCATCATCTGACACAATCCGATTTTAAACATCGCGCACCTCCTGAATTTCCATTCGTTCTCTTCTCTGACGTCTTTCGACGTCTTCCACGCCGCTGCGGCAGATTAAAAAGCTTACCTTCAAGCTTCCTCATTCTTCAACATATTGGCAAAGCTTCGCGTAATCCTTCCTGTCAGTCCCCATATGACCCGATCTTCGTACTCATAAACGGGCACCTCCGAAATCCCCTTTCTCCATTTGTAGCCTTTGGGGAATTTGATTGTTTCATAAGGAAAATCCTCTCCCACTTCAGGCCCCACTTTCATGCAGTACACCTCTGGTTCTGTCTCCAGCAAGTAATCCACAGGAACGAGAAAGGTTTCCTTTACTTCATCCGGATTACAATGAAGCCTCTCTAATGCTTCCTCCTCTATAGTACCTAAAAATGGGAACATTGTAAAGTTGCTATAGGTATAAAGGGTATCAAGCGGGCTGATTATTTTTATATCGGATGACAAAACCCCCAGCTCCTCCATGGTTTCCCGCACAGCACAGGCTTCCCGTGATTCACCGTCTTCCAGCTGGCCTCCAGGAAAACAGATTTCACCTGGCTGCCGTTTCATATGCTCGGCTCTTACCTCATACAAAAGAAATAATTTGCCGCTTTTTTCTACAAGGGGCACCAGCACAGAAAAAAAGCTGTGTTTTCCTATAGTTCCGGGCGTTCTGTCCTTTAGAATGGATTTGATTTTATCCAGTGTGATGGTTTTGGGAGTCATGAAGCTGCACCTCTTTTCGTTTTCCTCTTATATTCATCCAGGATGCCACCAGAATCAGGCCGATTCCGATGTATGTATTCCACAAAATTGATTCCCCCAGGAAGATAACCGCCATAACCGGAGCAATGGCAGGCTTTAGGAAAAAGGCGATGGAGCCAGTCGTTGCATCTGAATACTTGATTGCTGTAAAGTAGAAAAAATACCCCAGCCCTGTAACAAAAATGCTGATATACGCTACGAGGAGCCAGTTGTCCGCAATCCCCTGCACCACCGGTCTTCCCATAATGAGCATGATAACGAGAAGAACAAGCGATCCCAGGATAAAGCTGATGCTGGTCTGAGCCATGATTCCCATTTTTTTGACGCTGATTTTTCCCGCCACTGTATAAAGCCCGAAGAACAGAGCGGCAAGGAGCATGAGAATGACTCCTAAAACGGTATTTCCCTCCTGCAGCTGCCACGGCTTTATCATAAATATGATACCCAGAAGTCCGATCAAAAGTACAATTACGTTGCTTTTTTTCAGTTTTTCTTCTGTCATAAAATGTGCAAAAATCATAGTAAAAAGCGGGTTAATGGAGATGAGTACCGATGCAGTCGCCGCATTGGAGTTCATCACTCCCAGCTGGAAAAACAGCATGCTTAAGGGGATGCCTAAAATCCCCACATAGAGCAGATACAAAAAATCCTTAAGTACCAGTCTGACCTGGTTTTTCTTCATTTCTGCTGCGGCAAAAGGCAGCAGCAAAAGTCCTCCTATCATGAACCGCAGAAAGGTAAGCTGGAACGAGTCCATTCCACTTCCCGCCAGTTTTAAAGCGACTTCCATTGTTCCAAATAAAAATGCCGTTAACACGACACACAAATAAACCTTCTTCATATAGTTCCTCTCCAAGCACCGCAAATATGCTGTCTCGTTAGTCATTGAAAACGGCGGTGATTAAACACCGCCGCCCATTCCTTATGTAGGTATCAGTTCAAAATCTTTAGTTCAAAATTTCGCAGTCTGTAAAGTCAACTCCGATCATTTCTTCTTTCTCGGCGCTCAGGCTGACGATAAATTCGATTTCATAATTGATTGAAATCTTTTTGATCCGGTCAATAAACTCAGGCAAATCTCCCAGCGTTACATCCGCATGCTTCAAGATGCTGTCGATGAACATAGTCTCAATATCATGATCAGAGCTGATAATTCCGTAGATGAATCCAATATACTCATCACTGTTTGTGATGTGCTCAAAGTCTTCCATGCAGATAACTCTGATTCTATGGCTCAGATCATACATTAGCCTGTGGTTTTTATTTATAAAAATGACGCTGCCGTTACTTTCCTGCACTTTGTCATTTGCTAAATCAATCATCTGCTTTGTCTTGCCGCTGCCCTTATGTCCAATCAATAATTTCACCATAGCAAAACCCTCCTTTTCTGTTATTCCTTGTAATTATCATCATCGCCAGCCCGGCAGCTATCTGATATTCGTTAAGCTGCTGCTATGCTGGTTTGACTACTATTATACACTACCAGAGCTTTTTGGGCAATAATAAACAGGGAAATTCTTTTAGGTGTGAAGTGAAAAGTTAACTTCCACATCTAAGGGGTGCAAGTGGAAGTTAGTCTTTCCCCAACTTCCACTTGAAATCAAGTGGCACTTAGCCTTACACTTTCTTTATGGGCAGATGCCTCCCTGAATGGAGGTAACCCTATGAAACATACGAATACCTATTCCCATCTGACACTGGAGGAGCGCCGCATCATCCTCAATGGCATCTCCCATGGCTCGACCAAGACCGCCATCGCACAGACCATCGGCAAGGACAAATCCACCGTCGGCAAGGAGATCAAGGCTCACCGCATCCTTGTGAAGAAATGCTCGTTGCCTCTGGAATGCTCCGCCTACAGAAAGTGCCCTTTCCACAGACTCTGCACTTTGGACTGCCCGGAGTATACGCCCTTCCGCTGCTCCCGGCGCGACCGCTCCCCCGGTGCCTGCAATGGCTGCCCAAACCGCAGCAGGTGCCGGTTCGACAAGTTTGAATATCACCCTGAACAGGCTCACGCTGTCTACCGGCAAACTCTAACGGACTCCAGAGCCGGAGTGAACCTGACCTCTGCAGAAGCAAAAGCTATGGCCGACATCATCGGTCCACTCCTGCGCCAAGGGCTTTCTCCCTACCAGATCCTTCAGGTGCATCCCGAGCTCGGGATCTGCGAGAAGACCCTCTACAACTACATTGAGTCCGATGTATTCCACGAAGTGGCTGGCATCACCGTCATGGATCTGCGCAGGAAGGTCTCCAGGAAGCTCAGAAGGGGCAAGGCCGCCACTTACAAGAAGCGGCAGGACAGGCGCTATCTCCAGGGACGTACATACCAGGACTACTGCACCTACCTTGCCGAACACCCAGAAGGGTTCGTTACCCAGATGGATACCGTATACAATGACGAATCCAGCGGCCCCTTTATCCAGACCTTCAAGTTCGTGAAGGCCGGCCTGCTCGTTGCGCTCCTGCACCAGGAGAAAACGGCTTCCGCCATGCTCTCCGGTATCTGCCTCCTGGAAACGATCCTCACCCCTGCCCTCTTTCGCAAGTACGTGCACGTCCTCCTCACCGACCGGGGCAGTGAGTTCTGCGCAGCGCAGGCCATGGAGACTGCCACTGACGGCTCCAGGCGCACCAGGGTGTTCTTCTGCGACCCCATGCAGTCCGGCCAGAAAGGCTCCCTGGAGAACAAGCACATTGAGTTACGCTACATCCTTCCAAAGCAGACCGACCTGCGAGGCCTCGGGCTGACCTGCCAGGACGACCTCAACCTCGTCCTGAGCCATGTGAACTCCGCTCCTGTGGAGTCCCTGGGCGGCAAGAGCCCCCTGGAACTGACGGCGTTCCTTTACCCGGACCTCTACGAGAGGCTCTTTGCCTTCGGTATCCGCAGGATTGAAAGTGACAGCGTCATACTTAAGCCATACCTTTTAAAGAACAAAAAGAATCGTTAATCGCCTAAAACCATGTGGCATCTGCCGGGAACTGAATCGGTCCAATTCAGGTGGAAGTTAGTCTTACACTCAAAAAAAGTGTCTAAATTCCGCCCGATGGACTATGCCCAAAAACGGCTTTTTCGCCACTGTAGCAGACTCCCGCAGCGCCAATTGTAAGAGTAACTTCCATTTCTGTAAGGTGTTTTTCCTCGTGTCCCCTCTTTCTGTAATAGTAACCGCAACTCTCTTATCACGGCCTTTACAAGTGGAAATTATCTTTTCACTTCAGCTAAGATTTTTTGTCTTCTAACTTGCAAGCTGTTTTAGACATAGATGGATAGCAGAAATCCCCCTTTTATGATATATTAAAATCGAAATTTTTTAAAAAACTTTGTAAGGTTTTGCTTCCTGCCCGAGTCTTATAATTGAAGGGAGGTGGTAGAGTGACGGAGTTCGAAAAACTATACCGGGATTATTTCGATGACGTGTACCTCTATATCCGCAGATTATCAGGTGACGAACATACAGCAGAAGAAATCACCAGTGAGACATTCTTCAGGGCTATGCGTTCCATCAGCAGCTTTCGTGGCGACTGTGACATTCGTGTGTGGCTCTGCCAGATTGCAAAAAACTGTTATTACAGCTATCTGAAAAAATCGCAGAAAACGGATCATCTTGACGATGCAGAGCTGTCCCAATTGCCATCCGAAGAATGTACAATCGAAGAACAATATATAAACCGCGAGGAAGCCACACGGATAAGAGCAATTTTGCATACGGTACCCGAGCCGTACAAAGAGGTCTTTATGTGGCGGGTGTTCGCGGAACTGAGTTTCAAACAAATCGGACAAATATTCGGTAAATCGGAAAACTGGGCCTGTGTGACCTACCACCGAGCCAAAATGAAGATTCAATCAAGACTGGAGGACAAATCCTATGAGAAATGAATGCAGCATCATACGCGATCTTTTACCGCTGTATGCGGAAAATATGGTACGCTCCGATACAGCAGCCTTTATTGAGGAGCACTTGAAAGGCTGTAAAGCCTGTAAAAAGGAATATGAGCAAAACTATGGGAGAAGCGAGGAAGCTCCGCCAGCTCAGGAAGTATCTGACGCCGCACCCTTATTAAGGCTCAGCCGCAAGATGAAAGTCAGGAAAATGCAGACCATTGCCCTGACTGCCCTATTTGTGGCCGCATTGTTTGTATCAGCCTTTGCTGTACTGGATGCGCCAATCTATCTTCCCTATTCCGAAAAAACGGTTACTGTCCAGCCGCTTGGTGATAAGGGGATGCTTCTCACCTTTGATGATGAGGTGACAGATTTTGACTACACGATCTACGAGGACCCTGATGGCGGGGATTTCTGCTATTGCGAAATTCAGGCGTGGACTTCTCTTTGGGATAAATGGTTTTCGCAGGGAAAAGAAGCCCTGTCGGCAAAAGTTACGCTGCAGCATGCGAAGCCTGTCCTTGTTGTATACGCTCCAAACGATGAAACGGAAAATGTCTGTATTGCTAAATATGACCCAAATGCGGAAAAGCGAATTGAGAAGAATGTGGATCATGAGAGTATAACTGTTTTGCCGCGGCTGTCCCTTGGATACTATCTTATTCTGGCAGCAGCAGCGCTTCTTGTTTTGGGAATTGTATGGTTCTTAACGCGAAAGAAAGAAACAGTTCATGTTTGGATAGAGCGCATTGGCCTGTATCCCCTTGCCTACATCATCAGCCACTGTATCGTCTCCGGCATCAACTGGGCGTCCTATTCATTGTCCCGGGATTTCTCCCTCATCGTTTTTATATCGATCCTGCTGTACAGCGGTCTGCTGCTGGCGCATAATGTCTGGCGGTTGAAAAGGGAAATCAAGGAAATCAATCCATAGCCCAAACCCTGTAGGAGGTCGGCGGCCCGCTCACCTGCCGGCCTCTCAATTTTACTTAGAGCAAGCGTAACAGCTGTACAAGCTCATGCGGCTCGTCCATGCTTGCTGTCGTCTGTCTGGTGTCAAACTGTGAAAAACGGTTGTTCCGATAGAAAGTTAACAGCTTTTCCTCATTTTCCGCCTCTAAAAATGTCACCATACCACCGCCAAGATACTGTATTTCCTTGATTTTATCCCATGCCAATACAAGTAGTTCCTCGCCGGTGATTTTTTCTCTGCGCCGTTGGTAAAATTTTTGCCAAGCTGGGCAACAAGGTATGCCGACATGGTATAGGTATCTGAATGTTCATCCCATTCACTGACACGCAACAGCTTCCTCTTTACGGTATTGCTTACTGTTTCTCCCCTTATTGTTAAAGGCTTTAATGCAAGGGTAAAATATCCTGCCAACCCCATGCTTCTTGTATCAAATACAAGATATGTAACAGACTGATTCTTTTTTGTGAACTCTATGGCGCTTTTTTGCAAAAACCGTTCAACATCCGGATTCCTTGGACAAGAAACACCAGAGAGAACTTTAAGAAGCCTGTTCTCTCCGAGTTTTGGATTATCACTATTAAGATAACGCCGAATGTTGATAACTGAATATCTATTTGTTTTCAACATTTGCCTTCTCCCATTTTGCCATAAATTCTACCAGTTCTGCCTCATCTGTTATCTCCTTTGCAGCTACAGGTATATGAACAGGACGGTTTTTGGCAGATTCTTCAATCGCGTTGACAAACATCTCCACCTGTTCCTTGCCGGAAATGACAAAATTTTTCGTGATGCTTGAAGTTGCATAAGAAATACCTCCTTTGTTAGTATGGACTATTTTACAGCATATATGCTTCCCTGCTTCTATTGTACGGTTTTATCATCGCCTTTGCAATACAATTTTTATGCCTGCATTTTTTCACTTCTTTTACCGAACTTCAATCCGAAATTTACTGTTTTTTTCATATGAAATCGCTTCCCTTCTTTAAATTTCTTTCATTGCAGAGTACTGAACACATTTCGCTTAAATCCAACATAAGTAAGGATAAAATACGCTGCGTAAATCCCGAAAAATAGGGCTGCAGAGAGGAGGAAATAGACAGCTCCCGGCGCAGAGACCCCGGTATAAAAGTTAAACCTGCCCCCGGTATATACGGAAATGATACCGCTGATTGTAAGAGCCATAAGGGCCGGACACATGTAGTAGCCCAGGAGCTGTTTCAGGATCATTCGGGAAATTTTTTGCCTGCTGCAGCCCATGCGGGAAAGAACCCTGTAGCGAAAGCCGTATTTTGCTGAGTCGCTGAGCTGCTGCACCGAGAGCACGGTCAGGGCAACGCAGAGGAAGACCAGCCCCACGTAAAAGAGCGGGAATATGATGGAGCACAGCATGTATTTGCTTTCCAGAATCAGATTGTCCCTGACCAGGTTGTCCGCGCTGAAGACCAGGATGCTATCGGAGCCGCAGCAGAAATTTCCCAGATCTTCCCCTTCTTCGTCTTCATCTTCATCCGGATCCAGCGAGTCCAGCCTGTCCTGCAGACCCTGCGGCGCTTCTCCTTTTATGTCGGCTGCCAGCTCCGCGTAATAAGGGCGCATTGCCTCAGCTGCCGCATCCGGAACCACGATGACATAATCGCCTCCGTTGTGCCCGTCCTGGGAAAAGCTCTCTGTATGATATCCGGCAAAGGAAAGCGCCCGGCCATTTCCTTTTATGTTCAGGCTTTTCGAAAAATCTCCCGTTTCCTTCAGCACCCGCTCCTTCAGATGGATGGCATATTGGTTTTCCTCAAGCTCAATTTTGGAAAGGCCCAGCATCTGCCGCAGGCGGTTGTAATCCGACAGCTTCATATAAGTGTCATACTCGCAGTATACACTGTCGACCGTTTGCTCAATTCCCTCCCAGTCCGGCGTACCATCCGCTTTGTGATAGTCACCTCCCAAAGCTTTCAGGTGACTGTACAGCCATGCGTTTACCTGCCTGGTTCCATTTTCATAAATCGAATAAGTATAAAGCTCCTTTACCTTGGTTTCCTTTTTGAGAAGCTGGATTTCCCGCTGAAAGTCGTCGTCCGCCTGTTCACTGTACAGCTGTACATCGAAAGGGAACTTGCTGTTCAGCATCTGGTTCTGGAAGTGGTTGAACATGAAGGCTACCGAGCTGCCAAGAAGAGCCAGTGTAAACAGCGCGGTCAGGGTTCCCATGGTAAAGCTCATGGTCTTTACCTTTGAGGAAAACTGACGCAGGAGGAAAAGCACATCCCCGCGGTAAACGCCACTTTTCTTATCCTTCACATAGCAGAAGATCCAGGCTGAAATTCCCATATAGCAGAGGTAAATGGACAGCACCAGCCCTGTGAGGAAAAAGAGCAGAACTCCGGTGTTCCAATCCTTCCAGCAGAAGAGGAAGATTCCAAAGATCAGCAGAAATAGTATGGAAAGGGGCAGCAGCATGCGCCTTGTCTTCTCATGGCTTTCCCGGATCTCTTCATTGCGCTTTTCACTTGCCATCAAATCGTGGATATTCATTTTTCTGAAACGTCTCCTGCAGCGAAACAGCGCCAAAAGATAGCATCCGCCATAACAGGCAGCTGTCATCAAAACGCAGTACGAATTGAATTCCAGACGCAGGTGGTAATCCATCTGCACCATGCTGTAAAAAACAGACAACAAAATCTGTTGAAGCAGAGCGCCCAGGCCCATTCCTGCCCCGAAAGCTCCCGCCCCCAGCAGCAAATTCTCCCGTATATACAGCCGCGCGATCTCTCGTTTTTTCATTCCTACCAGAAGATAAATACTAAACTCCCGGCTCCGCTTTTGCAGAATAAAGCGAACCATGTAATTGATGAGCCATGCCACGATCAAAACGACAAAAAAGGTGGCAATCCCAACCATGGCCGCCATAACTCCGGCTACCTGAAACAAATTCTGCACATCCTCAGAAAACAGGAGCGTGTTGAAGGAAAACATCAGCGCCGTAACTACCGCCATGGTCATGAAATAAATCAGATAATCCTTAGCGGAGCGCCGCACATTTCGAAAGGCCAGCTTATTCATCATCGGAACGCTCACCTCCTGTCAGAGACAGCACATCCAAGATCTCGTTTAAAAACTCCCGGCGCTCTTTGCTCCCCCGGATCAGCTCGTGAAAGATCTTCCCATCCTTCAAAAATAGGATCCTTTTGCAGTAGCTGGCGGAAAAGGCATCGTGGGTTACCATGAAGATAGTTGCTGCCAGCCTCTCGTTCATGCTGGTAAAGGTCTCCAGCAGCGTTTGCGCGGATTTTGAATCCAGGGCCCCGGTAGGCTCATCCGCCAGCAGGAGCTTTGGATGATTGGCCAGCGCTCTCGCGCAGGCGCAGCGCTGTTTTTGTCCTCCCGATACCTGATAGGGAAACTGATTCCTTACCTCTTCGATGCCCAGAAGGCGCATCAGTTCGCTGCACCGCTTTTCAATCTCCTCCCGTTTTCGTCCGTGAAGGGTCATAACCAACATGATATTTTCTTCCAGAGTCAGAGTGTCCAGCAGGTTGTATTCCTGAAAGACGAATCCCAGATTGTCCTTTCGAAAGTCGGATAGCTGTTCCTCGGATAATTCGGTGATGTCAATATCTCCGTAAAAAATGTGGCCCGCAGTAACCGTGTCGATGGTTGAAAGCATATTCAAAAGGGTGGTCTTACCGGACCCGGAAGCTCCCATCACTCCGATGAATTCTCCCTGGTTCACAGTAAAGCTCACCCTGTCCACTGCCTTTGTTACATGCGCTCCATTTCCGTAATATTTTTCAATGTCGCATATGCGTATGGTATCCTGCATATTTCTTCACCCCTTTCCTATGCTGATACCTACTATACCTGAATTTTTGATCCGCTTGTATTGCGCTGCCTTTCTTCAACCTTACAATTTCGTAAGATAGGAGCTGATGGGAAACTCCAGCAGGATTTCCGTTCCTTCCCCTTCCTTTGACGCTGCCCGCAGGCCGATTCCCAGCTTTGTACATAATTTACGGCACAGATAGAGCCCCATGCCTGTGGAACGCTTTCCTTCCAGCCTTCCGTTACTTCCCGTAAAGCCCTTTTCAAAGATCTGCGGCAATTCTTCCGCTTTAATTCCCATACCGTTATCCTGCACTTTGAGAAGGACTCCCTGCTCCAGCTTTTCTGTAACAATGCGGATATGGCCGCCTGTTTCCCGGCCGTACTTGGCGCTGTTTAACACCAGCTGGTTTAAAATAAAGCTGATCCATTTTTTGTCCGTCAGCACCGGATGGGGGCAGTCCACCTGCGCCTGGATCCGGCTTTGAATCAGGTAATGCTTGTTTTTCATCAAAACATCCTCGGCAATCTCCTGAAGATCCGTTTCCCTGATGCGGTAATCCTTGTAAACCTCATCGGAGCGGGCATAGTAAAGGGCCATATCCACGTAGTTTTCCACCTTGCGGTTTTCCGCCGAAAGGTAGCGGCTCCTCTCGTCTCTGTGGTTTTCGCAGTTTAAGGCAATGCCCGTGATAGGCGCCTTTATCTCATGTACCCAGCCTTCGATATATTCCCGGTATTCCCTCTGCTCTTCCTCGATTTTGCGAATGCGCTCGATGACCAACTTGTTGGAGCTGCGGATCATGGCCCGATACAGCCTGTCCTCCAGGCGAAAGGAGACGGGCATCAGCTCGCCCAGAAGATACCGCTGATCCAGATTTTGCATAATCCCTTCCATTTTGCGAAAATAAGTCCTGCGCATCAGAAACTGCGCCGCCAGCCAGCACCCCAGGATGAGACACCAGCAGATGAGTATGACAGCGCAATAATCCATGGAATAGCCGGTCAAGTGTAAAAAGGCGGTCAAAAGAGCCATGCAGCATATGTGAAGAAGCAGGAGCAATGCTTTATCCTTGATGTAATCCACAAATCTCATATCCGATACCCCATTCCCCGCTTTGTCTCAATAAAATCAGCAAGGCCGATTTCCTCCAGCTTGCCCCGCAAACGGGTCACATTGACGCTGAGGGCGTTATCGTCGATGAAAACCTGCTGATCCCACAGATATTCCACCAGATCCATACGGGAGACAATTTCACTTTTGCGCTGGAAAAGAAAGTAGAGAATTTTCAGCTCGTTTTTCGTTAAATCCGCCTGCTCTCCCTGATAGAGGATCTGCCCCCGGCCCGGATCAAGCTCCGCGCCTTTATGAATCAGCTTGGCGTCCTCATCGTTTTCCTTTCTCGTCCGCTTCAGCACTGCGGCAATGCGGGCCAGCAGCACTGGGGCGTTGAAAGGCTTTGTGATATAGTCGTCCCCGCCCTTCAGCATTCCTTCCAGCTCATCCATAGAGTCCGTCCTGCTAGTGACAAAGATAATGGGCACCTGAGATACTTCCCGCACCTTCCGGCAGACGGCAAAGCCCGACTCCTCCGGAAGATTCACGTCCAGCAGGACCAGATCTGGCTGAATGTTTATGATAGCTTCCGCAGCTTCCCCAAATTCTGTTAGGGCCGTCACTTGATACAGCGCGTTTTCCAGCAGCAGCTTTAACTCCTGCCGGATGGCCGCGTCATCCTCTATAATTAAAATGTTCACCCTGTCTTCCCTCCTTCTCAGGAAAATAGATAACTCTCGCACTTCCGAATAAAGATTTTCCGGCTTCATAGGCATGATCTGCGTTTTCTGCAAAAGCTCCACGTGATTTCTCATAAACGCCATCCAGAAAAGGAGCATGCTCTTCATTTGAGCCGAACGCTCTTCCAGACGGACGGAAATCTGGACAGTCGAAAACAAACAGCCTATCATTTGAAGCGCCGCCTCCTCTGCGCAAACGAATTCCCGCTGTTTTTCTCCATCGCTTTTTTCCACAATAAACTCGCCTATAAAAAGTATACTATTTTTCCCGCCGCATGCAAGAGCTGTGGATATTTTTCGGCCAGAAGCTTCATATATTTCATTAATTTGTAAGGTTTTTTCTAAAGCGCGCAAAAACATTTTATGATATAATGAGAATTGTCGAAATATGTTGAAAGCCGGTTTTCCGCATAGAATAACGGGAACCGCTCTGACCGCAGAAAAGGGACTGGAGGAAGGAATAACATGAAGCACATAAAGAAAATAGCCGCGGCAGCGGCCCTTATCGCCTGCTTTGCCGCAGGCACTGTAGCAGCAGATGTTTTGAATTTGGATTTCTTTCCAAAACAGGAATCCACATATGATTTAAAGCTCATGGGCGATCAGGTGAAGGAAATATCGGAAATGTCTGCCTTGGAATACCGCTACAAAGGCGATGCTGTCTATGACGGCGGCGCTATGAAGCTCTTTGGAAAGGATATTCCCCTGACATCAAAGAGCATGCTGGTCTATTATGAAGGTATCGTCAAGCTGGGATCGGATTTATCGACTGTCCATACGGAACTGAAAAAGCCTGATAAGCTCATCATCACCATCCCCCACAGCCAAGTACTGAGCCATGAAATTGATGAGGATACCTGGGAGGTTTTAGATGTGGATAACGGACTGTTTAACCGAGTGACACCTGAGGACAACGGCGAGTTTGTCAAGGAGCAAAAGCACAAGATAGAAGAGGAAATCAGTAGGAGCGATCTGACAAAGCAGGCGGATCAAAAGGTCAAAAAGCAGCTCAGACGCTTTCTGGAGATGGCGTACCCCAAGCTTGAGGTAACGGTGGAATTTGTAAAGTGACATAAGAAAGATGTAACAGTCAAATCAGACTGTTCGCTTTTATCCTTGGTAGGGAACAACCTATTTTCCAATTTGCAGTATAGACCGGTGAACCAAGAATGATTCCCTCTACCTGTGTCATTTTTTCAAAATCTCCTGAAACTGGTCTTTTTTATAGACACAGTTTTTTCTCCCGCCGCAAGCCAACAAGCCTTACACGGTTCTATGATTTTTCCGGAAAGCTGCGCCATCTCTGTTTCAATTCCTGCTGTATGCAATTCCTCAAATACTGTATTGATAAGGATTGCTGTGTTACCGTCCTTTCTTGCGCTGCCGTTAATCGCTAAAACTTTCATATACTACCTCCACTTTACAAAATTTTTTAGTACCAATCATGTTTCTCGCCACGGTCAAGGGCATTGATACGCCCCATTTCCTCCTCCGTCAATTCAAAATCAAACAATTCCGTGTTTTCCTGAATATGGTCGGGATTGCTGGAGCCGGGAATGAGTACGATGCCCTAGATCCGGGGTAATGTTTATCTGCGGTAAAAATTCCTCCATTTCTTCTTGGACCACTTTCAGCACTTTCGCAGGAACACCTCCCCTTTCAATTCTTCTTCAAATAAATGGTTCCCAAATACCGGATCCCCTCCGGCTGCTCCCGCATCCCAAGACCAAACTCCTAATGCACTTTTCGGTAATAAAGTATTTATTTTGTATGAGATATCTTTTTCATTACCTCCAGAATATTGATCTTTTGCGGGCAACGCTTCAGGCAGGCTCCACAAGCCAGGCATTCCGAAGCGCTTTTTGTTTCAGACAGATTGCCGATTTTCCAGGTAGAGCCACTTATATTCCGTTCATTATATCCTTTGATCAGTAAAGGAATATCCAAACCGGAAGGACATGTGCTGCAGCAATAGCGGCAGCCGGAACAGGGAACCCCCATTGTCCCCATAAACACAACTGCTGCCCTTTGCAATGCTTTCATTTCCCTCTCTGTCAACGGTATCTGTTTGTCAAAGAGTGCCGCATTCTCAATTACTTGCCGCGGCTCCGACATTCCGCTCAAAACAGTATGTACATTAAGCAGTCCCTGTAAAAAACGAAATCCCCATGATGACAAGGAGTCCTCCGGCTTTTCTGCTTTTAAAATAGCGGCGGCCTTCTCATTCAGTGTTGACAGCCTTCCGCCCTTCATGGGCTCCATCACCCACACAGGAATCCCATGCTCCGTCAGAATTTCGTACTGCCTTTTTGCCTCCAGCAATGTCCAATCCAGATAGTTTAGCTGAATTAAAGCCATGTCAAACCCGTCATACCAATCCAGAAAACGCTCCAATGTTTCCAGAGACGCATGGGACGAAAAACCAATATTGCGGATACGGCCAGCCTTCTTCTGTTTCAGAAGGAAACCCAAATAATCAAGTTCCTTATCAGTATACGCATCAATCGTTCCTTCGTCCAGACAGTGGAATAAGTAAAAATCAAAATAATCTGTTCTGCAGCGCTTTAACTGTTCTTCAAAGGTCTTTTCTATATTTCTGCTGTATGCCACATAAAATTTTGTGGCAAGATAATATCTGTCCCTGGGGTACTTTGACAGTGCCTCGCCCAAAAAACGTTCCGAATCACCATTTTGATAAGAATGCGCCGTATCAAAATAGTTAATACCACAGGAAATCGCTTCATCCACTATTTTTTGTCCTTTCTCCCGATCAATGGAATCCGTATTATTCTTTTTTGACGGGAATCTGAGTCCTCCCAGGCCAAGTGTTGAAATGGATTGTCCTTTAAACATTTTATACTGCATAATTTCTGCCTCCTTTATCCTATCCCTTGAATACAAAGGGCATATTACCATGACTGCACCAATCGCGCTCATTGCTGCCTGTGAAAAAAACCGCAGATTAAAGGAGCCAATATACCCACTTTCACTGATAAACTGCCTGGCTGTCAGTGCAGAAACCATACAAAGCAATGAAACACTGACCATCTTCCCAAAGAAAAAACTAGCAAATGATAAACTCCCTTTTTTTACACCATTAGAATGTGACACCACATAGGTGGACAAAAATGTGCTGATGATCGGGCTGCAGCAGGTCCTGCATCCAAGCCCGATGGAAATAGCAGTCGTAATAGCAGGAATCATCAATGATGTATTCATATTCCACCTCTCTCACTGGCGATCAAAGCTGCGCCCACTGCACCGTTAAACTGTGGATATTTTGCGACATATACATCCTTCATCATTTCTTCCTCAAAAGCTCTGTGAATGCCGGTATTTAACGCACCTCCTCCCGTCATCAGGATATCTCCTCCCTTTTCGGATTTCTTCATCATCTTGATAATCCGCTTCGCCATTGACAGATGCATCCCCGCCAAAATATCCCGCCTGTCAAATTTCCTCGCCACAAGGGAGATCACTTCCGACTGTGCAAACACCACGCATGTGCTGTTGATGTCACACGGGGCAGTGCTTTCCAAAGAAAGTGGGCCTACCTGGTCAATGGTCGTTTCCAAAATCTGTGCAATGACTTCCATAAACTTACCCGTTCCTGCGGCACACTTGTCATTCATGGTAAAGTTTTTCACATTATAATTTGCATCCAGATAAATGATTTTGCTGTCCTGCCCACCAATATCGACCACCATGCCGGGACGGTATCCTTCCGGTGCCGTCACCCGCACACCATAAGCATGGGCGGTAATTTCTGAAATATCATCATCAGCGACCTCCAGAATCTTACGGCTGTAACCCGTAGCCATAATATAACCAATATCACTGCGGGTGACACCATATTTTTTACTTAGAGCGGCCACGATTTTCTTTGCAGTAGAATTGTTATCAATACCCGTAGGCAGCACTACCGTATTGATCACTTTCCCGTCTTTCATCAGGGCGGCCTTCAGATAAGTGGAACCACCATCCAATCCGAGATAATATTTGCCCATTGCTGTCACACCCTTTCTTTTTTTGCTTTGCATATTCTTTCAGCTTAATCAACTCAATAAATGCTTCAATGCGGATACGGAGCTGTTCCACATCTTCTTCGTTATAGTCGCTTTCCACACGGATGATCGGAATATCCAGTTTCCCAAGTTCACCCTCCATCATCTGGTATTCATAATCATAAACCAGACATCCCCGCAGCACATGGTAGACCACTCCCTGGATTTTTTGTTCTTTTATCATCTGCCTGATCCGGTAAACCCTCTGGCTGTTATCCACAAACACCGGGCAGGTACACGGCTTTGTATATCTGGAAGCAAGCGCCCTCATCATCCCATCAAAGCCAGGATCAATGACCGATACGGGATCATACAGCCCCCGCTCTCCCATGCAGGTCTCATCTGCTGCAAGAATGCCTCCCATTTCCTCAATCAGAAGCGGAATCTTAATATTGGGAAATGCGATTGGGGAACCCGTTACAAGGATACGGGGCTGATTTTTTCTCCCCACAAAACGCTCCTGCTCCAGCCGCAGCCTCATTTCAAGATTCAGCTTATGCATCTGCCCTGCCCACATTTTTACCGGCATATAGGAATAAGCATTCATGATTGCCATCACCTGGGTTCCATGCAGCAGCGCAGGGTCATGCCTGCGGTACCTTAGAAATTCTGACATTTCATACTGCGCTTCCCCGACCATGTTGATCCCCTCTGCCAAAGACTGCGCCCACTCGCCACACATCATGCAGTCAACCGACTGCCCACTAATATTGCCACGGCAAAAAAGCCGCCCAGATACAGATTTGTCCAATAACCACCCTGTGCAGTTGTAAAACTTTTCAATGGGCAGATATCGCAGAAATCCCCGCCTGTGAAAGCAAACCCTAAAAATAAAATAATCCATACCCATTTCACTGGCTGCAGGAACCGGTTCATCCTGTCTGTAACAACAATCGGACGGATATGCAGCGCCTGCCGCAACTTATCCATCAAATCCTGCAGCAATCCTGCCAGGCATAAGAATCCGCAAAGGATACGCCCAAGGAATATAAAACATAAAAGCGTTGTTATGATAAACATGACCGCATATACCATGTTGCGTACAGGAAAATCTGCGCCGAACCGTCCAAATAAAGCAGGAAGATGCGATAAATAATAGCAGGGCACTTCTGCCACTTGATCCAGGTTAAACGGGCAACTGAACACGGGAATTGAAATCTCATTCAATGTCTGCCCCTGATGGATCAGTTTTCCAGCATATGTCCATAAGAACATCCCGGCAAACAGGCATAACCAGCGGACCAATAAAAACTTTGATTCTGTTTTCTGATGCAGCGTGCCTGGATAAATCCCCATCCGTTCCCTGGCATATACCGCATAAGCCGGATCATTCCTGTGCATCCGGTTCCGTATCAGGTAAACTGCTGTAATTCCAATCACAGTCAGAGCAAAAATAACCAGTAGCGGTATATGTGCCGCAAAAAAATGAGGCGAAAAATATGGGTAATCTTCCAGTGCATAGTGCATACGGTACACAGTATTTCCGTCCGGAGAATAGGAGGTGGTAAACCCTTCCCGTATATCCCTGTTTGCAAGCCCTTTCATCCACCCATGTTCATCTGTCATGTAAGCCTTCCGTTCCCCGTCATAGGAAGTCACAAGAATTTCTGCATCGGTAAGGATTTCATTTTCATAATACACCATGATATATTTGCGTTCCGCAAAGACCAGTTCAAATGGAATCTCCTGTGTTAAAAACCTCTGCGGGGCAGGATTAAACGCATTAAGCCCTAAATCAGCACGGGCATAGTCATAGACTTTTTCCAGCGTCCCATCTCCATCAATATCCTGGTTCTTCGCCGGAAATGCGGCGATGAAATGCCCCAGGGAATTTTGTTGAATAGGTGTTTCATTTCCCCTGACTACAGCAACCTCTCCAGTCTGTGTAAGGGCATAAACCGTCAAACTGTCCAATTCCGTCCCCTCATCCAGACCATATCGGAGCAGCCTGCCCGAAGAACCATAAGCAAACCACACAGACGTATCTGCTGACTGTGGTTTTTCACCCTCCATCGCAGAATAGCTGTAATCCGTAACATTCATATGAAAATCATACGACACAAAATCTTTTGCAAAAAAGGCAGATACCAATAAAAATGCACATACGGCACACACGATTGCCGTACCTACTTTTCTTTCCTTCATATTGCAGCAGCCCCCTTTCCGTATTTTCTCTGATCCAGAACTTCTGAAAATGCCTCCAGCCGAATGCGGAGCTGTTCCACATCCTGATAATTGTAATCCGTTTCCAGCCGGAACACCGGAATGTCCATCCCTTCAAATATTTTCTCAAAACGCCCCAATTCAAAATCATACTCAATCTGGCCTTTCAGAACATGGTAAACAATCCCATCTATTCCTTTTTCCGAAATTAGTTTTACAATCTGTTCATATAATGAATCATTTTTGACATATGCCGGAGAAGCGTCACTTGTAAAAAAATCTGCTATAGAATCTGCTTTTTGTGTCCGAGCCAAGCTGCGGCCATTTTGAAGAGGAAGCGTAGTATAATCCGCCTGCAGATAGACCTCAACTCCAGTTTCCTCAATCAGAAACGGCACCTTAAAATTAGGGAAATAAACAGGGGAGCCAAGCAGCAGGACTTTGCTTTTCCCGCTTTTACCGGCCGCCTTTTCCTTTCGAAGCCTTGCTGTCAGACATTCTAACCTTTGGCTCCATTCCGAAAGATTTTCAGCGCAGTAATAACTGCCTAAAATAAACATCCTACAGGTTCCATTTATAACGCCTTCGGATATTTCAAGAAAATCACGGATACTGGTTTTTGCCCATCTTATCTGTTCCTTAGACTTTTGCAGGGCGCGCTTTGTCAATGGCTTTTTCAAATGGAATGCAACCGCAGACCTGCAGGCTTCATACTGTCTGTTCCACTCTTCTATTGAATCTGCATTTTTTACTGGCGGGAAATGGACTGTATGTACTTTAAGCCCCTCTGATTTTAGAATATATGCCAGCTTTCTTGCGCTATCGTTTACCAAAGGAACTAAAACCAACGCCTTTTTCGTAAAGCAGGATTTCAAATAACCAAGGCTTGACCTGCTGACTGGATCTGTGTCCCGTGGCACTGCATCATCTGCCCACATGGAGCTTACCCTGCTGCCGCCCAAAATCCAGTATGGTCTTTTCCCTGATGCAAGAACTAATTCCTCCGGAATGCCAGAGCCGATTACAGCAATATCCGGCCCGCCTTTTTCAAAATCTGCTAAATAGTAATCCCTGACGCATTTTACGAAAAAAACCAATTCCTTATAAACAGGCCTTCCTTTTACAAGTTTCTGCAATGTATCTATAATCTCTTTCCGATATGGACCTGACTTTATTCCATTGATAAAATCAGACATATTGAATCACCTCCACTGAAATCATTATAAATCCACCTTTCAAGTATGTATTGTTTCCGTACAATAAATAAAGGACCCATAAAAGCGAGGAGGATTTTTATTTGGATATTCGAGTATTACAATATTTTCTTGCAGTATCACGGGAAGAAAGCATAACAAAAGCGGCAGAAGCACTCCGCATGACTCAGCCACCGCTTTCCAGACAATTAAAGGATTTAGAGGCGGAAGAATTAGTTGATCTAATGGAAAAGACAAAAGCGGAGCTGGCTTCTTCCAACGAAAACATCAACGGGGAAATTCATATTGGCTGCGGGGAAACAGAAGCAATTTCTTTTCTCGCACAGGCAGCCCAGAATTTACAAAGAAAACATCCGTTGATCCATTACCATATTTACAGTGGTGACGCAGAACGTGTCATGGAAAAGCTGGATAAAGGTCTGATTGATTTCGGGCTTTTGGTAGGCCCGACAGATATAAGCAAGTACGATTATATCCGGCTTCCAATGAAAGACCTGTGGGGCGTGCTTATGCGAAAAGACAGCCCGCTGGCTGAAAACAGACCTTTCAAAATTAAATATTGTCGCTACTTATGATCTGGTCTATAATGCCGCCCAATTTGTAAAAAAAGGATTTGGATATGTGATCGCATTAGATAAACTCATCAATACAACAGGTAACGGCAATCTGTGTTTTAAACCGCTTTTTCCTGCTCTGGAAGCAGAACTTTGCATTGTATGGAAAAAATACCAGGTTCTTTCAAGAGCCTCCAATACTTTTCTCCAACAAGTGCAGCAGGAACTGGAAGATTTGTAGCTGATTTATACATTTTGATTTTGCCTTGAGGGGGTTCAAATTGGATATACGGGGAGGGTTCAACTATGCAATGACCGAGATAAGCCGGTAGAAATGTTCATATTTTTGTGATATTCTGTATTTAACAAATTATAATAAATGGAGGTATTTATGTGAATAGTGCCATAATAAGAGAATCAACTGCAAGTGAACCGAGCTTGGTTGTTCATTTTTGTTTGGAAAAAGGCATTAAACGAACCATTTAAGTTAATTTAATGCCATTTAACCCACACTATTATTTTTTATTTTCTGCGCTCATTTCAATATGAATGACCGTGCCGCCTGCCGGCTCGATGACATTGTCACCATAGGTCACCCAGATAGCGTCCAAATAGTTGTCCGGCTCCGGGCCTTCTCCGTCTGTGAGGATGATCCGATTATCAACGCGAAGTGTGAAGGCATTCACTGCTGTATTGAAGTCTGTGCCGCCGCCGCCTTCAAAAACCATTTCCTCAATATCATTTTCCGTTCGGATATCCTGAAAGCCATAAAACTCCGTATCAAAACACCCTACCTTTAATCTGGAAAACTGCAGGATATTTTTGCACTCCCTTAAAAAACTTCTAAGCAGTGCTTCATCTACCGACCAACTGGTATCCAATACGATTTCGGTCTCAGGCACAGCGATTTCTTCCAGAACGGGCCTCACGATCCCATCGTCTTCAATAACAGCATTCGCATAGGACCAATCAAGGCCACGATTTACAGTATCCCGGAGCAAAATCCGCCAATCGATCATCGGCGGGGCAGTCCCAATTTCAGATACCGCCCTGGTGTCCCTGCGAACCGCATTTCCGGCGGCTGACTTAACGCCCTCGACCAAATCTTCTTCGTCATCGGGATCATCCTCGTCCCGCTTTTTTTCATCCCCTTGGATAAGCTGCTGATCAGTTTCCGAATTTTGATCGTCGTCGTCATCTTTTTCAGGAGCATCCTGATCTCCACCGCCTTCACTGCCTGCAGGATTTTCCTCGCCTTCCAGCTGTCCGCCCAGCAACTCGATCTCCAGCTTTTCCCGAAGAAGAATTTCATAGTATTGCTCCGTATCATAATCTATGGCTTCCGGATAATCGACACCGCCTCTGATAATGGACAAACCATCGCGTTTCAGCATCTGATTGATCACCGCGTCGGCAGCTGTATGCCAGATCACAGGATCCTTGCCCTTTCCTCGGGAAGCGTGATCCAAGGCTATATGACACAGCTCATGGGACAGCAGGAACATCTGGTCATTATCAGAAAGTCCCGCTATATATCGCGGATTGTAGAAGATATCCGCTCCTTTGCTTTTTATCGTTTCTATCTCATCCGTTTCCCAGCATTCCACGTCTGCGGCAATGCTGCCAAAGAATGGATACATCGACAACACTTTTCGCTTTAATGCCGCCATATCGTATATCATTTTTCTTCCTCCGAAAGGACAAAGGAATCGAATAAAGCTTTGAACTCTTCTCCGAGTTTGGTTACAAAGCGCCTTACGGCGTCCAGCTCTTCATCATCAGCCTGTGATAATCCCACCGTTGTCGCGTATCTTTGGGCGGTGTTCAGTTTTTCTATTTCGCTGTCGCTGTAATTTCCCTTCCGTACATCTTCCAGTGTAATCAAAGGCTGGTTGCAGAATTGTACAAATTCTTCGGTAATATCTTCGCCGACCAGCGAGCGCAGCATTTCCGGCTTGCCTGTGGCATAAAGCATTTTTGAGGCCATTTCCCACTTTCTCGGATCCGCGTTTGGTTTTTCTCCGTCATACTTGCTGCGCAGTGTTTCGCCTCTCCGATACGCGATATAGGAATAGATTGCCGGATGTATCTTATTTTTGCGAGCCCATTTCAACCACATTTCCGTTGTAGTATGGATATATACATGGGCGAATCTGTTAAAAAGCGGTGCCGCTATGGCATTTGCCGCCAATGAATCCTGCATATCGTTTCCTGCCGCCACAATTCTCGCATTTTCAGGCAATTTCCAGATACCGTTCACTTCCCGGTTCAGCACGATATTGAATGCCATGCCCTGAATGCTTGGCAATGCGTTGTTTATTTCATCAAAGAAAACGATATGAAGCTTGTCAGACTCCTGTTCGCATCGTTCCTTTACTTTCTTAAACCATGTAGGCGGGATATCGAGCATTTCTCCGGTGGACTGATTATACACGCTCCTGCCATTCAGACTGTCTGGTGTAGCGTTGCGGAGATAAAGGATCTCACAGGTTGGATCAATCTGCTTTACTCTGGCGCTTTTGCCTTCCGATGAGGGGCCGTGCAGGAAGACAGCCACATTGCTTTCTATGGCGCCCCTTATAATATCTTCTTCACTGACCGTGTCAAAATTCAGGCCATATGGGTTTCTCCGCCTTGCCGCCCTTTTTGCTTCTCCCTCATATTCCGCCTGTTCCTCCAACGTCATTTTGCGAAGCACACTAGGGATCAGATCCTTTGCGAAGGTATCGTTTAGGAAATTGTAAGCCGCGGTCTTTTCAAAATCTCCATCATAATACTGTTCGGCGGAAAACAGCACTCCCGACACAAGGATCGTCCTGCTGATCAGAAGACCTGCCTTTGCGTCATACAGCCATTTCACCGGAGAGACCTTTATCCATACGATGTCATCCTGCTTACAGGTTCTTCCATCAGATAACAAACACGCATCTCCTGCCGTATACAGTACTCGGATATATTTGCCTCCGTCATATTGAAACTCATCATACTGCGCAAGATACTTTTTCCCGGTTTTTCTCAGCAGTCCTTCTGAAAATTCCCGCTCCAGTTCCCCGGAACAGTTCTTGTCCGCTGCATACTGCGGGTATTCGCCGAATTCCGCTTCCTCTAGGCCGGAAATATCCTTTGCCATATTACATGGCAGTGCTAAAATATCTTCACATCGAAACGCCGGACGAAGGCTGCCGCGGGATGTGGCATATGCCACAACCGGATTGCCACGCTGATCTGCCATGCAGATATCACCATAACCATGGGACGAAGATAAAAACCATTTACCAGTTCTGTTTTCATCTGTATCCGCACCTGAAACAACTGCAAAATCCGATACTTCGCACACCGCACCAAGCACGCTGATTACGTCTGTTTTGTTTTCTCCGAACACCTGCTCCTTTGAAAGCAATATATAACGATAGTCCATAAATCCATCCTTCCTTGTTATTACGTTGTCCCTATCATACATCATAATTGAGCCTGTATAAAGAGCCAATATACAAATAATCAGAGGAGCCAATTGGGATTATTATACTCTGCCGTGGATCTGCGTGCCTGACCTAGTATAACCAGGGGCGCACCGGAGTAGAGGCAAACGTACAAGCTGCGCACAGCCGTAGAACGGACCATTGGCTGGCTGAAGGAGTAGCGTATGATTACCGTAAATATTGGAAATTCTTTGGGCAGCAAGACTGGGCACACGTCCGCCATAAGAGGGAACAGCAATAATTGCAATATCTTCCTTTTCTAAGCGAAGTGACGAATAATCTGTTTCCGTATTGGATAAATCAATTTTTGTTACAGGTCCTCCCCATGCTTGAGTTATAACTTCTGCGACTCTACCAGTTCCTCCTGTTGGGCTGAAAACAATTTGTGAAACTTTCATATCTGCACCTCCTGTAATTTTTAGATTTACACCATTATAGCAATCTTCTGATGTAACGTCAAGATTTACACCAATGCGAATATATGGTACAATCTCAAAAAGGAAGGAGAAAAGCCATGCATATCAGTACAAAATGTTCTGTTGCTATTCATTGTCTTATTTTTGTTTTTGAATATGGAGATACGCAAAAAGTAACCAGTGACCTTTTATCGTTATCTACTGGAATCAACCCGGTTACAATCCGAAAAATCATAAGCTCGTTGAAAAAAGATGGTATAATATCTGTTAAATTTGGTACAGGTGGTACAACATTGAATTGTCTGCCAAATGAAATTACATTATACCGCATATGCAAGGCAATAGAGCCGAACTTCGCTTCTAAGCTTATCGGAGTTCACCCATTGCCCTCACCGTTATGTCCCATAGGGAAAAACATACACAAAGTATTGGATTGTTCTTATCAGAAAATCAGCAATGATTTATGTGAAAGCCTAAAGAATATCACATTTGAAAATATCATTTCTGACTATCATAAAATTCAACATGATTACAAATAATTTCATTTTCAAAAAGACAGATATTGATGTTTGAATGGGGATTGTGGGTAATTCTGTTTGCAGGATGTGGGAAAGTTGCACTTTAGATTTCCTATTTCCTGTAAATAGAGTTATCCTTGATTCCATAGCCTATTATACACATTTCCACAATGCTTGTCTTTTGGTCTTTGATTCGGAATAGTGTGGTGATGGCGCGCTTGTTTTCAGTTGCTTGCTTCTTTACCGTATATGAGCATTATACGGTGCAGTGTAGCAACACAGAGCCCATATCAAAGCTGTCGGTCACCAACTTTGTTTCTCTTAATTGCATAAAAACGAATACTGGCTCCGGTAAACAACGCAATATAACAATTAATTGCTAAGATTCCATTCTTACCTCCGTCATTTTCCAAATCATCCACAGAATCCGAAGCCTTTATTTCCACTGCCAGGTACAAATCATGGAAATCTTCTTTCTTTATAGTGGCTTTCAGCCAATTCAGAATCCTATTCTGATAAATCGTTTTTACTTCTATATTCGGTATACGTGCCCGCAAAAAGATAGAGGATTCCTCAAAATATTCACTCTCTTTTGTAAGATATCCTGTAAAATACAAGAAATTCCACAAGTCCTCACCACTGCTATACATATCCCCGTAGGTAACTTCTTCATGGATCTGAGCCTGTTTCAAAAAAAGCAACAAGCAGGAGATACGGGACTTCGGTGCAACAACGGCGAGTTACATCCCGGATAAGGATCAGCGTGAGCTCCTGGAATTGGTACACTACCGCAAGAGTCTGATTGGGGAGCGCAACCGAGATCTGAACCGGCTGCAGAAGATGCTGGAAGGGGCCAATATCAAGATTTCGGGGACGATCACGGACATCAACGGAAATCTGGCAAGACCACGAAGGGGACTGCCCCCTTCTCACTCCAGCTCCTCATGAGAAGAACAGACAACACCCTCGATATCCTCTGCCGAAATCCCTTCACCAGGCTGTTTTTTCAAATGCAGCAGGTATTCGATGTTTCCCTTTGCCCCGGTAACAGGCGAGTAGGTCAGGCCGCTAGGGTAAAGGGACTGCTGCTCTCCGTAGGCAATGACCTTTTCAATGACCTCCCGGTGAACCTTTTTATCCCGCACGATTCCTTTTTTCCCTACTTGTTCTCTTCCTGCTTCAAACTGAGGCTTCGCCAGGCACACGATGCTCCCACTTTCTCCCAGCATTTTGGCGGCTACAGGAAATACCAGCTTCAGGGAGATAAAGGATACGTCGATGCTGATGAAGTCAAGAGCAGGGTCGATCTGCTCTGTATCCAGATAGCGGATGTTGGTCTTTTCCATGTTAACTACACGCTCGTCGTTTCTCAGCTTCCAGTCCAGCTGACCGTAGCCTACATCGATGGCAAAGACTTTTCTGGCGCCCTTTTGCAGCATGCAGTCGGTAAAGCCTCCTGTGCTGGCACCGATGTCCGCGCACAAAGCGTTTTGCAGGTTAAAATCAAAAGCTGCCAGAGCCTTTTCCAGCTTGAGACCGCCCCGGCTGACGTAGGGGCACAAGTCTTCTTTGATATAAATCTCCGCGTCTTCCTTTACCGATGTGCCTGCCTTGTCCACCTTCCGCCCATCCACATAGACGATTCCCGCCATAATGGATGCTTTGGCTTTCTCTCTGGAGGGAAAGAGTCCCCGCTCTGTCAAAACAATATCAAGCCTGTTTTTCAATATATTCACAAATCCTTTCTGCAATACTTTTTGGATCCAGTTTGTAGGTTTCAAAGAGCTGTCTGCAGCTTCCATGCTCAATAAAGCAATCCGGCCAGCCGAAATTCAGGACTTTGACAGGCGATTCCATCATGGCTGCCGCAAGGCTTTCGCCAAATCCGCCCGTAATTACATTATCCTCCAGCGTAACGACGAGCTTTGTCCGTTCCGCAGAAGCCAGAATCGCTTTTTCATCCAGCGGCTTTACAAAACGGGCATTGATAAGCCCCGCTTCGATGCCCTTTCTTTTGAGCAGCTCGCGCACTTCCGCTCCTGCAGGCAGCATATTTCCTACTGCCCAGATTTCTACATCTCTCCCTTCTTCCAAAAGAAGGCTTCCGTTAATCGGCTGATGAAATTCCAGGACAGCTGCCTCTCCTCTGGGATAACGGATAGCGCAGGGGCCGTCAAGGGTTACGGCGTATTCCAGCATGTCTTCCAGCTCTTCCTTATCTGACGGCGCCAAAATGGTCATATTGGGCATATGGTTCAGATAGGATAGATCGAACATACCGTGATGGGTCTCTCCATCCGCCCCTACAATACCAGCCCGGTCAATTGCAAAGAGAACCGGAAGATTCTGTAGGCACACATCCTCCATAATCTGATCGTAAGCCCGCTGCAAAAATGTGGAATAAATGGCCACAACCGGCCGGTATCCGCCGGCAGCCATGCCCGCTGCAAAGGTAACCGCATGTCCCTCTGCAATTCCTACATCAAAGGTTCGCTTTGGGAATCGTTTTTTAAAACCCTTGAGGCCGGTTCCCTCCAGCATAGCTGCTCCAATGGCCACGATCTTCTTATTATCCTTTGCCATTGCAGTAATCTTTTTTCCAAAAACCTCTGACCAAGAAGGCGCGCTGCCAGTGCTGTGCTGAAGCCCTGTAGTCGGATCAAAGGGACCTGTGCCATGATACTTGCTGGGAGTTTCCTCCGCACTTTTATAGCCCTTGCCTTTTTTGGTAATAACGTGGAGAAATACCGGCCCTTCCACTTCCCTAGCCATACTCAGCGCTTCTAAAAGCTCGCCCATATTGTGTCCATCTATGGGCCCAAAGTATTTAAAGCCCAGCTCTTCGAACATGATGCCGTCCAAAACCGCATACTTGAGAGAATCTCTGACGTGCTGCAGCCCCGCCACAACGCCTTTTCCCACTCCCGGAATTTCTGAGACGTTCTTTTTTACCTTGTTTTTCAGATCTGTATATTTCTGAGAGCTGCGCAGCTTTCCCAGATACTTGGAAACGCCGCCTGTGTTTTGTGAAATAGACATTCCATTGTCATTGAGCACCACCAGCATGTTGGCCTTGGAAACGCCCGCGTTATTGAGAGCTTCATAAGCAAGTCCCCCGGTAAGCGCTCCGTCGCCAATTATTGCTGCAACATGAAAGTCCTCCCCGGACAGATCTCTTGCCGCAGCCATTCCCGCGGCAAGAGAAATGGATGTGCTGCTGTGACCGGTGTCAAAGGTGTCATATTCGCTTTCCTTGACCTTTGGAAATCCACTGATGCCTCCCCACTGCCGCAGAGAACAGAAATCCTCCGCTCTTCCTGTCAGGATTTTGTGAACATAGGATTGATGGCCCACATCCCAGATGAGCTTGTCCTTTGGGGTATCAAAGACCCTGTGCAGTGCGATGGAAAGCTCTACCACACCCAGGTTGGAAGCGAGATGGCCCCCGGTTTTTGATATATTGCTTATTAAAAAATCCCGTATCTCATAAGCCAGAATTTCCAACTCATATTCCGTCAGTTTCTTCAGATCCTGCGGGAATTTATACTCCAATAGCTTTTTCATTCTTACCTGTCCCTTCTTATTTGCCTCTTACAGACAGATCTTTTGCCAGTTTTACAAAAAATTCCGCATTATCATAATAGGATGCCAGCGCTGCGACGGCATTATCAGTCAGCTCCATCAGCTTATCCCTAGATGCGTCAAGTCCGTAAAGCGCCGGATAGGTGGATTTTTTCTTCACTGTATCCATGCCTGCTTTCTTGCCCATTTCTTCTTCGCTGCCCACTACGTCCAAAATATCATCTGCAATTTGAAAAGCAAGTCCCAGGTTTTCTGCATAAGTAGTCAGGTTGTTGAGCAGTTCCGCATCTGCACCTCCAAGCTGCGCGCCGGCCCGAATAGCTGCTACAATGAGAGCCGCTGTTTTTGTAAGATGAATATAATCCAGCATTTCACCGGAACAGGCCCGATCCTCGGACTCAATATCGGCCACCTGTCCTGCTACCATACCCCGGCATCCGGAACCTTTGACGATCTCATGTGCTGCCCGGATACGTTTTTTTAGCTTGCCCGGATCGTCAAAGTACAGGAGCATGTCCTTGTTCATGGTTTCAAAAGCCGCAGACTGAAGGCCATCACCTGCCAGAATGGCCATTGCCTCACCATAGATAATATGATTGGTTGGCTGGCCTCTCCGCAGCTGGTCGTCGTCCATTGCCGGAAGGTCATCATGAATCAGGGAGTAAGTATGAATATACTCAATGGCGCAAGCGTATGGAATCGCCTCCTCCAGCTTTCCTCCCGCAAACTCACTTGCCGCCAGGAGCAGCATAGGCCTGATGCGCTTTCCCCCCGCTGTCAGGCTGTACTTCATGGCTTCGTAAAGAGTAATGCTCTTGTGATCGATGTCAGGCAAAAAGTCCAAAATATGCTCTTCAATCAATCCTTTGTATTTTACTTGTACTAAATCCGGCATGATCATACCTCCTTCATCACTTAGAATACGTTTCAATTTTTTGCTTGGCAGTATTTAATAGTTCACTGCATTGATCATAATATGCAATCCCTTCTTCAAAGGCCTTCAGTGCCTCCTCCAGGGTGATATTTTCCTGTTTCAGCTTTTCTGAACTCTGTTCCAGTTTTTTTAGCGCTTCCTCAAAGGTTGGCTTTTTCTGAGCTATCATATGAATCTCTCCTTACTTCTCTTACAGTACAATCCGCCTGGCCATCCTGCAAAACAACGGTCAGGGCATCATCCTTCTCCAACCGGCCCGCTGAGCTGACCAGCCTTCCATCCTTATCTAAAACAGCGCCGTATCCTCTCCTCATAATGGCCTTTGGATCCAGAGATAAAAGACTCTCCCGATGAAGCCGAATTTTCTTCTCATAGCCCTCCACAAGGCTTTGGATACAACGAATATTTTCATCTTTTATTTGCGCAAGGCGCATCTGCTCCACAGTAATGCGGCTTTCCAGCTCCCGCTTAAAGAGATCCAGTTCCAGGCCCGCAAGCTGCATTTGCTTGCAGCGGATGCAGGAATTGACAGACAGAATCAGCTTTTCCCGCATATCCTGTACATAGGCCCTCAGCTCTGCCAGATCCGGAACCGCCATGTTAGCTGCAGCTGTCGGGGTTTCCGCCCGCCTGTCTGCTACAAAGTCGGAAATCGTAACATCCGTCTCATGTCCTACTGCGGAAATCACCGGAATATTCGAATTGAAAATGCTCCTCGCTACAATCTCCTCGTTGAAAGCCCACAGCTCCTCCATGGCGCCGCCGCCTCTTCCGACAATAATCGTATCCACATCTGGGCAGTTTTCATTGATATGGGAAATTGCCTCCGCAATCTCCCCCGCAGCAGCCGGCCCCTGCACCAGTACCGGGTAAATCAGAATATCCACGTAATTGTTCTTATTTTTAATAATCTTGAGAATATCCCGGATGGCCGCCCCGCTTTCCGAAGTGACAACCGCGATTTTCTCAGGAAAAAAGGGGATCTCTTTTTTGTGTTCCGCATCAAAAAGGCCTTCCTTTCCCAGTTTTTCCTTTAGCTTTTCAAAAGCAATGGACAGATTCCCCAGCCCTGCCACCTCAATATCCCGGATATTGAGAGAATAGCTGCCGCCTCGCTCATAAAGATAAATGTACCCGCTGGCTGTAATTTCCATGCCTTCGGAAAGCTCATAGCGAAGGTTTTCCGCCCGCTCAGAAGGCAAAAAACAGTTCAGTCTGCTGCCCTCGTCCTTCATGGAAAAATATACATGTCCGGAACCGTGAAACTTTAAATTAGAAATTTCCCCCACTACAGAGACATTTCCCAGGATGGGATCCGTCTGCAGGATCCGCTTGATATATCCGTTGAGCTGAGATACCTTTACCGGTTTTACTGCCATATCTTCTTACCTCCCAAAAGGGCGATTCCTACTGCGTTATCCTGAGACAGCTCCTGATTTCCAAAGTCAATGCAAATCGAGGTGTCCCTGAAGTGCTCCTTCAGTTTGCTGCTGATATACATGCTAGAGGAAACACCTCCGGTAAACATCACATCGTTTATCCCGGTCTGAGACCCTGCTTCCTCTGTAACTTCAATTAAAATCCAGGCAATCTTATCAAAAAGCTCCCGCACCAGAGCATCCATTTCCCCTGCGGCGCCTTCCTTTACCAGCTGCTCCGCCTTTCTGCTGCACTGGGTTTCGAGACCTGACAGGTTGAAATACAGCCCGTCCCTTGGTATCCTTTTCAGATAGCGGGAGGGTGCCTCAGCTTTCCGAGCATTCTCATCCATCTCTTTTCCTGCCGGAAACTGCATGCCCAGCTTTACACCTACCCGGTCGATGGCCTGTCCAAAGGAAAGATCCTTGGAACCGCCGATAATGCGGATATTTTCCCCTTCTACCTGCAACAGCTCACAGGTTCCTCCCGAAAGGTGATAACACAAAAACGATTCTTTGCTGCCAAAGCTGCCGCAGGCTCGTATGGCCTCAATGTGACCCTCCTGATGAGAAAAGTCAAAATAGGGTACCTGAAGAGCTGCCGCTGCCGCTCTGCCAAATCCGGTGCCCGCTTTAAAGACCGGCATATAGGAACCTTCTACTGGCCTAGGCCGCCGGGAAAAGGCAACCGCCCTTATCTGCCCTGCCCTCCCCCCGGACAAAGCCTCCTCTAAAAGCTCCGGCAGGTTTTCTATATGCTGAAAAAGGGCGTCCGACTGTCTCAACCCTCGTTCGCCCTGTTTCACCTTCAGTAATGTCCGCAGATCGCAGAGGATACGTCCCTCTCTGTCCACTATAGCAACCGACGTTTTATAATTACTGGTGTCTATTCCTAAAATAGATTCTGTCTTTTTATTCATCTTCGCACTTTATAATCTGTCCAAGAAGACCATTGATAAATTTTCTGGACTCATCAGCACTATATTTTTTCGCCATGTCAACGGCCTCATTGATGGCCACCGCACCTGGGATATCCTCCATATAAAGGATTTCCCCAGCTCCAAGCCTTGCAATTGCCAGATCCACCTTTGCCATGCGTTTGATGCTTTTTCTCTTGCTGTATATACTAAGCTTTTTGTCGATTTCCTCCAGGTTGCCAAGTACCGCACCCATCAGCCGCGACGCGTATTCTTTCTGGCCGCTGCCCTGAAAATGCTCTTCCAGATATTTATCCTTCATTTCGCTGCCGTAATCATCCTGTACTTCCATCTGAAAAAGCAGCTGCATTAATAATTCCCTTGCTTCTGTTCTAGTCATTTGTCGGAGCCTCCTTTTCAGGCAGACGAACTCCCTGAACATGAATATTTACAGCTTCTACGGAAAGACCGGTCATGGATTCCACTTCTTTTTTAACATGCTCCTGTATTTCCCATGCCACTGCCGGTATATTGATCTGGTACTCCACAATTACGAATATATCAATATTCACACCACTATCACTTTGTGAAACTTTAGCTCCCTTTGAAAGCAGCTCTTTTCTGAGAATCGTCTTTGAAAGGGCATTCGTTATATCTCCTGCCAGCTCAGCCACGCCTTTTGTTTTTAAAGTGGCATTTGCCGCACAGACTGCAATTACTTCATCCGAAATTTTCAGAGTCCCGGCATTCTGTTCATTTACCGTATTCATTCAATCCACCTCGGGATTTATTATACCAAATTTGCCCTGCAATTACAATGGTTTTAAAACTTGCTTTGAATGACGATTTCCGGAGCTTTCTTTCCGGTTTCCCGCATAACCACATCACATATCTTAGCTACATCCGACTGGTTCAACTTCTGCTTGTTGACCGTAACATTGACTCCATTATCCGTAATCAGCACCAGGCACTGAGGAAGTCCCTTTGTTTTTATGGCGTTTTCTACATTCTGCTCCTGCTCCATATACTGCAATAGCTTTAGCTTCTGCTGGTTGGCACTTTCCTTCTCTGTATCGTTTTTGGCTGTCGATTCTGCATCGGTCAGCATGGAAATTACCTGGTTTCGATCCATATTAATGGTTGCCCGCATTTCCTCAAAATACGCGTCTGAATTCTTCAAATCCGCCACATCATCGGACGTCACCAGCTGGGAGTTCTTTTCTTTTTTTGTACTTTTTTTACCAGCCGTCTCTTTTTGAGATGCTGCCTTATCCCCTGCCTTTGCCTCTTCCCTTATATTAATGCTGTCCACAAGCACATCTCCATCATGCTCCGGAATATCCTGACTGCTCTTTACGGAATCTGGTGATGGAAAGACCCCTCCTACAGCTGTTACAATTCCCAGACATAAAGCAACCACAAAAATTCCACTCACAACCTTTTTATGCTTTTTTACGCTCTCCCATACATTACGTTTTTTCATTCTTCCTTTCCTCCGTTCTTTTGGTTTATGCTGTCTTTTTCAAAGACCATAACACTGGAAACCGGTATATTAAACACAGCTCTCACTGCGTTGACCAGATTATTTCTTACTACAGGATCCCCCGCGCCCTCTGCGGTAACAATGGCTCCTGAAATCTGCTCCTGCTCATCGTACTGCAGCATGACGTCCACATCTCCTACGCCTTTAATATCGGTAAGGATACTGCACAGGGCTGCCTCCGTCCCTCCGTCATCATCGATAATCTGCTTTCT
This sequence comes from Clostridia bacterium, assembly GCA_910575405.1. Lineage (GTDB taxonomy): Bacteria > Bacillota > Clostridia > Peptostreptococcales > Anaerovoracaceae > Hominibacterium. Next base: position 21,305 of record CAJTER010000002.1, on the reverse strand, counting down.
CCCATCCTTATTCTGTGTAAAAACGTCAAAGGAGAGAAGCGCCACACATAGGATAATGACAATCGCAATAAGCTTTATAATGAGCTCCTTTGCCTTTGGATCTGTTTTCAGTTTTTCAAGCATATCAATTACACTCCTTATATATATATTTTCCGCTACTTTCCTTATTCCAGAAAAATAAGGAGAGGGGACAAAATGGTTGCCATAACGATGAGTGAAAAAACAAATTTGATAAACTTTTCCATCCTGGAAAGGGGCAGCAGCATTTCAATAAAGGTGAGGGTCAGAATCAAAATAAAAATATTTTTTACCCATTCTTTCATCAGTTCCATAGTCTGCCTCCTCCGATTCCGATAATAATAGTAAGAAAAATCAGGAACATCAGGGCGCAGAGCCCCAAAACAACAGCCATGGTGATAACCGCGCTGCCCATTTCATTTAGACTTGCGGATATCTGTTTTGTGGCAACCGGCTCTGCCAGCACAGCAGTTAGTTTGTAAATAACAGCAATGGCGAGGATTTTCAGTACTGGCATGACAAGAAGGCACAGAATAATGACAATTCCCAGAACACCGATACCGTTTTTAATAACTGCGGCGCAACTCAGCACCATGTCAACCGAGTCTGCGGCAAAGCCTCCCACAATGGGTATAAAATTATCAACCGAATAGCGGGCTGTATTGACTAAAAGGCCGTCTGCCGTCTTTGTAGCCAGTCCCTGTATAGCGGTCAGGCCTGTAAAAATCGTTACTGCAAGGCCAGTGAGAAATAGGGCTGCCCTTCTTAAAAAAACGGCCAGTCTGCTGACATAATCCTTTTCCGTCAGACTGTTGATGAGGATAAAAATGCTGGAAATAAAGAGAATCGGCAGGATAAATTTTTGCAGCACTGTATTAAAAATCGTGATAGCCCCCATGATCACCGGATTCAGCACCCCTCCTGAAGAAAATCCACCTATGCTGATCAATAGTGGAATCAGAATGGGCAGGAGAATCTGCATGGTATTTGTCATGATATTCAAGGTCCCCAGACAGGATTCATAGGTAATCATAAAGTCCCTGAGACACAAAGTAATCACAAGGCAGCTGCAGACCACTGTTCCCAGAGTGGAAACCGGTTTGTCTCCAAAGGAGTTTGAAAAATTTTTTAAAAGCCCCATGACAATACAAATGCTGATAATTTCCACACCCAGAACAAGTCCTGCCCTTATTTCATAAAGAAAAACATCCCATATATGTTCAAGGAGAATCTCCGTATCAAACAGGGGCTCCCCCTTTATGAAGCTCTGGACGATTTCATCCGCAGAAAGGGCGGAAAAAATTCCGTTGCTCTGCTCTGCCGCATCCTCCATGATATCCTCCAGCTCCGTCAAATTGAGCTTTTCCATCTGCTCTTTTAAAATCGACTCATAGTCCATATCACCCTTCCCTTCCTTATTGGTATGTTTCATGTTGACCTGGTGCTCAAGCACACACGCAGCATTATCATGCCCCGCTGCATTATGCGTTTACAGGATCGAGTTGATCAGTTCTAAAATGGCCAGAAGTACAGGCATGGACAAATAAAAAATTACGATTTTGCCTGCCAGCTCCACCTTGCTTCCAATGGCTGCCTCCCCCGCATCCTTGCACAGCTGGGATGTGAAATCCGCCAGATAAGCTACCACCAGAACCTTTACGATAATAGGGAAAAAATCCCTGCCATAGGTCATTTCATCATAAACCGATGAAAGGAACTGAAAGACTGCGGTTAGTTTATCCAGGGCCATGAGGAAGATCACCAGAACAGTAGCCAAAACCACATAAAGGGAAAGCTCTGGCTTAAAGCTTTTTACAATGGCTGCCATGATCACTCCGCCTATGGCAATGGCTGCGATTTTCATAATTTCCACAGGCTGTCCCTCCTAAAATTGAAACAGCGTTCTCACTGTATCGAAAAACTCGCTGATCATCTGGACAACTAAAAACAGTACAATAATGATGCCTGCAAGGGTTGTCATCATGGCCTGCTCCTCCCGCCCCGCCCGGACGAGAATCTGGTTTAAGACAGCGATGGCAATGCCGATGCCCGCGATTTTAAATATAATATCAATATCCATATTCATCTGTTACACACCCCTAAATTAAGATAATGGCAATCACAATTCCGATTGAAAAGCCAAGTCCCTTATACATTTTCCCTTTTGTCGTTTTTTCCCGTACTGCCTCTTCTATCTGAGAGGAAAGCTTTGTTTCTGCAAGGGCGAACATGGCCGCCTGCCCTTCAATGTCGCTTTTCCCCAGCTGCAGTCCCAGCTCCCTTACGATCCGCCGGTCCTCCTCATTCATACAGCTTGCCCGGTAGGCGCGCTCCTCGGCTTCCGCCCAGCACTGTCTGAAATCCCGACAGTCCTGCATTCTCTTGCTGCATTCATACAGCAGATTCATGGCTTTTGTATCCTTGTAGGAGGCCACCCTGGCAAAGACCGCGGGAAGCGGATCCCGCAGATAGTTCATCTCCGTCTGCAGGATCTTCAGCATGTCCTTTATATCCTTCAGATCGGAAAGCCTCTGGCTGTAGGTCTGAGCCTTGAGAATCCCAAGGCTTCCGCAGGCGAAAATGATCATAATACATAATGCGCCATTAAACATGCAGCACCTCTCGGATTGTCCCGGTTTTCGGGTAAGTGGATAAAAAGATGAGGCAGGGGAACACATTCTTTTCAACAAGCTGTCCGATATTGGATGCCAATACATCCTCACGGCTTTTTCCATGTATGGTGGTGATAATCGAAACGCCTGCACAGACTGCCGTCTCAATAGCCTCTATGTCTTCAGCCTTTCCAATTTCATCTGTCACAACAACATCCGGCGACATAGCGCGTATCAGCATGGCCATGCCCTGGGCCTTGGGGCAGCCGTCCAGCACATCGGTTCTCGGTCCCAGATCATAGGAAGGACTTCCCCTGTACATCCCCGCGATTTCCGAACGTTCGTCGCACAAGCCGACTTTGAACCCCCGGCAGCTGAGAGCTCTGGTTACATCCCGCAGCAGCGTCGTTTTCCCGCACTTGGGGGGAGAAATGATTAATGTATTTTGGATGCGGCCTTCTCTGTCCAGAATATGGGGAAGCACCTGCTCTGACACACCGATAATTTCCCGGCTCCTTCTCAGATTCAACGAGGAAATGTCTTTGATCAGGGAAACTCTGCCCTGGTTTAAAACGGCTCTGCCGCAGACTCCTACCCTATGTCCCCCTTCTATGGTTATGTATCCCTTTGCCAGCTCTTCTTCATAAGCGTAATACGAATAATCCAGCAGATTATTTAAAATTCCGTCCAGATCCTCTCTCGTAACCACCGCCTTTTTCTTTAATGGGACGGTAATCTCCTGATTTTCCGAAAGCACCCGCATGTCGCCGCAGGCACGAATCCGGATTTCTTCCAGACCAGCGCGGATATTGGATGGCAGATCCATAATCGGTATGCGGATATGCTCCGGAAGCTTCTTTAAAATCTGTTCCAGGCTGTTCATTCATGCACCTCTTTTCCCTGTTGTTTATACATCTTATTCTGTGGACAAGGTTTTATGCAGATTTTCTTTTTAAGGTGGGAAATTGTTGGGACAAGGTGCGTGTTTTTTGTTGTTGGTAATTTGTTTTTTGGTGTGCTGAGTTTGAGGATTGTCTTGTTGATGAAATAGATATGCGTTAGAAAAGAAATAAGGCTGCCACATAAATCCATTTTGGATTGAGTGACAGCCCTGCTTTATAGCTGTATTGTGTTTTCCAAGATGCTAAACCTCCATTACCTGTTTCTTCCTGTAATGATCCAGCAGATCTTCTTCATTAAAATCATCCGGGCTGCCGGAATCATCACTGTCACATAAAAGCCATGCTGCAAAATTTTCCATGAACCAGGGTTGCCTACATACAGCACCGCTCCATTAAGCAGATCCTCTATATAGTCGCTCCAATCCACTGCTTTTGCCGCGCTTCTGGCGAAGGCTTCCATACTTGCTTCTTTTATCGGTACCTCCTGTTACAACTTTAGTATAGCACAATACTCATACTTCCCGGTAATTGGGAGGTTTTTTTGTGCTTTTTGCGAAAAACTTTTAAGCGTCACTACTACTTGGTTATGTCGTTTACTATACCTGTCTGCTTTAAGAAAGATATATCACGTTCCAGCCGTTTTCTTATTCCTTTTTCTTAAAATACCCATGGCATTTCTTCCACACGATGCAGCTTTTCCAACCGAACGCCGCATTGCTCATACTGACGCAAGCTATCCAAAATATCTTCGTCGTATTTATATGTACAGATTAGAATCAAATCCGGTTGCAACTTAGGAATTTTACTGGGGTCGTGGATAATCCGCCCATCAGCCATCTGCCCCCAAGTTTTTGGATCACTATTAAAGTGTAGCCACTCAAATTCCGGCTCGCCGAAAAATTCCCGATACAGCGTAATGACCAGATTAGAAAATCCACCATTTGGATACAAACCAACTTTTTTGTAACCTTTTTGATACAAAAGCGCATACAGACGTTCCTTGTGAGCTGTCTTGGTAAAATAGGTTTGCTCTGCACGTCGATAAGTATCTGCGACGGCATCTATAATATTGAGATTTTGGGTACACTGTTTTTCACATTTACCACATTTAATGCATGGATTTTTTGCAGTATCTGGAAACCAGTTAAAGTCAAAAAAGAATTTTCGAAACATCTGCAAATTACAAAGCAAATCTTTAGGTCCGGTTCTATTGTATGCTGCACAAGGTTCAAATAAAAACGCATTCCTCGCCTGCATAATCGCAGCCGTTGGAATTCCTTTTGGACATCCATCACAATATCTACAGCCTGTACAAAATCCTCGCATATCCTCAGCTGATCGCAATACACGCTCTGTTCTTTTTTTCGGCGGCTCTGGATCGAGTTGGGTAAAAACACTCACACAATCTTCCAATTCATCAATATTACTTACTCCCCCCAACACAAGATCCACAGCAGGATGTGCTTTTGCGAAGCGTAATGCTGCATGAACCGTATTCCCATCGTCTTCTTCACCACAAGTAAATGAAAAGAAATCTTGGTTCTGTGCCATAATACCTCCACCTAAAGGATTCATCACGGCAACACTGATTCCATTTTCATATGCAGCATCTAAAATCGGATTCATATTTACTGCGTTAAGAACAGAATAAGAGACCGTAATTCCCTCAAATACCCTGCTTTTAATGATTTTCAACATATCTTCCGAAGGAGCATGCAGTGAGCAACAAATGTGATCGATAATCCCTTCTTCCTTTAGCTTTATTGCCCCATCATAAACGCCGCCTTTTTTCATGATGTTTTCAAATACTTCGTAATTCCATATAGCCCAACAAGTAAAATATTCGGCTTTTTCAATCCCCATCGCATTCAGATACAGTTCTACTCGTTTGCATGCATCATCTGCTGTTTTATCCTGGTCATACATAACTTTCGCAGTAACTGAAAATTTTTTTCCAGTTCTCTGAAATGCTTCTTTCAATATCATCGGAGTCATCCCTGCGGAATAATGAAACCCCACATCCGCATAAGTCACACCGCTTTCTAAAGCATGACACACTAACTCTATAGAATTTTCAATTCCTTTTATATCTTTAGGACCAGAAACCAAAAATCTATTAGTTCCTAGCCCCAAAGGGAAATGATTCCTAAAAATGCTCATTGTCACTTCTCCAGCTTAAAATAGTCTGCGTATTTATCCCAGAACGGATCTTCACTGATTATTTTTCTATATGCAGCAAACTCGCCTTCTATATCACCGCTGATTTTCTCATAGCATTTACTCAGATAATAATGTGCAAATGCATGATCCGGCACGCTTCGCAAAATCGCTCTGAACCGTTTTGCTGCAAGATCATAGCGACCCATCCTCATATAAGGATTGTGTACAAAATTAATATCCAGATTCATGGTATATTTAATATCACCAAGCATATAAGCAACCGTTTCCGGATTGGCATAATGCGCCATAAATACATTTGCCACGTCCATCTTGTATGGCATACCCATTTTCTCTATGATTTGCTTATGTATTGCGCTTCCCGAAATAGGAATCAAACTGCTGATTGTTGCCCAGTGAAATTCCGCTTGCCTTAAATAATCAAGCGCTTCCTGAACGTCTTCTACCGTTTCATCCGGAAATCCAACCAGTAAAGCAATCTTAACAAAAATATCTGTCCCACGAAACATGGCAAGCACTTCATCGGCACGCTGAAGCGTAATCGGTTTATGCATGATTTCCCGCAAAACCCGTTTAGAACCGGATTCAAGTGCAAAGTGGACATCTTTAATTTTATTGCGTTTCAGGCACTCCACAAAGCTTTCTGTCACAGATGCAAATGACAATGTATTTGCAAAGAAAACATTTCTTCCACGACTTCCAATGTAATCGACAATATTAATAAGGCGGTCTACATCACCCAAAGGATGGTCATCAATAATATTAATTGTCTCAACATTGTATTCATCAATCCAAAAATCAATTTCCTGTTTAACACGCTCCATTGATAAGTATCTCATTGAACGTCCGTGAATAGAATGTGCAGCACAAAAAGTACAACAAAATGGACAACCTCTGCTTGTTAATATCGTACCCTCATTTCCAAAGGCACCTTTTCCCCCATCCAAAACATTCACATATTCTCCAATGACATCCGTTCCGTATTTGTCCATGTATTCCCGATATCGAAACATTGGTATATCATTAATATCTTCCACAAATCCTTTTTTCGTTCCTATGTGATTTTTCGTAACAAAATAAGGGGAAGATTTAATATATTCCTGTTTATTCGGTGCATTGATCAATTCAGAAAAAGGAATTTCTCCTTCCCCAAGACAAATCGCATCTACCGCATCATTATGATTAACGATATCATTTGCAAAGTTTGTACATGGATATCCACCGGAGATAATCATCGTATTGGGGGATAATTTTTTAACTTCTTTTGCAATGATTTCCATAGAAGATAGTGAAATATCAAACAAAGCCGATAATCCGATAATATCTATTTCCTCTTCTCTACAAATAACCGAAAGCTCTTCCATCAAAAACTTTTCATAACTATCTGTAATTTCCTTCAATACTTTCTTGTAATCTTTATTCTCGCAAGCTCCGATTCGCGATAAAAATTTACGATTTAAATCCACTATTTCCACAGATACATCTTCACATGTTTTTAAAATATAGCTTTCGATTGACAAGACTCCTAATGGCCATGTAGACCAGTTAAATAACTCTGTCAGGGATATTGTTTCTTCTTGTAATTCCAACATCCGTTGTTTACTGGTTGGCAGGAGTGCTACCAGAACAATTCTTGTCATATATATCCTTCCATTTCATTCTATACACGCATTGTGTATTTCTCTCTCCACTCTCTTATCTCCTCATCCGTTGCTTGCTCTGCCGGAACAACCCTTTCGCTATCATCTGATAGTCCACCAACACAATAGTGACAAGAAGGAAAATAATCTGCTTCAAAAATCTCTAAAAGTTTTCTTTTCATTTCAGTATGCTTCGCAAACAAGTCAATGATCTCTGCATCTTCTTTCCCGGCCTCTCCACACAAATAACGTGCTGCTGCAACGCTGCACGGAGATATAATCCCATCCATCAGCTCAAAACAACAACCTAATTTCTGTGGAATTGCACATTTTGCAAATAGATTCTTTGCATCAGCAATTTCAATATGTTTCAAAGAAATATCCCGCAAATCAACCCATCCGCCACAGTGTATATTTTCTGAATAATCGCGAATGATATAGTCTATCTGTTCCATTTCAAGCCGACTCGCAATCGACTTCACTTTCGATGAATATTTGCCGTAATTATCAACCGTAATGCTAAATGATTTTTTCTTTCTTACGTCTCTAAAGACTTTACAAATCCTTTCTCCCGGAACAATCGTGCCATTCGTAAATATCCTTAGATAGTCAAATCGATCACCATAGTTTTCAATAAGGTATAGCAAAATCTCACCGAGAGCAAAATCTGACACAGTTGTGCGCAGTAGTGGTTCTCCACCGGAAATATCTATAATTCCTGTTTTATCTACTATTTTGAAAAATGCGTCGATCTCTTTTTTTAGAAATTCCGCAGGTGGATGATAATTTTCCACATATGGAGCAAGTGCACCACAAAGCTTACACTTTAATGTGCATCTTTTTGTCATAATAATGGATACTCGCTGAGTTTGGATAAATTGTTTAACTGGCATCAGGCTCTCCTTTACTTACACGGCATAACAAACACTCTCTGCATACCACTTGCTATAATGACGCAAAAACAACTTGTAGTCTGGATTATAATGCAAAATGCGTTTTGGCAACACATACATATCCTGTAAACTATGGTATACACATATAGCCAATTTAGGATGATGTTTTTTTATGGTTTCAGCAGCACCATCTAAAGCAGAAGCTTCTGCTCCTTCAATATCCATTTTTATAAAGGTCGGTATATCAGTTTTATCTGCAAAGAAATCATCAATTCCAAAAACCTTGACCAACTCAGCGCCCTCTTCTGAAAAATGACTATTTCCAAACTCTCCGGATACGAAACTGACCACATTTGTCATATGCCATAATCCACCATGTATTGCATCAATTTTTTTGAATGCAGAAAGGTTTGCAACCGCTTTTTTCAAATTGTTCTCATCAGGCTCGAAACCATATATGTGGTTATACTTCCCGTTTACTTGCCGAATGAATTCTTCAGAAGTATCTCCGATAAAGCAACCGCCATCAAGAAATACTTCATTATCTGTCATGGGACAAATATCCGGTTCAAAATACTGTGGATTAGGAGATGGCTTCATAGCAGTCCCTAGAAGCCTCATCTTAACAGCATCAATAACAATCTGCTTTGATGTGTCATCTATATAATAGTTATATGCCCACTCATACCCATCAATATGCGGCTCAAACTCTTCATATGGAATCGTATAAAATGAAAGCAACTCATCAAAAGAGTATATAAAACCTGAGTAGTCTATTTCTTTTAATGTTTTCATAATCGACTCTCCATGCAATTCGGAAGTAATAATGACAACAGCATCACTATAATCTTCCTTTAACTGCGACGCAGAGATGATAGGTAGGCCGGTCATTTTCTCGATACCTGATCGGAACGTGTCAGCGAACCCATTGATTTCCACACCATGTCTGTTCAGGTGTTCTTTTACAAATCCGCTTAATGTTCCTGCACCATAAAGTATGATTGGTTTTTCTCCCCATTCCTCAATAAGCGCCTCTCTTTTTTTCTTTGCCACATTATCATCATATATTTTTTTGATTTTTTTTAATTCATCCTTAAACGTACTCATTCTTATTCCTCCTTTAAAAAAATATTATATTTTTCCAATTCAGCCATTGTATCATGGTATAAATCTGTACCAATTACAGTCATTGGCAATTTCTCAAGATATTCGTCAATTTGCTTAATAAAGGCTCCTCTATTTGAAAGGTTTCGAAATATTGGATCGAAAGTTCCGCAAAATAAATTTCTTGTTACATCCATATGTAAAATATCCATAATGTCTAAAAGCTTCTGTTTATCAGCTACAACATCCGAAGATAAAATGCTGTCTAGCGTTTCAGTAAGTAATGAAAGGTAAATAGCATAGCAGTAGTCCCGATTGATGGGGGCAACAGGCGGATATTGGTCCAAAACCTCATTATAGACATTAAACATAAGAACATCATTTTTCACTCGCTCAGGTGTATATTTGGAATAAGTAGAATCCGAGTATATATAATAATTGTATATCGGCTTTCCAATAAACCCGCATTTTTCAAAATATAAAAATGCATTTAAAACTCCTAAAGTATCATATTGGTGAAACCATTTTGGCATATGAAAAATATTTTTAGACACGAGTATATCTTGCGCTCTAACATAGGCATAATATCGATATACTTTTCCCCACTGACTTAATAACAGAGGGCGTAGCTGCATAAAATTATCTGTTTTTTGTTTTCCAGACATAATTACATTTTTCTCCATTTGATGTTGGCTTATAATCCGCCCTGTCTTTGCATCAACTCTATTCACCGAGCTGACAATCATATCCGGCTTATCAACGTATACCATTTCCAATACATTTTCTACAAAATCCAGTTCTATGGTGTCGTCACCATCTAAAATCGTAAAATAACAGTCCAGATATTGTGGCACAAAATTAAAAATTTCATATGGTATTATTTGAGTACCTAAAACGTCATTGCGATCACATTTAAAATAAACAATCCGATTATCTTTTTCTGCATATTTTCGTATAATTTCTCCGGTTCGATCAGTAGATGCATTATTACAAATAAAATACGTGAAATCCTGATTCGATTGGTTCAGAACACTTTCAATAGTTCTAGCTATCGTTTTTTCGTTATTAAAAGTCTGTGTATAAATCAATACCTTCCCATATTTGAGACGCCAATCTTCATGCTTCATTTTTTTACGCGCCGCTTCTCTTGTGACGGTCAATTGCTCTGCCGGGGGAAAACGCGAACTGTCCTCACACAATCCATTGCAATACTGACATACATCAACAACTTCATTGCCCATCAAAGTTTTCATTCGAGCTTTTTTTCCATGTTCTGTCAGCATTGGGTCAAACAAGTCAACATGAACTGTTTGCGCTTTGCCTATAATATTTTCATAAAGAATTCTGGCTTTTGCGCAAGGAAAAAGCAGCCCGTTTACCATACAAGTAAAAAACCCAAGTCTTGGAACCATGCATTTTTGAAAAAGCCTTTTTGCTTCTTTTCTTGTATGTTTTATTGAAATGTCTCCATAATCCACCCATCCGTCACAATGTAATTTATCCGAGTAATCACGCAACTCACATGGAATGCCGACATCGTTTAGAGCATGATACGCTTGTTCGCTTTTGTCGGATACAGCATAATTATCGACTATAACATTAATATTTTCCTTCCATTTTATTGCCGCATTTACAAAATCCGTCGTTGGTACCAATGTGCCATTAGTAGTAACACGTACAGTTCCGATTTTATCACGATAATTCGAGTACAAATAATCTAAAATGTCCGGTAAATCTTTTCTTAAAAAAGGTTCTCCTCCGGTGATATCAAATTTTTCGATTCGTTCAACCAATTCGAACAATTTTTCTAATTGTTCCATCAATTTTTCTAATGATGGATGGTATGGTCTTTTAACATAGGGCGAATGCTCTGCACATAATTTACAATTTAAATTACAGTGGAATGTAACTGGAAAACAAAAGCGTTCATATGTGATTTTCATATTTTTTCATAACCTTTCACTATATATTTATATTGCATAAAGGACCGTATCGTACCCTCCGTATTCATGCTGTCTTAAAACAAAATTATAGTCGTCACGTATTCCCATTATAGTCATAGGTAATTCATAAATATCTTCTGCCTTGTGGTATGCACATATGGCGAGCTTAGGTTTGTTTTTAAGAATAGTCTTAGCGGCTCCTAACAAGGCTTCTTTTTCTGAACCTTCAATATCCATCTTTATGAATGTCGGCAACGCGGCCCCTTTCCTACGGCTAAAAAATTCATCAATAGATATTACATCAATGGAATGGGAATCATTTTCATCATGGGAAACCTCTATTCTTGAGCCTCCTGGATTGGCTTCGTCATGGCAAAAAGTGAGTGTTTTTTCCATACTCCACAAACCTTTTTTTACAACCTCTACATTCGGATATCCTTTTAAACGTTCTGCCGTTATATGATAATTATTGTTGTCTGGTTCAAATGAATATACATATTCATATTCTCTTTCTTGCCTTTCAATAAAACGCTCCGCACTATCTCCTACAAAAGCTCCCCCATCTACAAACACTTCATGCTTCCCAAAAACCATTTCATCCGCATAATAGCATTCTGAATTTGTATTTGGAACAAGCCCTTTGTCCAGTAAGCAAAGCGAAATTCTATCTAGTATTAACTTTTTTGATAATTTATCTTTAAAAAAGCCATATGCCCATTGATATCCTTCCAAGTGATGGCGAAAGCTATCTGGTGATTCGAAATATGGGTATCTGGAGAGGCAAGGTATGATTTGATGCTCCGAAAATCCCAGACTCCTCAAATCATTACTGATTTCAGCGTTAAATACATGGGAGCAAACCAAAATAACCGCCTTGGAAAAGTCATTGGACAGTTCCGTAGGGGAAATTATCTCAAACCCACGAAAATTACCGTTAGCGTATTTATCACATATTCCCGAAACTTGAATGTTGAGCTTCCTGCAGGCATCTAAATATACACCCGCCAGCCGCCCTGCTCCATAAAATAATAACGGTTGCCCTGATAAACAACCCACTGTTTTCTTCAAGTTTTGGATTGGTTCAGATGTCACCCAATTAGATGTTATTTCTGAATATATATTTGAAAAAGATCTCATACTGCATTCTCCTTTCACATATTACTAAAATGCATACAATACCATGTCATGAAAACCATCTCCCAATTTCCATAATGAAAATCGATAGTCATCTCGTATCATTAGAATCGTTTGCGGCAGTTCATAAATATCTTCCGGTTTGTGATAGGCAGATATCATCAATCGCGGCTTTTTCTTTTTAATTATCTTTTCTGATCCTTTTAAAGCTTCATTCTCTGATCCTTCTATATCCATTTTTATCAATGTCGGCCAATCACTTTCTTCTTTATCAGCAAAAAAAATATCTAAAGATGTCACAGGAACATTAAATGTTTCTTCATCGGGACTTCGAACCAAATAATTAACTATCAAATCGGGGTCCGTAGGATTATATTTCAAATATAATGTCGTTTTGTCATTCCACAAACCACATGGAACAATCTGAATCCTTTCGTACTGTTCAAGATTCTGTTTTGCAATTTTACAATTTTGAGGTTCAGGATCAAAAGAATATATATATCCATATTGCTTATTAGCATTTTGCATTTTTTGAATAAACTCCAATGCTGTATCACCTATATAAGTACCGCCGTCAATATAAATCTCATGATCTCTCAATTGCTCATCCGGAAATGGAAAGGACAAGTATCCATCTGTATATAAAGCATCTCTATAACAAGGAAATCCTAGTAACCGATTCCGTATCATATCCATAACTCTTTCTCTGGAGCGTGCATCTTGAAACATATTGTATGCCCACCGATACCCATTGAGATATCTTTCCCTGAATTCTACTGGTGATATTCTAAAAGGAGAAGTTAAAGAAAAAATTCTATTTTCAGGAAATCCACATCTGCATAAAGAGCTTTTAATTTCCTGATCATATTGCCATGTAGTAATTAATATCAATGCATCACTGTATTTTTCAAAAAGTCGTTCTACAGATATCACTTCGTAGAAACTCCTATTTTTATAATTATAAATTTGCCCTTTTTTAGCATTACTATCACATACACAGCTTATCGGAACCATCATACTATCACACGTATATATACCTAATTCACAATTTCCACCCGCTCCATATAACACAACAGGTCTCTGAGGTTCTCTTTTTGCAGCAAAAAAGATGTCATCAGAACATAATAAAGCTTTTTCTTCAATTTCACAATAAAGTTCATCAAAACTTCTAATCATGCATTTTCCCTCCCATAAATATTAAACTGGTATATTTAAATAACTGCCACAAATCACAACCTCCTTAAACATTCAATACTTCAATAAATAGCTTAAATTCTTTTTAATCCAGTAAGACATTCATCCATTCTTTTTCAAATGCCATAATCTCAGGCGCATTTAAAAATTCTTCTCTATGCTCCCGAAGTTCTTGTGTCATTTTTTCTAGCTGCACTTTGCAGCCGTCTATTTCCAGCCTATGAATTTTTTCCACCATAGAGATCATAAAAGACCACTCAAAATAACGGAATGCCGCCGCACTGCCTGGAAACTTTTGGCTCAGCCATTCCGTCCTCGCACGGTAGACGCGCAGGTATTCGTCCAGGGTGCTAGCCGTCAGAAGGCTGTGGTTTGTGGTCCAGGCGGAGTTATTGCCTTCGTGGCGGTAAAATGTGTATTTGGGAAGCCCGTAGTAAGCCACACGGTTTGCCTCTGCAAGCAGTTGGTACATCAAAGCGATATCATCATAAACTCCTTCCTGCGGAAAACGCAGCATATCGGCAAGCCTTTTGGAAAACAGCTTCGTCGGAAACGCCATGTTGTATTTCTTTCGCCACATCAATTCAATAATAGCTTCTTCGGCAGTCATGACTTTTTTTTCGTCAAACACCTTATCTGCCGCTCCGCAAATAGAAACATCCGCATTATTTTCTATCGCCAATTCATATAAAAACTCCAAAAAGTCTGCTTCAGCCCAATCGTCGTCATCAATGAACGCGACATATTTTCCACGAGCCGCGTCAAGTCCGGTATTCCGACCAGAGCCAATATTTCCACGCTCCCGATGGATCACGCAAATCCTCCCATCCTTTTCAGCATATTCTTCAGCAATTGCTCCACTTCGGTCACTAGATCCATTGTCCACTATGATAAACTCAAAATCCGGCTCGCTCTGTCTCAGGATACTTTCTATGGCTCTGGAAACAAGCTTTTCCCGATTATATGTCAACATGATCACGCTGATTTTTGGTTCTTTAACGACTGTCATTTTTCGCCTCCATCGCTTTGGTTCTTACAAATTCATAAATTTTTTGCCCAGCTGTACCATCCGCATTGACTACAAAATCTCGGATCATCTGGAGCTGCAATTCTTTATATTCCTCTGCCTCTGAATATTTCTCCCGATGCAGAATAAAGTCAATGAAGCGGTTTGGATAATCCTTAAAATGAATATTTCGTATAATATCCTCTTCTAAAAAATTATGCCACCAAATACAAAGATTCCAGTTTCCAACATTAGCGCCCTTCGATGCGCGCATATTTGCAAGCCGTCCTTCCAAGGGCATATGAAAATCTGTATCATCATTCTGTATTGGCTGTGGCAACGCCATGGAAATAGATGGAATGTAAAACGGCTTCCCCGTTGCCGCATAAAGAAGCAGCAGGGAGCTTTCATCGGAAATCATTCCGTCACTGTAGGCGATTGCCCGGTGCAGTTCCCCTGTATCATCAAAAATTCCATTCTCAAAAGCCATGAAATCCTGTAAAATTTCCCGATATTCCTGCAACATTGCAGGACGCATGGAATGGAGTGTCGAGCTGAATAATGGGTGCGGACGCCACCAGAGAATCACATCGTTGCGCTCCCGGAATACATCCATAATGGAACGCATTTTCTCAAAATAGGAATCGGCCTTTAAAAGCTCTGACAGGCTGGTATTATAGAGAATAACTTTTTTACCTGCAATTTTCCCTGCCCATGTTTCCGGCAAACGGTAAGCCTCTCTCCGCACATTTACCACTTTGTCAAACTTAGGGGAGCCGAGTGCAATGATTTTTTTTGCGTCCCGGCGAAATGCCACTCCATAATGCTGCATGATCTCCAAGTGTGCAGCAAACAAAGGTTGATACGCCTCTGCAAGTTCCTTTGAATATGTAATAATACAATGTGCATGGAGATGGGCAGGCAGTATGTTTCCCTTGTTCTTAAATTCCTCCTCCAACTCTGGTTCATGAGGGTCCCTATACAACCAATATGGCAATCCGTACTCGATATACACCAGCATGTCCGTACAGTCCTTCAACCTGCTACTGTAAAAATCCGGATGAACAGAGGTCACATAATTCTGCCCGTCATAGGGGTTCATGATAAAAATCACATCGGGACGCCGGGATTCCACGTCATAGCTTTTCCAATCCGTTAGCTCGTACCTGCTAGAATAATATCCCGTTCCTTCCAAATGCATCTGACCTAAACTACCGTCAGGATTGCGGTCAAAATAGGGAATGGGAATAAAATACACATCGCATGCCGGGTCTTCCTTGGCAGCAAAATAAATGCTTTCCAGTGAGTCTGACATACTAGCTTTATAGCAAAAAAAAGCAATTTCAATTCTGTCGGGAGACAGACTAAGCATTTCTGTTTCTATTTCATATACAAGCCTTCTAAGCCGTTTCACCGAAACATTTTTTGAAGCAACATGGTACAGCATCTCATAAAAAGCCTGCACAAGCTGCAGTAATCTTTCCCCGGTACTGAGTGTACTTTTCATATAATCGTATATACCCGAAACAAAGTCCTGCATTTCTGTACACAGGTTCAAAAAATCGTCATCTTTAAGTTTTCGTAGTTCCTGACAGGCATCATTCAGTGTCTTAATCAGTTCCCTGAATTGTGCAATATGTACTTTCCTCACAACTCACCAAACCTTCCATGGCGCTGTACCATTGTTCCAGCGGTATTCCAAAAAATTTCTGTCCCGCTGGGTATCCATACACTGCCAGTAATCGTGATGCTTGTAAATTCCCAATTTCCGTTCCTGTGCCAAAGTTTCCAACGGTACACGTTCCAGTACGCAACCATCTTCGGGACTAAGATATTGGAAAACCTCTGGCTCCATCACCATGAATCCACCGTTAATCCAACCGCCATCTTCCTTATCCTTTTCCCGAAACCCGATGATTTTTTCCCCAGCCTCGTCAAGATCCAGAACGCCAAACCTGCCACCAGGCTGGATGGCTGTCAATGTGGCTACAGCGTTAGCTGTACGGTGCGCTGTTAACAGCGCATTGAGATTCACGTTACTAACGCCGTCACCATAAGTCATCATGAAAGTTTCTCCTTCGATATATCTCTCAATCCGTTTAATTCTGGCTCCGGTCTGGGCATAAATCCCGGTATCCACCAATGTCACTCGCCACGGTTCTGCTACATTTTCATGAACCACCATTCTATTCTGATCAGAAAAATCAAAAGTCACATCGGAGCGGTGAAGATAGTAGTCCGCAAAATATTCTTTAATTGCATGCCCTTTATACCCGCAACAAATAATAAAATCATGAAATCCAAAATGAGTATAATATTTCATAATATGCCATAAGATCGGCTGTTCACCGATTGTAATCATCGGTTTTGGTTTCAAGTGACTTTCTTCACTGATGCGGGTTCCCATTCCTCCTGCCAAAATTACTACTTTCATGATGCCTCCTGTTGTTTTTCATGCGAATTTTTAGATTTTATTAGATTTTATATGAAATAAGGCATATTGGGCATCTAGCCAGCATTCCCGCCATTAGATGATGTGTTTGCCTTTGCGCCAGAATTTCTCGCGCTAAAGCCGCCCGCTTCGCTCTCTGCCACTTCTACCCATGTTCGCAAGGTCTTGGTATGCCTCCATTTCATTTGCCTTCACGGGCTGTTTTCACCGAAAGTTCCTTGCCGCTTTCCCCACGCTTTTTGGCATTACGGGAAGTATTTGCCTTCTCATCATCACTGTACCCACATACCGAGCAAATATAAATACCATGATCTTTGACTCCGATAAATCCGCATACGCTGCATTCCCTGCTGACATCCTTTCCGAAAACCTCAATAAGCGCCACGGAATTTTCTGCGTATTTCTGGATAATGCGTTTGCGGATGTCCCCTCTCTGCCACATGGTTAAAGAATGGTTTGCTTTTTTATTTCTGTTTTTGCTCCCTGTCTGTGCCTGCGTACCGGGATGTTTCGCTATATATAATCTCCAGCCTTTCCTCCCGCAAAAATCGATTTAACTCCTGATTAATATCGCTATGCAAACATTCCTCATAACGCCCCCGCACAGCATGATATTTCTTTCGTCCGGGATTTGCCGTTTTATTCTTGTGATAACGACTGGCCTGTATACGAACCCACGCTGCATATTCATCATGCAGCTTCCCAAAATCTCTGCCAAAGCAATGCCCCCTATCAGTGGTCAGCATCGTGTTTATCCCCATCGCAATACCGATAACATTGGCATAACCAGCCCTTTTTCGTACCCGCACATCCAGGCGAATAGCTTCGAAGTCTTCTCTCTCCGATTCTTCCCGGCTTTCACTGCGCCTTCCTGACATTGCGCCAACAACTCCATCGCCTGGGCCGTATTGCCAGCCTTCAGCGTTTTTTGGATTTCGTCGTTGGCTTCCAGAAGCAGTTCTATGAAGTTTTCCATTGCTTGTTTCTGATGTTTTCTCGTTCGTCTCTTTCTTCACTCATTTTCTATCTGGCCATTCCAGTCTCTAGTCCTATATGTTCCACCCATTCTTTACGCATAGGTTGCAGCATCTCTCGTGCTATCCCTGCTGCTCGATTTGTTGCTGTACCGACTGCGGCAGTTGTTCCCAAATGCAATTTTTTAGTGCTTCAAATCCGGATTTTCCAGAAAATTTATGAAGAAAGAGCAAATCCTTCAGACTCTGCGGGTCATACAGTTTGCATAGAAACTTCCAGTATGGTTCGGCTGACGCTCCTTCTTTGTATTCGGTCAGAAAGGCTCTGAGCAAAATTTGAATGCTGTCTGCACCATATTTGTTCAGCTTCAAGGCAGAGACTGCAAATTGAACTGCTTTTTCAGGTTCCCCTTCCAGCAGAGCAGCAGTCGCAATAACCCGGTTTGGAAATTCCAAATTTGCAGATAAGCGGACGAGACTTTCCCCATGATAGGTAGACAGTTTTTGTAGTGCCCGTTCAAAGAGAACCGCAGATTCCGGAACCTTTCCTGCTTTCAAATTCCAACAGCCCATATAAAAGTCCAAATCTGGGTGCCCGTCCAATCCTAATTCTTTCAAGGTATCTTTGATAAATTGGAACTCCTCCCTAGTCTGCAGTATTGGCTCATTGATTCTCAATTTTAGAATTTGAAGCCCTGCGTGAATCTGTGTCACTCTATGGGTAATTTTCATATCCGGCTCCCGCAGCACCTTCCGGTAACACTCCAGCGCTTCCTGCTGTTTTCCTGCGATTTCATAAGCGTCCCCCAGGTAGTTCCAGCGCATGCCATCCTTTGGCTCTTCCTCTAAGTCCTGTTTCAGGAGCCTGGCATTGCGTTCCCCCTTTTGTGGATCCGTGTCCTCTCCCCCGTATCCGCTATGAAGGATCACCATGCTGTCCTGAAGATCGTAACAGCCCATAGATGCTTTTTCTTTGTGATGCAACTCTTCGTGAATCCGGTAATGATACCGCAGCTTTGGATCCTTTCGAAAGATCCGGTCCTGACAAGCTGAACCGATGATAGTTCCTTTCTCTGTTACATTTACTAGCTTCATACGCACAAAGTCAATTTTTTTTAACGGCTGTATCTGCTCTAGAATTGGAATCAGCTTTTTAGCTTCCTCCTCCTGAAGCCATTCATCTGCATCTAAAAAAGCGATCCAGTTTCCCTTTGCCTTGCTGATGGCATAGTTCTTTGCTGCGGAAAAATCATCGTTCCAGGTAAAGTGAAAGACCTTTGCCCCCATCTCCTTTGCTACCTCTGCAGTTCGATCTGCGGATCCGGTATCTACTACAATCTGTTCATAAACAATGCCTTTTCCCCAGGAAAGAGCTTTTTTAATGTTCTTTTCTTCGTTTTTTACAATCATACACTGAGAGAGCCTGATCTTGTCCTTTTTCATGCACTCCTCCTATTGCTGAACTGTTATAGAAAAAAGGCCGGACAGAACCTGCCCGACCTTTTTGGTTCCTTACAATGATTTCTGCTCAATTGCAGAATGCAATTACAGGTTAATGGGTTACTGTAATAACTGCAGTACGCCCTGCGGAACCTGATTTGCCTGAGCCAGCATAGCCTGAGAAGCCTGAACCAGAATGTTATTCTTAGTGTAAGCCATCATTTCCTTAGCCATGTCAACGTCACGGATACGGCTTTCTGCTGCGGTCATGTTTTCAGCTGTTACGCTCAGGTTGTTGATGGTATGCTCCAGACGATTCTGGATGGCACCCAGGTCACCTCTTACAGAAGATACCTGGTTGATCGCTGCCTTAATCTTATCCACAGCAGCTGCTGCGCCTTCCTGTGTACCGATGTTGATATCGGCAATGCCCAGAGTTTTAGCATCAGTAGCATCAATATTCAGCTTCAGCTTATTGAAGTCATCGGATGTATCACCGATCTGCAGAGTCAGGCTCTGAGTTTCACCTCTCGGCGCATTAACAACAGTCTTGTAGGACAACTGAGCTTTAATTCCATCCTCTGTAGTCAGATCTGCCTTACCTGTATAGCTTGGTTTTTCATCAATACTGATTGTAGCTGATTCATCACCATTTGCGACATTGTTTGCAACACCGACTGTAAACATACCATTATTATTTGCTGCCTGGCTCAGTCTTGCTGTCGCTTCTTTCATGAAATCTTCATCGTCGAACTCAAGATCCGACAGATCAATCACATTTTTTCCGCCTTTGTCTACGAAGCTATCTTTTCCAACTCTGAACGTATAGGTTTCATCTCCAATGGTTAGCTGACTGCCATCTTTCAGCATATCTTTCTCCAGCGTAAACTCTGCATGTGCATATTTGATGGAACTCTGTGCAACACCTGGTACAATATTCAAAGCACCGGAGTTGATATGTCCATCGATTGATACATCAGCTTTAGAAGCTGTCGTTACATCAAATTTCATGTGTCCATCTGGAATCAGATCATCGTCATTATCCAAATCCTGCTTATCTGCCTGAGTAAAGATAACCTTCGTTCCTTCTGCCTTTGCAGTGTATACAACGTCACCAATCTTTATACCCTGAATCGCGTTACCATCCGTTCCAGTTACACCTGAAGCGTTCTGATTTACTGCAGCTTCTAAAGCAGTTGCTAAGTCTTTTGCAGTCATGGTTGCGCCTGCAGCAACATCTACTGCTACAGTAACAGCTGTGGCATCCGTTCCAAATGCAAAGTCCACAGTACCGGCATTTCCTCCGCTTTTAGCAGACAAACTTTCCAGATCCATTGTAAACTGTGCCTTCTGCTCTGCCTTTCCAGCTTCATGCAGAACGGTCTGATTAACGTTAGCTCCTGTTATAGCATTTCCACCTGTCTGAAGCGAACTGGATAAATCAATACCAATTGCATCGCTTCTTTCTACCTTAGAACCTGCAGAGCCATAAGTACCATCTAACAGGTTGATTCCATTGAAGTTGGTTCCTTCGGAAATACGGTTGATTTCATCCAGCAGAGAGTCTACTTCCTTCTGCAGGTTTGCACGGTCTACGTCGTTGTCATAGGTTCCGTTCGCAGACTGATTAGCCAGTTCTACCATTCTGTTCAGCATGGAGTGTACTTCGGTTAACGCTCCTTCTGCTGTCTGTACAAGGGAAATACCGTCGTTGGCATTCTTCTGTGCGGTTTCCAGACCTGTGATCTGTGCTCTCATTTTTTCGGAAATCGCCAGACCTGCTGCATCATCGCCTGCACGGTTAATTCTATAACC
>CAJTER010000001.1 GCA_910575405.1 Clostridia bacterium | reverse complement strand
GAACAGAGAGAAAAATATCCAAGAGAGGATCTTCCAGTCTGCGTAAGATTGGATATGAAGTGATGAGATGCCTGAAAACACATAAAGAACCAGAAGACGCAGCAGTATATAGATTTATTTTGAAGAAAGAAAAAGAAGGAAAGTCAAAACGTGCAGCAAAAATAGCGGGATTAAATAAATTTCTCAGGATTTATTATGCACGTGTGATGGAAGTATACCAGAAGTAAAAAGAACTAAAACAGAGGATATGGCAGACCGGATTTTCCACCGGTCTAATTGTCGTGGGAAAAATTCATACCCAATATTTATTTAAAAACCTGCTAAAAAGTCTTGACTTTTGTTAGCAGGTTTTTCTGCAGTTTTCAAATCTACTTATGTTTTTTAGGGAGACGGAAGCTTTACTTTTTGCTTTGAAGAGGTATAATAAAAGTAAATCTCAACTTTTCTTTAGATTTCAAGAATAGAAAGGATGGCCTTTATGAATTTAGCGAAAATTTCTGCCAATGGACAGATTACTGTGCCGATAGAAATCCGCCGTCTGCTCGGTCTGAAATCCGGCGATAAGATTCTATTTTACCAAAAGCAGGATGGAGAAGTTGTCTTGAGCAATGCCTCTGCCCAGGCGATACGCAAAGCACAGTCTGCTTTTTCGGGTGCTGCCGAAGCCATGGGGGTTTCCAGTGAGGATGATGTGCAGGCACTTGTAGATAAAGTGCGCTACGGAAAGGGACGGTAAAATGGATATTATACTTACCGGCGACAAAGACTTTTTAAGCCTTGAATTTGTATCTTTGGACAACTGTGCCGGTATGGAATGGTACAGGGCGGAGAGTCTTCCTGAAGGGTCGATTTTCTTAAAATCCTCCGTTTGATTATACAATACCATTGCTTTTGCATTTCTTCAATCTAATTTTTGCCAAAAATGCGCATTTCTTCAACATTTATTTTGCTCAAATATGCCGTTTCTTCAAAACTTTTGCCCGGCGCTCTGCTTTTATTATGCTTTTAACTATAAAAAAATATAAATGTTTCTCTGTGGTTCCTGGAAAATCCGCGCCATGGGATTAAAAAATACCCGCGCGGTCCATACTCATAGTACACATGAGAAAGGGGTGCGAAAGATGATGTATACATATAAACTGGATGAGAGGGGAATTCCCTACCGGGTCTTGCAGCCGGAAAACGGGCAGGAGAGAATGGACGAAAAAGAACCGCAGCAGGAAAAGGGTCTGTTGCGGCACAGCGGAAAGCTGCAGCATTTTCAGCTATATATTTTTTGAAGCTGTGAATTGGATTGTGAATGGGGACATTTTTTTGTATAATAAAAGATGTAGAAGGAGTACATCTTTATTCTTTCGCGGAATATTTCATAAGCGGGGTGGTGAAATGACGACAGGAAGGCCAAAATATAAGATAAAAGACAGCGTATTCACGAATTTATTCCAAGATAGGAAATATCTGTTGCAATTATATAAACCCTTCATCCGGAGGATTGCGATGCGACGGAAGATGAAATTGCGGATGTCACGCTCAAGCATGTATTGATTGACGCGGATTATAACGACTTGGGCTTTTCTGTCGGCAACCGGTTAATGGTGTTGGTGGAAAGCCAGGCAACCTGGAGCGAAAACGATATTATCGGGCAGTATATCCTATTTTGCCGCATATACAACGAACAGAGAAGGCGGTACGGAAATACAAAGCAGGCGGTAACGGAAACGATACGAATTTGTAAGGACAGAAATGTGCTGAAGGAGTATCTTGAAAGCAGGGAACAGGAGGTTGTAGGTATCATGATGACATTATTCGATGATGAGCAGATTTTGAAGGCTTATGCGAAGGAAATCGCAGATAATACAGCAAGGGAGACAGAGAAAAAGACGGCTAGAGAGACGGCGGAAGGGATGATAAAAAAGGGGAAGATGACACTTGAGGAAATTGTAGATTGTATCCCGTCCTTATCCCTTGAGGAATTAAAGGAGCTGGAAGCCGAAATCATCCAGCCCGCATAGGCGCAAGAAAAGAAGGAGCCCTCAGCTGCAGATTTCGTACAGCTGGGGGCTTCCTTTCGTTCATTTTCAAGCGGGCAGCGCACTTGCGGGAAAGGCGTTATTCCTATTCCTCCTCCGCGAACTGGCTGTTGTACAGGTTGGCGTAAAAGCCGTTTTTGGCCAGCAGGGTTTCGTGGGTGCCCTGTTCGATGATATCGCCGTGATTCATGACCAGAATCTGATCCGCGTCGCGGATTGTAGATAAACGATGGGCGATGATGAAGCTGGTTCGATCCTTCATCAGGTTGGCCATGGCCTGCTGGATCTGGAATTCCGTCCGCGTATCTACGGAGCTGGTGGCTTCATCCAAAATCAAAATCGGCGTGTCGGCCAGGATTGCCCGGGCAATGGTTAGAAGCTGCTTTTGGCCCTGGGAGATATTGCTGGCTTCTTCGTTGATTTCCATATCATAGCCCTTTGGCTGGGTCATGATGAAGTGGTGAATGTGGGCGGCTTTGGCGGCGTTTATCACCTCTTCGTCCGTGGCGTTCATGTTTCCGTAGCGGATATTGTCACGCAGGCTTCCGTTAAAGAGCCAGGTGTCCTGCAGCACCATGCCAAAGAGGCTGCGCAGATCGCTTCTCGAATAGTCCCGGATATCCGTTCCGTCCACGGTAATGCGCCCCTGGTTCAGCTCGTAAAAGCGGAGCAGCAGCTTGACGATGGTGGTTTTTCCGGCTCCCGTAGGGCCGACGATGGCGATTCTCTGCCCCGGCTCTGCCTGGAAGTTAAAGTCCTTGATGATCAGTTCATCCTCATAGCCAAAACCCACGTGTTCGAAGCCTACCTGACCCCGGAGGGTTTCCCGCTCAAGGGAAAGGCTGTTTTCAGGCGCAGGCAGGGTGGCGGGGTTTTCTTCTTCCTCTTCCTCGATGAATTCGAAGACCCGCTCTGCTGCCGCTGCTGTGGACTGGAGCAGGTTTGCCACATTTGCCACCTGAGCTACCGGTTGGTTGAAGGAGCGGACATACTGGATGAAGGCCTGGATATTTCCGATGGTTACGGTTCCCTTGAGAGCCAGATGGCCGCCTAAAATGCAGACTGCCACATAGGCCAGGTTCCCCACAAAATTTGTCAGCGGCATCATGAGGCCGGAGAAAAACTGGGATTTCCAGGCGGATTCGCACAGCTTCTCGTTATAGGCGTCAAAGACTTCCTCAGACTGGGCTTCCCGGTTAAAGGCCTTTACAATGGTGTGGCCCGTGTACATTTCTTCCACATGGCTGTTGACCTTTCCCAAATATTTCTGCTGATTTTTAAACTGCACCTGGGTTTTTCCCACGATCAGGCGAATAATCAGCATGGAAAGGGGCAGCACGATGAGGGCGGTAACGGTCATCAGCAGGTTGATGCGGATCATCATAATCAGGATGCCGACAATGGTGGTGATACTGGTGATCATCTGGGTCAGACTCTGAGAAAGGGTCTGGTTGACGGTTTCAATATCATTTACAACGCGGCTCTGAATTTCCCCGTGGGTTTTGGTGTCAAAATATTTGAGGGGCAGCCGGTCCATTTTTTCCGACATTTCCTTTCGCAGTTCATAGGTGACTTTCTGAGAAACTCCGGCCATCACATACCCCTGGATGGCGGAAAAGAGAAAGCTCAGAACGTAGAGGGCGATCAGCAGGATGACGATCTTCAAAAGCGCGTTAAAATCAATGCCCGCCGGGGACATGAGCCCCTTGACCACTTCATCCGTAGCGTCTCCCAAAATGGTAGGTGAAACGATGGAAAAAATGGTGCTGGCGATGGCAAAGATAAAGACGATGGTCACACCGATGCTGTGGGGCCTTAAGTAGGAAAGGAGGGTTTTCATGGTGCCGCCAAAATCCTTTGCCTTTTCTCCTGGCATCATCCCTCCATGAGGGCCGCCGCCAGGTCCTTTTCGTTTTTTTGCGTGTGTGTTAGCCATTTATCTCATCCCCCTTTCTGAGTTCTTCCTCGCTGAGCTGGGAGGAAGCGATTTCCCGGTAAACCTCGCAGGTCTTCAAAAGCTGCTGATGCGTACCGATTCCGGCAATTTCTCCATCATCTAAAACGATGATCTTTTCCGCGTCCATAATAGTATTGATGCGCTGAGCGACGATGATGAGGGTGCTTTCCCCGGTTCGCTCCTTTAAGGCGCTTCGCAGGGCCGCATCTGTCTTAAAGTCCAGGGCGGAAAAGCTGTCGTCAAAGATATAGATCTGCGGCTTTTTTACCAGAGCTCTGGCAATGGAAAGTCGTTGCTTCTGTCCGCCGGAAACCGTGGTTCCCCCCTGAGCCACAGGTTCCTCAAAGCCCTCCGGCTTTTCCTGGATAAAGTCCATGGACTGGGCTGTTTCCGCCGCAAGTTGCAGCTCTTCCAGGGAAGCGTCTTCCTTGCCATATCGAAGGTTCGATGCGATGGTGCCCGAAAAGAGGACGCCCTTTTGCGGTACGTAGCCGATACAGGCTCGCAGGCTCTTTTGGGAAAGCGTTCGTATATCCCTCCCGTCCATCAGGATCTGTCCCTCTGTAACGTCGTAAAAACGCGGAATGAGGCTGATGAGGCTGGATTTTCCACTGCCGGTTCCCCCGATGATGGCAGTGGTCTGGCCGGGCTCTGCCGTAAAGGAAATGTTCGACAGGCTCTTTTCCTCCGCATCCGGATAAGCAAAGGACACACCCCGAAATTCGATGCGTCCGGTTGGCTCCTGGATATCCACGCAGTCCGCAGCGTCGGTGATCCCCGGTTTTACTTTGAGCACAGCGCCGATTCTCTGTCCGGAAACTGCTGCCCGGGGAATCATGATGAACATCATGGTGATAAAGAGAAAGGACATGATGACGTGCATGGCATACTGCATGAAGGCCAGCATGTCTCCGATCATCAGATTCTGCGCGTCAATAAGCTTTGCCCCCACCCATACGATGAGGATATTGGCAAGGCTCATAACCAGCATCAGAGCAGGCATCAGAAAGGACATGGCCCGGTTTACAAAGATATTGATCTTCTTCAGCTCCATATTAGCGCCGTCAAACCGTTCTTCCTCATAATGCTCCGTGGTAAAGGCCCGGATAGCAAGGAGCCCGGAAAGACGCTCGCTCATAATCAGATTGATGCGGTCCAGCTTTGTCTGCATGACCTTGAACTTTGGCATTACGAGAAAAAAAGCAGCCGCCATAATCAGCAGAATCACGAGAACGGCAAGAGCCACAGTCCAGGAAAGCGGCACACTGGTGCGCAGAGCCTTGATAACAGCGCCAACCCCCATAATTGGTGCGAAGCAGGCCATACGCAGGATCATAACCGTAGACTGCTGCACGGTCTGAACGTCGTTGGTAGACCGGGTGATGAGAGAAGCGGTGGAAAACTCCTCCAGCTCAGCAGCGGAAAAAGCGGTGACCCGTTTGAACAAGGCGCCCCGAATGTCCCGAGAGGACTTTGCCGCCACCCGGGCGGAAAACAGCCCCGCAAGGCCGGAACACAAAACAGTGGCCAGGGAAACGAGAATCATCACAGCGCCTATCTTGTAAATATAGGACATGTCCCCTTTGATGATTCCGAAGTTGATGATATCCGCCATATACCCGGGCAAGGCCAGCTCACAGAGGGCCTGCCCGAAGAGGGCGGCCACGATCAGGATGATGACCGGGACATATGGCTTGTAGTATTTCAGCATTTCTTTCATGTATCAAATCCCCTTTCTTTCAACTTTATCAATGTCAGTGCTTTTTGCGGAAGGTACGCAGTATCAGACTTTGAAAAGACGGGCCGCGTTTGTAGCAGCGCCTGCGGGAAGCTATTTCCGGGGGCGGAGGCCCGGGTTTTTCCAGCTCGCCCCGATCCGCTCCGGCAGCTTCCATTACATTTTGGCAGGCTTTCACAATGAGCTTTTGAAACATTTCCTTTTCTTCCTCCGTCATGCCCCTTGTCAGTACTTCATCAAAACCGTCAATGGTCTGAATGCATTCCAGGGACAGAGCTTTTGCCTTTTCCGTAGGAAACAGCTGGTAAGCTCGCTTGTCCCGCTGGTTTTGCACGCGTCGGACGTAGCCCTCGGAAATCAGATACCGCAGCCCCTTTGCGACAGAGGCCTTGTTGAGACCAAGACTGGAGGCCAGAGCCTCCTGGGAAAGACCGGGAGACTGGCAGATATGGTAAATATACCCCATCTGATGTCCGTGAATATTGTACTTTTTCAGCGCCTTGATGTGGTACATGACACTAAAACGGTGAATAATCGAAAAACTCTTCAGATAACTGTGAGCGCCCATGTGAAGCTCCTCCCTGCACAGAGATAGTTGAACTGGCAACTATCTTACTACAGAAAAAAATAGTTGTCAAGGCAACTATTGGGGAAAATGAAAAGTTTTACTGTAGCGGCTTGACCGAAGATCTGCAGGATTTGCCTGAAAGATAAAAATATGAATAAATAAAAACCACTCTGGCCCGCAGGTTAAGAGTGGTTTTGTAATTTTATGGTAAGTATGAACTCTTTTTGATGAGCTGTTGTTATTGTCCCTGTTCTGCTTTCAGTCTTGCTTCGGCAGCCTTACTGTCTTTTACCATACCGACAATATCTTTTCCTCCAAGGAAGGCCATGATAAAGATCATGATAGCGCCTACGCCAAAGGAAGCCCAGGTCATTGCGATGCCCAGACCCATACTGCTGAATCCCAGAGACAGGATATAGTGAGCAGCAAATACGATTAATACGCATATCCAGAAGAACTTCCATCCGGCGGAGTCAGCGCCCAGCCATCCAAAGAATCCTTTCCCGTTGCATTTCTCCGATTCCGGAATCAGGGAAGAAGCCTTCATCTCGCGGCCCATTTCTGTCCAGCTGGTAAGTTTGGCTTTTTCGTAATCAGGTTTCGTGCACAAGCTGACGATGATCATCAGCGGAATGGAAACGATAACGCCTACGTGAACCGCATGCAGACCGAAGATTAAGGTTCCAGGGCTTCCAGTAGTTACCCAAGCATACATGGCCCAAGCCAGTGCAGCAACTCCGCCGCCAATAGTTGAAGCCATAGCTCCGGCTGTTGTGGAGCGCTTCCAGAACCATGCGCTCATGGTTGTGGCAAAGAGACCGGACAATACAATCGCTTGTGCCAGCACCCACAAGGGTACCAGAATCGGAAGCCACAGGGCAGCTACAATACCGATACCAACGACTACAATGACGGAAATCCTGCTGGCCAAAAGAGACTGTTTGTCTGTGGCATTTTTATTAATAACTCTTTGATAAATGTCCCGTGTTATGATGGTAACGCCATTCATCGCAAAAGAAGACCCACAGGAAATGATGGTCATCAGCAGACCAACCAGAATAATGGCTCCAATTGCTGTGCTGGAAAATTCTACGGTAAACCACGCATAAAGGCTGTCGCCGGACAAACCTTCCGGAACGGTAAAGATTCCCATACCAGCGCCTACCAGAATTACCATGCCGGCAAGGAATGGAAGCACATTATAGTAAGAGCCGCCCAGAACTGCCAGCATACCATTAGAGCTGGTTTTTGGAGATTCTGCTACATAAGCCCACATATACATCCAAGGGTCCGCCAGATAGAAGAGTCCCAAAGTCAGAGCGTATGTTGTAAATACCGATTTGTCCAGAGCGAAAAAGTTGGTAAAACTTTCTGGGAGCAGGGTATAAAACGCTTTGGTTACTTCAGTTGGATCGCCTACCAGCTTAAATGCTACCAGGGCAAACAGAATAATGCCTACAGCTTGAAGGATAGACTGGAACCATTGTGTAATTAGGGCAGAATATTGCCCCGCAGTAATCAGATAAATAAGAATAATAACCGAAGATACGAGAACGCCGAATTCTGTGCTGGTGCCAAAGACTACGGTCATAGAAGTGGCAATAGCCAAAAATTGCATACCAGTCAGAATAGCAGGTCTTGCTAGGGCAATAATGCTTGCTGGAAGCCGCATCACTTCGCCATATCTTGCACAAATAAAGTCTGAAATCGTAACAGCATCTGTTTTCCGACCAAAGTAATTGAGTCTTCTTGAAAATAAAAGTGTAAAAATAACACATCCTGTTACAACGAACAGAGATGCCCACATTTGGGAAATTCCAGAAGCATATCCGTTTCCGACATATCCTGATACACTGGCTCCGCCTACATATCCGCCTAAATAAGCAGTAGCCAGCAGCCAGAAGGGAGCCTTTCGTCCGGCCAGCAGAAAATCGTCAGCCGTGGTGGCCATTCGTTTGAACCACATCCCCGCGCCGATAAAGGCGATTACTAGAATCACCAGAACCACAAGCGCAATTATTACTGTTGTATTCATAAATTCCTCTTTTCTTCCGCTTAAGATGTTATCCATCTATAGTTTGTTCATGCAGTATTTTATTTGTATTTTTCCATAACATCTGCATTGAGATGAACAGGCGGCTCCATGTCCTTTGGAAGCAGACATTCATATACACGTCCTGCCATCCTTTCCTTCCATTCATTCTGGGCCTTTTCCAGTACGGCGGGTTGGCAGATTAGATCAGCAGCTGTCATGGAAATTACTTTGGCCGCGCAGTCCAAGCTCTTTTGCCCCATAGTATCAGCAGCGCACCTGGCAACACCCCAATGATGCCATCCGCAGTCCTGCATCCCCATTGCAATCCAAGGAGAGGCATACGGTGCGTTCCAGCTAAACTCAGAAGTGTCACACAAGACAGTATAGCCGCCTTCAAAAGGCATTAGCTCTGTAGGAAGACCCGTTTCCGGCTTGCCCAGCTCCCGCTGTATAGCCTTTGCTTTGTTTTGCTCTTCTTCTGTAAACTGAGGTACGCCGACTTGCAGCATATTGTCATGGAAGCAGGTGGCCAGCGTTTTGTTGGGGATTTTGTGATGGGTTACTGTAACAATTTCTCGCTCTACTTCAGTTTCCGTTGCCAGAGCGGCGGCTTGCGCGCATTTTGTTACCCGTTCCAGAGCCTGCTGCATATCCTCTGTCGTAATAAAACGGCCAATATACCATGCAGTTGTATAGTCCGGAACAACGCTGGGGAATTCCGGTCCCGTTGTTGTAAACGTATAATTAATGGTATTGGCAGCATCGGGAGGGCATCCGGGATACATATGTTCACGCATCATTTCTACAGCATGTCCTTGGAGCATGGCAGCGTCCAGAGCACTCCGTCCATGCCAAGGAGAATTTCCATGCGAAGTGCTGCCTTTAAAATGGTACTTCACACTGAAATATGCCTGGCAGCTATCGTAATTGGTTTTTGTATAACTCCATGGATGCCAGTCGAGAAATGCGTCATAGCCTTCAAAGCAACCGGCTTTTCCCATAAATGGTTTTCCAAGGCAAAGTTCCTCGGCAGGGGTTCCCAATACGCGGACGGTTCCGGATAACTGGAATTTTTCCAACGCATTTTTTATTGCGATTGCGGCCTTTACACCGCCGGCCCCCAACAGATTATGACCGCAGCCGTGTCCCGGTGCACCTGGTATTACAGGATTTTTTTCCAGTTTGTTGCTATCCTGAGACAGCCCTGGAAGAGCATCGAATTCGGCATTGATTCCAATAACGGGCCTGCCCTGACCATAACTGGCGATAAAGGCCGTAGGCATTCCCGCTGCGCCGGACTCCACCGTAAATCCATTTTTTTTCAGCAGATCCTGCAGAACAGCAGATGATTTATGCTCCTGCATAGAAAGCTCAGGGTATTCCCAAATTTTTTGTGCTGCTTCATAAAAAGCGTCGGTATGTTCTTCATTCCAGCTGATTATAAAGTCTTTGACTTGTCTCAATAAATCAGACATAAATTTGCTCCTTCCTCTTGTAAATAAAATAGAAAAATACCTTTGGCAATAAAAAACGCAATATATGTGCCAAAAATTTTATCGAGGAGTGCACAGCAGCTGACAAACGGCACAGGCACTTTAAGAATTAAAGAAAATTATTTTTTGTAGGGCTGCATAATTCCATTTTCAGATGCCCTTCGGTTGCCAAAACCCTTTGTCTGATCGATTCATAATGACTTGGGCGAAAAAGAAGAGACTTATTACAAGTCATTATAACTTATAATAAGTCTTGTACAGGCTGCCCACGCTTTTAGCCAGGGATTTTGGCCCTGTTTCTTTATTATGTAGGAAATATCGTTTACGATATTGACGGAATATCAATAAAGTCTACCTCTTGAAAGAGAATCGGCGAAGCCGACTTTGTTATTTTGAATTGGGATCTATATATTTGCGGATTTTTCGATAGGCGGTACTTTGACTGATGCCTAGAGCCTTCGCAACTTTGTAACTGCTGCCATATGTTTCATAGGCTTGCAGGATCATATCACGCTCAACGTCATGAATGGTTTTTCCGGCGGATTCCTGGATTTCGTTCCCTCCTTCCGGATGCTGATCGGGATGGAGATGAGGATCTTTGATGAGATTCATATCATTGCCTATCTCCAGATTTCCTTCTACAATAACCAGACGTTCGACAAAGTTTTCCAGTTCCCGCAGATTTCCCTTCCAAGGGTTGGACAGAAAGTAATCAATGCAGCTTTGATGGATATCCAAGTGCTTGTTGTAAAGTTTTGCATATTTCTCTGCAAAATGATTGACCGCTGGCATGATATCATCCTTTCGTTCCCGTAGGGGAGGGATAATAATAGGCACTACATTAAGGCGGTAGTATAGATCGGAGCGAAATTCCCCCTTTTCCACCAGAAGCTCAAGGCTCTTGTTGGTGGCGGCAATGACTCGGACATCGACGGGAATTTCCTTTGTGTCGCCAATTCTGGTGATCCGGCGGTTCTGGAGGAAGTGCAGCAATTTTACCTGCAACAATAATGGCAGTTCACTGATTTCGTCCAGTAAAATAGTTCCGCCTTCACTGGCCTCGATGAGTCCTTCTTTCCCTTTTTTACTAGCGCCAGTAAAAGCGCCGCTCACATAGCCAAAAAGCTCGGATTCAAGAAGCTGGGGAGGAATTGCGCCGCAGTTGATTTCGGTCATTTTCCGTTGGCGCCGATTGCTGCTTTCATGAATATAACGCGCTAGCATACTTTTGCCTACCCCAGTTTCTCCTTCAATGATAATGGTGGATTCTGTATTTTTTACAAGATCGACTAACTGCAGAATTTCCTGCATCTGTCTGCTGGAAGCGATGAGCTTCACCGGTGTATTGCCAGTCTTTTTCTGTTCTTTGGACTGACGCCAATAGGCGCTGATATTGGTGGACTCTTCGCTGAGGAGTGCATTGGTTATAACTCGGACCATATTCCCACTTTCGTCCAGAATTGGAACGCCTGCTGTAATGAACTCCTTCGTGTTTACCGTCTGCTGTACTACAATGCGTCGGCCTTCACTCAGAGCCAGAGAACAGACAGAGGGCATAAAGATATTGTCCTCCTCAATGGATTGTGTAGCTCGGTTAAGCAGAGTCTTTCGTTCCAGACCCGTAAGCTCTTCAAAACTTCGGTTAATGCGCAGTGTCTTTCCATTAACATCCGCTACGTAGATACTGGAGGGACTCTGGTCGATAATCAGGTTCAGTTCCCAGCTGGTATCAATAATCTGGCAGATGACATCAAAGAGCGTTTCAGGTGTCTGCGGGAGATTTTCTAATGCTTGAGATTCTATTTCGGCAAACCCGATATTTCGGATCGCATTTCGATAGTCTGCAACTTTAGCCAATAGCTTTTCATAAAGCTCCTTACAGCCGCTCCAATCCAATTCCATTTTTTTCTGCATATGATTCACCCTCCAATCCGGTGTTTTTCTTCGTACATGACTTACCTGACTTAATTATATTATACGCATATTTTATGCCAAAATATTTTCTTCTGAGGGAGTATCGTCATGCGGGTCAGAAAGGCCATGCATACCGTGATATAAAAATTCAGAGCGATTATCATGTCTATATCAGCAATGCTCCTGTTTACTGTAGTTGATTTTGGGGAAAATGGAGGTATTTTACGATGGGATTAGTAGCGATATCCTTGATAAGCGTGCTGATAACGTGAAGAGTAACCAGAGGAGCTGAACTTCCCGCTGAAAAAGTCTTTAAAGAAGATGGCGACAGAAATCCGGTAAGATCATATCTGCGCATTTTCAGACTGAAACCAATGCTTTGGCTTC
Organism: Clostridia bacterium; assembly: GCA_910575405.1. Lineage (GTDB taxonomy): Bacteria > Bacillota > Clostridia > Peptostreptococcales > Anaerovoracaceae > Hominibacterium. The sequence goes on along the minus strand of CAJTER010000001.1, from coordinate 228,259 downwards.
TCGGGCTTACAATAATGTTTTTTATTGGATATACCGTTTATGAGTCAGGTCTTGCATATTACGTTCTGTACTGTGCGGGACTGAGTGAAGGCGCAATGTCTACAGCGATGCTGCTCAATATATTTATCAGCATAGTAATGACGGCGATCATAATCTAAATTTACGCAATACACCGATCAACGCATAGCTATGGCAGTCTGCTTTGCGATTGCGGCAGCATGCTGCATGCTTTTCCCTATAACGAAGAAAAAATATTATTTATTAATGGAGCAGAAGGCTAACAAAGAAGCGGGGAAAGAAGCTGACAAAAGCGAGTTGAAACGGATAATCTAAAGTAAAGTTGGAAGCCAATATATTACGGGAGCTTTTGGAGAAAAGGAGCTGGACATAATTCGCGATCCAAAAGGCGTTACGTTGAGAAACGCACTGCAGGAATATTTGGCTGAAGGCGCCTGCCCTGCATACAGAGGAAAAGACGAAATCCTGGCCTTTGAGGGATTTGCCGGTCATGCGGGGGCTGTACCCATGCCCTTAAGGCAGGATGCTATGACGGGAGCGAGCATACTGATTCAGCATATTGTGAATTCTACAATGAAACAGTATCCGTATGATGTAACTGCCACTATCGGAAAATTGGAATTATTGCCAGGCTCTTCAAACTGCATTCCATCAAAATGTACCTTTACAGTAGACTTGCGCTCTGGCGAAATGGATTATATTGACGAATTGACTGAGTATATCAAAAAGAAGGCCGAAGAAGCAGCCGGCAAATACAATCTTAAAATAAGTGTGGACATAGACTCACGTAAAGCCCCGGTCAGGATGGAGGAGCGATTACGCCAAATACTGAAGGAAAGCTGTGATAGCCTGGGATATTCATACAGAAATATAAACAGCGGAGCAGGTCATGACGCAATGGTATTTGCCTCTCGTTGGCCGACAGCAATGCTATTTGTCTAATTATGATATGGGAAGAAGCGATAACTTTACCGCGCAGAATGTATATAGCGACGATCAGGTGGAGCAGCTGTTTACATAATGCGGCTTTGCGGACCAGTGGATTGAAGACGGAATGGAGACATACGGAAAGCTGTATTGTGAGGTCATTGACCCTGCGATTGCGAAAGGATACAGTGAAAATTTAGAGTGCGTCCATGACAAACGCATATATGAAAACGGCGTATGCCATTTCTGTTTTCGCATGAAGAAGCAGGACGAATAGAATTAAATTGAAAGAGGTTAAGCAAGATGGATAAAATTATTTATGATAATTATGTAAATCTTCTGCGCAGTGAATTAGTACCAGCTCTCGGCTGTACGGAGCCAATTGCTGTTGCATATGCAGCAGCAAAAGCTGTTTCAATTTTAGGATGCCGGCCTGAACGGATTGAGCTGCACTGCAGTGGGAACATCGTGAAAAATGTTCAGGGAGTAACTGTTCCAAACTCCGGAGGATTGAAAGGAATAGAAGCTGCGGCCATTCTTGAGCGCTGGGCGGAAATGCATCAAAAAACCTGGAAGTCCTTGAAGGCATGAAAGAAGCTGTGATCTCGGAAACAAAAGCTTTGATGGGAAGCGGATATTGCGAGAGTATCCTTGTGGAGGGTGTTGCCAACCTATATCTCTTAGCGAAGGTTTTTTTGGAGAACACAGCGCAGAAGTGGAAATTGAACACACGCACACCGGGATCATCCGCATAACAAAAGATGGGAAGAATATTTATCTCAGTGAGTCTGAAGGAAATGCAAATAGAAAAACGAAAGATAAGGCTTTCTTGAATGTAGCAAATATATTTTCAGGAGTACGCCACGGAAATGGAAGAAATTGATATAGGAGTGAGCAGTATCGCTGTTCCTCTTTTTAATACGCGCGGGGAGCTGAAAGGGACATTGAGTATCGCAGCTTCAGCAGCTGTGGTGAACAATCATTTTAAAAATATACTGACTGACTTGAAGCAAGCAAGAAATATTATTGAATATAATAGACTTGGAAGCTGATGGAGGCATCCTGTTTTTAAGGGACAGAGATGTTGGATAAGACGCTCAAAACGATTGAGGAACAAATCGGATCTTCTTGAATCCTGCGGACGGTATGACAAGCAGAGGCATTTGAGTCCGCATTGACGATATCGATCCGTACATCAGGGAGAGGCAGGGCTACACCTTATAAAAAAATTCCCTCATACATCTGGACAAATAAAAAATGTGTGCTATAATGAATTTTGTGCAAAACGCTTTATCGAGATAACGTGATAAATAGTTAAAACATTCAGATAATACGAACGCGGTGTCAAAGAGCGCACAGGCTCTCACGACTGCCGCGCCAACTTACAGAAAGGACGATTCTTATATATGAAACCAAAAAAAGCGGAATTAAAACCCGATGAGCGGGCCTGCCTTACGCTGCGGGGCCTCTACGAGCAGTACGGGTACAAAAAGTACAAGATGGGCAAGTTCGAGGAATACAGTCTGTACGTGGAAAACAAGGACTTCCTAGGTACGGAAAAGGTCATCACCTTTACGGATCTGGATGGCAGGCTGCTGGCCTTAAAGCCGGACGTGACCCTGAGCATCATCAAAAATACAAACGCAACCAGCAAGTGCAATGAAAAGCTGTACTACCTGGAAAACGTATACCGGGAGAGCAGGGAGAGCCACACCTTCAAGGAAATCAACCAGATGGGGCTGGAATACATCGGCAAGGTGGACCCCTACTGCATCGCAGAGGTGGTGGCCCTGGCGGCGCAGAGCCTGGAAACTATCAGCAGCGACTACATCTTGGAGCTGTCCCACATGAGCTTTGTGGTGGAACTTTTGGAGAGCCTTCAGGTGGCGGAGCACATTAAATTCAAGCTTCTGCGCCTCATCCGCAGCAAAAACGCGGACGGACTTCGCAAAACAGCGGAGGGGGCGGATCTGTCCGAGTTGCAAATCGAGAGCCTGTGCCGGCTGCCCTCCCTTTACGGTGATATGAAGGAGACGGTAAAGGAAGCAAAGCGGATCTGCCTCAACGGAGCCATGGAGCGGGCCCTGGGCGAGCTTTCCCAGACTTATGATGCCATGGAGGCTATGAGCCTTGCGGAACATATCCAGGTGGATCTTTCCATTGTAAATGACATCGACTACTACAACGGCATCATCTTCAAGGGCTACGTGAGAGAACTGGGAAAGAGTATCCTGGCAGGGGGGCAGTACGATCAGGCCATGGTACGCCTGGGCAAAAAAGTGGATGCCATAGGCTTTGCTCTCTATCTCAATGAAATTAACCGCATTGCTTATGAAAAGCAGGAATACGATGTGGACGCGGTGGTGCTCTACAAGTGCAGCGAAGGCGTGGCCCAGGTTGCCAAAGCGGTTCAGAGCCTGCAGCAGGAAGGGCTCAGCGTGCGTGCGGAAAAATCCCGGCCGGAAAACATTCGCTACCGGCAGTTGTACATTCTGGAAAACGGAGAGCTGAGAGAGGAGGAAGCGTCATGTTAAATATTGCGCTGCCAAAGGGCAGATTAGGGGATCAGGTTTACGGAATGCTGCGGGACGCAGGCTATGATTGTCCGGCGTATGAAGATAAAAATAGGCTGCTGGTGCTGGAAAGTCCGGAAAAGGGCGTCCGCTATCTGCTGGTAAAGCCCAGCGACGTGGCCATCTATGTGGAACATCACGCGGCGGATGTGGGAATTGTAGGAAAGGACATTCTGCTGGAAAGCGGCCCGGATGTCTACGAGCTGCTGGATCTGGATATTGGAAAGTGCCGCATGGCAGTGGCCGCGCCAAAGGGCTATAAGGAGGATCCGGATCGAACTCTGCGCATCGCCACAAAATATGTTAACATTGCCAAGAAATTTTATTCCGAAAAAAACAGGGACATTGAAATTATCAAGCTCAACGGCAGCATTGAACTGGCTCCGATTCTGGGTCTGTCCGATGTGATCGTGGATATTGTGGAAACAGGCGGCACCCTGAAAGCCAACAATCTGGAGGTCATCGAAGAATTCAAAAACATCAGCGCCCGCTTTATCGCCAACAAATCCAGCTTTAAATTCCAGAACCAGATCATCAGCGATATGATGGAAAAACTGTCCTTGGCAGTTGGCCGGGAAGAGGAATAGAAAGCAGCCACATAAAAGCTTCACAAAAAAATCAGAAAAACTTAATTTGAAAAATGGCAGAAGGGGAGATACAATAAATGAGCAGATTTTTAAACAGGCAATACGAAAGCCTGGAGCCATATACTCCGGGTGAACAGCCCAAAACCGAGGGGCTGATCAAGCTGAATACCAACGAAAACCCTTACGGGCCCAGTCCAAAAGTGCTGGAGGTTTTAAATCAGACAGAAATAAGCAAATTAATGCTTTATCCGGATCCGGAGGTATCCGTTCTGGTGCAGGCAATTGCGGATTATTACCAGCTGGAAACAGAACAGGTAATGGTTGGAAACGGATCGGACGAGATTCTGGCATTTTCCTTCATGGCCTTTCAAAATGAAAATCGGGACATTTATTTTCCAGAGCCAAGCTATGGGTTTTACAAGGTTTACGGGGATATCTTCCGTGCAAAGTGTCATCCGATACCCTTGAAAGAAGATTTGTCGATTGACACAAAAAAATATAAAAATTTGCAGGGAACAATCATTATCGCAAACCCGGGCGCTCCGACGGGGATCGCCTTGAATTTAGCCGATATTGAGGATATCCTTAAAAGCAACGGGAGCAACTTAGTTATAATTGATGAAGCATATATTGATTTTGGGGCAAAAAGTTGCGTGCCTTTTTTGCAAAAATATGATAATCTATTAGTGGTACAGACTTTTTCAAAATCCAGAAGCCTGGCAGGAGCCAGAGTCGGGTTTGCTATGGGCAGCAGAGAACTGATTTCCGACCTCAATCGGATCAAGTTCAGCTTTAACCCATACAACCTGAACCGGCTGTCCATTCTGGCTGCGGCAGAAGCCATCAAAGACGATGCTTACTTCCAAAAGACCAGAGAGGCCATCATTCGCACCCGTCAGGAAATAGCGGAACAAATGAGAGCGCTTGGATTTACAGTGCTTCCATCTTCTGCCAATTTCATCTTTGCAAAGAGCGACCGGCTTTCAGGTAAAGAATACTTCGATGGACTTAGAAAAAGAAAGATACTGGTACGACACTTTGAAAAAGACCCTGTTTCAGATTTTGTCCGTATCACCATAGGAAAAGAAGACGATATGAAGGAACTTTTGAATATAACGAGAGAATTGCTCGAAGCAAAGGACTCAAAGGACTTGCTTGAAAGGACGGAAGTATGAGAAGCAGCCAGATAAAGAGAAAAACAAGGGAAACGGATATACAGCTGTCCCTTAATATTGATGGCAGCGGAGTATTTAAAATCAATACGGGATGCGGCTTTCTGGATCACATGCTGGAGCTGTTTTCCCGCCATGGCCGTTTTGATCTTTTTTTAGAGTGTATTGGCGATAGCCACGTAGATGACCACCATACAGCCGAAGATATCGGCATCTGCCTTGGACAGGCTTTCAAGGAGGCGCTCAACACTAAAACGGGGATTTACCGTTATGGGAGCATGGTGCTTCCTATGGACGAAACTCTGGTGCTGTGCGGACTGGACATCAGCGGGAGAGCGTACCTGAATTTTGATGTGGAAATACCGACCCAGAAAGTCGGGACTTTTGACACGGAACTGGTAAAGGAATTTATGACTGCGTTTTCCAGGGAAATGGGGCTGACGCTTCACTTCAAATTAATGGCAGGTGAAAACAGCCATCACATTATTGAAGCCGTGTTCAAATCTTTTGCCCGGGCGCTTGCTCAGGCCTCGGCAATTGATCCCAAATACGCAGATGAAATCCCTTCCACAAAGGGCGTTCTTTAAGAAAGGTAAGACATGATTGCAGTAATTGATTATGGAGTGGGAAATTTATTTTCCCTCACAGCCTCCCTCAAGTTTCTGGGAGCCGAAACCATTGTTACAAATAAAAGAGAAGATATTCTAGCGGCAGATCGCATCATCCTTCCGGGAGTAGGGGCTTTTGAAGATGCTATCGCAAAGCTGAAAGCCACCGGCCTTGTGGAGACGATTATCGCGGAAACCAAAAAAGGCAAGCCACTTCTCGGCATCTGCCTGGGAATGCAGCTTCTCTTTGAAAAAAGCTATGAATACGGGCAACATGAAGGCCTGGGACTCATAAAGGGTGAAATCGCTTCCATTGAAGAAGACCTGGCCCAATACGGGACATCCAGTCAAAAGCTGAAGGTCCCCCATATCGGGTGGAACAGCCTGACCCTGAAAGGAAACGATCCCATCTTTAAGTACATAAAAAACGGCGATTACGTTTATTATGTACATAGCTATTATGGCAGGAATTGTCTTACAAACACTATCGCTTCGTCAAATTACGATATTGAGATTACAGGCGCCGTTCGCAGCGGATCCGTTTACGGAACCCAATTCCATCCGGAAAAGAGCGGCAGCGTGGGGCTGAACATTTTGAAAGCCTTTATCGAACTATAACTTTATAGGAGACGAAAAGATGAAAACAGTGCGTAGTTCCATTAACAAGAACATCAAGATGATTCTCGTAATAGCGGCAGTAACAGCTGTTGCACTGGGCGGCTTGTTGCTGCTGATTTCGGGAAATAATGAACGGGATCAGGTTCCCACCGATCCCACAGAAAGCGGAGAAGCGACGGAGCAGGCGACTGAGCAGGAAACAACACAGGCGCAGGAAACCGAAGAAGAACGGGGAATTTCCGATGAGGCCAGAGAGCTCTTTTCCGCAAAGGTGGACAGTATCAGCGACTCTGCTGCAGTGGCAAAGCTGCTGGAAACCATCGATCTGAAGACAAAGGTCGCCAATTATATGGTGGAGCTTCAGACAAAGGAATCGCCAAAGAGCGTTAATATACGGCTTCACAAGACTGTTGCCGAGGCGGATAAGAATACGTTTGATCGGATGGTTCAGGGATATGCTCTGCAGATCCTTGCCCTTATCAACGATGCGCAGCAGGTTCAGTGGACCTATACTTTGATCCCACAGCAAGGTGAACCTGCCGATGTGACGATTTACCTCAATCAGCAGCAGGCGGCTCAGCTGATGGGCTCAGATGTGAAGCGGTACGGAGCAGATGAAAAAACGCTGGATGCGTTATTAAAGCTGCAGAAAGGAAGCGAATAAACCATGGAACTATTTCCAGCTATTGATTTGAGAGACGGACAGGCGGTCCGCCTGTTTCAGGGCGATTACGATCAGATGACCGTATACAGCAAAAGTCCGGTAGACGTAGCAAAAAGGTTTCAGGAAAAGGGAGCAAAAAACCTGCACCTTGTAGATCTGGACGGGGCAAAGGATGGCCGCCTCGTAAACTTTGAATCCATCCGGGAGATCGTTTCCGGCGCGGGCTTCTTTGTGGAAGTCGGCGGCGGAATTCGGGACGAAGAGCGGATAAAACAGTATCTGGAGCTTGGCGTAGGCCGTGTGATTTTGGGAACCATTGCGGTGAAGGATCCGGAATTTCTAAAGCGCATGGTATCTAAATACAAAGAAAAGATAGCAGTTGGAGTAGATGTAAAGGACGGATACGTCGCGGTAAACGGCTGGAAGGAAGTTACGGACAAAGAGGGCATGGACTTTTGCAGATACCTTGCCAAAATCGGCGTCAAAACCGTCATTTACACGGATATTTCCAGAGATGGAGGACTGAAGGGGACGAATCTGGAAGCGTACCGCCAGCTATCGCAGATAAAAGGGCTTGATATTATTGCATCCGGCGGAATCAGCTTTGAATCCGAGATTACAGAGCTGAAGGACACGGTCAGCGGAGCTATTCTGGGAAAAGCGCTGTACGACGGTATGCTGGATCTGGAGCGGGCCATTACCCTTGCGACATAAACCTGCAGGGGGAAAGAAGCGACACAGGAAAGACTCAGGGCAGGCCAGCCGATGAGACGGCTCTTGCACAAGTGAAGGAGAATACATGATTACAAAGAGAATTATCCCCTGCTTGGACGTGCGGAACGGACGGGTGGTAAAGGGAATTAATTTTGAAGGAATTCAGGATGTGGCAGATCCGGTAGAAATGGCGCGCTTTTACAATGAGAGCGGCGCTGACGAGCTGGTCTTTTACGATATTACAGCAAGCGTAGAGGAGCGTTCCCTCTTTTCGGATATTCTGGTAGATGTGGCATCCCAGATTTTCATCCCCCTTACGGTAGGAGGAGGCATCAATACGTTAGATGATTTTGACCGGGTGCTCAAATGCGGCGCAGATAAAGTCAGCGTCAACAGCGGAGCCATCCGCAATCCGGATCTCATCGAACAGGGAGCGAAAAAATACGGCGATCAGTGCGTTGTTCTCAGCATGGACATCAAGCGGGTGGACGGCACGTTCCGGCTCTTTTCCAAAGGCGGAAGGGAAAATACCGGTATTGACGCGCTGCAGTGGGCAGTAGATGGCGTAAACCGGGGCGCAGGAGAACTGGTAGTCAACAGCATTGATACAGATGGCGTAAAGGACGGATTTGACCTGGAACTCCTGGACGAACTTGCGGCAAGAGTATCCGTGCCCATCATCGCCTCCGGCGGCGCAGGGACTATGGGACATTTTTCAGAGCTGTTCAAACATCCCGGAATTGATGCGGGACTGGCGGCCAGCATTTTCCACTTCAAGGAGATCAGCATTCGGGAGCTGAAAGAATATCTGAGAAAGGAAGGCGTGGAAGTGCGCCTGTAAGGAGAAAGATATGGATTTGAAATTTGATGAGAAGGGCCTCATTCCTGCTGTTGTTCAGGACTACTATTCCAAACAGGTTCTGACCGTAGCATACATGAACCAGGAATCCCTGGATATTACCATGAAAGAAGGCTATACCTGCTTTTTCAGCCGCAGCAGACAGGAGCTGTGGAGAAAGGGCGAAACCAGCGGCAACCGGCAGAAGGTCGTCAGCATCACAGCCGACTGCGACGGAGATTCTCTGGTGGTGGAAGTCATCAAGGACGGACCGGCCTGCCACACGGGAGCGGAAAGCTGCTTTTTCAACCCGGTTTTCGCGGCAGAGGATGAAACGCCGTTCTCGTACGAAGGTCTCTACAACATGATAGAGGGCCGCAAAACCCAGCCAAAGGAAGGCAGTTACACCACCTACCTCTTTGACAAAGGCATGGATAAGATCCTCAAAAAAGTAGGCGAAGAATGTACGGAGGTTATCATCGCCGGAGCCAAGGAGGACAAGGAAGAGACTATCTATGAAATCGCGGACCTTGCCTATCACGTGATGGTTATGATGGTGCAGCAGAGAATTGAGATGAAGGACGTAACGGCAGAACTGGCCAAGCGCCACGTGGTGGATCACAAGGTGAAGCAGGAGCGGATGAAATAAGGAAAAACTGAAATTTCCATTAAAAAGACGGTTGAGCTCTGCACGCCTTTCGCATAATAAACATAAATCAGGAGAGCCCCTGCCAGACAGTGGGAGTGTTAAAATCAGGAGAGTGGAGTAAACCACTCTCTTTCCTTATAGGAACAGGCGTGGCCAGAGCAATGAGTGAGATAAAGCTGTACAATGTATCTGATGAATATATTAATTATCTGCGCAAAGATTTTCCTTTCGTCTATTCCAACAAAGAAGAGTCCCACAGTCATAAAAGAAAATATGGGATTACGCGAATATTTTGTATAAGCAGAAACTGGACAGCATCACATGTGAAAGCGGCAGGCAAATCAATTATCTGAAGGCTGTTTCGGATTTCAGGCAATTAGAAGAAGAGAAATGTCTTGAATGCACAAGGCAAAAGGAAAAATAGCGGCGTATATTTGTGCATATACGCATATTTATACGATTTCTGTTATTTATAAATATTCGGAAAATTCTATTGACTTTCCCTGTATGAATATGGTAAAGTTGCCGTAATAAGCGCTTATGAAAACAATTTATGATCCATAACTATCTTCAAGGATATGGAGGTCAATATGAGTTATTTAAGAGAGAAGAACTTGAGGAGTAAGGTACTGGCTATCGCTCTGTCTGCAGTGATGGTATGCACCTCTTTTGCAGTAACCGTTCCATCCTTTGCTGCTGAGGAGGCAGCTTCCGACACAGTTATTTTTGAAAACACGACAGGCCAGGGTGAAGATGCTATTTCCCTAACAGAGACCCGCAGTTTTACAGCCAAGGTGAAGGTTAAGATGACCAAGGAAGAGCTGGAGCAGGCCATCCGTGATAAAACCATCAAATGGAGCCTTGCCAGAGAAACAGGGATGCAGGATACAAAGCTTTTCCCCCACCAGTATCTGGGCGGCCCGCTGGACGAATGGAAAACCGTAGCTACGAACCCCAAGACCGGCGGTCAGGCTAAGACAGCTATGTTTACGGATGTTCAAAATTCCGCAGTCCAGGAAGGGAACGAGGTATACCTTCAGGTGAGCTTTAACGCCAAAACTCTGTTCGGCTATAATGGTATTGACAACCGGGACAGAGCTCTTGTAAGAAACAAGATTTTAGATTATACCGGAGAATATACATTGAAATGCCGGCAGGGCGATGCGGATCTGGGAAGCACGAAGGTATGGGTAAGACCTTATGATTCCTTCCGCACCCAGAGCCAGTCGGACAAAGAGCTGGCAGAGCTGGCAGCAAGAGCAAACAGTGCAGGACTTTATGCGAAAGTAGAGCAGTTTGGCACATCTTCAGCAGGTTATCCCATGAACGCTATATTCGTAGCAGCGTCTGCTTCTGATCTGGACAACCACAGAAGGCTGTCCGACCGGGCAGAGTCGGATCCAGCCGCAGTACTTTCGGAAATCAAATCAGGAAGCCTGAGCTACAAAGCTCCCGTTATGTACAGCAACATCCACGCGGATGAAATTATCGGGGCGGATGCCTGTCTCGACTTTGTAAAAGCAATCGTTGAGGCTGCTGAAGGAAACGGAAAGGTCCCCTATACCAGCATTTCCAGTCTGACCGCGGAAGGGCAGGCTGCTGTGAAGTCCGAAATGGCGCAGGACGGCAAAGTCTGGTCTGAGCTGATTAAAGACAAAGTAACAGGAGTGGGCTACATCCAGGGCGAAGGCAAATTTGAGCCAAGCGATCCGGGACATTCCGCTGATGCTTCTGTAGATCTGACGGAAGAACAGATGAAGAAGTACTATAATATGCAGAATACATCCCTCAATGTGAAGGACATTCTGAAAGACGTATTTTTCATCATCGTTCCATCTGAAAACGCGGATGGAAGAACGGCGCTGACCCGTACCAATTCCAACTCCTTTGACCTGAATCGGGACAACACCTTCCAGACACAGGCAGAGACACAGGCCATGGCACAGCTCATAGCAAAGTGGAACCCAGTTTCGTTCCATGAGATCCACGGATATTACAAGCAGTTCCAGGTAGAGCCGTGCTCCCCGACCCATGAGCCAAACGCCGAATATGATCTGTTCATGGACACGGCCTTAGAGCAGGGGGAGAACTTTGGAGCAACGGCTATTGCCAACAACGAAAAGCTCAACAGCTTCCAGATGCCGATGCGTGACTACCTGACCATCAAAGACGGCAAGAAAAACTGGGCAGAACCCTTCGATGATATGTCCACCAGCTACACGCCGCAGTACTCCTTCCTCCACGGCACCAACGGCTTTACCGTAGAAGTGCCTTACGGCAGCAAGGATGCAGTTGACGCCATCAAATACGGATTTATCGGAAATGCTGCCTTTGTTGCAAAGAACAAGGAACGAATGTACAGCAATCAGGTAGAATTCTTCAAACGGGGTGTTGAAAATACAGACGCAGACTCCATCCGCCCATGGTATGTGAGCCAGAGCGATGAAGTTGGCGCAGAGGCAGATGTGTTCCGTAAAAAGAATAAAGAAAACAATAATTTCTTCCCCGAATACTACATCATCCCGATAAAATCCAGTCTGCAGCAGGATACGGCAGCAGCAAAGGAAATCATCACATACCTGCTGAGAAACGATGTAAAGCTGAAGGCGCTCACCCAGGATGTGAAAATAGGTGGGAAAACATATGCAAAGGGCTCGATTGTTGTTGATATGCATCAGGGCAAGAGAAATATGGCCAATGCGGCCCTTTACAACAACGTTGTAATTACAGACTGGAGCGACCTCTACTCCGAGCCGCTTACCGCATTTTCACACCTGCGAGGCTTTGACATGTCCGTCATCACAAAAGAAGGAGCAATCAAAGCTTCTCAGATGAAGGCTGTAACAAAGACTCCTTCCTTCAAAACCGCAAAGAGCGGAAGCGGCGACTACACAGTTCTGAAAAACAACAGCATCGATGCGGTAAAAGCAGTCAATGCTCTGCTGAAAAAGAACAAGAAAGTTGGCATGATCACAAGCGGCGCCTATAAGGGAGACTTCCTGGTATACACAAAGGACTTTGATGCAGTAAAGGGAAGCTATGTTCTGAAAGGCGCTTCCGTAAAAACAGCGCCAAAGGCTAAGGTTATCAAAAAGTCGGTAAAAGTTTATGTGCCGGGCAGAACCGGGTCTGCTTTTGCAGCGGATGGAGATGGCAGCTATGGTGTGCAGCGGTATCAGGACAGACTGAATACGAACCTGGGTTGGGATCTCTTTGCTTACAGCAAGCAGCTTGGCTTTACTCTGGTATCAGATGCGCATGATGCAGACGTGATCGCCGGAAACCGCGCTCTGACGGATGCGGAAAAGGATTTGGTAAAGGCAGGAAAACCATATATTGGATATACGGCCAACGCTCTGAGGGCCGCGCAGGATATGGGAGTGGCTCTGGAATATACGAGCGGCGGCGGCTATGATGCACTAACCACCGTGTCTTATGAGGCTGACAGCCTGATTACAGCAAACTACAGGCTGGAAAAGGACAACATCATGTACGGATATGGTGGAAACTTCATTACTTCGGTTCCAAAAGAGGCAAAGGTGCTCATTAAAACCACCTCTGACTATCCTATCGAAGGCTTTATGGCAGCTTCTCATATTGAAAAATACAAGAATACGGTGCAGGCCATCGACTATGCCAAGGATGGCGTGAAGATGACTCTCTTTGCCAACACCATGACCAACAAGGCACACCAGCAGGACGATTACCGCTATGTAGCAAACGCTATTTATGAGAAAATGCTGGGCGGAGACTTCCTGTCAGCTGCAGACAAAAAGGCAGAGACTATCAAGGGTGTAAAAAATACGAAGGTGACAGTGAAAGCTGCCAAAACTTCAAAGGGAATTAAGGTCGCATGGAAAAAGGGCGGAAGCTACAGTGTAGATAAATATCAGGTTTACCGCTCCACGGCTAAAAATAAAGGCTACAAGAAAGTCTATACGTCGAAAACTTCCAAGGTAAAATCCTTTACAGATGCGAAAAAGCTGAAGAAGGGCAAGAAGTACTACTACAAGGTACGCGGCGTTAAAAAGATCGACGGCAAGACCTACTACACCAAGTGGTCTAAGCCAGCAGCCAAAACATATAAATAGGCAGATAAGCAGCCGTTAAGCCAGCGGCGCAGAACCATCTTCTGCACCGCTGGTCTTCCTATTTTCCATGTATCCACCGCAGGAATGTATCCTGGGAAATTTCCAGTTTTTGAGCAGCTTCCCGCGAACTGATCTGGTGGTTTTCCCACTGCGCTTTTAGCTGGGGAAATTCCTGAGGCACTTCCTTTCTCGGCCTTCCGAACTTTACGCCCCGCAGGCGAGCAGCGGCAATTCCCTCCTTTTGCCTTTCCCTGATTTTGTCGCGCTCTGTCTGAGCTACATAGGATAAAATCTGGAGAACCAGATCACCGATAAAAATGCCGGTCAGATCTTTTTTGGAATTTCTCGTGTCTAAAAGAGGCATATCCAGAACAACAATATCCGCACCTTTTTCCTTTGTAATAATGCGCCACTGATTCTGGATTTCTTCATAATTCCGCCCCAGGCGGTCGATGGACTGAACAGCCAGAGTATCCCCCTTTTTTAGCTTGCGCAGCAGCTTTCGATATTCCGGGCGGTTAAAGCTTTTGCCGCTCATTTTATCCAGATACACATGATCCCTCTGGACTGGAAACCTGGCAAGAGCTAAAAGCTGCCGATCCTCACATTGTTCTTTCGTAGATACGCGGGCATAACCGTAAATAGTACTTTGATTTTGCATAAAAACCTCCTGTTTCCTGTGATTCCTTCTTTACTGCAAATATGCATATTCGTTGTAGCAATATTCTAACGGATTTAACCGGATATTTCCTTGTTTTATGTGTGATCGCCTATTGCTATTTTTGCTTTATTAAAATATAATGATATATAGTGGACATAAATTTTGATTTTAAGTAAATAGTTGAAAAAAGGAGTAGCATTGATGACCAAAAATCCGAAAACCAGGCACAAGATCCTGATTGCGGACGATTCTGAGATGAACCGCGCAATACTGGCGGATATGCTTGGAGATGAATATGATATTACAGAAGTGGAAAATGGTGCTGAGGCTGTGACGATTCTTCAACAGCGTGGATCCGAGTATTCACTTCTGTTGTTGGATCTGGTAATGCCAGTCTTAGATGGTTTTGGTGTCCTGAAGGCAATGAATCAGGCACGCTGGATTGATGATATCCCGGTTATTATGATTTCTGCGGAAAGCGGAGCATCGAACGTGGAACAGGCATACAAACTGGGAGTTACCGACTTTATCAGCAGGCCCTTTGATGCTATGATTGTACATAAGCGGGTAATAAATACTATTATGCTTCATGCCAAGCAGCAAAAATTGGTGGGCCTTGTCTTAGAACAGATTTACGAAAAAGAACAACAGAGCAGCATGATGATCGAAATTCTCAGCCATATTGTAGAGTTTCGAAATGGGGAAAGCGGGCTGCATGTTATGCATATCAGGGTGTTGACTGAGCTGTTTTTAGAGTATTTGACACAGAACACGGATCAATACTCCTTTTCAAGAGCCGAGATTTCTCTCATCAGTACGGCTTCGGCACTTCACGATATCGGAAAAATTGCAATTCCCAGCGAAGTCCTCAACAAGCCGGGCAAGCTGACGGACGAGGAATTCAAAATTATGAAGACCCATTCTGCGGTAGGAGCCTCCATGCTGGAAGATCTGCCGGTTCATAAGGATGAGCCTCTTGTCAAAACAGCTTATGAAATCTGCAGATGGCACCATGAGCGATACGATGGCCGCGGCTATCCGGACGGGCTGAAGGGCGAGGAGATCCCCATGTCTGCCCAGATCGTAGCGCTGGCAGATGTATACGATGCTTTGACCAGCGAACGGGCTTACAAAAAGGCCTTTTCCCATGAAACAGCAATCGAAATGATTTTGGGCGGTCAGTGCGGGACGTTTAATCCGCTTTTAATGGACTGCCTGCGGGAGATGGCCGATCAATTGCCGGAAATGCTGAAGGAACACAATCAAACCAAGGCAGACAGACACCAGATTCAGGATATAGAGGCAGAAATTATGCAGCATGATGAGCTTTCACCATCAGCCAGAGCCATGCATCTGGTGGAGCATGAGCGGATGAAATACAACTTCTTTGCCGCTATGTCAGAAGAAATACAGTTTGAATATAAGGTTTCGCCATCCATGGTCACTTTATCCAGCTGGGGTGCGGAAAAGATCGGCCTTCCAGAAATTGTTATGGATCCGCATCACGATGAAAGAGTGAGAGCCATGACATCGGATGAAGACAGGAAAAAGCTTGCAGAGGCTATCAAAGGCACGACACCGGAAGAGCCTGTTACCCGGTATGACTGCAAGCTCAACATGAACGGGACTTACCGCTGGGTACGGTTTATCTGCAGGACAACCTGGTCAGAGGATGATCCTCCTCAGTATCTGGGCGCTATCGGAAAGGCCATTGATATTCAGGAAGAACGGAACCAAATCAAAACTCTGGAACGACTGGCAGCTTATGATGAAGTGACAGGACTTTTAAACCGCACCTATGCCCAAAAGCGTATTGAAGATTACATGGTGATACACTCGAAACAGCATTACGCCCTTGCCATCATAGATGTGAACGCTTTTAATATAGCAAACGAAAAGAGGGGTCATATTTTCGGAGATCGTATCTTGGCATATGTGGCAGGCAGGCTAAAGCAGGCTATTCGGGAAGAGGATATTGTAGCGAGAGCCGGCGGCGATGAATTCCTGCTTTTTATGGAAAGCAGAGAAGACTCGGAGCGGACGATTCAGCGGATTTCAGAGACACTTACCGGTGAGTTTGAGGATTTTTCCGTTTCCGTAAACATCGGAATCGCGCTGACCAGAACGGTGGGCAAAAATTATAACGCACTCCTGCAGGGAGCGGACAGAGCCCTTTACACAGCAAAGCAGATGGGAGAAGGAACATGCTGCTTTTTCCAGGAAAGCTTGCAGGAAAACCCCTCCGAGCTGTCTCCTATAAAGGGCACGAGCAAGGAACAGGAAAATTGCCAGGCATAAGAGTGTAAGATCATTAAATGGAGAAAGGACGCGTGATTATGAATTTGAAAGAGTGCTACGCTGCTATGGACAGCAATTACGATGAGGTTATCGGTCGTCTGCGCAGTGAGAAAATTGTAAAAAAATTCGTACTGAAATTTTTAGATGATACCAGTTTTGATTTACTGTGTACATCCATAAAGGAAGAAAACGGCGAAGAAGCGTTCCGCGCAGCACACACAATCAAGGGCGTATGCCAGAATCTGGGCTTTTCGGGCCTGTATGAATCCAGCAATGAGATGGCAGAACTTCTCCGCTCCGGCTGGAACCCGGAAGCAGTCAATATGCTGCCACAGGTAGAAGCCGATTACAACAAGACGGTTGTTGCTATCGAAACACTTAAATCTGAAAGTGAGGATGCGTAGAGATGATGAAGAGTAAGACTACTCGGTTCCTCTCTCTCAGCGTTATTATAGCAATTGTTGTCTGCATTGTCATTTTCGCGGTTCTTTTTACTTTTATCAACAAAAAAAGCACTTCCACCATCAGTGAAGTGGGGACGATCTACATGTCCAACATGAGCGAGCAGATTTCAAGGCACTTTGAAACGACCATTGATCTGCGCCTGTCACAGGTGGAGGCTCTGGTGGAAACGCTTCCGCCGGGGAGCGCGGATGATAAGAAGCTTGCGGACAACTTGCGTTATACAGCCAAGGCAAGAGGCTTTGACTATCTGGGTTTTTACTCCAGTGAGGGACATTTTGAGATGATCTATGGGAATAAAATGACGGTCACGGATCCAGATCCTTTTATGAAATCCCTGAAGGAGAACCAGAAAAAAATTGCAGTGGGAACGGATAGTAAAGGGCGGAACATTGTGCTTATGGCAATTCCCGCCAACTATCATATGACAAATGGCGATGAGTGCGTTGCCCTGGTAGCGGCAGTATCGGTCGATTATATCCGGGAGACTTTAATGCTGGACAAACAATCTCTGGTCTATTCTCATATTATCCGGCGTGACGGTACCTTTGTCATCCGAAGCGAAGACATGAAGTGTTCCAATTACTTCGAGTACCTTCGCAAAGAGATTAAAGGGCTCAATGGCGAGGATACGGAGGAATATGTAACGGAACTGGCAGATGCTATGTGGAACCGCCAAAATTATTCAGGCGTGTTTAAATATGGTAACGAAAGACGCCATATGTACGGTACATATCTGGCTTACTCCGAGTGGTATCTGGTAACGGTCATGCCTTACGGTCCGCTGGATCAGTCGGTCTCGAATCTGAGCCTGCAGTGCGGCGCTATGGCGCTGGCAAGCTGCGTGGTAATTCTCATACTGCTGAGTATTATTTTTATACTTTATCTGAGGATGAGTCGTCAGCAGCTGGCTGAACTGGAAGAGGCACGAAGGATTGCAGTTGATGCAAACCGGGCAAAGTCTGAATTCCTGTCCAATGTGAGTCATGATATCCGTACTCCGATGAATGCAATCGTCGGGATGACAGCAATTGCTACTGCCAATATTGACAGCAGGGATCAGGTGCAGAACTGCCTGAGAAAGATAACCCTGTCCAGCAAGCATTTGCTGGGGCTTATTAATGATGTTCTGGATATGTCAAAAATCGAAAGCGGAAAAATGACCCTGAATGTGGATCAGGTTTCCCTTCGTGAAGTAATGGACAGTATTGTGAGCATCGTACAGCCGCAGGTCAAGGCAAAAGGTCAGCATTTCAGTGTATCCATTCATGATATTGCGGTAGAAAGCGTATGTTGTGACAGTGTCCGGCTCAATCAGGTGCTGCTCAATCTTTTATCAAATGCCATTAAGTTTACACCAGATGGCGGGGAAATCCGAATTGCTTTGTATCAGGACGAATCTCCGAAGGGCGAGACCTATGTGCGCAATCACATTATCGTAGCGGATAACGGCATTGGAATGACAGAGGAATTCAAAGAAAAAATATTTGAATCCTTTATCCGGGAAGACAGCGCCCGTGTCAGAAAGACAGAAGGTACAGGCCTGGGAATGGCAATTACGAAGTACATCGTGGATGCTATGGAGGGCACGATACTGGTTGAAAGCGAACTGGGCAAGGGAAGCACGTTCCACATAACACTGGATATGGAAAAATCTGATGTCATGGAGGCTGAAATGATTCTGCCGGAGTGGAATATGCTGGTGGTAGATGATGATCAGCAGCTCTGTGAAAGCACGGTCAAGGCTCTGCAATCTATCGGAGTTGTGGCTGAATGGACGCTGGACGGAGAAAGTGCAGTTGAACTCGTAAAAGCGCGGCATAAACAGCATAATGAGTTTCAGATTATTCTGTTAGACTGGAAGTTGCCGGGAATGAACGGCATCCAGACTGCAAAGGCTATCAAGAGGGAGCTTGAGAGTGATATCCCAATTCTCCTGATTTCCGCTTATGACTGGAGTGAGATTGAAGATGAAGCCAGAGAAGCCGGTATCAGCGGATTTATCTCAAAACCTCTGTTCCGTTCAACCCTGTTCCATGGGCTGAAGGGCTATGCAGAGGAGGCGATTCTGACAGCATCCCATGAGGAAAATAGAGTGGAACTCATGGGTAAAAAGGTGCTCCTAGCTGAGGATAATGATCTAAACTGGGAGATTGCCGAGGAGCTGCTGGGAGAGCTTGGACTGGAGCTTGAGTGGGCACAAAATGGACAGATTTGCGTAGAAAAATTCCAGGCCTCACAGGTGGGATTCTACGATGCGATCCTTATGGATCTGCGCATGCCGGTGATGAATGGCTATGACGCGACTATCGCCATCCGCAAGCTGGATCGGGAAGACGCGGATCTGCCGATTATCTCTATGACAGCCGATGCCTTTGCGGAGGATATCAAAAAGTGTCTGGACTGCGGCATGAATGCCCATATTGCCAAGCCGATTGATGTTCAGGAAGTATCCCGTGTTTTGCAAAAGCATATCAGGGAGAAGAATAAGAAAGCTAGAGAATAGAGCTTTTGCCATGTCCGGATCCGTCTGTACAGCTGGCCTGATTATGTTAGTAGTATGAAAGAAACGATCTAAGAATAAGCATCATGATGGGAAGGGAGGGATAAGAGTGTCCTCTGATGTAAAATTTTTGACTGTGGAAGATGTTGCAGAAATGCTTCAGGTTACAAGAACTACGATCTATAATCTTAAGAAAAAAGGATTGCCATTTATCAAAATTGGAAAGAACATTCGATTTGACAGAGATGAAGTCATCGAATGGGTGAAGAGCAATAGCAGGACGACGGAAGCAAAGGAAAATTAACGACTTTATAGAGCAACAAATAAAATAAACATATAAAACCGGTTCGACCTTTTGAACCGGCTTTTGGATTGCAATACAAGGGTAAACTGCCATGACGATACAAACGAAGAATATTATCTGGATACCGAAGACTCCCATGGGATACAGCGTTTACTCGGCAAAATCCCTATCTACCCAGCTTCAGGAAGAGGTGCTGGAAATCATCATGTGCATGAAAGGGAGCATTAAATTTTCCTATGCATACGAGGAGTTTATTCTGCATGAAGGAGAGTTCATATCCGTAGATAAGGACGCCTATTATCTGGATGAGGGAAACGATAACATTTGTGTATCCCTTTACATCCAGCTGGAGCCCTTTTACAATCGATACCCGGAAACCCGCAAATCTATGTTTATCTGCGAAGGCCTGAAAGGGGCAGCCCTTTCCTTTCCCACATCCGCCCATCTTGAACTGCAAAGCCTCTTACTGGGCCTCTTGTCCTGCCTTTGTGAAAAACAGGAGCGAGGCATGATCAACCGGGCCGCGGACAAAATCATAGAGCGGATGGCGGGAAGCTTTGACATTCTCTTTTACAGAAAGCCCAAGGAACAATTCAATCTCGGATACATCCGGCGCTACCATGAAATCAACTACTTTCTTTGGGAACACTTATACGATCCTGTCACATTAAAAGATCTGGCAGACCATTTTCATCTAACCGAATCCTATATCTCCGAGTTCATCCGCAAGAGCGGACTGAGCTTTAAAAAAATGGTCGCTTACAACCGGGCCAATGCCTCAGAAAAGCTCCTTCTCACCACAAATAAGAGCATCGCACAAGTGGCGGAGCTATGCGGCTTTTCCGATGTAAAGCTCTACTACGCTGCCTTCAAACGCTGGTACCGCTGCACACCAAAACAGTTCCGTGACAAATACAAATACGGCATCCGCGACGACCTCGAGTACCTGCCGCTTACAGAAATCCATGAACAAATTATGCGCATCTCCCTGCAGAACCACCGGGAAAAGCTGGCTCTGTGATTGCTTTGCGTGCTGGGGCTGGGGAAAGGCGGAAACTGCGTATTATATGAGTTTTGGAAGGAGTCTAAAGTGCGTATTATAGTGACAATAGGGGTTGGCAAACCTGCGCATTGTTGTGAAGCATATTGTAATATGAGGAAAAGAGCCTGAGTCTGCTCACATTATAGGGTGTTTTTTCATAGCTCAATTCTCCTGCCCGCCTGATTTTTGATTTCTTCATCATGGGTGACGATGATCACGGTTTTGCCTTCCTGGTTCAGCTCCTTCAGCAGGCCTATTACAACCCTGGCGTTTCGTTTGTCCAGGGAACCGGTGGGCTCGTCGGCCAGGATGATATTGCACTGCTTGAGAATCAGCCTTGCCAGAGCGATCCGCTGCTGTTCCCCGCCGGGCAGGGTATAAATTTTGCTGTCGATTTTGTCCTCAAGGTCCACTCTGTAAAGGGCCTCTTCCATGGAAATGTCGTTTGGGCGGTCTGATTTGACGATTTCCAGGTTTTGTCTTACGGTTTTGTTTTCCATCAAAGCGAAATTCTGAAAGAGGAAGCCGACCTCGTTTTTGTAGTATTCCCGGGCATTCTCATAATCAGCAGAACCTTCCTTGATACTCGCAGGAAACAGGAGGCTGATTTTATTTGCCTCAACGGTTTCTTTTACGGCTGCAAGCTGTGGATACTGCCTGGCCAATTCCCGAAAGGAATTGCGGTTTATTACGACAAAGGGATACTTCATCGAAAAATACCCGGATAAATCCGCATATTGAAAGGACTGATTCCCATAATCACCCGGATCATGGCCTCTTTTTTCATGTAGGCGGTTTCGTACAGGGAAAGGGCAAGAACGATGCAGAAGATAGCGCCCCAGACAAACAGGAGATTTAAGATCGTCCCAGAGCCGGAACCCATTTGCTTTGGGAAAACCGCCGCCGTATTTATCAATCAGCTCCGCTTTGAAAGCGCAGATGTTTTTATATTCTTTTTCGCCTCCTGTGAAATAGCAGGTAATGATATCCGGGAGCTCGGCCTCATCTTCTATATCGCAAAAGAACACCCGTTGACTTTCAAAAAACAGGCTTTTATTGGCCCCCTCTTTGATGCCGGATTTCTTTAGATGCTCAATGGCCCCTTTTGTTCCGATGATGTTCGTTTCGTATAAATAGGACTTGTCCCAGGAAAATTCCCGAACAAAAAAATCTACATCGTGCTTTTCCCCGGCACGGCAAAGCTCCTCGCTCATCTCACGGCTGCTGACTTCCCTGCCGCCGCTGCTTCTGTAAAAGTCGCTTCATAATAGGCTTCCTGAAAGGTACTTAAATTGAGGATGTTCAGCTCCACCATGAAGAGAAATCCCATTAGGACTAGAATTCCCAATACTGCAATTTTGATTTTTTTCATTGTTAAATATTCCAATATTGCTCTGCTTTTTGATATAGTTTTTCGATAGCTGCCTACGGGGTTCTAAAAGTTTTTGTAAATATTCTATTTCAGCCTCCGTATAGACTTGCTTTTGTATGGCTCCATTTCTATCTGTGGGGAGTTCAAAGATGTCCTCCTTTGTTTCAAGTCTCAGGCCAAAGTTCATAGTTTTACTAAAAACCTTGGGCCAAATAATAAGGACAAGTCCGTTGCTGTCGTTAATAGAAAGGCTCCCTGTGTAGTGCAGGTACCCTGGAAAGCCAACTGTATAATGGTATGGTTCCTGCGGATCCCCGTATTTAGTATAAATCCCTGGAAATTCCTTATGCATGCCTTCGATAGGATTTACATATTGTCTACATTTCCAATGGGTTGTGCAAAACCAAAATGCATTATAAACAACAAACAGCCCTACGAGAATTGTTAGTACGGTTATAATTTTTTTCTTTGTATTCATGCGTCTCCTGTCCTTTTATATTTTGGAATACTCCCTATATTAGATATCCTTACACCCAGAAAAAAACTATATATAATACACGATATGTACAAAAACCATAATTATTATGAGTAAAGATAGAAGTATCATTACACCAATTGTCAAAAACAAATTTAATCCTTTGCCGCTTTCTTCATAGGTTGACAGACATATATAAATCACCTGGCCTTCTAAAGCAATTACTAAAAGGGATAACAGGATTCCTGCTGAAAGAATCGAAAACTCATTAAACCGCATAATAATTATAAAAATGGAGCTTGTAATAAATGCGAGTATAAGGGGGATGTGTTTTTTCATTATATAAATTCCATTCTTCTTTTACGACCTGCATCATAGCGGGTAATGTGTCTTTATGGGTTTTTAAAAGCTTTTTTATCTCCTTTTCCTTCCTATTCTGTCAAGCCCAAACTCCTTGATTAAACACACATCTGATTTCTTTTATACTTACCTATACCTGTAGTTTTTGGGGAATCACTCAGGAAATCTGGAAAATTTTTTTAGAAACGGTAGCTTTTCTGTGTAAAAGAGATATTCCCCCAAATAACCCTATTTAGAAAGTGGATCTTTTTTTGATATTTTGTTTTTGATATAAGGCAGAAGTATGTCAAATCCAAGAAGTATCGAAAAAATCAAATGGAGAAAAACGGCATTAAAGCTATTACTAATTAGAAAAGCAAAAACAATGAGCGAGAGACTTAATGCATAAGTTAAAAGCCCATAGAAAAAACGTGGAGGTGATTGTTTTAATAAATCCCTTACGATGAAAAACAGCAACAGGATACTTGCCAGTTCAAGGCAAAAGTCTAATTTCCATTTTAGAATAAAAAAAAACAAAGAAAGAAATTATAAAAATTTCAAGGAATCGTTTTAACATTATTTTAACCTCCCTATTTGCATAAATATTCTCTTATGAGCTTGAAGCCCCATGAAATGGGGCTTCAAGCTTCTCATTTTATGGGATTGCCCACATTATAAAAGGGCTCGCAAAATTAAACTCCGGAAAGTGAGCTTTTACAAGGCAGCTTGCTTATTTCAATGGTTTTTTGCCTTTATCTGTGGTGGGTCCATAGATTAACTTACCATCACCATAAAACCAAGTCTTTCTTTCATAATGTAAATAAGTTGCATCACTACCATATCTGATTTTTGATGTAATTTTCAAAGTGTTATAGTTGCCGGCTATAATCCCTGCAACAACAGCAATTACCCCAGGTGCACACTAGCCTACTTTTAACGCAATTATACCATAAAGAACAGAAGCAGGCTTTCCACCTGTTTTGATTGTAATC
The DNA here is from genome assembly GCA_910575405.1 of Clostridia bacterium. Classification (GTDB taxonomy): domain Bacteria; phylum Bacillota; class Clostridia; order Peptostreptococcales; family Anaerovoracaceae; genus Hominibacterium. Next base: position 204,352 of record CAJTER010000001.1, on the reverse strand, counting down.
GGTTCGCATGTTTGCCATTTTCCCCAAGAAATTGAAGCGGTTGCAAAGGGTTGAATTTCTGGGTGACTAAGTATAGATGATGGGCTGAGCATAGACTCAACGATCATATCTGCCTCAATAGAGGTACACACAAATTCTCCGTTTAAATAAATGTTTCCATTTTCGGAAGTCAATGTGTCTTGTAATGCGCCATTCATATCTCTGATTAGAATGGTGGTTCTGCCGTTTGCATCTAATAGCGATTTGTTCTATACTACTCTTAGAGCTTTTCAAACTATTTTAATCACGATACCCTTCGTTTGGAATAATTTTGATAAGCTCTTTTTTTATACCCTCATACGCATCACCTCCCTGACATCCAATTGGCATGGTTTATGATGGTTCATTCCGGCGCGGCTCCCGCCCCATCCGGAGAACCTTCTCATTACCCTCTCACCCTTTAAGATGCAAAAGGCTCCCAAAAAGTAACAAAAAATCAGAAAAAACTTTAACATTTTTTCTGATTTTAGAAATTACCGGAAAATTTATGCTTCTTCTACATCTTCAATGCGCGCTATGCGCAGGGCTTCACGAAGCAAAATCGTTACCACCGCATTTCTGGAGAGTGTCGTTTGTTCGGTAAACTCATCCAGCGCCCGGCATAGATCTTCCGGAATGCGAATGGAAAAGGTGGCGCGCCCGTCATCCCCTTTTAGCTTATGTTTTGGTACTAAAATTGTTCCGTCCATATTGGCAGACCTCCCCGCTGCCTCTTAATTATAATGCACCGTGTGATTAAAAAATATGTTATAATATTTGGTGATTATTTTATAACATAAAATCCTAACATAAAAATATAACATAAATCTAAATCGAGCATGAAATGACGGAGAGGAAAGTGAGGGAAAAGGCGATGAAGGAGACCATTTCCAGGCCCATGATAGAGGCTCTTGTTGAGAATCATTATACCAGTACGTATGGCTCTCTGGAAGCGTATGTGCGGCAATGTCTGGGAAGACAGGGAAAAAAGTGTCCCGAGGCGATCATCCGGCGGGCAGGGGAGGCTCTTTTGAAGAACAGAGAAGCTTTTGTGGAAAACATGGAGGATTGCTGCAAGCAGATGCTCCTTTTGAGCCGTCTGGCGGGGCTTTTGTCCGAGGAGCACGGGTTGACGGCGGAGACGCGGCAGGATTGTCTGGATTATTTCCTGCAGGAAATTCAGGAGCTGTTGCCGGAGGTTGTCTGCTATCTGCAGCAGGAAAAGGCACAGTGAGAGTATTAGCTTGTAAAAAAGCAGCCCTTGGCTTCTGATGGGCCTGGAGCTGCCGATGATAGAAACGGATAATGATGGTAATAGCCTTGGTTCAGTGTTGGGCAGAGGTGTATTGTTCGTTATGTAAGTTACTTTAATTTACAGTAAGCCGTTTTAGAAGAGCTGCTGCTTCCATTGTAAGCGATAACCGTCGTTTTAATTTGGTATGTTTTCGATGCGGATAAGCTAAATGTAGCTGTATGGACAATCGGGCTGCCAGCCTTGGATGCTGTTGCAGGATTAGCGGAGGAATTGACAAATTCACCAGTCCTTGCAGATAGTTCCTGCAGCCGGATTGTAGATTGCATCTTTGTTGCAGATGGTTTAAATGCTTTTATGGTGGCAACGTCTTTCCCGCCGCTTTTTTTAAAACTGGATGTGATTGTAATGTCTCCAGCACTAAAAGGCGTTATTTCGGTATCACTTGAATCTTCCACAACCACTTCATCGGGAAGCAACGTGCTTTCTAATAACTCTTCTTGAAAATTACTATCTACTATTTCCGTAGAAGCAGTGGCAAAAGAACGGAGGTTTCCTCTCTGCGCAGAGAATCATCCTGCGGATCCGTTGCCAGATTTCCATTTTTAAGCTGGTAGATGCGGTGGAGGAGCCCCTTTTCGCTATATGTGGGATCCGAAAGAAGGGAAGCTTTCAGCGCCATGCCGGAGAGCACTGCCAGTATGAGAACCGCAGCTGCCGCAGTCCGGCGTTTTCGGTAGTAGCGCTTTCCCGGGTTTTCTTTTTCCATAAAAGCCCGGTCAAGGGGCGGGGGCGGTCCCAGCTCCCGCGCGTAGTATTCCCTGGCGGCCTGCTTTACGAATTCATGGCGTTCCTCTTGGCTGTATGCCCGATATTTAGATTCCATTTCCATCATCCTCGTCCCCTTTCGTCAGCTTATGGTATTCCTCAGCCAGCATTTCCACTGCCCGGCAAAAATAGACTCGCGTTGTGCCCTCCTTCAGGGACAGGCTTTCCACGATTTCATGAAAGGGATAATCGTAGATCAGCCGCAGCTCCAAAATGGTGCGGTAAGGATCCGGGATGCGGCTAATAGCCTTCATCAGAAGGTCCCTTTCTTCCTTTGCGATAATCAGGTCCAGGATATCCGGCTGGCTTTCGTCCGGGACCTCAAATGCTTCCTCCGGCCTGTCCATGCTTTCCTCAAAGAAGAGGCTCCGCTTTTGGGCCTGCAGTCCTCTGAAATATTTTCGTATTTCATTGAGGATGATTTTCAGGATCCAGCTTTTGAGTGCCGCCTCGTTTTGCAGCTGCCCCAGCTTGTCCCAGATGCTTTCCATTACATCCTGCGTAATGTCACGCGCCAAATGGGTGTCGCCCTGCACCCGGGAGCATATGAAATAGTAGATATGTTCATATTCCAGCGCGATCTTCTTTTCAAATATGCGCTGCTTTGTCCTGTAATTCATCGTCTGCTCCTTGTAATGGTATGTGTACGTACCCGGTATATGCATCCGGTATACGCGTGCTGCCTGTCAGGTTTGGACTTTCACATGCCCGGCTGCTGCGTCAGGCTATCATCATTATCCCGTCCCCATACAAAAGAATACTCTGAAGCGGCGCGCAAAGTCAAGCGGGCGGTCTGCCTCTTTCGCGGCCCTCTCATTCTGGATCTTTGATAGAACAATATACCTCTGTCTATAAGATGCAAAAGGTCTGCAAAAAGTAACAAAAAAACGGGAAAAAATTTAAAAAAGTTGGGAAATTTGTTTGGGAAATGAGGCCTGTCTCATAAAATATGGAGTAAAAAGGTAAAAAAGGAAGAATGAAGAAAAAATGTATAGACAAGTGAATCTGAATGTGGTAATATATGGTTTATAAATGTAAAATATTTGATTTTCAAAAGGAGGAAGGATTATGGCAACACAGGGCGAAGGAAACAGGGCAATTTTGACCTTAAAAAACGATGTTATGTTCAAAGCAGTATATGGAAAGGATGACGAAGACAGCAAGTTTGTGCTGATGGCGCTATTGAACCATATCCTGGGCAGGGAGGAAGATCCCATCGTATCCCTGGAGTACAAAAACCCATTTCATCACAGGGAACGAGTTCTGGAAAAGGAAAGTATTTTGGACATCAAGGTTAAGACCAGCAGCGGCGAGCTCATTGACATTGAAATGCAGATCTGCAATCTGAAATATCTGCGGAACCGGTTGCTGTATTATCACGGAGGGTTGATTCGAAGTTCATTGAATCAGGGGGCATCCTATGATAAAATATTAAAAACGATTACCATATGTATTATAGACGACACCATGTTTCCGGAAACAGAAAATTTCCTGAACTTCTTCTCTTTCTTAGTGCACTGACCACCTGATAATCGGGACGGCTGGCACTGTCTATTTTACCATCTGCTGCGTTGTCATCGCTCGCCGTAGCTATGGCTACGCCTCGTTCTTCCGCCTTGCAGGCTGGCAAAATATCCAGCACCATTCGCCCCAATTTCCAAGTGGTCAGTGCACTGGAAGAATCAACCCATATTCCCTTTACAAACATGACCGGAATCTGCGTAATAGAGCTGCCCAAGGTAAACCCGGAGAAAAAACCGATTGGGAAACTGACGAAGCTGGAGCTCTGTCTGGAATATCTCAGACATGCGGATGAAGAGGGAAGCGAATATCAGGACGCACTGATCCGGCTTGGGGAAAGGAGCTGGAAATGACACGGGCGATACTGAGAAAAACAGCTGGAAATGATATGCTGCGGGAAAAGGCCCTGGCGAGAGAAAAATACCTGCACGACAAGGCCAGCGATGATAAGATCACGGCGGATCTGCAGGAACTGAAGGAAGATATTAGGCGCATGGCGGCGGATTTCAGAAGCAGCCTGGAAGAGTTTGCGAGCAGTCAGGAAGAACTTGCGCGCAGCCAGAAACAGCTTATGCACGACCAGAAAGAGTTTGCGAGCAGTCAGGAACAATTCAAGCGCCAGCAGGAAAAGCTTGAGGAATCACAGAGGCAGCTGGAAGAGTCAAAAAGGGATATGGTGAAAATGCTGAAGGCCGACGGTGTGCCCATGGAAAAAATGATCGTTTATACTGGATTGTCAGAGCTGGAAATAGAAAATCTGTAATTTTAGAAGGCTGCCGCATTCTGTCTTTTTGGTGCGGCCGCCGTATTTTTTGGATCCGTCAAATGCGGATTTCACATCTTATATCTATTTTCTATATCGATCTAATCTCCATTTTTTATTCAATTTATGGTGTTTTTCGTGTTAAAAAATCATAAATTTACCCTAAATTTCTAATTTTAATTTTCTGAAAATACTGTATTATAAAGATATGGTTAACCACGGAATTATGAAACTCATGGATGCGGGCTTGTCCCCGGGAGCGACAGGCAGGAAGCCTCATACAGCGCTTCACACAGCAGCTCACACTTACTAAAGGAGGCAATTATTATGAAATCGTTTACTCTTCGTGACGAAAATGGAAAGTTCTACTACGGATGGTGGATCGTAATTGCGGCGGCAATTTTATGCGGCCTTGTATACAGCGGAATTGTTTCTGTAACAGGTGTCTTTCTGATGCCGGTTACAACGGATTTACAGCTGCCGGTAGCGGGTTACTCTTTTTACATTACAATCATGTCCATTACTAATATCATCACCCTGCTGGTCATTTCCAGGTTTTTAAATGAAAGAACCATCAAAAAGATCATGCTCGCGGCAGGTATTCTGGGCATTATTTCTTTCATTGGATTTGCCATGGCAAAGTCTCTGCTCTGGTTTTATGTCTTTGCGGTTCCCCAGGGCTTTTGCTTTGGAGCATTTACCATGACGCCGTGTCAGACGCTGGTAAGCAACTGGTTTGGTGAAAAGACAAGGGGCCGGGCCATGAGTATTTTCCTGGCAGGCATGTCCATTATCACAGTAGGCCTGATGAATCTGCTGAATTTCGTAATTCTGGGATATGGATGGAAGATGGGATATATCGTTTTGGCCATCGCCACTTTGGTATGCGTACTTATTGCGGCAAAGATCATCGTATGGAGTCCACCGCAGAAGGGCGTGAAACGAATCGGCGACCTGGAAGAGGCGGAACTTGCGGCCATGCAGAGCAGGGAAATCCGAGGCATCAGCTTTGGCGAAGCTCTGAAAAGGCCCATTACCTGGATCGCGTTTATTTCCTGTACTCTGGCAGTAATCGTATCCAGTTCCATTCTTCAGCACGGAATTCCCACTATGATGATGGGCGGCTACTCTCAGACGAAAGCGACTGCCTTGATTTCCGCCATGTCCCTGGTTATGATGGCCACAGGCCCGATTGTAGGAATCATCTGCGACAAATTCAGGCTGTCCATTGCCGCTGCGGGAACCAGTCTCTTCTTTGCTGTGGCAGTTGTCGGTCTGGCTTACACAGGCGCTGCAGGATGGGGAATTCCGCTGTTTGTAATCGGCTACATATTCGGCGTACCGGCCATCAATATTATTTCACCGCTGATGATGGGCCACATGTACGGTGAAAAGGATCTGGGAAAGCTCATCGGCTACGTCAACGTATTCGTGGGTCTGGGCGGAGCCTTCGGCGCTACAGGCGTAAGTCTGTTGCTGCAGAAATTTGGAAGCTATCAGCCGGCATGGCTCATTATGGCAGGTGTACTAGTTGTAGTAGCGATTATCCGGGGATTCTGCACATCGGAAAAGAACAAGTACCGGGAGCAGGCATAGATGCGGTAAGGCGGGAGCACGATGCGAACCTGGGCAGGATTTCCGGGCGGCGTTTACGGCGCTTGATCAGGTGGAGCAGAAGGCAGTCTATTCGGAAAACAGTCTATCCAGAAACAGGAGGTAATTGAAATTGAGAGAGGAACGGAACGCGGATCGGATCCTGAAAAACGGATCGATCTATACAGTGGATTTAGAGGGAAATCAGTTTGAGTATGAAGCCATGGCTGTCGCAGGAGAAAAAATCATTGCCCTGGGAAGATCGTCAGAGCTTGCGGCGCTGGCGGGCCCGGATACGGAATGGATGGATCTGGACGGAAATACGGTTTTGCCGGGGCTTTCAGACTCCCATCTTCATGCTTCCATGACAACGGAGCTGCTCTTTGACTTTAGCCTGCGGGGCGTGGAATTTGATCCGGATAGGACAAGAGCAGACTATATCCGGGCGTATCAGGAAATGCTGCGGGCGTACCGGGCGGAGCAACCTGAGGCAAAGCTGATACGGGGAATGGGCTGGAACCCGGTTCTCTTTGTAGCCTTTGCCCAGGGTCAGCCGCAGGCGCAGGATCTGGATGAAGTGGTCAGCGATGTGCCGGTCATGCTGCGCTCCTTTGATCATCATTACCTGTGGGTCAACAGCAAAGCACTGGAGCTGGCAGGTATTGACAGACAAACGGAAACTCCGAGAAACGGCGTGGTAGAGCGGGATGAGGCGGGAAATCCCACGGGAATTTTCCAGGAAACTACGGCCATGGATCTGCTGATACGAAACCTTCCCGGAGCCGATTACACGGTGGAGGAATATAAAGCGGGAATCCGGTTTTATCAGGAGGAATTCGGCAGCAAATATGGAAACACGCTGATATTCGATGCTTACTGCAGTGAAAACGCCAGACAGGCCTACCGGGAGCTGGAGGAATCGGGAGACCTGCATATGCGAGTGAAAACCTCCTTTTGCGCCGATCCATCTCTGCCAGAGGCTCAGTTCAACGAAATGATAAGAAATAAGGGAAAATACTGCTCAGAGGGCTTTGGCATACGGACGGTCAAATTCTTCATCGACGGATCGGGACTGTCCTTTTACCTGAAGGAACCCTTTGAAAAAGAGTGGCTCGCAGGTCTGGGCATGAAGGAAGGCTACAGAGGGTACATCCAGTGGACGCAGGAAGAACTGAATGAGACTTTCTTAAAGCTTGACACAGAAGGGCTGCAGATACACCTGCACTGCATGACGGACGGGGCAGTGAAAATGGCAGTCGACGCCTTTGAATATGTATCCAACTTTAACGATGTTTCCAAAAACAGACACACCATCACCCACCTGATGCTGGCAGATGAAAGGGATATAGAGCGAATGGCCAAAATGGGCATCATCGCCGCAATCCAGCCCATGTGGGCAATTGCCGACAGTATGAGCGAGCAAAACGGCATCGCCATGCTGGGAAAAGAACGCATCCAAAACACGTATCGCTTTGGCGCCATGCGAAAGGCAGGCTGCAGAATCAGCTGCGGAACCGACTTCCCGGTCACTATTCCGCCAAGCCCCTTTATCGGTATGGGCACAGGAATGACTAGAACCATCACCCCGGCTCATCCGGAATACGAGACTTACAAAGGACTTTCCCTGGGAGCTGAGGAAGAAAAGGTGAGTCTTAAGGAAATGGTGGAAGGATACACGATTTCCAGCGCATATCAGTGCTTTTTAGAGGACATTACCGGTTCCCTGGAAACAGGAAAGTCGGCGGACTTCGTCATTCTTGATAGGAACATCAGAGAGACAAAGCCGGAAGAGCTGGGAAATATCCAGGTAAAGCAGACCTGGTTTAAAGGAAAAGTCGTTTACAGGAAAAAGTAAAGGTGCAGGAAGGCATCGGAAGAGAGGAACGGGACATGACATATGCGGATCTGGTATTAATAAACGGAAAAACCTTCTCCGCAGACCTGCAGGGAAGGGTAACAAGAGGAGAAGCGGTAGCAGTCAAAGAGGGAACCATTCTGGCTGCCGGAACGAATGCGGACATCAAAGCCTATGTGGGAGAAGGCACAGAAATCATCGACTGCAGTGGAAAAACCGTGCTCCCAGGAATGTGCGACGCCCACTGCCACCCGTCCATATCGGCCAGCGCCTACTCGGGCTGCGATCTCTTCGGCATCTATTTGCAGGAGGGGCAGACTGCGGAGGACATGGTCAGCGCCTACATGGAGCGGCTCAAGCGCTTCATAAAAGCACATCCGGAGGATGAGCTGATTCGGGGCACGGGCTGGGTCATGGGAAACTTTTGCGGCAGAATGCCCACAAGGCACGACATCGACGCCATCTGCAGCGACCGACCGGTGATTTTGGAATCCTTCTGTCAGCACAATCTGTGGGTCAACACCAAGGTCATCCAGCTTGCCGGCCTCAGCGCAGACACGCCGGAGGTCTACGCAGGGGAGATTTCCAGAGAAGAAGACGGATACCCAGGCGGGCTGTTTCGCGAACCGGAGGCTATGGAACTAATCAAACAAAATGTGCCGGGCTATGACTTTTCCGTGGAACAATACAAGGAAGCCTTCCTCTATTACCAAAAGGAATACGCGGGAAAATATGGCGTAACTCTGGTGCAGGACTGTATGCACAGCGAAAATGCCAAAGAGGCCTACAAGGAGCTGGCAAAAGAGGGAAAGCTGACCCTGCGGGCAAGAGGGGTATATCTGGCAGAGCCGGGAAAGGCCTCAGAACAGCTTGCGGGATTTGTCGAAAAACGGGCTGCGGATGCCATTGACGACACCTTCAAAATTGATACGGTCAAAATCTTCGCGGAAGGAGAATTCGCCCTTTCAGAGCCTTATGAAGCGGAATTTCTGGAGGAAAGCGGACTGCCGCCTGGGCACAATGGAGCCCTGTTCTGGAGCGATGAGGAGCTGACAAAAACGTCACAGGAAGCCATGAAAGCGGGATTCAGCATCCACATTCACGCCATGGGAGATAAGGCCGTCAGCCAGGGCGTCCGCTGTCTGGCAAAAGCACAGGAGCTGCGGCGAAAAGAACAGGGAAGGCCTGCGGAAGATGGCCGGGGGAGCGAGGATGCTGCAGCGAGAAATGTAATCGCCCATCTGATGCTCATTTCAGAGGAAGATGTAAAAACCATGGGCCGGGAGCATATTATGGCCAACTGCCAGCCCCGGTGGATGGTCCACGATTCCGATATCCACGCCATGATACCCATGGTAGGAAAGGAGCGGGCAAAGGCTTGCTACCCTTACCGGATCTTTTTAGACCAGGGTGTGACGACAGCCTTTGGCACCGATTTCCCGGTAACACCACCGCCGGACACCATGCACGAAATCCAGTGCGCCATGACCAGGAGCGTATTCCCCGATGCTCCCGACTATGAAACCTTCAAGGGGAAAGTCCTGGGAGCCGAACGGCCGGCAGAGCTTTGGGAGGCAGTTCAGTCCATTACTATAAACGGAGCATACCAGATGTTCCTGGAGGATATCACAGGGAGCATTGAGGCGGGCAAATCGGCGGATCTGGTGATTCTGGATGGGGATTTGGAAGCGGCAGATCCAGAGGAAATTTACAGGATTCAGACGGAAACGACCATTTTCAAAGGAAAAATCGTCTATCAGAAAAGCAAGTAAGGAAATTTGAAGGGAAACATTCAAATCCACCTGGAGGACGCGGAGCGTGCGTCAGGAAAGAGGAAACCATGACAACTGTATTAAGAAACGCAAACCTGCTTGCGCCGGAAGGACAGATAAAAAAAGGAGCTCTCGTATATGAGGGGGAAACCATTGTGTACGCTGGTGCAGACGACGAAAAGACCTGGAAAGCCGCCGCCGGAGCAGACCCCGCATTATTCGATCTGGAGGGAAGAACCGTGATACCGGGCTTTGTAGACAGCCATATCCACCCGGCGGCCGTGGCCCTGAGCAGCTGGCACATCAAAATCCCCATGTTTCAGAAGGCAGAGGATCTGCTTTCCTACATAAAGGACTATGCCCGGGAGCACCCAAAGGAAGAAGTGCCATTTCTGTATTTTGAATACTACCCCACGGACATGTTCGATGCAAGCGGCCCTGCAAAAGAACTGCTGGACACTGCAGTCAGCGACCGCCCCTGCCTGTGCCAGGATTTCGGGGAGCACATGCACTGGGTCAACTCCAAAATGCTGGAGATGATGGAAGTGGACGAAAACACCCCGGATCCAGTGCCGGGCCTGGAAATGTTCGTGCGGGATGAAAAGGGCAGGCCCACAGGCTGGGTCAAGGAAATGGCCTGGCTCTCCTTTGCGGACAAAATGTACGAAAAAATCGGCTGGAAACCGCCGCAAGACCTGGACACGCAAAGCCTTGCACCAGTACTGGACTTTTTCAAAGAACACGGAATCACCGCAGTGTTCGATGCAGTAGTGGAAAGTCGCGCTCAAATGGAGGTTCTGAAAAAACTGGATGACCAGGGCCAGCTGAAGCTTTACTACGATGCGGCAGTCCGCTTTTGGTCCTACGAAGATCTGCCGCAAAAAATCGCCCAGCTTCGGGATTACCAGGCACAGTACGGCAGCAAGCACATCAAGCTGAATACCATGAAGCTCTTTTTGGACGGCACCAACGAAGCGGGAAACGGTGCTCTGCTGAATCCCCATGTAAACGATCCTTTTGGAACCAATTACGGAGAAATCAAAATGGAAGAGGAAGAACTGAAACAGTGCTTTCTCCTCTGCAACCAGGAAGGGCTGGATGTCCACCTTCACATCGTAGGGGACCGTGCCTTCCGTACTGGCTGGAAAGCAGTAAAAGCAGCAAAGGAGGAAGCTGCCGCACAGGGAGCGCTCTGGAGTATCCAGATCATATTCGCCCACTGCGAGCTGGTGGCACCGGAGGATATGGCAAAGCCAGCAGAGCTGGGAATCAGCATCAACTGGTCCTGTCACTGGTCCGGCGGCTACTTTGGCGAAGAAGCCAAAAACTTCATCCCCGAAGACAGATGGAATCAAATGTACCAGTTCAACCCCATGCTGGAGTCGGGAGCGCAGGTGGCCTTTTCCAGCGACGTGGTGACCTATTATGAACTGGAGCGGGCAAACCCCCTTTTCGGAATGCAGATCGCGAATACCAGAATCGACCCCCAGTTCCCCCTGAGCCCGGAACGCTTTCCAGAGAGCCGCAGACCAGCAGAAGAAGCCTGCATTTCCATGGAAAACCTGCTGAAAGGCTACACCGCAGCCGCCGCAAAGCAGCTCCACTGGGAGAACAAAATGGGAAGCCTGGAGGCGGGAAAACTGGCAAACCTTTGCATCCTTTCAGAAGATCCCCTGAAGGCAGACCTGCAGAAAGTCAAAGACATTCAATTTGAAACAGTTATTTTTGAAGGAGAAGTGATCCATGGCAAGCTATAAAGCGGAAATCAAACAAATACCGGAGCACATCGTATATTACAAAGATTATTACGCATCGTCAATCAGCGATTTCCTCAACCTGAGCAAAGAGGATAATTTCCTGCAGGACTTATCGGATCGGGTCATGGCGGAAAATCCCCAGATCCACCTGACAGAGCCGGACTACAATGTCCTTTTATATCTGGACGGCGACTTTCGGGAACAGAATATCCACTACCGCTTTTGCGATGCGGTGACGGGCTTTGGCAGGGATGGGCAGGACTATAAATTCGCCAGAATAGAAGGCTTTACCGCCGTATCCGTCTTACACAAAGGTCCCTACCGCCGCCTTGGCGAAGCCTATAAATTTGCCAAAAAGTGGATGGAAGACTGCGGCTACATTCAGTCCGGCCCGCCCAGGGACAGCGCCATTGACGGCTGCTGGAACCGGGAATCCGAAGAGGACTACCTGACGGAAATTCAGATACCGGTTGTGCAGAAAACAAAGGAAAGGAGCCAGAGATGAAAGACCGTGTAAAGCTGCCAAAGGCAGAGCTGGAGCATTTATTTTATATCGAAGTGACCCTTCATAAGGAAGAATACAACATCGGAAACGTAGGCCGGGGCGACCTGATCATCTGCCCCATTTCAGGCGGCCGCTTTGAGGGCCAGCGGCTCAAGGGGACGGTCTGCGATTTTGGTGCGGACTGGAACCTGATGTACGCCAATTACCTCAACTGCGTGGACACCAGATACCTTCTGAAAACCGACGACGGCGCCCTGATTTCCCTGACCACCATAGGAAGGGCTCTGATTGAAAAGCAGCAGGATGAGGCCATGGAGCGGGGTGAATTCGTGGATCCGGCGGATTATTACTTCCGCCAGCACCTGCTCTTTGAAACAGGGGATCCAAGATACCAGTGGCTCAACGCCGCCTGCTGCTTTGCTGTAATCGGAATTAAAAATATGCAGACCATTGTCTACGATGCTTATATGGTGAAATAAACTAGCGTATCAGGCAGAAATTCTAATACCGCCTGTGTCTCACCGGCACCACCTTCCGCAGCACAAGGCACACGACAACCAGCAGAGCCGTCAGCCCAAAGCCGCAGAGGGCGGAGAAGGTAAATCCCTGCTGGAGTATGCTGGTCACAAACAGCGCGGCAGCATCCCCATCTCCCGTTTCCTGAATGTAATTGCTGAAAAGACCGCTGGAATTGCCCAGGAAAAAGAAGACCGAGGCCAGCAGAAAGCTGACAGCAGCCCACCAGGCAAACCCCAGCTTGCTCCTCCAAAACAGCATGACCAGGAGAATCCCCAGAACAAGGCACACGACGCTGAGGAGTGCGATAACCGGCGGCCCCAGAACAATCTGCAGCCGCGCCAGCGTTTCCCTGGCCTCCGCGTTTGCGGCAGGATTGGTATTTGCAAGGCTGGGAAGATTCTGATTTACAGCCGCTGTAATGTCATCCGCATTTTCGTTTATGTAATTTTTTACGATCTGGCGCTGTTCCTGCGGAATGGAAATTCCGCTTTTGGAAGAAAGCTCATCTAAGCTGTCTGATGTAAGGCGGGACAGATCTTCCTTCGTAAATTCCTCCGCATTCTCGCCGTGAAGCAGCGCGTCGATAGAGTCCGCCGCGTATTCCCCTATAAATTCAGAAACCGTATCCGTCTGCATTGCTTTTTGCAGCATCTGCGCGGCCTGCGGATCCCTTGCCTGACTGGACGCTGCCTGAGAAGCCCGCAGCGCTTCCTCGTAAAGCTGACTGGCTAAATCCGTGGTCTGAAAGGATTCGGTAATGGACTCCTGGGAAATGGATTTATCGCAGGCCAGTATGCCCATTAAAACTCCCTGGGCGCACAAGAGCCCAATGGAGAGGATGATGGCTAACAAAACTTTGAATACTTTCATTTTTTATCGTTCCCCCTTTATTCTCCCTGTTTGAATCAAGCTGGTTCCGAAGATCCTTTAAATGAATTTTATCACAGTTCAGGAAAAATAACCAGTGCACTAGCAGGATGGTTATGAATAAAGAAATGAAGGCACGAAACTGATGCTGAAGCTGCTAAACAAAGGCTTGCCCTTAAATGAAGACGCTAAAATTCCGGAGATTTTACTGACAATGGTGCAAAAACCGGAAATATAAGCAGGATGTGCCGAATACCGGCATCATGGGGGCAAAGGGTGCTGGAAAGACCTTCTCATTTAGCCGGGCGCCCCGAATTATTTGCCTGAAGGTGGTGCATATATTCGCCGTATTGAATAAAAATGCAAAAATAGTGTATGACCCCCGATATAATCACTGGCTCTGAAAAATAAGGTGGACATTCCATGCCGCAAGCTGTATAATAAAAATGATTATGTAGCCAATTTGACGGACAGGTTATCTATAAGCCAGAATCATAAATAATCATACAAGACTTAAAGCCCGCTGCTCATGCATAGCCGGAAATTGGCTCCGGATGTGTCGGCCCAGAGGGCTAATTTTACAGTTTGCGCAAATAATTTGTTTATCTGCCGTAATATGGCTGCAAATCAATCATTACTTACTTTACTTTATTTTTGGAGGTAACACCATGGAACAACAAAAAAAGAAGTTTGCGGTGCCTCACGTGTACATCCTGCTGTTGGGTCTCATTTTATTATGCAGTATCCTTACTTATATCATTCCAGCAGGGGCATATGACATGATAGAGGTAGACGGTCGCGAGATCGTCAATGCGGAGACTTTCCACAAAGTGGATCAGACTCCGGTTTCTCTGATGCAGTTTTTAACTGCTGTACCTCGCGGTATGCAGGAAGCGGCTCAGATCATTTTCTTCATCTTTATCGTTGGAGGAACCATGACCGTTGTGACGGAGACAAGGGCCATTGAGGCTGGTATGGGCAGATTGATCAAAGCTCTGAAGGGCGCGTCCATCGTTATTATCCCGGTGGTCATGTTCTTATTCTCCCTCTGTGGTTCGGTATTTGGCATGGCGGAGGAGACCATACCGTTTATTCCGATTTTCGTAGCCCTCTGTATCGCTATGGGCTTTGACTCCATCACAGGTACAGCCATTGTACTGTGCGGCGCGGGAGCCGGTTTTGCGGGAGCCTTTATGAACCCCTTTACCATTCAGGTAGCCCAGGGAATCGCGGAGCTGCCGCTTCTGTCACAGACGCCGTTTCGTCTTGTGATGTACGTATGCTTTGTACTCCTGACTATGATATTTGTTATCCGGTATGCTTTAAAAATCAAGAAAAGGCCGGAGCTTTCCAGCATGTATGAATTTGATAAATCAAGAGAAGACAGTGTGGATCTGGATGAGCTGCCGGAATTCGGCGGCAAGGAAAAGGCTATTCTGCTGGTCTTCGTGGCTGCCATCGCGCTTCTGGTGTTCGGTGTCATCAAGTACGGATGGTACATGGATGAAATCGCGGCTCTGTTTTTGGGCATGTCCATTATCGTAGGCTTTATCGCCAGAATGGGCTTTAACAAATACGCGACTGTTTTGGGAAGAGGAATGGCGGACGTTGCTTCCGGCGCGCTGGTTGTCGGCTTTGCCAGAGGCATTCTGGTCGTTCTCACCGATGGACAGATTCTGCATACCATTCTTTATGCTGCTGCCACTGTTCTGGGCAAACTGCCGTCCATGATTTCCGCAGTGGGTATGTATATTTTCCAGTGTCTCTTAAACTTCATCGTTCCTTCCGGTTCCGGTCAGGCTGCTGTATCCATTCCAATTATGGCGCCTCTGGGCGATCTGGTAGGCGTAACGAGACAGACGGCCTGCATCGCATTCCAGCTGGGAGACGGAATTTCCAATATCTTTACGCCGACCTCAGGATACTTCATGGCAGGACTTGCTATGGCAAAGATTCCGTGGGCAAAATGGGCAAAGTGGATCCTTCCGCTCATCGGTATGCAGTATCTGCTGGGCGCTATTTTCGTCATCATTGCCCAGGCAATGAACCTGGGGCCATTCTAAAAGTCTGGCTATCTGGGAACGTTATTGCAGAGTAGTGTTCATGAAAGAGGGCGCCAATATGGATTATATGGATTTAAAAGAGAAGCTTTTCTCTGAAATTGAAACCTACAGGGCAGAACTGATTGCTCTGAATGATGACCTTGCCGATCACCCGGAAATCTCCGGACAGGAATATGAGTCATCAAAAAAGATTGTAAAACTTCTGGAGGAACATGGCTATAAAACCGAATATCCTTTTGCTGGCCTGGATACGGCGTTCAGAGGGATATATGGTGAAAATAATCACAAATATAAAATTGCGGTCCTGACGGAATACGATGCGCTGCCGGAAATCGGCCATGCCTGCGGTCACTGTCTGTCAGGCTCCATCAGCGTTTTGGCGGCCCTTGCGCTGCGGGGGCTGCAGGATGAGCTGAATGCGGATATTCATGTGCTGGGTACGCCCATCGAAGAAACGGACGGCGCAAAGTGCAAGATGGTCAAAGACGGTGTTTTTGATGAGTACGATATGGCGGTCATGCTGCATTTGTACAACTCCAATCTGCTGTCTCCAAAGCTTCAGGGACTGGCATCCTATATGTACTGCTTTCACGGAAAAGCTTCCCATGCCTCGGCAGCCCCCTGGGAGGGAAACAACGCCCTCAACGCGGCGCAGCTTATGTTTCATGCCGTCGATATGCTGAGGCAGCATTCCAAGCAGGACGCCCAGTTCCACGGCATTATCCGCAGCGGCGGGGAAGCGCCTAACATTGTGCCGGAGGAAGTGACGGCTGAATTTTATATCCGGGCTCTGGACAAGCAGTATTTACAGGAGCTGATACAAAAGGTGGACGACTGTGCGAAAGGCGCGGCCATCGCTACCCAGACTACGTGGGACAAATACGAAACAGCTGCCATCTATGACAATATGAAGGAGAACCCTACGGGAGTCTCTGTGCTGCGGGAAATCTACCAGGAGCTGGGGATCCCTCTGAACGGCGATCCGGACAAACTGTTCGGTTCTTCAGATGCGGGAAACGTCAGCTTCGCCTGTCCGGGCTTTCATCCGTGCTTGCAGGTGGCAGATGAAGACGTTGCAATACACACCAGGGAGTTCGCGGACATCATGAAGACCGGCCGGGCCCACAACGCATTGGCGGTAGGAGCGCAGATCCTCGCACTGCAGATTGCCAAAATTTTTAGTGATGAAGAAAAGATCCAGGCTATGAAAGCGGATTTTGAAAGGAATTAGAAACTATGGCCTATCTAGTATTCTGGCTGCTGCCCCCGATAGTAGCTATCACAGTCCTGGTTGTAGCTATCAAAAAAGGGTTTAACAAACAGGCCTTTGTCGTATCAGCCGGCGTAACCATGCTCATCAGTATGTTTACCATGCACAATGCAACCTGGTACGGCTTTATCTGCACTCTGACCATACCCCTGGCAGGCATTTATGTTGCCATCTGCCTGGGGCTGTCCATTAAGGAACGAAGAGGCGGAGGCGAGTAAAGGAGGAGCCTTCCTGCAGAGAACTTGCGAGAAGTAAATCAATATTTGAGAAGAAAAAGCAAAGCTGCTGTGCAGACGGGAATGAAAACCCGTTTGCGCGGCAGCTTTTTTTGCAGGCTGCAGCCTCGCCTTCTTCTGATTGGCATGTGGTTGGCATGGACCTTGCAATCTATTCTAATATACCCATCAAACAGGATAAAGGAGGTTCATATGAAATACGTTTTAAACCACGAGGGAAAGCTTTACCGGAAGTTCTTTGAGGAAATCGCCGCCATTCCCCACGAATCCTTTCATGAAAAGGAATTATCCGACTATATCGTCCGCTTTGCGGAGAAGCGAGGGCTGTGGCACCGTCAGGATGAAATCTGGAATGTAATCGTAAAAAAGCCGGCTGCGCCAGGATATGAGGATCACGCGCCGGTCATGCTCCAGGGGCACATGGATATGGTGTGTGTAAAGAGGCCCGGTTCAAACCACAATTTTGAAACAGATCCGCTGCAGCTTTATACGGAGGATGGCTTTTTAAGAGCAAGGGACACGACTTTGGGCGCAGACTGCGGCCACGGGATTTCCTATATGCTGTCGATTCTGGCAGACGATGAACTGGAGCATCCGCCCCTGGAATGCCTCTTTACGGTTCAGGAGGAAGTGGGAGTAGGCGGCCCAAAGCATCTGGATTATTCCTGCTTGAGCGCCAAGCGGCTGATTTTCACCGACAGCATGGAGGAGGGAAAGCCGGAGCTTTCTACTACCAGCGTTTTAGGAGGGACTTACACGAAGGACGTCCCTTTGGAGCCGGTTTCAAAGGACAGCCTCTTTTTCAAAATCCGTGCAGGAGGGCTGGCAGGAGGCCATGCTGCTGTGGATATTAATAAGGGCAGAGCAAACGCTGTCAAAATCCTGGCACGGGCCGCATACCGTCTCATGAAAACCCAGGACATCCGTATTTGCAGATTTTGGGGAGGAACTCTGAAAAACAATATTCCCCTGGCCATGACAAAGGAAGACTCCAGACTCTTAATAAGCTGGCTCCTGGAGATCCCTTCCGGAACCTACGCAGCCGATCCAGAAGACCCATCCTTTCCCCTCACATCGCGCAATCTGGGAACAACAGAACTGGTGGCAAAGGAAAATTTGGCGAGGTTTACAGCCGGGTATATGATTCGCACCTCTATAAAATCCCACATGGAAATGCTCTTTGATGAAATGCAGATCCTATGCGGTCTCTTTGGCGCCAGGTGGGAAAAGGAATACGATTATCCGGGATACCGGACAGAGCCGATCAGTATATTGTCGGTGTGCTGAAACGGTTATAAATTGGCACAGAACTTGCATATGTTATAGGCGTGAAATTGATTTACCCCGCGGTTATTTTTTATGTGATACAAAGATTTAGGAGGATGTTATGAAAGACATTCAATTTAAACAGAACGGAAGATTTTTCTACGGCTGGATCGTTGTAGTGCTGGGCTTAATCCTCATGACCTTCGCTTATGTAGGATTTGTATCTCTGACCAGCGTATTTGTATTGCCCGTTACCGAGGATCTGGGTTTTGAGCGGGGCGACTGGATGACTTATATGGTTATTTTATCCCTTGCGTGCGTCATCTGCTCCCCGATTTTAGGCAAGATGATGGGAAAAGGCAATCTGAAAATATGGGCTGCAATCGCGTGCTTGCTGGGATTTTTGGGATACTTTGGATTTTCCAGAGCAAACAGCCTGACCACCTTTTATCTTTTCGCCATTCTGCTGGGAATCGGCTTCGCGGGAACGGTTCCTATGCCGGTTTCCATTATGATCAACAAGTGGTTCGGCGGTAAAATCAGAGGGACGGCAACAGGTATCGCCTTCCTGGGCAGCGGCCTTGGCGGTATGATTTTATCCCCGATTTTGAACATGGTAATCACGGCAAAGGGATGGAGAACTGGCTATATTGTACTGGGCGTCGTGTTCCTGATTCTCATGGTTTTGGTGCTGATCTTCGCCAGCGATAACCCGGAGGCAAAGGGCTTTAAACGGATGGGAGAAGACACCAGCGAAGCGGCAGGGGATCTTGCCAACAAAAAAGGAAAAACTCTGGCAGAGGCTATGCGGACACCGGAATTCTACTTTGCGCTTTTATCAACGGTTCTGGTCGTTCTGGCTTCCAGCGCCATTTTAGCAAATTCAGTAGCATACTTTGTCGGCTGCGGCATTGCCGAGGGGCGGGCGGCATCCCTTCACGGACTGCTTTTGGGCTCCCTTATCCTGGGGAAACCGGTTATGGGATTTATTACAGACAAACTGGGCATCAAGGCCAGCGCTGTCCTGAGTACGGTTATCTTTGCAGCTACCTTTGCATCCCTTTTCATTATGCCCACTGCGCCGGGCAGCTTGGTATTTCTCGTAATTGCGTGCTACGGGCTGGGCGGACCGACCATTACCGTTATTCCGCCGCTGATGATAAACGGGCTCTTTGGCGACAAGGACTATGGAACTCTGGTAGGCGTTATGAACATGGCCACCAGCATCGGAGGAGCCTTTGGAGGAACGGTTGCGGCAAAGGTTTACGATATGACGGGAAGCTATTCCAGCTTTTGGGTAGTTGCCTGCATCGCAGTTCTCTGTGCGGCTCTGTGCAGATTCATCGCCTTTAAACTTGTAAAAAAGCAAGCAGCATAAAGGGACGAAAAATCAGAAGAATAATAAAGGAAAAGCCGGAGTCAAAATGCTTCGGCTTTTTCAAACCGCAGGACTGCCTGACAGATGAAAATTCATTCCCTGCGTATAGCCCTGTTATTTAAAAGACGCTATACTGGAAGATACAAAGGAAACCGCGGATTAGGAGGTGGACAGCATGTTTACAGAGGATGAAAAAAGGGAAATCTTTCTCCAGCGTATGGCCCGGCTGCTGGGGCTTGAAGGGCCTGGACAATGTGGAAAACAGGGGGAATTAGAGGCAGCTGAGGAAACAGGGGACGGCCTCAGCGAGGAAGCTTTGTACGAAGCCTGCAGAAAGCTGAAAAAGGAACGGGATATTTATTATCTGGCAATGGATAACTGTACGGACAGCTTTCACGTTACAGATGAGAAAGGTAATATTCTTTTCATTAACAAAACCTTTGAACGAAGATCCAAATTCATCAGGTCGGATATTATTGGAAAAAATGTAACAGATATGGAGCATACGGGAATTTACCGTCCTTCCGCAGTCCGCATTGCGCTAAAAGAACACAGGCAGCTCACCATGGTTCAGAGCGGCCCGGGCGGGGATGCCATTGTGACAGCAACGCCTATTGAAGATGAAGAGGGCAATCTGGTGCTGTGCGTCAGCAACGCCAGATTTGTAGATGAGCTTACCCTTCTGGACAAATATTACAGCCATAAAGCCCAGGCAAACAAAGGGGACTACAAGGAAAAGCGGATGGTATCAAAGGATGAAGCCATGGTAAAGCTTTACGAGGTGGCAAAGCAGATTGCGGGGGCGGACTCCAGCATTTTGATTACAGGGGAAACCGGTACAGGAAAAAGCATGATCGCCCGCTACATCCATGAAAACAGCAGCCGCTCAAAGAAAAAATTTATTGAATTAAACTGCGCGGCCATTCCGGAAAATCTCATGGAATCCGAGCTCTTCGGTTACGAATCGGGAGCCTTTACAGGAGCTAAAAAAGGAGGAAAACCGGGGCTTTTTGAGCTGGCTGAGGGCGGAACCCTGTTTCTTGATGAAATCGGCGATATGCCCCTTCCCCTGCAGGCAAAGCTCCTCCATGCCATCCAAAACAGGACCATAACCAGAATCGGCGGCACCTCGGAAAAGAGCATCAATGTGCGGATCATAACAGCTACCAACAAGAACCTGGAAAAGCTGGTGGAAGAAGGGCAGTTCCGAAGCGACCTGTATTACCGGATCAATGTGGTGCCGCTCCATATGCCGGCTCTTCGCCAACGGAAAAAGGATATTAAAGAGCTGGGACAATTCTTCCTGCGGTTTTTTAATGAGAGATACAGCCGGGAAACGGCCATTACAGACGAGGCTTTAGAGATGCTCTGCCATTACCGCTGGCCGGGAAATATCCGGGAGCTGGAAAATATGATGGAACGGCTGGTCGTAACAAACCGGACCGGAGTCATCGCGGAGGAAGATCTGCCAGGCAGCGTGCGGGTCATGAACGACGTCATGCGGGAAGATATCATAATCAATCGCATGGTGCCTCTCAAGGAAGCGTTAGAGAGGGTGGAGCAAAAATTGGTGGAAATGGCCTTTGAAGAAAACGGCAGCACCTATAAAGCGGCTCAGGCTCTGGGAATCAGCCAATCAGGCGCCAGCAGGAAGTTTTTGAAATACATGAAAAAGGAGTCTCCGCAAGAGCTTCATAAAGAGTAACCCAATTTCGGGTTTATAACCCAAATGTGGGTCATATTTAAAAAGGCCGTATTTTCAGATAATTTCTCCTGCTGCCTGGGAAAAACGGGGCGCTAAGCAACCCAAAACTGGGTTAAAACCGGTTTTGCAGGCTGGCACGGGATTTGCTCTATAAATAGGCAGGGTAAACAATTTCACAACAATAAACGCAATCGTGTGCTGTCTGGTTATGCGGAGGATGCTATACCAGACACTACACCAAGAGTCAGACAGGATTTTGAGAAATTAAGAGGAATATATGGATATGGAGAAAAAGAAAAAATTATGTGAATGGATTGATCGGAAAAAAGAAGAAGCCTTTGCAATCTCCGATTACCTGTGGGAGTATCCGGAACTGTCCATGCAGGAATATGAAGCGGCGGAAAAGCTTACTGCCTTCCTGCAGCAGGAAGGATTTGCAGTAGAAAAGGGCGTCGCCGGGCTGCCTACAGCCTTTATCGCTTCCTGGGGAAAGGGAGCGCCGGTCCTGGCCTTCAGCTCAGAATACGATGCCCTTCCCGGATTATCTCAGAAAAAAGGCTGTATTACCCAGGAGCCAGTAACCCCAATGGCTCCTGGGCATGGATGCGGACATAATCTGATGGCTACAGGAGGCGTTCTCGCGGCAATGGCCCTAAAAGCCTGCATGGAGGAAAATGGGATGCAGGGAACTATAAAAGTCTTCGGAACTCCGGCTGAGGAGCTCTGCATTGGAAAGCCCTTTATGGCAAAGGAGGGCTGCTTTGAGGGAGTGGACGCCTTTCTCGACTGGCACCCGAATCATCTGAACCGGGCGGCAGCCTGCGATACCAACGCTTACTTTAATGTAAAATATCACTTCAGCGGAAGGCCTTCCCATGGCAACGCACCCTGGAACGGACGAAGCTCTCTGGATGGAGCCATGCTCATGGGCCATGCCATTGAAATGCTCAGAGAACATATAAAGCCGGGCAGCGAAGGCTCTCCGACCACGCTCAACTACGCGTTTCCGGATGTAGGAAACAGCTTTCCCAACGTAGTTCCGGCAAAGACCATCCTCTGGTGCGTAGGCAGGATGAAAAACGCGGAAATGGCGGCAGACGTTCTGGAGCGGCTGAAAAACTGCGCCCAGGGAAGCGCTCTGGCAACCGGAACTACGGTTGAAGAGGAAGTCATCACAGCTACCCACGACATGATCCCAAATCTTTGCCTGGGAAAACTCATCGAAGAAAACCTGCGTCTGGCAGGCGCGCCAAACTATTCAGCAGAAGATCAGGCAGCGGCCGAAGGCATTCAGAAAACTATGGGCGTGAGGGAAAGCGGCTATTCCAGGAATATCGAAGAGACGGTTCTCAGCAGCCAGCCGGTAACCGATTCCTCCGAATACAGCTGGTATGCCCCAATTGGATTCTTAAACGTGGCCCTTTCCCCATCCGAAGATGCGGGCTGGCACAGCTGGACGACTGCCAAATTCGCCGGAAGCAGTGTCGGAAAGCGGGTTCTGGAAACGACTGCCAAAACATTGGCCATGACGGGCCTAGATCTTCTCACAAAGCCGCAGATCCTGAAACAGGCAAAAGAAGAACTGGCAGACCGCTTGGGCGGCAAAACTTATGAAACCCTCCTGCCGCCGGAGGCCCGGCCAGATCTGTCTACAAACCGGGATGTGATGGATAAATTCAGAAAATAGCAATGTATGATGGTAGCCTGCCGCATGGAGAAGTTCTGACTTCAATGCGGCAGGGTTTGTTTTTGGCGGGGTTGCGGAAGTTCAAGGAGGGGACTGTCTGTTATAAAGGCAGCTTTTGTGCAGCAAAACACAGACAATTTTTTGCAATTCTATATTTACATTTTATGTAATTTAATATATAATATGGATGAAAAAGAGGGGGACAATTTGCCTGCTGATTGATTGAGATTATGACAAATCATACAGATGGAATTTATTTTTAAGGAGGTACATATGAAACTTTCAGGGGATTATCTATTGCAATCGGATTACGGCAGCCTTATAATTAAGGAAAATGAAACGCCCTACCGCACCCAGAGAAACTTCAAGGATCGGGTCTTCCGGATGCTCTTTGCGGAGCCTGCCCATGCCTGGGAGCTGTTCTGCGCACTGGAGGATGGCCCAGAAGTTTCTAAGGCTGAGCAGCCTCTTTTCGAAGTTGTAACGCTGCAGAATGTCTTTGGCAGTCACAAGCTCAACGATCTGGCTTTTCAATATTCCAGAGCCTTGGTGTCCATCGTGGAGCATCAGGCGAGTTGGAGCGAAAACATGCCTCTGCGGGAACTGATCTACTTAGCAAAGACCTATGAAAAAATTTTGGACATGAAAAAGCTGTACCGGAAAAAGCGGTGCAAAATTCCGCTGCCGCATCTCTACGTTTTGTACAATGGAGAGGAGGAACGGCCTCTGGAAACCATTCAGCGCTTGTCAGATGCTTACGCCTTGTCCCAGGGCATCCACTGGGGAGACTTTCAGGTTCTTGTCATAAATATTAACTGGGAAAAGCAGCATCCCATCCTGAGCAAGTGCCGGGTGCTGGGGGAATACGCCCAGTTCGTCCACCAGGTGAGATACAATTTGCGGCAGGAAGGGGTAAATCGGGACGAAGCGCTGCGGAGCGCGTTAGGTACCTGCATTGAGCAGGGGATTTTAAAAGAATTTTTGGAAACGCATAGAAGTGAGGTGGAAAACATGCTGTTTGATATTACAGAAGAAGAATTTCTGGAGATTCGCGCTGAGGAAATGGCCGAAGATCTGGTTGTGGAGCGCAATAAAGAACTCGACCGGCGTGCCGAAGAATATGACCGGCGTGCGGAAGAAAATGACCGACGTGCGGAAGAAAATGACCGGCGTGCCGAAGAAACCAAAAGGCGTGCTGAAGAAATTGAAAAGTATGCTGAGGTACTCAGCAAGTATGCTAAGGAAATCGATAAATATGCTGGAGAACTCGACCGGCGCATGGAAGAAAAGGCGGCCAAACTGGCAGAAGCGCGGGAGCAGACCCTGATTCGCAATATCGCGCGCAGCGGAGTGCTGCCTGCACAGATCTCGCAGATGACGGGGCTTTCTGAGGAACAGGTGCAGAATTATCTCGCCTGATGAGGGCTCCCGTATGTGCCAGAAAGTTGGAACGAGGGCCAATAATTGCTCTATGGCATCTCCTTTTTTGCCCGCTCTTCGCCCACAAAGCGAAAAAATAAGGTATAATAGGAAAAAAACGAAAAGGAGCTGCATTATGACGATATTAAATACCCCACTGGCAGCCGGAATCATGACCTTCAAAAACCGGCTCATTTACCCGCCTATTACGATTGCCAAGGCCTCCCCTGAAGGGCTGGTGACCGAGGAATCCCTAGCCTATTATCAGGAAAAGATGCGCAGCGGCAGCTTTTCCCTGGCCATTGTGGAGCATTGCTACATCCTGCAGGAAGGAAAGGCCTCAAATGGCCAGATATCCATTGCAGAGGACGCAGCAGTTCCCGGCCTTGCAAAGCTTGCGCGCATCATCAAAGGAGCAGGGACAAAAGCGGTAGTTCAGATCAATCATGCGGGAAGCTGTACCAGCCCCGAGGTGACGGGAATGGAGCTAAAGGGCGCATCCCCAGTGCAGAATCCGCGGCAGGGCGGTATCCCGCAGGAAATGACAAAGGAAGAGCTGGCCCAGGTTGTTTCTGCTTTTGCGGCAGCGGCCCGGCGAGGCAAGGAGGCGGGCTATGAAGGAGTTGAAATCCACTCCGCCCATTCCTATCTTCTGAATCAGTTTTATTCCCCTCTGACCAACCGGAGGACAGACGAATACGGTGGCACACTGGAAAGTCGTCTGCGGCTTCATCTGGAAGTTATCCGGGCAGTGAGAAAGGCGGTGGGCAGGGATTACCCTGTTTTCTTAAGACTGGGCGCCTGCGATCATCTTCCAGGAGGAAATACTGTGGCGGAAGCTGTGGCAGCAGCGAAAATTCTCGAGCAGGCAGGTATTGACATCCTGGACGTCTCTGGCGGAATGTGCGGCTATATCAATCCGGAGAAGGATGGAGCCGGTTACTTTGGCGAGGAATCAAAAGCCATCCGGCAGGCGGTGTCCATTCCAGTTATCACAACCGGCGGAATTACGCAGCCGGAGGAGGCAGAGGAGCTTTTGAAAAACGGCGCGGGAGATCTCATTGGTGTAGGAAGAACGGTTATGCAAGACTCCGGCTGGGCAGGCAGAGCGATTGCCTGGTGCAGCAGGTAGGTAGGGTCAGGTACTTTGCGGCCGCAGGACTGGCGCAGGGGCAGCCCCGTTAATTGGATGAGTCGGGCGTCATCTGGGTTTGAATCAGATGGAGCATTTCCATTCTTGTAGAAACATCCAGCTTTTCAAAGATATTATGCATATGCCGCTTTACCGTATGGCGGGAAATGAAGAGTTTTTCAGCAATATCGGGATTGGTGAGACCCTGATAAGCCAGAATGAAAACATCTCGTTCCCGCTCGGTAAGGCGGTGCGTTTCAGCGATGAGATCCAGAACCTCCTGCTCAGAACGAGGCTTTGGCTGATCCGTTTTTTTCCCAAAAAAGAACGGTGAAAAATCCTTTTTGTATATATAGATAAGGGTAAGGGAATCAATAATCAGCAAGAGAATAGAAGTTACTCCGCAGAGATTGCTGAATATTGCACCAAGAGTAGTCCTGCCCACAAATACAGTGCAGACTACCGCGCTGTTCCACACATTGTTGAAGTTGATAAGAAGACTGACAAGCAGCACGTAGATGCGGCTGTTCTGATCTGGAAGGTCCGCAGAAGACAAGATCACATAGGCCAGCGTAAATACGAAGACCGTAAGGCTCAAAACGACTTCCTGCGCAACAACGATTATTTCCTTCCACTGAGCGTCCGTTGTATAATATTCATCCAGAATGAATATATAGATAAAAGCGGACAGGAGCATGAGAACAAGAAAAATCTTACCCGTATATTTGCGCCATGGAATAAGACGCGGGTTAGAGGAAGCGGTAATCGCGTCCACCAGCCGTATCCAGGTCCAGCCTGTGAGATAAAAAATAATACCGTCCAGACCACGCGAAAAAACATCATTCTCAAAATTACCAAGAACCATTTCCTGGTAATACGTGACATAATAGAATAATCCTAATATAATAGAAGTAATTACAAAATTCCTGGTAGCCTTCAAAAGCGTGGTGCTTCCGGCATCGTTGTGACGGATAACCATGATAACCAGTGTAATAGCCTGCAGGCTTAAAAAACACATGATGGTATACGTGATAAAAAGTGTATTTGAGATCATTAGTCAGCCTTTCAAATTGTCTAAAATAGTCTATATATTAAAATAATTCGTATTAAGTATAGCACCAATGCACCCTGAAGTTCAATGCGATAGTTGCGTTCTAGCTGCTTTTTTAAAAAGAAATCTTGCAGCAAAGTGAAGAAAAACGTTGTATCCGGCGTGAAATAGGTATATATTAGTTATATCGAACATTATACTAAAGGATCTGAATATCCCATCTGTTATACATCTCTCATTTCCAAAAGAAATAGTAAGACAGGATCAAATAAAGAAAGGATTGCACCGCATTATTGTGTGCGAAGTTATTATGGAAGAAAAATTACTTAAGGGGAAAAAGGTTGCGGAGTTAAGGCAGCTGGCACAAAAAGCAAAAATCAAAGGTTATGAATCTATGCGAAAAGCTCAGCTTTTGGAAGCTCTTTCGTCAGATGATTATGGACCGGAGCTGCTGGAAACGGAGTCAGGCAGTAAGGAGGAAGCTAAGCAGGAGGTCCTGGACCTTGCAGGGGCGGAAAAGGCGCCGGGAGCAGAGCATACGGAGCCTGCGGCAGAAGAGAAGGCCTCAGAAGAAAAAGCAGCTGCGCGGAGAACCGCAAGAGCGCCAAAGGAACCAAAAATACCCAGGGCGCCGAAGAGGCTGAAAGCGCCAAAAGAAGAGGGTGACACAAAAGGGGCCAAAGAGCCAAAAGAGCTGAAAGAGCCGGGAGAAGTGGGAGAACCGAACATTTCCAAAGAGCCGAGGAGCTCCAGAGAGGCAGAAGCGGAGCGGGAAGCGCAAAGACCCCAGAAAACGAGGAACGCGCATACCGCAAGACAAAGAACAGCAAGGACGACAGCGCCAGAAAGCAGCGAGGATGCGGCAGTCGAAATAGAAGACAGGCACGAAGCAAAACGGCAGGAAAGCAGGCAGCCGGATGCCAGACAGGAGAATACGCAGGAGAACTCGAAAGAGCGGCGTAGAGGTGTTTCCGACCGGGAAGATCGGCCTGAAGTGGAAGGCATCCTGGAGCTGGCAGAAGGCGGCTTTGGATTCCTGCGCTTTTCCAATTTCCTCACCAGCGACAAGGATGTCTACGTTTCCCCGGCACAGATCAGACGCTTTAATTTAAAAACAGGGGACAAAATCAGGGGAATTTCCAGAAGACCAAATGAAGGCGAACGTTTTGGAGCGCTGCTCTACGTTGTTACAGTCAACGGCGATGAGCCAGGCGTTTCTATGAAGCGGCCCAACTTCGAAGAGCTGACGCCAATTTTCCCCAACAAAAGGCTGACACTGGAAGACAGCCCGCGGGATCTTTCCATGCGCTTAATCGACCTCATCGCGCCTATCGGAAAGGGCCAGAGAGGCCTCATCGTAGCGCCCCCAAAAGCGGGAAAGACCGTGCTTCTTAAAAAAATTGCCAACAGTATTGAAAAAAAATATCCGGATGTGGAAATGATCGTGCTGCTGGTGGACGAGCGGCCGGAAGAAGTTACGGACATGAAGCGGTCGCTTCAGGGCGGAGAGGTTATTTATTCCACATTTGACGAGCTTCCCCAGCATCATGTCAAAGTTGCGGAAATGGTGCTCGCAAGGGCTCAGCGCCTGGTGGAACATGGAAAAGACGTGGTCATCCTTTTGGACAGCATCACCAGACTGGCCAGAGCCTATAACCTGGTAGTACCGGCTTCCGGCAGGACTCTTTCCGGTGGACTGGATCCGGGAGCGCTGCACAAGCCGAAAAAATTCTTCGGAGCAGCTAGAAACATGGAAGAGGGCGGCAGCATCACCATTGTAGCCACTGCTCTGGTGGAAACAGGCAGCCGAATGGATGATGTTATTTTTGAA
The DNA here is from genome assembly GCA_910575405.1 of Clostridia bacterium. Taxonomy (GTDB): domain Bacteria; phylum Bacillota; class Clostridia; order Peptostreptococcales; family Anaerovoracaceae; genus Hominibacterium. The sequence continues at coordinate 176,064 of CAJTER010000001.1, read as the reverse complement.
GAATTCAAGGGCACGGGAAACATGGAGCTTCACCTTGACCGAAAGCTTTCCGAAAAACGCATTTTCCCTGCCATTAACCTGAATAAATCCAGTACCAGAAAGGAAGATCTGCTGATGAATCAGGAAGAGCTGGAGGCCGTATGGTCCATGCGCAGAGCCCTTTCTAACAGCGGAGTTCAGGAAGTTACGGAGACGATTATCGATAATCTTGCCCACACGAGAACCAACAGGGACTTTATACAGGTGATTAAAAAAATTAGACTTGAGGGGTAATGTATGGATTTAAGCAAAATATTTTTAAAGGACGCCTGCCCCACAAAGGTGGGAGGACAGGCTGTTCTGGACGGGATTATGATGAAGGGGGAGGATCGGACGGCCGTAGCGGTTCGACTTCCCAATCAGGATATCCACATTAAAACGGAAAAGCTGAAAAAGCCGGGGGCCTGGGTGAAGATTCCCATTTTGCGCGGAGTCGGGGTGTTCGTGTCCTCGCTGGTAACGGGAATGCGGACCCTCATGTATTCTGCCGATGTGCTGGAAAGCTATGACGGACCGGAGGCGCAGGAGTATGAAGAGGACAAGCTGACTATGTGGCTGGAAAAGAAGTTCGGCGAAAAGGGCGCTTGGAATGTGATGATGTATGCTTCCGTGGTCTTTGCCATAATTATGACCGTCGGGATTTTCATCATACTGCCCACAGCTGCCGTCAACTGGCTGGGCCACTTTACCTCAAACGAAATCCTGTTGAATCTGGTGGAAGGCATCCTGCGAATCGTTTTATTCATCGCCTACATTGCGGCCATTTCCAAAATGCAGGAGATAAAGAACGTCTTCCGCTACCACGGGGCTGAGCACAAATGTATCCACTGCTTTGAAAACGGCCTGGATCTGACGCCCAAAAATTGTCAGGATTTTTACACCCTGCACCCCAGATGCGGAACCAGCTTCCTTATGTTCGTCATGGTCATCAGCCTGATACTCTTTTCCCTCCTGGGATGGCCGAACCTGGTATGGAGAATTACCTCAAGGCTACTGCTGATTCCCGTTATAGCAGGACTTTCCTACGAACTGCTCAAATGGGCGGGCCGCAGCGACAACCTTGTGGTCAAGATCCTCAGCATGCCGGGCCTGTACCTGCAAAAGCTTACAACCGCAGAGCCTGCGGACCAGCACCTTGAAGTGGCAATCGCGGCAATGAAGGCGGTCATGGTAGAGCCGGAAACCCCCTGCTATGAAGGCCTCTGTGATAAGGACGGCAAACCTCTGCCGGAAAAAGAGACGAATGAAGCTGACGCAGTCCCTGCAGAGCCTGGAAAAGAGCTGCCGGAGACTGGACAAAGCGGACATGCTTCCTGTGAAACAGACGGCAGCGTCCGGGAAAGCGGCGGGGACGGTGAAATAGAACCAGAGCAGGAACCACAAGCGGTCGAGGGAGCAAAATAAAGAACGAAAACGGGTATGGAGAACGAGATGTTAGTACGAGAAATGATTAAAACAGGAGAAAACAGACTGCTGAGAGCCCACTGTATGGATCCATGGCTGGATGCGGAGCTGCTTTACTACCATTTGACAGGAGCAGATCGAGTGGAGCTGTTTCTGAAAGCAAACCAGACAGCGGACGAGAGTTTGCAGGAGCAATATTTTGACTTAATCAAAAGGCGGGAACAGAGAATCCCCCTGCAGCATATAACAGGAACCCAGGAATTTATGGGACTTACCTTCCGGGTCAATCCGCATGTGTTGATTCCGCGGCAGGATACGGAGATCCTGGTGGAGGAAACGGCAAAAATTATAAGGGGGGATAACCCGCGATTTTATCCAAGGCGCACGTGGAAAGTGCTGGATCTTTGCTGCGGCAGCGGAGCCATCGGCGTTTCCTTGGCGCGGATCTGTGAAAACGTGCAGATTACGGCCAGCGACTATAGCCAAAAGGCCCTGGAAACAGCCAAAAAAAACGCTGCCATGAACCGGGTAAAAATCAAGTTCGTGAAAGGCGATCTCTATAAAGCTGTGGGAAAGAAAACGTATGACATGATTGTCTCCAATCCGCCCTACATAAGGACCCACATGATCCCCATGCTGCAGGACGAGGTGAAAACCCACGAGCCCATGATGGCGCTGGACGGCGGCACAGACGGCCTCCACTTTTACAAAAAAATCGTTGCAGGCGCGCCAAAGCACCTGAAAAAGCAGGGCATCCTGGCCCTGGAAATCGGCCATGACCAGGCGGAGGATGTGGCGGATCTGATAAGAGAAACGAAATCCTTCACAAAAGTAAACGTGATAAAAGACCTGGCCGGCCACGACCGGGTGGTATACGCGGCAGCTTTGTATTAATCACAGGCTGCTGCTTTGCGTTTGGAGCTCTTGCAGGTATTAAATGCAGAAGACTGCATATTTGCAAGCTGTGCGGGAAGGGAATCATAAACCGCGAAGATTTTGACGGTTTCCTCCTCTTTCGCGTATTTGGCCATATCGGCAATATAAGAATTTAAAATCATCTGGCGGATTTCTTCCTGCCCAAGAGCCGAGTTCCCCTGTATTTCCGCCAGCACCCAGAAATGCTTTCTCGTTATTCTGCCTGTATTTGTGGGCCTTTTGCACCGTAAAGCAGGCTTACCGCATGTTCAAGCTGACCCGGATGACGGAGCTGGAATGTACGGAGGAACGATTTGAAAAAAGAGCAAATGCCGAATATACTAGGAAGGTTAACTGGAATGCCTTTGATGAAATAAAGGCCGTCGTAAAATTTGATAAAATGGTAAAGTGGAAAGCAATCGACGACTTTGGGGCTGAAGGGATGGACTGCGATGAAAAGGGCGATCTGCTGTTGAGCCATGTCTGGCCGGATAAGGAATCCATGTTTCATCAAATTTTGTCCTATGGAGATAAAGCTGAAATTCTGGAGCCGGAAGCGCTTCGCAGCGAATTTGCCGCCTATGCGCAAAAAATTTTCAAACAATATAAGCAAAGGCAGGCTTTGAAGTGAAAAGCGGCGAGAGGCAGGATGGCTTTTGGCCAGAATTGACTCCCCACTGATTATTGCCAGGCGGTCAGTATACTGGCCATGCAAGGATTCCTGCAGGGCGAGGGCAATAGGCAATATAAAAAATAGTCGGTTTCGCCGACTATTTTTTGATACTAATATTCAATTCCACACAACGAACTAATTATCCACAAACCTCCGCTTTTCCCCATTGTTGTATAAAAAATTCGTCCTAGAAGCATCGCCTATCAGCGATTTTAACCGTTTTCCGGATTTTAGCCAAAATCCGATCCCTGCAAGCCGGAATTTTTATACAACAACTCCCCGTCCCGCCACATTTTTGGATATTTACTTCGCCATTCTCTGTATTTCTCGCAGATCCCCCTTCTAAACACCCACCCACACCCCGGCCCTGCACAAAAAAACTTTCATTTCCACCCATTTTCCGCCCATTCTTCATTGAATCTGAGCCAAAAAAATGCTAGACTTATGAAGTAAATTATAATGAAAAAAAGAAATGCACGGAACGAGTGGGAGTTTGGACGCAAAGGTTCAAATCTGCCCAAATGACGCGACTGGCGCAGCGCCTGCGCCGGGAAGGATGGGAACATGGTAAAAAGAATATACGTAGAAAAGAAACAGGGCTTTGATGTGGAAGCGCGCGCGATGTTTGAGGACATCCGCCAGAATCTTCATATCGGGAGCCTGACAGGAATCCGAATTCTGAACCGTTACGATGTAGACGGAATTGACGATGCTACTTATGAAAGAGCAAAATACACCGTATTTGCAGAACCTGCCATTGACACTGCTTACGACGAGCAGATGCCGGAGGAAGTCCGTTCTGCAACTTTTTTTTCAGTGGAATATCTGCCCGGACAGTACGACCAGAGAGCGGATTCCGCGGCCCAGTGTATCAAGCTGATGAACGCGGATGCTGAGGCAACGGTAAAATTCGCCAGGGTAATCGTGCTGGAAGGCCAGCTGACAGAGGACGAAATCAGGGAAATCCAGGGCTACTGCGTCAACCCAGTGGACTCTCAAATCGCATCGGATGAAAAGCCGGAAACTCTGGAAATGGAGACCACTGTGCCAGAGGACGTGGCTGTTATGGAGGGCTTTACGAAAAAAGATAGTGACCAGTTGGAGGCCTTCCGCAGGGAAATGGAATTCGCCATGAGTCCGGCGGACATTCAGGTGATTCAGGAATACTTTAAAAACGAAGAAAAGCGGGAGCCATCCCTGACCGAGCTGAAGGTAATTGACACCTACTGGTCGGATCACTGCCGCCATACAACCTTTAACACAAGCCTGACCAAAGTGGATTTTGAAGAGGATGCTTACAGCGCACTCGTCAAAAAAGCCTTTGACGAGTACCTGCAGATGCGAAAGGATGTTTACGGAGAGCGGGAAAAGGATATCTGCCTCATGGACATGGCCTGCATTGGCACCAAATATCTCAAGAAAAAGGGCGTGCTCCACGACTTGGATGAGTCGGAGGAAATCAACGCCTGCAGCATCAACGTAAAAGCCAAAATCAACGGCAAAGACGAGGATTGGCTGGTGATGTTCAAAAACGAAACCCACAATCATCCGACAGAAATCGAACCCTTCGGCGGTGCGGCAACCTGCCTTGGCGGAGCCATCCGCGACCCGCTGTCAGGAAGAGTTTACGTATATCAGGCCATGCGTGTGACAGGAGCGGCAGACCCGAGAAGACCGGTGGAAGACACCATCCCCGGTAAGCTTCCCCAGAGAAAAATCACCCAGGGAGCAGCTTCCGGCTACAGCTCCTACGGCAACCAGATCGGACTTGCTACCGGCCTTGTTGATGAAGTTTACGACGAAGACTACGCGGCAAAGAGAATGGAAATCGGCGCAGTAATCGGTGCGGCTCCAAAGGATCATGTGATTCGCAAAACGCCGGCCCCAGGAGACGTGATCATTCTGGTAGGCGGCCGCACGGGAAGAGACGGCTGCGGAGGGGCTACTGGCTCATCCAAGGAGCATACAGAGGATTCCATTCTGGAATGCGGCGCGGAAGTGCAAAAGGGTAATCCGCCGGTAGAGCGCAATATCCAGAGAATGTTCAGGAGAAAGGAAGTAGCGACCCTCATCAAGCGTTGCAACGACTTTGGCGCAGGCGGTGTATCTGTTGCCATCGGTGAGCTGGCCGACGGCCTGGACATCAATCTGGATCTGGTTCCCAAAAAATACGAGGGACTGGATGGGACTGAACTTGCCATCTCCGAATCCCAGGAACGAATGGCCGTTGTGGTGGACAAGGATAAGGAAGCGGAGTTCATCGGCTACGCACACGAAGAAAATCTGGAAGCCACTACTGTGGCAAAGGTTACGGATGAAAACCGGGTGAAAATGTACTGGAGAAACAAGTGCATCCTCGATCTGTCCAGAGACTTCTTGAATACAAACGGAGCAAAACAGGAAACAGAAGTGCAGGTAAAGGGAAGCTTCAGCCCGGAAATCCTCACAAAGACCCTTTCGCCGGAGGAAGCTTTACAAAACCTGAACTGCTGTAGCAAGAAGGGACTCATCGAGCGCTTTGACAGCACCATCGGAGCTTCCACTGTACTCATGCCTCTGGGCGGAAAATACCAGCTGACCCCGGAACAGGGAATGGCCGCCAAGCTTCCTGTAACAGAAGGAGAAACCACTACCGCGACCCTGATGGCCTACGGCTTTAACCCGCGGATCGCAAAGGCCAGTCCTTTCCACGGAGCCATGTACGCGGTTATCGACTCGGTAACCAAGATGGTGGCAATGGGTGCGGACTACAAAACCATCCGTCTCACCTTCCAGGAATACTTTGAAAAGCTGGGGCAGGAGCCACAGCGCTGGGGCAAGCCGCTTGCCGCCCTTCTGGGAGCCCTGAGAGTACAAAAAGAGCTGGAAATCCCTTCTATCGGAGGAAAGGACAGTATGTCGGGAACCTTCATGGACATCAACGTTCCGCCGACCCTGGTATCCTTTGCAGTAGCGGCCCTTGACGCAGGCGAGGTGGTTTCCGCGGAATTCAAACAGTCGGGAAGCCAGATTGTATACCTGCCGGCAAAGCGGGATGAAGAGGGAATCTTGGACTTTGCGGCCTACAAAAATACCATGGACGCAGTGCGAAAGCTGGCTAAAGAAAAACGAGTGAAGGCAGCTTCTGCCATTGGCGAAGGCGGTCTCTTTATGACCCTGGCAAAAATGGCGGCCGGAAACAAAATCGGCGTCAACGCGGCGGGCACAGAGAACACGGGCCTGGATTACGGCGCTCTGGTTCTGGAGCTTTCGGCAGACGAAAAGACAGAGGATATCTTTAAGGGCGTCGATTATCAGGTAATCGGAAAAACAACGGATGAACAGACCCTTACCATGAAAGGCATTTCCATGAGCCTGGATGAAATCATCGAGAAGTGGCAGCAGCCACTGGAAAGCGTATTTCCGGTAAGGACAAAGGATAATGCCAGCGAGGCAGTAGAGGCCCTTTCCTGGAAGGAGCGAAACACAAAAGCTCCGGCAGTGAAAATCGCAAAACCGCGGGTACTCATTCCGGCATTCCCGGGCACCAACTGCGAAATGGACTCAAAGCGCGCCTTTGAACGGGCAGGCGGGCAGGCGCATATTCACATCATCCGCAACATGACCCAGAGCCAGCTGATAGACTCCATCAAGGAACTGGAAGTCAGGATCAAAGAAAGCCAGATCATCATGCTTCCAGGCGGTTTCAGCGGCGGAGATGAGCCGGATGGTTCAGCCAAATTCATCACAGCCGTATTTCGTAATCCGCGGATCAAGGAAGCGGTTACCGATCTTCTGGAAAACAGAGACGGTCTGATGCTGGGAATCTGCAACGGGTTCCAGGCCCTCATCAAATTGGGCCTCGTGCCGGAAGGCCGTATCGTAGACACGGATGAAAACAGCCCCACCCTGACCTACAACCAGATCGGACGCCATCAGTCCCAGCTCATCCGCACCAGAGTCGCTTCCGTAAAATCCCCCTGGCTTGCGGCAGCGGAGGTGGGCGACATCCACACTATCGCCATTTCCCATGGCGAAGGACGCTTTATCGCCAAGGACGAGGTGATGAAACGCATCGTAGAAAACGGTCAGGCAGCTACCCAGTACGTGGACTTTGAGGGAAATCCGTCCATGGATATCGCCTTTAACCCCAACTTCTCAGGGCTTGCCATCGAGGGCATCACCTCGCCGGATGGAAGAGTTCTGGGCAAAATGGGGCACTCGGAGCGAATCGGCCAGTACGTATACAAAAATGTAGACGGAAACAAAGACCAGAAAATCTTTGAATCCGGGGTAAACTACTTTAAATAAAACAATCAGGCAGCGCCGGATGCCCCATGATCCGGCAGTCGGCGCGCCGCAGAAAACTTACATTACAATGCATCAGGGCAGGCAGCCCGGCAGACGCAAGGAGGTTATGAGTATGAAAGTTGCAATTATTATGGGAAGCAAATCGGACTATCCGGTGGTGCAGAAAACCGAAGCCATATTAAAACAATTTAACGTAGAAACGGAAACCAGGATCATCAGCGCCCACAGAACGCCCAAAGTGGCAGAGGACTTTGCGGCTTCCGCAGAGGAAAAGGGCTTTGAGGTCATCATCGCAGCAGCGGGAAAAGCGGCCCACCTGGCAGGCGTCTTGGCGGCAACAACGCCCCTTCCAGTAATCGGAATTCCCATGAAATCCAGCACCCTGGACGGACTGGACTCTCTCCTTTCCGTAGTGCAGATGCCAAAGGGCGTACCTGTTGCAACGGTTGCAGTTGACGGGGCGGAAAACGCGGGGCTTCTGGCAGTCCAGATTCTCAGCACAAAATACCCAGAGCTGAGACAGGCCATGAAGGACTACAAACAGAAAATGGCCGAAGATATTATCAAACTTGATGCAGAATTTAACGCAGATAAATAAGGAGGTACGGGAACATGGAAAAATTAGAACAGCTGTATGAAGGAAAAGCAAAGAAAGTATTTAAAACAGCGGATCCGAACAAATTTATCGTATCCTACAAGGACGACGCAACGGCCTTTAACGGGGAAAAGAAGGGACAGATCGCCGGAAAAGGCGCGGTAAACAACGTAATGAGCAACATCATCTTCCAGCTGCTGGAGCAAAAAGGCGTGCCCACCCATTTTGTAGAGCAACTAAACGAGCGGGAAACCGTGGTAAAGGCTGTAAAAATCCTTCCTCTGGAAGTCATCATGCGCAACGTTTCCGCCGGCTCCTTTGCCAAGAGATACGGAGTGGAAGAGGGAATCACCTTTGATCAGCCGACTTTCGAGTTCTCCTACAAAAACGACGATCTGGGAGATCCCCTCATGTGCGAAACTCACGCTCTGGCCTTAAAGCTTGCTACAGCAGAGCAGATCGAAACCATCCGCAAATACGCGGGAATCGTAAACGACACACTGAAGGAATTCTTCCTGGACAAGGGCCTGAAGCTCATCGACTTTAAAATTGAGTTTGGTCTCTACGAGGGAGAAGTCATCCTGGCTGACGAAATTTCCCCAGACACCTGCAGACTGTGGGACGTAAAAACAAACGAAAAAATGGATAAAGACCGCTTCAGAAGAGATCTGGGCAATGTGGAAGAAACCTACAGAGAAGTATTAAAGAGAGTCCAGAAATAACGGAGGAACAGGTATATGGAAGATAAAAAACTCACCTACAGAGACGCGGGCGTAGATACAAAAGAAGGTGAACGGGCCGTCACCCTGATGAAGGATCACGTAAAGCGGACTTTTAATGAAAATGTTCTTACAGGTCTGGGAAGCTTTGGCAGCCTCTTTCAGATCGACGTAGCCACCATGAATCAGCCTGTTTTAGTATCTGGAACTGACGGTGTAGGAACCAAGCTGAAAATCGCCTTCCTCATGGACAAGCACGATACCGTGGGAATCGACTGCGTAGCAATGTGTGTAAACGACGTGCTCTGTCAGGGAGCAAAGCCTCTCTTTTTCCTGGACTACATCGCCACCGGAAAAGTAAAGGCGGAAAAAATCGCCGACATTGTAAAGGGAATCGCCGAAGGCTGCAGACAGTCAGGTAGCGCCCTGGTAGGCGGAGAAACGGCTGAAATGCCCGACTTTTACGGCGACGGGGAATACGACATGGCCGGATTTTCCGTAGGAATGGTGGACAAGGACAAGATCATCACAGGTGAAAAAGTGGCGGAAGGAAACGTCATCATCGGCATCGCTTCCAGCGGAATCCACAGCAACGGCTATTCCCTGGTGCGCAAGGTCTTTTTCGACAAAATGAACATGCAGGTAACGGATCAGGTGGAAGAGCTGGGAATGACCTTAGGAGAAGCCCTTCTCACACCCACCAAAATCTACGCAGCAGCCTGCAACGCGGTTCTGCCCAAATTCGATGTAAAGGGAATCGTTCACATCACAGGCGGCGGCTTCTTTGAAAACATTCCACGGATCCTGCCGGAGGGTCTTGCGGCCAAGATCAAAATCGGCGCCTGGAAGGTTCCGCCTATCTTCCCATACATCAAAAAATGTGGAAACATCGACAAAATCGAGATGTTCTCTACATTTAACATGGGCGTGGGCATGATGATGTTTGTAGACGCCAAGGTTGCGGACGCGGCAGTCAAGGCTCTGAGAGAAGCCGGCGAAACAGCGGACATCATCGGACAGGTAGTAAAAACAGACAGCGACAAAGTAATTCTGGAGGGTAAATAAATGGTCAACATTTCCGTACTGGTGTCCGGCGGTGGCACCAACCTTCAGGCGATTATTGATAAAATTCAGACGGGCGATCTGGCGGGAGCACAGATCGTCCAGGTCATTTCCAGCAGAGAAGGCGTCTTTGCCTTAGAGCGGGCAGAGAAAGCAGGGATAAAAGGAAAAGTTGTCAAGGACACCGAGTCCCTTCTGGCAGAGCTAGCGGCTGAAAACACGGAGCTAGTGGTTCTGGCCGGATACATGAAGGTTTTAGAGCCTGCGGTCATACAGGCTTACCGTCAGCGCATTCTCAACATCCATCCTTCTTTGATTCCAAAATACTGCGGCAAGGGCTTTTACGGCAAGAGGGTTCATCAGGCGGTCATCGACGCCGGGGAAACCGTTTCCGGCGCAACGGTACACTTTGTGGACGAAGGCGTGGATACAGGCGAAATCATTTTGCAAAGACAAGTTCCAGTAGAGCCGGGAGATACAGCAGACACCCTGGCAGCGAGAGTTCTGGAAACCGAGCACGTTATTTTCACGGAGGGCATTCAAAAAGTAATACAGCAATTAGAGAAAAAAGGAGGTAAGTAATGGGAGGAGTCATTGGATTTGTTTCCCATCAGGACTGCGTCATGGATCTGTTCTTTGGTACAGACTACCATTCGCATCTGGGAACAAAGAGGGGCGGCATGTGCGTCCTGCAGGAGGACGGCTTTAACCGTTCCATCCACAACATCGAAAATTCACCGTTTCGCAGCAAATTTGAAAGCGACATTGAGGACATGCAGGGGAACATGGGAATCGGAGCTATCAGCGACGGCGATCCTCAGCCCCTGACCGTGTACAGCCGGCAGGGTGACTATGCCATCACCACAGTAGGCAGGATCAACAACAAGGAAGCCATTGTAAAAGAGCTTCTCAAGGATCGGCCCAGCCAGTTCATGTCCATGAGCGGCGGCAAGATCAACAACACGGAGCTGGTAGCAGCCCTGGTTTCCACAGGCAGGGATCTCGTAGACGGCATCCGTATTGCCCAGGCCAAGATCGACGGCTCTCTTACCATGCTGATTCTCACAAAGGAAGGCCTCTACGCGGCCAGAGACAAATACGGAAGAACTCCCCTTATCATTGGGCAGAAGGATGGAGCCTACTGCGCGGCTTCCGAATCCTTTGCCTTCATCAACGTGGGCTACAAATACAAGCGTGAGCTGGGGCCAGCGGAAATCGCCTTCCTTACAGCAGACTGCGAAAAAACCGTGGGTGAGCCTCAGGAGGGTATGCGCATCTGCGCCTTCCTCTGGACCTACTTTGGTTACACCACCTCCATCTACGAGGGACGAAATGTAGAAATGATGCGGAACCAAAACGGCGAGCTGTTGGCTAAGATGGACGGAGAAATGGATGTGGACTACATCGCAGGAGTACCGGACAGCGGCACGGCCCATGCCCTGGGATACGCCAACCAGTCCAGAGTGCGCTACGCGAGACCTCTGATCAAATACACCCCCACTTGGCCCAGAAGCTTCATGCCTCAGAATCAGAAAGCAAGGAATCTGATTGCCAAGATGAAGCTGGTTCCCGTCTTTCAGATTATCAACGGCAAGAAATTCGTCCTCATCGACGACTCCATTGTGCGGGGCACCCAGCTTTCGGAAACCGTTTCCTATCTCCTGGAAAACGGCGCAGAGGAGATCCACGTGCGATCCGCCTGTCCTCCTATCATGTACGGGTGCAAGTACCTCAACTTCTCCCGTTCGGTCAGCGACATGGAGCTGATTACAAGGCGAGTGATTCGGGATCTGGAAGGCATTGAGGGTGATGAAATTTCCGCGGAAACCCTGGCTGAATACGCAAACAGTAAGACCGAAAAGCACACGCAGATGGTGGAAGAAATCCGAAAGCGCCTCCGCTTTGACAGTCTGAAGTTCCAGGATCTGGACAATACTGTAGAAGCTATTGGCGTTGATAAATGTAAACTTTGTACCTATTGTTGGGATGGAAAGGAATAAGCAATGAGAGCATTATTAAGCGTTTCCGATAAAAGCGGAATTGTAGAGTTTGCCCAGGAGCTTGTAAAACTGGGCGTGAAAATTATATCAACAGGCGGCACCCACAAAAAGCTTGCAGGCAGCGGTGTGGATGTGATTGGAATTTCCGATGTAACGGGATTTCCCGAATGCCTGGACGGAAGAGTCAAGACCCTTCACCCGGCCGTACACGGCGGAATCCTGGCCATGCGGGACAAACCCGAGCACATGAAGCAGCTTGAAGACCTGAAGATCGAGACTATCGACATTGTGGCCATCAACCTGTACCCCTTCAAGGAAACCATTTTAAAGCCGGACGTAACCCTGGCGGATGCCATCGAAAACATCGACATCGGCGGCCCCACCATGCTGCGCTCCGCTGCTAAAAACCACAGAGACGTGGTGGTAATCTGCGACCCGGCGGATTATGAAACGGTCATCGCAGAAATGAAAGAAAACGGCAGCGTTTCTCAGAATACCAAATACCGGCTGGCCCTGAAGGTGTTCCAGCATACGGCAGCTTACGATGCCATGATTTCCGATTACCTGAGAAAGCAGATCGGAGAAGAGCTTCCGGGCAACCTGACCCTGACCTTTGAAAAAGTACAGGAGCTGCGCTACGGCGAAAATCCCCACCAAAAAGCTTCCTATTATAGGGAAATTCAGCCTGAGGCAGGCAGCCTGGTGAACGCGAAACAGCTTCATGGAAAAGAGCTTTCTTTCAACAACATCAACGACACAAACGGCGCTTTGGCAGCCTTAAAGGAATTTACAGACCCAACGGTTGTGGCAGTAAAACACGCCAACCCCTGCGGAGTAGGAACGGCAGACGACATCTTTACCGCCTACAAACGGGCTTATGACTGCGACCCCACTTCCATTTTCGGCGGCATCGTAGCGGCAAACCGGCCCATCGATAAGGCCACGGCAGCGGAAATCAATAAGATTTTCATCGAAATCGTCATTGCCCCGGACTTTACGCAGGAAGCCCTGGATATCCTGGAGCAGAAGAAAAACATCCGCCTCCTGAAGCTTGCGGACATTGAAAAGAAAGCACCTGCCGGTCAGATCGACATCAAAAAGGTCAGCGGCGGCCTGCTGGTTCAGAACACGGACGACCTGCTCTTTGATGAAGCAGAGCTGAAGGTTGTAACGGACAAGGCTCCTACGGATGCGGAAATGCAGGATCTGAAGTTGGCCATGAAGGTGGTAAAACACATCAAATCCAACGGCATTGTCCTGGCCAAGGATCAGGCCACCATCGGCATCGGACCGGGACAGGTGAACCGCATCTGGGCTGTGGAAAACTCCATCCGTCAGGCCAATACCTCTACGGAGGGTGCGGTTTTGGCATCGGACGCCTTCTTCCCCTTTGACGACTGCGTAACAGCGGCGGCGGCGGCAGGAATTACGGCTATCATTCAGCCGGGAGGCTCTATGCGGGATCAGGAGTCCATTGACAAAGCAAATGAACTGGGCATTGCCATGGTATTTTGCGGAGTACGCCACTTCAAACATTAAATTCAGGAGAATAACATGAGAATATTAGTAGTGGGCGGCGGCGGCAGAGAACACGCCATCGTGTGGAAGCTTGCTCAAAGCCCAAAGGTAAATAAAATTTACTGTGCCCCGGGAAATGCTGGAATTGGCATGGACGCGGAGTGCGTGGATATAAAGGCAGAGGACATAGATAGTCTTTGCGCATTTGCCAAGGATCACCAGATCGATCTGGCGGTCATCGGGCCGGAGGTGCCCCTGGCAATGGGAATCGTGGATGAAATGGAAGCAGCCGGAATACGCGCCTTTGGGCCGGACAAAAGCTGCTCCCGTCTGGAAGCCAGCAAAGCCTTCACCAAGAGCTTTCTTGCAAGGCACAACATCCCCACCGCCGGATACAAGGAGTTTACCGACAAGCAGGAGCTGCTGGATTCTGTGGGAATCTTCGGCTACCCTATGGTGCTGAAAGCGGACGGCCTGGCAGCGGGAAAGGGCGTTGTTATCGCCGAAAACGAGGCAGACGCAAAAAAAGCCATCGAAGAAATGATGGGCGACCGGGTCTTCGGAAGCGCGGGAGACAAGGTAGTGGTAGAGGAATTTCTCTCCGGCGTGGAAGCCTCCATGCTCTGTTTTGTGGATGAAAAGACCATCGTTCCTATGGAATCAGCCCAGGATTACAAGCGGATCTTTGATGGCGACAAAGGCCCCAACACCGGCGGCATGGGAACCTATTCCCCCAGCCTGGTCTTTGATCCTGAATTGGAAGCGCGCATCCGCCGCGAAATCCTCGAACCGACCCTGGCAGGCTTTCAGGCAGACGGCCTGCCCTTTAAAGGCGTGCTGTTTATTGGCCTGATGATCACAAAGGACGGTTCTAAGGTCATCGAATTCAACAACCGCTTCGGCGATCCGGAAGCTCAGTCCGTACTTTCCCGCCTGGAAAGCGATCTGTGCGACATTTTCCTGGCAGTCACGGAAAACAAACTGGCTGATGTGGAAATCAAATGGAGCGACAAAAAAGCGGTCTGCGTTGTCCTGGCCTCCGGCGGATATCCGGGAAGCTATGAAAAGGGCAAAGAAATCACAGGTCTTGACAAGGTGGACGAGGACGTAGTCGTATTCCACGCGGGAACGGCCAGCGAGCATATCTGCGACGCATCCTCCTGCCGCAGCGCGGTGGTCACCTCAGGCGGACGTGTCCTGGGCGTTACAGCCACCGGGGCAACCCACGAAGAGGCGCGGCAGAAGGCCTTTGACAATGTAGGGCGCATCGCCTTTGAGGGAATGCAGTATCGCAAGGATATTGGAATAATTAATGAAAATCTCCTGTAAATCTGTTATAATATAGGGAAAATGTTATATCAGGAACTTAAGGGAGGCATTATATATGAAAAAGCAGATTATAACCATCAGCCGTGAATTCGGCAGCGGAGGAAGATTGATTGGACGCCGTCTGGCAGACGATCTGGGAGTTCCCTATTATGACAAAGAACTCCTGACGAGGATTGCCGATGAAAGCGGATTTTCAAGAGAAATGATGGAAGAGGCGGAGCGGAAGGCGAAAAACAGCTTTTTTTACAGCCTGTCATCTGCTTTCGGAACCGGCGATTCCGGCCCGGACAGCCTGTCTCTAAATGAACGCTTTTTCCTGGCTCAGTTTGATACCATCCGCAAAATCGCTGATGAAGGATCCTGCGTCATCGTAGGAAGATGCGCTGATTACGTGCTGCGGGGCATACCTGGAGCCACCAACGTGTTCATCTACGCGGAAAAAGAAGATAAGCTGAAGCGGGCTGTGGAGGAATACGGCGTGCCGGAAAAGGACGTCAAAAAAGTAATGAATGACACGGACAAAGCCCGCGCCAATTACTACAACTACCATACAGGCCGCAAATGGGGCGACCCGGTCAACTACAACTTGTGCGTGGACAGCGGCTACATTTCCATCGACAATATCGTAAAGCTGATCAAGGATTATCTGGAACTGAAATCCGACCGCTAAAGTCACGGGCAGTGTGTGGGCCGCGAAGTGGGAAAAGAACGGAACAGAAAACCATGACATGAAAAAGCCTCCGCATTGAAACATCCAGTGCGGAGGCTCTTAATTTCTCAGGGCTGATAAGGCCAGATCGTTGAGTTTGTGGCGGCTGAGAACGTTCTGCAGCGTCACCACCTCGAAAAGGGGCAGCTCGTTTTTGGAGCATTCCAGGCTGCCCTCCAGGGCGCGGAACAGTTCCCAGGCATGCGCAGGCTCTGCAAAGAGCATTCGAAAGACCCGCTCCTTGAAGTTTCGCTGGCTGCGATTTGTCATAGCCACCAATTCGACAGTAAACAGATGGTAATTCTTTCGATGAACCATATTATACATTATATTCAATAAAATGTAAACCATAAAATTCAAAAAAAGTAAAATTTTAACAAAATCGAAAGATTATAATTGCGCAGATAGCAGAACAGTGCTATAATGGAAAAAATTATATTTTTAAGTATGAAAAGGAAAGAGTGGGAAAAATGAAACATACGAAAAAATTACTAACCTTCCTGCTGGTCATGGTTGCTATCTGTGCCCTTTACACGGCAGATGCCATGGCTGAATCTTCTCTGGCCGGCGGGGAATGCGGAAAAGATCTGAAATGGTCAATGGACTACAACGGAAACCTGAAAATCTGGGGAACGGGCCAGATGGACAACTACGGATTTTGGGATCGCAAGGATCCGGGCTGGAAGCAGTACAGCGATCAGCTCAAGACCGTTACCTTTGATAAAGGTGCTACCACGATTGGGCGAGAGGCGTTCTCAGACTGCAAAAATCTGAAAAAAGTGACGCTGCCCTCTACCCTGACCATCATTGAATCGGACGCCTTCAGCGGCTGCACCGCGCTGTCGGACATTACGCTGCCCAAAAAGCTGAAGGAGCTGGGAAGCGGTACCTTTGAAAACTGCAGCAGTCTGACCTCTATCAACCTGCCGCAGGGTATGACCAATCTGGGCGACAGGGGATATGGGCTTGCTACCTTTAAAAACTCCGGTCTGAAGAGCGTAACCATTCCTTCCTCGGTTAAAAAAATGGCAGGCTATTGTTTTGAAGACTGCAAAGATCTTACGACTGTAACGGCCTCCGGTACGGATCTGGAGATGGGCTATCAGACCTTTATCAACTGCACCAACCTAAAAAAAGTAACCTTTAAAAAAGGCATTACCCGCATGAGACAGCAGGTGTTCGACGGCTGTACCTCTCTGACGGATGTGGATCTGGGAGAAGATCTGACCTTTATTGGCGGTGCGTCATTTAATGGCTGCACGGCTTTGAAGGAAATTTCGATTCCCGACAAAGTGACGGAACTTCAGAGCATCAACTGGAGCTATGTTTTTGAAGACTGCACCGCTTTGGAAAAAGTGACCTTGGGCACAGGCCTGACCAAAATCGGCGAATGCACCTTTAAAAATTGCACATCTTTGAAAGAGGTTTATTTCTGCGGCGATGCACCGCAATTTGTAGGCAATGAAACGTTTACCGGCTGCGGCAATCTGAAGGGATATTATCCGGCAGGCTCAACCACCTGGGATGCTTCCACCTTAACGGCCCACGGAGCGCAGCGTATGGACTGGCAAAAGTGGACACCGCCGCTGACCCACTTCACCCCGGTGATGAACAAGGTAGAAAACATCAATGGAGGCGTAAAAGTAACCTGGAAAAAGCTGAGCGGAGCTGGAAGCTATGAAGTCTACCGGAAGACAGGGAACGGAACCTCCAGCAAAGCAGCGACCCTCGGCAGCAGCGCTACGAGTTGGACTGACAAAAAGGTTTCCAACGGAACCCGTTATACTTACACGATTTACGGTGTGAGCGGAGGGGTAAAAAGCAAGGTCTCAAATGCCAGATATTTGTATTACCTTACCAGAAATACAGCAAACGTTTCTTCAAAGTCAGGCATACTGACGGTAAAATGGAAGAAAAACAGCGCTGCTACTGGTTATCAGATTCAGTATGGAACCAAAGCCAGCTTTTCAGGTGCGGCAATTTCCACTGCCAATAAAGCGAGGACTGTAAAAAAGACCCTTTCTCTGAAAAAGGGAAAGACATACTATGTGCGGGTAAGGACGATGAAATCCGTAGGAGGAAAGACATACTATGGCGCTTGGAGCAGCGCGAAAAAAATTCGCGTGAAATAAGAAAAAGTCGAGTTGAAATTTGAGGAATAAAAAGGTATAATGAAAATAATTGGAAAAGCCTTTTCGAGCTGGACAGCCTAAGGACGAGAAAATCTACGGCTTACAGCCCATGGGTATGGCGGGAAACCGCCATACCTCCCGCGTTTGGAAAGAAATTGCTGATTATATGCGTATGATCAGAATCGAGCTCCTGCGGGAACTCGATTCTTTTAGTTTGAGTAAGAAGCCTTTCTATGTTTGCAGGGCTTTCTTTCCATTTGCACAAAGAGACTGTTTCCAGCATAATTTCATACGTTATAATCGAAATAATAAAAAAGCGGAAGCCAATTAAAGCAAATACAAAACATGCATTTCCACTTTCTTTATTATTTTTTTATTGTTTTCACTTTATGAACTGGAGGAGGTTTTTGAAATGAACAGTTTAACAAAGCGGTGGCTGTCTCTGCTCACAGCTGTTGCAGTAATGGCTGTGATGTGCTTTGGCAGTATCGCAGGAACGCAAGCCGTACACGCGGCCAGCGGCGATATGAAGGAAAAAGCCGCCATCGTCATTACCGGAACCGGCGCAGTAGGAAGCGCCTATACGGAGGACACCATTGGCAGGGAAAAGGCCTACACCCTGGATGAGCTGAAGGCCATGGCAAAGGCAGATCCTGCTAGCGCAAGGGACAACCAGTATCTGTATTCCACCATTAATACCTGGGATACAAAGACCATTTACAAGGCAGAGGGCGTTCGAGTTGATACGGTTCTAAGGAACGCAGGTCTGACGGATCTGAATGCAGATATCATCGCCTTTGCTGCAGAAGACGGATATGCTGCTACCTTTGATCCGGCCAGAAGCGAATCGGAAATTATCAGCAAGCCGCCGGTGAGCACAGGTCTGGGAAATGAACGCTATTACTTCCCCAATTTCGGAACAGACAGCGATGAAGGAAAGACGCCAGTTCCAACCATTATAGCCTGGGCAGACGGCGGAATAAAGGGTAGCCTGGAAATACCGGACAAAGTGGATGAGTACAAGGAAAACTATATCTGCCTGGCAGCAGGTCAGCTGAATATCAAAGACTGCAACAACCCGCTGTGGAATGGTGAAACGGCACATCTCATCGTTACCGTGGGAAAGAAATTGGCTCCAGTACTTACGGTCAACGGAAAAGCTTACACCAGAGCGGAAATTCTGGCCATGGAAAGCCTGACCAGACAGTATACCTACAACAAGAGCACTGGTGAGACTACCGAATACGCAAAAGGCGTTCCCGCAGCCGACCTGATGAGCGGGCTTGCGGACAGCGATGTCATCAAGTTTGAGTGCGCGGACGGATATGACGGAGGCAGCTTCACCAAGAAAGAACTGAGAGACGGCAACTATATCCTGGCTTATGAAAAGGGCGATACAACCGATGCACTGGCAGGTATTATAGACGAGGCAAAGGGCGACAGCAGCATCAAAGGATACTTCACCCTGTACGGCGACGGCTTCAAGCCGGCAAAGCTTATCAGCAGCGTTTCTTGCGACGCAGCAGCAAAACCAGAAGTGATTGCACCAAAAGCTCCGGCTTCCCTTACGACAGCAGCAAAGAGCTATAACAGCGCGGAAATCAAATGGGCAAAATCGGAAGCAGCAGAGGGCTATACCATATACCGTTCTGAGGCGGGGAAAGCTTACAAAGCAGTAAAAACAACGGATGCAGCTACTTTGAAGTACACAGATAAGAATCTGAAAACCGGAACAAAATACACCTATAAAGTAAAAGCCTTCAAAAACGACGGCAGCGAAAAACTCTACAGCGCGGATTCCGCAGTCAAGACTGTAACACCGCAGCTGGCAAAGCCGGTTCTTTCCAAAGTAAAGGCAGGCAAAAAGAGCGCAGTCCTGACCTGGAAGAAGACTGCAGGGGCAGATGGATACAAAGTATACCGGGCTGCCAGCAAGAAGGGAACCTACAAAGCTGTAAAGACGGTTAAAAAGGGAACTTCCTTTACGGACAAGAAGTTAAAGAAAGGCAAGACGTATTACTACAAAATAAAGGCTTACCGCACAGTGGACAAGAAGGCCGTATACAGCGGTTTTTCTGCGGTAAAACAGGTAAAAGCTAAATAAAACAGCACTCATGCAGGAAAAACAGTAAGGAGAACGAAATGTTTTACCAGAAACAAATAAGACGGCCGCTGTATCGGTGGCTGTCCGTCCTGCTGGCTATCACACTGGTGATTACCATGAGTCCGGCGCTGCAGCAGACCGCATATGCGGGAACAAAGGCGGCCGTGTCCTCTCTGAAAACGGAAACACCTGAAATTCTGGTTTCCGGCGACAGCATCATAGGCGGGAGCGCCTATACAAAGGACAACATCAGCCTGGAAAAGGCATACACCCGCCAGCAGATGAAAGCCATGGCAGGCGTAAAGGAACAGGGCTATTCAGCAGTTAATTCCAGCGGAACCCAAAAATTATACAAAGCAACCGGCGTATATCTTACATCCTTGTTAAAGGGAACCAAGTTCGATGCCGCAAAGGACGAGCTTCAGCTGATTGCCAGCGATGGATACACTAAGAGCCTCAAGCTGGGCGAGAAACGGTATTACTTCCCGCAGATCCTCAGCGGAAGTCAGAGTGGAAAAACAGAAGTCCAGACGATTTTGTCCTGGGCAAACGACAACAGCGGCACAAAGCTTCCGGATGCAGCAGGAAGCGAGCAGGAAACTTGCACCGTCATCGCGGGCCAGACCGCTATGGACGATATCAACAACCCGCTCTACAACAAGAATATGCAGAAGGTCATAGGCGGAAAGGAACTGAAGGGCGCGGCCATTACCGTAGACGGAGAGCCGTATACCAGAGGCGAGATTCTGCTCAAAGAGAGAGCGGATTATTCCTATACTTATTCCTCCAAAGGGGGAGAAAACACGGATTACGTGCGGGGAGTTCCTCTGGCAGTCCTTTTGGACGGTTATGATCAGAAGGCTGCCGTAACCTTTGGCACAGCTGACAACTACCCGGTAGAAGGAGCGCCGACTACGGTAGGAGAGCTCATCAGCGGAAACTACATGCTGGCCTATGAAAAGGGAACCAGCGCGGGGGATTTAAAGGGCATCTTTGAAACAGCCAAAAACGATAGCTCCATAACCGGGTATTTCACCCTTTACGGAGACGGCTTCAAACCGGCCAAGATGATCGATTCCATATCCGTCACCGGAAGCTCGGGAAACAGCTACGCAAACAGCCCTTACAAACATATCACCAACGGCGGAAAGCAGGATGCGGACGGCCCCTACAACATTGACGGCATTACAGGCGCAACCCTGACCATAGAAGGTCCTGGGGTGAAAAACAGCGTGCCTCTTTCCGTAAGGGATCTGGAAGGACAGAACAAAGGCGTTTACAGAGGCGACTACACGGATACCAGAAAGGGAACCTCTACGGAAAAAACCTACGAGGGCATTGACCTGTACTATATCTTAAACAGCATGGCCTCCGGCTCAAGCGGCATCATCCTGACGGACACGGCAAAGAAAGTCCAGATTAAAAACAGGCTGCGCAAAACCATCGCAACCTTTACTCTGGATCAGGTAAAGGCCCTTCACGACAAGGAACGGCCAATCCTGGTAGCCTACGGAACCTCGGAAACAAACGGAACCAACATCCGGCCATTTGTCTTTGACGGGGCAAGCGGAGCGGACAAAACACTGGGTAACGAAGACGGCTGTCTAAAGCTGGTATACGATAAAAAAGCCATTAGCGGCGATCTGAATTCCGACTATACGGAGTTTGGCAACATGGCCTATATTTACGTGGCAGAAGACGCCAGCCCGGGCTACAAACACAACAAAGCCCCTTACAATACAGCGGAAAACTCCCAGTACGTGCTGACTGTTACTGGTAAGGAAATCGGCAGAGAAGTCAATTACACGGTGCAGCAGCTGGAAAACATGGTCAAGTACAGCGGCTCCGCGCCGGAGGCAGGCGGCTTTGGGCACAGGGACGAGTACAGCATGGCCAATTCCTCCTACTGGTATGTAAATGAGTACGAAGGCGTCAAGCTGTGGGATCTGCTGCAGATGTCGGGAATCGCGGCATCAAAAGCTTCTGACAGCCAGACAAAGGTTCGATTCAGCGCAACGGATGGATACACGGCCTTTGACGAATTCTCCCTCAAACAAGTAGCGGATCCCAATTCCTTTGGCTACTATGAGAAGAATGCGGCAGACAACAACGATGGAACCTACAAGCCTGTAAAGGATGACCTGAAAAAGACCGGCTATCCGGTGCTGGTAGCATACGGTGTAAACGGCTATCCTTATGTGATCAAAAATACCTTGGACGGATATCTCAGCGGCCTTTCCAATGATGGAGGCCCCCTGCGGATCATCTCCGGAAAAACCGAATACAATCACGCCAACGGCTCCAATCAGGCAAAACTGCTGGATAAAATTCTGGCAGGTGCTGACACATATCACTACAGCACCCACAAGTACCACGAAAAAGACGTCTATAAAAAACAAGCGGAGGCAAAGCTTCAGATCAAGGTCTTAAACGGATCGGATGCCGATGCTCCTGTTCTGAAGGAAACTGCCTACAAAGTAGGCGAGATTGAAGATATTCTCTACGATGGCAGCCTTCCGGGAGCGCAGCTTTCCGAGGCCAAGGTAAAGGCCTTTTATGAAAACGGAAGCAGCAGCGATCTGTACGAGGGTGTAAACTTGAATTACTTCCTCAAAAACGTAGTGGAGATTCCAGGCTACAAAGGCACCATAATCTTTAGCGACGGAACAAAGGAAGTTTCCATGAACCTGCAGGATGTGCTGGCTCTGGACAACGGCTACAACCCGTCCACAAAGCTTTCCGGCCTCTCCCCGGTGCTGGCTTACGGCAAGAACGGCGCGCCCATGGTCGCTTCCCAAAGCGCGGACGGCTATGAGAGCGAAGTG
Source organism: Clostridia bacterium (assembly GCA_910575405.1). Taxonomy (GTDB): domain Bacteria; phylum Bacillota; class Clostridia; order Peptostreptococcales; family Anaerovoracaceae; genus Hominibacterium. Next base: position 153,750 of record CAJTER010000001.1, on the reverse strand, counting down.
ACTTTGGGCTCCGGAAAATACACAAACAAAATCAGCGTGAAAAACGACGGAGGCCCCCTCAGCATCCTGATTCCAAACAGCGCCAAGACAGCAAAGGACGCTCAGGCTCTCAGCAATGTAACTTCCATCACCATCAAGCTGTCACCGGACAATTACGCACATCTGAAGGAGCCTTACAGCGCTTATCAGAAAAACACCATCAAGGTATCCGGTGAAGGTACGAGACTCAGCGGAACAAAAGAATTCACCCTGACGGAGCTGGAAGGAAAGCAGTCCCTGGCAGCTACGGGAACTTACAGCATTCTCAAATCCGGCAGCCAGACTCCTGCGCAGCTGCGTTACAGAGGAACATCCCTGTACGATTTCCTGAATTCGACGGCAGTGGGCCTTAAAACCAGCGCGGATAAGGTTAAAATTACAAGCAGGGACGGAAAGACGGCGGAATTCTCCCTCTCCGATGTGCGCAAGGCGGACTACCTCAACAGCGTGACAAAGGAAAAGAATCTGAAAATGATCCTGGCTTACGGCTCCGCCGACGCGGCTAACACAAATGAAGAAGACGGACGGCCTCTGGTGAAGGACAAAAATTCCCAGGGCTACGAGGCGGCTTATCAGAACAGCGGCGGACCCCTCAAGTTGGTAGTGGGCCAGAAGGATGCCAAGGACGCCAATTCCTCCAAAATGCTGCAGGATGTGACGGCCATCGAAGTAACCGCTTCAGCCATGTCCAACTGGAACCACAGCTCCAGCGAAATCTTCAAGCAGTATCTGAAGGACAAGCTGACCCTGCAGGTTGTAAATAACGAGGGCAAAACGCTGATGGAAAAGGCATATACCGTAGAAGCGTTGGAAAAGATGACCTCTCTCATTGAGCGGGAAGAAATCACGGCCACATCCACCAACACCTGGGAAGGCCTCAATATGTGGAAGTTTGTGCGCAAGGAAACTTCCAACATTTCGGGAATGGAGGATCCAATCTCCGTAACCGTATCCGCCAAGGACGGCTTTAGCAAGGATCTGCGCTCCATCTTTGGCATGGACGGGCTGGAAAACGGAATTGCCGACGGAAAACGCAGAGTACCAATCCTTCTGGCATACGGAATGGACGGATACCCGCTGGCTTCCGGCAGCAAATCCAATCCAAACGGTGAAGGCTACGATTCCCTCATTGGAAACAACGGCGGCCCCATCCGGCTGATGACCCACGGAAACCAGGGCGCATGTCTGCAGGAAACCGTGAAGATCGTGGTAAAAGTCAATGGCTCTGTGATAAACGGCGGCCAGCAGGAAAAACCTGTAACCTTTAACGTAACTCCAGCAGATGGAAAGAGCCTTCCGCTGGCAGGCATCCGCTCCATCCGCTTTGATAACAAAGGCGGCATGTGGATCGGAACTTACGGTGGCGGCGCAGCTTACAAGGCAAAGGGCGCCAGCAAATTTACCATTTACGACAAGGACAGCTCCCCGGCTCTGGAAACCGGCTTTGTTTCCGCAGTAGCGCCGGACAAAAACGGCGGAGTATGGATGTCCCAGAACGCCAGCTATACGGAGCCCACCGCTAATAAAGGCGTGGTATACCTGAAGGATGGTAAACTGACTGCCTACCGTGCCGCCGATATACCGGCCACCATCCCGGACGACTACGTACAGGATATCAAGATCGACGATAAGGGCTGCGTATGGTTCGCATCTTTTGGCGGTCTGACCAAATACGATCCAGCGGCCAAGACCTGGAAGACCTGGAACAAGAGCGACGGCTTCCCGGCTATGTCGGTTGATAAAATCGAATTTGACGGAAACGGCGGCCTCTGGTGCGGCTTCTATCCCGACGGTGCGGGCACGGCAGCCGATCCATTCACAGGTGGCTTTGCCCACATGGACAAAAACGGCAAGATCACAGCTTACAAGGAAACCGCATCCGTTGATCCGGCTTCCGGGCAGTCCAAGCTGGCCGAAGTCTGGATCCGTGATATTGCGGTAGACAAAAACGGCGAAGCCTGGATCACAGCCTCCGGCGCTTATGCCAATATTGAAAACACGGGAGGAACCCTGTGGCACGTAAAAGCACCGGGAGCAAAGGCGGACAAATACACCGGCGACCAACTCTTCGGAAAAGCTCTGGACGGCGCGGCCAACGCGGAAATTCGCATGGTGGAAGCCGACGCTGCAGGCGGTCTCTGGTTCGGAACCTCGGCAGACGGAATCCTCTACGTGAAGAGTCCAAAGCTGACGGCAGCAAAAGCCTTTACCGTGACTGCCGAATACAGCACGGAGACAGGGGCCTGGAAGGATGAACTGCTCAACAACATCTACAGCCTGGATCGGAACGGAACCGTGATTTACGCGGGATCCAGCGGCGGCCTGGCTTCCCTGGACTACGCGCAGGCAGGAAAGACGCAGAACATCAATCAGGCAAAGCAGATCGTGGCTAAGAAGATCACTTTAAAGAAAAAATCCGCATCCTACAACAAGGTAAGCCTGTCCTGGAGCAAGGTTTCCGGAGCTTCCGGCTACGTGGTCACCAGGGCGACCGCAAAGAAAGGGCCCTATAAGACCATCGCCAAGCTGACAAAGGACACGGCAAACCGCTATACGGACAAGAAAGTAAAGACCGGCGGCAAGTACTATTATAAAGTGCGGGCTTACAAGAAGATTACAGAAGGAACCTTCTACGGCGCATACTCGGCAGCAGCAGGGGCAAAACCGGCTCTGGCCAAAGTAAAAACCGTAAAAGCCAAGGCTTCCGGAAAATCCGCTCTGCAGGTGAAGTGGAGCAAGGTTTCCGGAGCAAAGGGATACGTGCTCTACAAGGCTTCCTCTAAGAAAGGAACCTACAAGAAAGTGAAGGCCGTAAAGGGAACTTCCTATACCGTGAAAAAACTGAAATCCGGCAAGACCTACTACTTCAAAGTAAAGGCTTACCGGAGCGTGGGTGGCAAAAACGTATACGGAGCATCCTCCTCCGCTGCTGGCGCAAAAACAAAAAAATAGCTAAAATCAAGAAATCAAGATGTAGTATAAAACAGGGATCTGCCCCTGGATCACGGTGAAATGTGCCCGGGGCAGGTTCCAATGAAAAGAACATGAAAAAAAGAAGGGGGAAGCAGCTCACATGACAAGCAGGAGGAAAAAAGCGGTATCGCGCTACGGTATGATGAATACCGTTTTTTTCCTTTTGCTTCTCTTCTGCGTGCTGGGCTGTCTCTGCATCGGAAAATACACCATTTCTCCGGGAGAATGTCTTCACATTCTGGCGGGAAAGCTGTTTCATCTGCAGGGGGACTGGCAGGCAATGGACGAAAAACTGCTGATGGGCGTAAGGTTTCCCCGGGTCATGGCCGCTGTCCTGGTAGGAGCGGCCCTCTCCCTTTCCGGAGCCGTTTACCAGGGAATTTTCAAAAACCCTCTGGTATCGCCGGATTTTCTGGGCGTTTCCTCAGGGGCCTGCATCGGAGCCGCCATGGCCATTCTCCTGTCCTGTTCCGCAGGCTGGATCCAGCTCTTCGCCTTTGCGGGAGGCATCGGGGCCGTCGCCCTTACGGTTCTCATTCCAAAGGCCATGCGCAGCGACTCCAACATCATGCTGGTCCTCTCGGGCATCATCGTCAGCGGGGCCATGTCCTCTATCCTGGGCTTTATAAAATACATAGCCGACCCCCAGACCCAGCTGGCGGCCATCACCTACTGGCAGCTGGGCAGCTTTGCCTATGTAGACGCCCAGGCCCTTCTGGGCATCCTTCCTCTCAGCGGAATTGCGGCTGCGGTGTTGCTGGCCATGTCCTGGTGGATCAACATTTTATCCCTGGGAGAGCAGGAGGCCAGGAGCCTGGGGGCAAACGTAGGTCTGCTGCGGGGACTTTGCATCGTCTGCGCCACCATTCTTACGGCAGGTGCAGTTTGCATCTCCGGAACGATTGGCTGGATCGGTCTTGTCATTCCCCATTTCGGCAGAATGCTCATCGGCTCGGACAACCGGGGTCTGCTGCCGACAGTCTGCTTTATCGGGGGCATGTTCCTCTTAATCGTGGACACGACCACCAGAATCATAGGGCCGGCGGAAATGCCCATCAGCATTCTCACCGGAATCATCGGAGCGCCCTTTTACGCATGGCTTTTGTACAGACAGAGGATGAACCTGAGATGATTTATGAAGTAGACAATTTGACCTTTTCCTACCCCAAGGGCGAGCGCAAAGTGCTGGATCACGCTTCCCTCTGCCTGGAGGAAGGAGAGATTCTCTGCATACTGGGTCCCAACGGGGCGGGAAAAACGACACTTCTTAACTGCATGGCCGGTCTCTTGCTCCCGGAGGGAGGCAGCATCTGTCTGTGCGGCAGACCCATTAACAGCATGAAGGCCAGGGAGATCGCCGGAATCGTAGGCTACGTGCCTCAGATCCATACGCCGGCCTTTGATTATAAGGTGCTGGACGTGGTGCTGATGGGCCGCGCGCCTAAAACGGGGATATTCGCAAGACCCTCAAAGGAGGATGAAGCCTTGTGCATGCGAACCCTGGAAAGCATGAATCTGGCTCACCTGGCCCACCGTTCCTATCTGGACATCAGCGGCGGCGAACGGCAGCAGGTCATCATCGCCAGAGCTATTGTGCAAAAACCAAAGGCCATTTTATTCGACGAGCCCACCGCCCACCTGGACTACGGCAATCAGCACCGGGTTCTCAAACGAGTCAGACAAATGAAGGAAGAAGGGTATTCGGTCATCATCACCACCCACAATCCGGATCACGCCCTTTTGCTGGGGGGAAAAGCGGCCATCGTAGGAAAGGACGGACACATCATCCAGGGAGAAAGCAAAGCTATTTTAACGGAAGAAACCCTGCGCAGCATTTATGAAACCGACCTAAAGCTGCTGTGGGTAGAAGAAGCGGGCCGAACCGTGTGCATTGCGCCGGGCCTGTAGAGGCGGAGGAAGAAAGTTATGAAACGAATCATCAGTATATTAATCACAGCGCTCCTGCTTTGCGGCCTGCTCTGCAGCTGCGGGGAAGGGAAAGGGGAGCCGCCGGAGAGCACAGAGCCAGCGGGGACTGTGCTGGCAGAAACAGAAGACAGCCTGACTATCGTGGATCAGGCGGGAAGGGAAGTGGAGGTCAAAAAAGACCCTCAGAGCATTGCCCTCTGCTACCGGGTTGTCATCCGCTTCCTTCTCAACCTGGATCAGGGAGATAAGATCACGGGAATCGGCAAGACAGAGGACTTTCTGCAGGAGCTGCAGCCATCCCTTGCGAATTGCATGGATGTGGGAAAGGGCGTGGCGGACATCGAAGCCCTGGCCGAGCTGAAGCCGGATCTGTTTTTCCACAAGGCAAGCGACCGGGATACCTTGCAGGCGGTGGAGGAAATCGGCATTCCGGCCGTAGGCATTGATGTGGAAACGCCGGAGGAAATGATCACTGCCCTGGATCTGATGGGAAAGGTCTGCGGCGCGGAGGAAAAGGCGGAACAGCTCATCCGCTATTACAACAAAAAGCTGGACAAAACGGAAAAGCTGGTGGCCTCGGTAAAGGAAAAAAAGACAGCCGTTCTCATGGGCTCTTCCATCGGGAAAGTAGCGGACAAAACCATGCTTCAGGGGGAAATGATCCGGCGGGCAGGAGGGCTCAACTGCGCCGAGGAGCTTGAGGCTTCGGAACTATGGCCTTCCGCTGGAGCGGAGCAGATCTTTTCCTGGGATCCGGACTATATCTTCATTACCGGCTCGGAAAGCGCCAATTACACGGCGGAGGATATTTTAAAGGATCCGGCCTGGAGCGAAATGAAAGCAGTCAAACAAAAGCACGTTTACGTCATGCCGGCAAAGGCGGACTCCTGGGAGTTCCCAGGTATTGTAAGCGTTTTGGGAACTGACTATATGATTCACAAAATGTACCCGCAGCTCTTATCCGACGAACAGCTCAAGCAAAACGTGGAGGAATGCTATCAGCTTTCCTACGGAAGGACCATCGAAAGAAGCAAGCTGGGATATTAGGAGCGAGGCCCGATTTGCCCCAAGCAAACCATTGTAATCAAAAACACACCATCCACCAGATTGCGGCCGACGGAAAGGGGAAAGGAGGCGGAAGATGAAAAAACGAATCGCAGCCATGCTTTGTCTGGCAGCTCTGGTTTTGTGCCAGTTCTGTTTCCTTCTGCCTCAGAGCGTCTATGCCGAGCCAGCGGGAGAAACCCTCATCGTCCGGGTTCAGTACCCAGGGGAATGGGAAGGTCAGATCCGGGAGAAAGCCCGCTTTTCAAACAGCCAGCTGAAGGCTATGGGAAACTCCAAGGTGCGCTACACCAATGTAACGGATGTGGGCACCATCCTGGCCATCCTGGCCAAGGGGCCAACCCTTTCCGATGTCATCGAAGCAGCTGGAATCGACATGAACTCCGTCAAACACATTACCTTCCGCACCACGGACGGAACCGGCGTGCACCAGCATTACACGAGGAACTTCACCGTAGCCCAGCACCTGACGGCGGCCAGATACTATTATCCCAGGTTGCAGAAAAACTATGAGCGGCACGACGACAACACCCTGACGCCCCTGACTGGCTCCCTTGAGGAGAGAATTACCGTGCCTTCGATTTTGGCACTGGAAAGCTATAGCACCAAGCAGCCCAGCAAAGTTCCTCAGGATTCCGACTTGACCACGGATGAAGCTTACCGCTTTTGCCTGGGCCAGACGGCTCTGCAGGAAAACGTGAAAACCAGGCCCGGCTACGGAGGCGGCGATGTAACGGCCATGGAATCCACCCAGGTGATTTTCGGCATAGACATTACCCTCTACGGTTCCCCGGTAAAGGGACTCAGCTTGAGTCTGGATGATAAAGAGCTGAAGGTGGGAAGCAGGAAAAAAATATCCCCGGTCATCCAAGGGGACGAGTTGTTTAAAGACGACTGGGGCATTGACGTATCGGAGCTTCGCTGGAGCAGCAGCGACGAGTCGGTGGCTTCCGTGGATCAGAACGGCGTTATTACCATCAAAAAGAAAGGCAGCGCAGTCATCACCGCAACTGCGCCAAATGGCATGACCGCTTCCGTCACCATAAACACGGCGGAAGGAGGTAGAACGGACGAAAAGCCTGCCCCAGCGGCTAGCAAAGCTTCGGACAGTCAAAAGGAAACGGCGGATAAAAACAGTCCGGCCAAAGAAAAAAATAAGAAAGAGAAAAAAGCCGCAGGAATCGTGGTAAAGGAAGTCCGCATTGGCGGCATGTTGGAGGAGGAAGCGGCAGCATCGGATGGGGCAAGAGAGGATATGTCCCAGGATGCGCAGGCCCTCGATAAAGCCGAGGAAAGCGACCCAAGGGCAGTCTTCGTTTCCGCCTACACGTCGATTTTGGTATTCGGTTTTGGAGTCGCCCTGCGGGTAAGGCGATATATGAAGGAGGTATAAAGTTTGTTTTCAGAAGCTGTCAAAAATGTACTGCGCGCGGTCAGCAGCGCGCTTCAGATACCGACCATTGTAATTTTGCTGCTCCTGATTCTGGTGACGGTCATCATGCTGGGCAGTCTGCTGGCCGAATACCTGACCGAACGCAGGCTGCTGAAGGCTAAGATCCCGCTTCTCATTGACCAGATGCAGGAAAAGACGCCTTGGGAGCTGGAGGAAATCATTAAAAAAAGCGGCCTTTTAAAACGGCAAAAGAAAGCGGCCAGAGAGCTGATTATCCGCACGGGGCTGCCCGATGCCACACGGGAAGCTCTGGCAAGGCAGCTCATCTTTGAAGAGGAAAACCGCTACGCCAAGATCACCCGCATCACCGATCTGGTAGCCAAGATCGCCCCTATGTTCGGCCTCATGGGAACCCTTATTCCTCTGGGACCCGGCCTCATGGCTCTGGGCCAGGGAGATACGAAGACCCTCTCCGGCTCCCTTCTCATCGCCTTTGACACCACAGTGGCGGGCCTCATCAGCGCTGCCGCCTCTTACATCATTTCCGCAATCCGCAAACGCTGGTATCAGGAATACATGGTAGGACTGGAAACCATCATGGAAACCATTTTGGAAGAGCAGAGCAGGGGGGATAAGAGGCTATGAGAGTGACAAAAAAGAACGGGCGGCTGCGGGTTGCTCAGAAGGAAGAGGACTTTGATCCCATGGCAGGTATGGCAAACCTGGCGGACGTGATGCTGGTATTTGCCTGCGGCCTGCTGCTGGCGCTGATCATCAACTGGAACCTAGATGTGAGCAGCACCGCCTCCAAGGAGGAGCCCCAGGCCAAATATGAGATCGAGGGCGTGGACGATAACTCCGCCCAGACCATAGACGGGGAAGAGGGCTTGGAGGAAATGGGAAAGGTATACAAGGATCCACAAACGGGCAAGTACTATATTGTAGAAGGAGAATAACATGGGAAAACGAACATCCATTTTGATCTTGGTCATCCTGGCAATGGCGCTGCTGATAGGCGGCTGCGGCACGGATGACATCGACATTTCCGGCTATGCGGATTCAAAAATTATTCTGACAGGCCTTTCCACAAAAGACGAAACCGTCACCCTTTCTGACCTGAAGGCCCTTGACTGCATCACAAAGAAGACCCACAGCACCAGCGACAAAATCGGCGAGGTGAGAGCCACAGGGCCGCTGCTGGAAACCCTGCTGGCAGGCTTCGGCGCTGCCCAGACGGACTATTCCAAGATTAAGATTTACGGAGAGGACGGCTATGATATCACGCTGTCCAAGAAGTTCCTTTCGGAAAACGATATCATACTGGCCTTTGGCATTGACGGAGAACCTCTGGATGCAGAAGCTGCTCCTCTACGCATCATCATACCCGAATCCGATTCCGCCTACTGGATCCGCATGGTGACAAAGATGGAATTCATCAAATAAGAAACAGAAAACCATGACATGAAAAAGCCTCCGCATTGAAACATCCAGTGCGGAGGCTCTTAATTTCTCAGGGCTGATTCTGAAGCAATATGTTACATTTCCCTAAGGGTATCATCCATTTTTACCCCAAGGCCTTCCTGTGCCTTGACTTCTTCTAATGCCTGGACACACTTTTTGAGCATCTGAGGGCGTTTTACAAGTGCCTTTATAAGCCATTCTTCGTCATTAAGGAGGGCTTCAGCCTTTTCTTCCGCCAGATCCTTCGCCAGATCCTTTGCCAGATCCTTTGCCAGATCCTTAGCCAGATCCTCGGCCATTTCCTCAGCGCGAATCTCCAGAAATTCTTCTTCTGTAATATCAAACAGCATATTTTCCACCTCACTTCTATGCGTTTCCAAAAATGTTTTTAAAATCCCCTGTTCGATGCAGGCGCTTACCGCACTCCGCAGCGCATCATCCCGATTAACCCCTTCCTGCCGTAAATTGCTTCTTATCTGATGAACGAATTGGGCGTATTCTCCCAGAACCCGGCATTTGCCCAAGATAGGGTGCTGCTTTTCCCAGTTGACATTAATTATCAAAACATGGAAATCTCCCCAGGGCATACCCTGGGACAAGGAGTAAGCGTCTGACAGGCGCTGGATCGTTTCCAGAGGCCGCTCCTCCTCTCCGTTGTACAAGACATAGAGATGCGGCAGAGGGATTTTGCACTGCTTTTTCCGGTACAGCTTTTTCATGTCCAGAATCTTCTCATAGGTCTTCGATAAGTAGATCAGCTCCCGCAGGGGCATGTTCTCGCTCCAGCTGGACTGGTGCTCCACAATTGAGAGCAATACCTTAGAATACTGGAAAGCCAGATCGTTTAGCTTGTGGTGACCGAGAACATTCTGCAGGGTTACTACCTCGAAAGGCGGTTGGCCGGTTTTAGCGGTTTCCGGGCCATCCTCCAGTGCACAAAATAGCTCCCAGGCATGGGCAGGCTCTGCAAAGAGCATCCGGAAGACCCGATCCTTGAAGTTTCGCTGGGTGCGGTAGGGCGTTTCACTTTCCTTTATTATAAAACTGCCGTAACTTGATTGCAACAGATAATCACCTGAAAGTTTCATTGATACCTCCTGAAAAGTAAGTTTAGTCCACGTATTTTTTGATAATTGCAATAGTCTCTAACCAGATATCGCAGGATGATGGGGGATGAATGATCCATATTATACATTAAATTACATAAAATGTAAATAAAAAATGCAAAAAACAACCGGAAGAAGAGGCTCCTTTGGTCGATGCTTTCTTACGCCCGAATTTCGTTCATCAAAAGCTCCAGCATTTCCTCGTCTTCTTCCTGTGTAAAAGGTTCCTCCAGCGCAGTGCCGCACTGAGGGCATACCAGTTCTTCTGTTTCCACTTCCATATAGCAGGATGGACAATATTTTATCATACGTTTACTCCTTTTCTCTCTTCTGCATTACTACAAAGCGCGGCTAGGTACTGACCGCCAGGCGCCCCCCATTGTCAGGTGGCCCGTACACTACCAAAGCCCCTTTACAGCAGTCCCAGCCTTTCCTTCCATTCCAGCACCCGGAGGGCGGACTGGGAAATTTGTTCTTCCGAAAGCTTCCCGTCCTTTACCGCCTGGATGACGGCAGGAAGCTGTTCTTTGTAATCAAAGGTGCAGAGCAGATCGTTTCCCGCCTGAATGGCAGCAACGGCCAGATTTTCGCCTCCCGTATAACCTTGGACTCCTTCCATGGACAGATCATCGGTCACAATGACGCCCTCAAAGCCTAAGGTATCCCGCAGGATCTGATGCACCTTTTTGGAAAGGGAGGCGGGATTTTCCTTATCCATGCATTCGACAATATTGTGGCTCACCAGGACGCAGGGAGCGCCGGCCTCAATTCCAGCCTTAAAGGGCAGGAAATCGGACTTCTCAAAGTCTCCGTAGGAACGGGTATCCCGGGCGATTCCGGTGTGGGTGTCGGAATTCTGACCATAGCCGGGGAAATGCTTTAGAGCGGAGCCAATTTTCTTTTCATTTGAAAGGGTCACCATGCGGGAAATGCAGTCCGCCGTAGCCTGAGCGTCCTGACCCAAGGTCCGCTGATAAATAAAAGAAGACTTGTCCGCGGCCAGATCGCATACAGGAGCCAGATTGACATTGACTCCCAGGGACAGGAGCAGCTCCGCCTTTTCCTCTTCTGCCTTCAGAACCTCATCAATTCCGCCTTTTTGGTACAGCTCCTGGGAAGAGGGAAAGGGGCTTTCGCGAAAAGCAGTGTATTTGCTGATACGCACTACTGTTCCCCCCTCCTCATCAGCAGCCACGAGCATGGGAACCTTGGCTGATTTCTGCAGGCTGGCAATATCGGACGCAGCCGTTTCCGGATCCCGCGTTTCAAAAAAACCGGCAAACAGCAGATAACCTCCCGGCTGACAGGCTTCGATATCCTCCGTACTGATGACAGAGCCGGAATTGCAGGCCAGAAACAGCTGTCCGGCCTTTTCCGCAAGACTCATGGATTCCAGTTGTTTTTCCGCAGCAGTCTTTTCCGGCAGGGTCTCCTGCTCTGCGGAAGGTTCCTTCCCCTCATCGGAACCGGGGGCTCCGGGAAGCAGGAACAGCCCTGCGCCGATGAGGCAGACCAAAACAATACAAATGATGACGATTTTCTTCATGCTCAATACCTACCTTTCTGTAAGCTCCTGTTTCTTTGCGATGCCTTTTTCTGTACCCGCATATCAGAACTTTATATCCGGCTTTTCTGCAAAACCGGCCGCAGAGTCTTGATGAGAAAACCGGCGGCAAGGATTTTCAGACCATCACCGGGAAGGAAGGGAAACACGCAGGTTACCAGGGAAGCAGCCAGTCCCGTGCCCGTCAGGAGCATGAACCAGACCGTGCCCAGGAGATAGCATGACAAAAGCCCGGCTAACATAGCGGGAAGCAGAATCCCCCAGGAACACTTCCCCTTTCTCAGCTCTACAATGAGTCCTGTGACAAAGGCGGCGGCGATATATCCAATAATATAACCTCCCGTAGGCCCTGCCAGAATACCAAAACCGCCTGTAAAATTGTGAAAGACCGGAGCCCCAAAGGCTCCCAGCAGCAAATACACCATCTGGCTGGCTGCCCCATACCTGCCGCCCAAAAGGCCTCCTGCAAGAAAGACGGACAGAGTGGCCAGATTGACAGGAACCGGAGTAAAGGGCAAGGGGATGGAAATAAAAGAGCATACGGCAGTAAGAGCCGCAAAAAGGGCGCAGAAAAGAAGCTTTGCAGTTTTTGGATATTGGCTCATGCGTCTTCCCTTCATCCTACAGGCGGATGGAAATCTCTCCAGTGGACAGGGTTTCCTGACTCCCGTCCGAGTAAAGCACCTGCAGACCCCCATTTTCATCAATATCCAGAACTCTTGCCAAAGGCGCTGTTTTGCCTTCTTCATAGCCGCCCTTATAAACCTTGACCGTCTTGCCGATGACCATGGAATGAGTTCTGTAATCCTCGATAAAAGTCCGTTCCTCCAGGCGAGCCACCAGAGGAAGGAGCTGGTTCAGAACCTCCGCCGCCAGCTGATTTTTGGAAAACCTCCCCTCAAGAGCCCCCGCAATATTCAGCAGGTCTTCCGAAAATCCCTTTGTACTGCAGTTGATGCCAATGCCCAGGATGAGATATTCGATGCGGCCCGTTTCAAAGTCCGTGATGGCTTCCGTCAAAATGCCGCAGACCTTTTTCCCACTTTCATAAATATCGTTCACCCACTTGATTTCCGGCTTTAAGGAGCAGACCTTTTCAATGGCCCGCACTACGGCCACGGAAGCTGCTGTTGTAATGAGCACCGAGTGGCTCATGTCAAAGCTGGGTTTTAGAAGAACGCTCATGTAGATTCCAGTGTTGGCTGGGGAAATAAAGGTCCGTCCAAGACGCCCCTTTCCGCAGCTCTGGTGAAAGGCCAGAATCGATGTTCCGTGCTCCGCCCCCTCCAGGGCCAGCTTTTTGGCTACATTATTTGTAGAATCCACGGTCTTGTAAACGTGGATGGGCAGCCTCGAAAGCTCCGGAGCAAGGTGTGCGGCAATCCCCTGGGCGGAAAGCATGTCGCTGTTTTCAGCAAGACTGTAGCCCCGGTTTGTCACCGCCTCAATGCGGTAACCCTCCTCCCGCAGAGCCTTGATGGCCTTGTGAACCGCTGCCCGGGAAACACCCATCCCTTCTGCCAGAGCTTCGCCGGACAGAGTGCTGCCCTTGTGCTCCTCAAGTGCCTGTAATACCTGCTCCTTTACTGTCATGTGAAACGCCTCCCCAATTCTGAATGCCTGATCCGCTGCGTGAACGCCCGGAACCCGCGTTAAAAGTAGTGTATCGGATCAGGGGCAGCTTGTCAATCGTGAAACCATTTTAAAAATTCCTGCAGCAGCTTGCATTTCTCCAGAAGTATAGCGTACTGGCGCCCTTTTCATAATTTCAATTGATCACTTTCACTGTGACCTCTAGGAATATTGTATCACGTTTCTCCCAAAATGCATCCGAAAGTTTCAGTTCCTGCTCTAAGGGCAGCTCTTCTTTTCCAAATATAAAAGACGTACAATTGTGGAGCCCCGCTTTTTCAGATATACTTGAAATCCGCTTGCAGAAATACTCTCCCTTGTGGTATAATAACTCCCAGCGCAGGAAACCGCGCAAAATCATAAAAAACAGAATAAAAATCAATTGAGATTGCGGCAATACGGCGCATGAAGGGGCACACCACCTCGGGTGTGGAACTTCGTGCGCCTTTTTAATTGCTTTGAGAGAGAAAAAGGAGGAAATGCCATGCGTGTAAACGGAACCCAACAGCAGCTGAAAAAGCCTGTGAGTTTGGCTCAGTATCTGCGGCAGGAGGGCTATAACGAGGGAAAGGTGGCAGTGGAGAAAAACGGGGAAATCGTCCCCAAATCCCGCTTTCAGGATGCGATCCTGTCCGATGCGGATACCCTGGAAATCGTACATTTTGTAGGAGGAGGCTGAAATGGAAGGAAGAGCAAAAACGCCTATGCCCCCTAGAGCTTCGGCAGACCTGCTGGTTCCCACGAGAGAGGAAATCCGTCAGGTATGCGATGAGCGCTTTACAAAGGAAACCTATGAAAGACTGCAAAGGGCCGGAGTTGCCATAGCGGGTCTGGGGGGCCTTGGCTCCAACATCGCCGTTATGCTGGCCAGGAGCGGAATCGGCAGGCTGCGGCTCATTGATTTTGACCGGGTGGAGCTGTCCAACCTGAACCGGCAGGTTTACGATATCCGCCATCTGGGGCAGAAAAAGACCCAGGCCCTGGCCCAGCGGCTGCGGGAGCTGAATCCCCACATTGAGCTGGAGCTCTGCGATGTGCGGGTGACAGAGGAAAACGCCCTGGAGCTGCTGCGGGGCTGGGATTACATCTGCGAAGCCTTCGACGATCCGGAGGCCAAGGCTATGCTGGCGGAGCAGGTTTTGTGGGGAAGCCGGCAGGAAGCAGCGAATTCAGAAGGGGGGAAAACATGGAATCCATATCTGGTGGCAGGATCGGGCATGGCCGGCTATGGCGATGCGAATTTGATCCGTACCAGGAAAGTGAATGGCCGCTTTTACGTGTGCGGCGATGAAGAAACGGAAGCCGGAGAAGGAACCGGCCTCATGGCCCCCAGAGTGGCGGTCTGCGCCGGACACCAGGCAAACAAGATCATACAGTTAATTATAGGAGGAAACTAATGAAAACAGACAAGCTTACAATCGGCGGACACGAATTCGATTCCCGCTTTATCCTAGGCTCAGGAAAGTACAGCGTGAAGCTCATCGAGGCCGCCGTAAAGCAGGCGGGAGCCCAGATCATCACACTGGCTCTTCGCAGGGCCAATTCAGCAGGGGAAGGCAATATTCTCGACTATATTCCAGAAGGCGTGACCCTGCTGCCCAACACCTCTGGTGCGAGAAACGCGGAAGAGGCAATCCGCATCGCCCGGCTGGCAAGGGAACTGGGATGCGGGGATTTTGTAAAAATCGAAGTCATCCGCGACTCCAAATATCTGCTGCCTGATAATTATGAAACCATCCGGGCAACGGAAGTGCTGGCAAAGGAAGGCTTTATCGTCATGCCCTATATGTATCCGGATCTGAACGCTGCCCGGGATCTGCGGGATGCGGGGGCTGCTGCCGTCATGCCCCTGGCTTCTCCCATCGGCTCAAACAAAGGCCTCAGCACCCGGGACTTTATCCGCATTCTGGTGGATGAAATCGATCTGCCCATTATCGTAGACGCAGGGATAGGCCGGCCCTCTCAGGCCTGTGAAGCAATGGAAATGGGGGTTGACGCCATTATGGCAAACACGGCAATCGCCACAGCAGGAGACATACCAGCCATGGCAGAGGCTTTTAAAAAGGCCATTGAAGCAGGAAGAGCCGCCTATTTGTCGGGGCCGGGAAGAGTAATAGAGCAGGGCGGAGCCGCCTCATCGCCTCTCACCGGATTCCTGCAGGAAGAGGAGGAAGCATAGCCATGACACAAGCGCAAGTACAAAAACAGGCAAGAAGCAGCCACATGGAATATCTGCCGGACATGGAGGTTTTAAAGGATTCCGACATCGCCCGGCAGGTGCTTTCCCAGATGAAAGCCTATGATTACCAAGTTTATTCGGCAGCAGACGTAAAGCAGGCCCTGAGCGCAGACAGCCGCGGCCTGGAAGACTTCAAAGCCCTTCTTTCCCCGGCAGCCGCCCCCTTTTTAGAGGAAATGGCCCGCAAAGCCCAGGAGGAAACGAGAAAGCACTTTGGAAACAGCGTCTATCTCTTCACCCCGCTTTACATTTCCAACTACTGTGAAAATTACTGCGTCTACTGCGGCTTTAACTGCCGCAACAAAATCCGCCGGGCAAAGCTGGATTTGGATCAGATTGAACAGGAAATGAAAGCTATCGCAGCTACGGGCCTTGAGGAGATCCTCATTCTCACAGGGGAAAGCCGCAGGATGTCGGATGTTTCCTACATCGGAGAGGCCTGCAGACTGGCCGCCCGCTACTTCAAAATGGTAGGGCTGGAGGTCTATCCCATGAATACGGAGGACTACGCGTATCTTCACCAGTGCGGAGCAGATTATGTGACGGTTTTTCAGGAAACTTACAACCCGGACAAATACGAAATGCTTCATCTGGCAGGACACAAGCGTATTTTCCCTTATCGCATGGATGCCCAGGAACGAGCCCTCAGAGGCGGAATGCGTGGCGTGGCCTTTGCGGCTCTTTTAGGGCTGGATGATTTTCGAAAGGACGCTTTTGCCACAGGGCTGCACGCCTATTTGCTGCAGAGAAAATACCCTCAGGCGGAGATTTCTTTTTCCTGCCCGCGGCTGCGGCCCATTACAGGAGAGCAGGAGACTTCCGGAGAAACGCCGGCTGTTCAGAACCGCATGAACCCGGTGAGCGAGAGGGAGCTTTTGCAGATCATGTGTGCTTACCGGCTCTTTCTGCCTTTTGCGGGCATGACCATTTCGACCAGAGAGCGGGCAGGCTTTCGGGATCATGTTATCGGCCTTGCAGCTACAAAAATTTCCGCCGGAGTCAGCACGGGAATCGGTAGCCACAGTGAGACAATTGAGGAACAGGGGGATGATCAATTTGAAATCGCGGACGGGCGAAATCTGCAGGAAATCTGCCAGGCCATCAGGGGGCGCGGCCTTCAGCCGGTGATGAACGACTATGTGTTCCTTTAAGCGCATTGCCATCTCAAACCGCCACATCTGCCAGCTCCCCCTGCCGGACCAGGTGCGGCATCTTGCGGGAAGGGTGGATATTCTGATTTTGCGGGAAAAGGATATGCAGGAAGCGGAGTACGAGGCTCTTGCCGCCAGAGTTCAGAGGGCCTGCAGGCAAAGCGGAATCGTATTGATCTGCCACACTTTTGTCCAGGCGGCGCAGAATATCGGCTGTCTCCGCATCCACCTTCCCTTTCTCCAGTTTATGAAGGAGCGGCCAGAGGGCTTTGAGGAAACGGGCGTATCGGTTCACTCCCTTGCGGAAGCGCTGGCAGCTCAGGAGGCCGGGGCCGATTATCTGATTGCGGGAAATATCTTTGAAACCCAGTGCAAGCCGGGCCTTGCGGGAAAGGGCCTGGAATTCCTGCGGGAAATCTGCGAAAACGTGGAAATACCCGTCTATGGCCTGGGAGGGATTACAGATGAAAGGGAAGAACCGATTCAGCGGGCTGGAGCTGCCGGAGCCTGCCGCATGTCTGGATACATGAAAATCTAAAAATGTAAAAAAATGGTTGACAAGACCGGGTAACGTAAGGTAGAATAAATCCATGAATACCACTGCTCACCACCTGTTTCAAGCCATTCATGAGGGAAAATGGCTCAGCATTGAATACAACAATAAAAACGGGGAAACCACCCGCTACTGGATCGGCATCAATGACATTCATGTAAAGGATCGCTCCCTCAGCGTGTCCGGTCTCCACCTGGCCAGATGCACCATGAAGGAGCTGTCCCATATTTATATTGACTCCATCCGCTCCTCCAGCATCGTGGAAGGCTCTTATCATCCCGTCAACCAGCGTCTCGTGGCCGACATTGCGGCAAACCCGGGCAAATACAAGGCGCTCTTTGATCATGCGGCAAACCTGAAGGTCTTAAACTACCTGGCTGACTGCAGCCGCCTGGACACGACTCCCTACCGGAGCGAATATGCTCTCATCCCAGGACTTGACGGCCAGCAGGCGGAATACGGCATGTTCCGCCTGAACGAAGACCAGTTTAAGGAGATCATTCGTCAGTTCCAGCACCGCCAGCTGGCGCAAAAGGAGCAGAAAAGACGGCCCATAAGGCAGCTGTGCATGAACCTCCTCAGTATACCCACCGGCCGGGGTCTTTACGTGCTGGCATACCGGAGGATGAATTTTGACGTGGCCAAAAGGCGGCTTCTGGCAGAAGAGGATATTACCATATGCCGTGAATTCACCTTGGAGGGGGAAACCCTCAGCATCCGCCGCTTCCTGTCCGAGGAATATCTGGATCTCTTAGAGGATTTTGAACAAAATCAGGAGCAGATTAAGGATGAAATTACCCGCTCAAACCCGCAGATAAAAGGAGTGGATGACATGCCCTATCTGCTGACCTTGGAGCGGGACAATATGCTGGATCTGAACCGGGAATACGAGAGCATCATGGACATGTACCGGCAGGAGCAGGTGACGATCCCGGTAAAAGCTTTTTTTGGCGAACTGACAAAACAGCCTGCAAGAAGAAAGCAGTACCCCCTTGCCCTTCTCAGCAGGAACGTGAATCTGGATCAGCTCCTGGCCATCCATCACGGCCTCAAATACCCCTTGTCCTACATCCAGGGGCCGCCGGGCACAGGTAAAACCACAACCATACTGAATACCATTACAACAGCTTTTTTCAATGAAAGGACTGTTCTCTTCGCGTCCTACAACAATCATCCCATCGACAGCGTATTCCAAAAGCTCCGCACCATTTCCTACCGGGATCATACCATCCCCCTTCCCGTTATCCGGCTGGGAAACGTGCAGAAGGTGGAAGAGGCCTTAGACTATATCAAAGAACTTTACCTGCGGACCGAAGGCATGAATGTTTACACCAATACTCTGGAGCGCAACCGAGACGATAAAATCCAGAGAACCAGAGAGCTTTCCGCCCTCTTAAAGCGCTACGAGGAGATCCTGGATCTGACAGAGCGAAAGGAAGCCATCCAGCGTCTTTTGCAGGAGGAGCAGAACCTGACCTTCCGGGCCGAGCTTCAGGGAAGGCAGCTGGCAAAGGTGGAAGAGCGGCTGAGAACCATCGGCCCTGTGGGGGACGAGGATGTGCGCCCTTTTATTTCCGACGATGAAGAGGTTTTCAAGAAATACCTTTACTACACTTCCGCAAAATACATCCAGCGTCTGAAGGAGCCAAAAAATGGGGATCTTCTGGACATCGTTTTCATGGAGGGAAGCCGCAAAACCCAGGTGACGGAATTTAACCGCTACCTGAGCCAGGATGAAAATATGAAAAAATTCCTGCGGATTTTCCCTATCGTCATCACCACCTGCATTTCCAGCAGCAGGCTGGGAGAACCAAAGCCCTATTTTGACCTGACGATTATGGATGAAGCCAGTCAGTGCAACTGCGCCGTATCCCTGGTGCCCATTATTCGCGGGCACAATCTGATGCTGGTAGGAGACCCACAGCAGCTGAGTCCGGTCATTGTACTGGATCCCAGAAATAATAATGCTCTGAAAAAACGGTACGGCATCAGCCGGGAATATGATTACATCGAGAATTCCATATACAAAACCTACCTGGCCTGCGACTCGGTAAGCGAAGAAATCCTGCTCAGCTACCACTATCGCTGCCACGAAAAAATCATCGGCTTTAACAACAAAAAATATTACAACAACAAGCTGAAGCTCCAGAGCAGAGTGCAGGAAGCAGATCCCCTCATCTACCTGGACATGGAAGAGGACACAGCGGAGGGAAAAAATACGGCTCCGGCAGAAGCGGAAACCATCCTTTCCTACATCCGCCAAAACAGAGAGCGAAAAATCGGAGTCATTACGCCCTTTACCCGGCAGCGGGACTATATTAACGCCCGCCTTGAGCAAAGCGGCATTCGGGATATCCAGTGCGGGACCGTACACGCCTTTCAGGGGGATGAAAAGGACGTGATTCTTTTTTCCCTGGCCGTTACCGACCAGACGTTTCAAAAAACCTACCACTGGCTGAAAAACAATAAGGAACTCATCAATGTGGCCACCTCAAGGGCCAAGGAACAGCTGATTCTCCTATCCAGCAGCCGCAACCTGGAGCGTCTTCACCAAGAGGAAGAGCGGGACGACTTGTACGAGCTGGTGGAATATATCAAAAGCAACGGAACTTCACAGGTAACGCCCCGGACAGCTGCCACGAGAGCGTTGGGCATCAAGCCCTACACATCGGAAACGGAAAACGCGTTCCTGGAGACTCTGAATCATGCTCTGGGAAACATACTCGTTTCCGGGAAAAAATACCGCGTTCACAGAGAGGTTGCTGTTTCCGATGTTTTAGATATGGACAGCGCCAGCCGGGATTTGTTTTATACGGATCAATTCGACTTTGTGGTCTGTGAGCGGGAAGGCAGGGGGACAGAACTTCCGGTTCTTGCAATTGAACTGGATGGAAAGGAGCATTTTGAGGATGTGGTTATTCAGGAGCGGGATCGCAGAAAGCAGCAGCTTTGCCGCAAATATGACTTTGAGCTGATCCGGGTTGATAATTCCTATGCGCGCCGCTACAATTACATGAAGGAAATCCTCATCGAATATTTCCGAAAGCTCTAAAATCCCTGTTATGGAAAATATTTGTACGAAAAAAGCCTGTAGGTACCCTATGGGGGGGAAGTTTTTGCAAAAATATATGGCAAAAATAGAAAAAAACTCTTGCGAAAAAGTGCAATACAGCGCATACTAAAAGTGAATGCACAGAATCGTATATGCATTATAATTGGGTACCCGGCAGGATATGCAGAGAGGTATTCTTCCGGAATTATTGGTAGAAAAACAGGAGGCAGTGAAGAATGGTAAAAAATGAAGCTGAGCTTCAGAATGACGAGTATATCAGGCGTTATCTGGAAATTTCAAAACAGACCGGAGTAGTATCCGAACCCATGGATTTTGAACGGACAACGGCAGATCTTCTGGTAGAATGTCTGGAACAGGAGGGTGTCAAATACATATTCGGGATTCCGGGCGAAGAAAACTTGGATCTTATGAATGCTATTGAAAAATCTTCAATTATCAAATTCATTACCACAAGGCACGAACAGGGAGCAGCCTTTATGGCAGACGTTTATGGCAGACTGACGGGCAAAACCGGAGTTTGTCTCTCAACGCTGGGGCCGGGGGCCACAAACCTGGTAACCGGTGTAGCGGACGCAAATCTGGACGGAGCGCCGGTGCTTGCAATTACCGGCCAGGTAGCTACGGATCGAATGCACCTGACTGCGCATCAGTATCTGGATCTGGAAAAAGTGTTTGAGCCTATTACAAAGAGAACAAAGCAGATCCTGAGACCTGACACCGTGCCGGAGATCGTGCGGATCGCGTTTAAATATGCAGAGTCAGAAAAACCGGGAGCTGTTCACATCGACCTTCCGGACAATATCGCAAAAATGCCGGCACAGGGAACACCGATGAACAAGGTGGTGCCGCAGAAGGGCATCGCGTCCTTCCAGTCCATTGAGCGGGCAGCAAGAAGGATTTCCAATGCAAAGCGGCCGTTGATCCTTGTGGGCAGCAGCGCGATACGGGACGGTGCGGCTCAGGCAGTTACGGAATTTGCTACAGAGCTTCGTATTCCAGTTGTAAATACAATGATGGCAAAGGGCATCATTCCTTTTGATAATCCGTATTCCATGTGGACGGTAGGCATCCCGCAAAAGGACTATATCAACCAGATTTTCGATGAAGCGGATCTCATTATCGGTATTGGCTACGATATTGTAGAATGCTTCCCACGTAAGTGGAACCCGGACAACAGTCACAAAATCATACATATCGGTTCCGAATCCGCGCACATCAACAAGAGGTATGAGCCGGAGGTACAGGTTTTAGGCGATATGTCGGATTCCCTTTACGAAATCCTCCGTCGTTCGGAGCGCGAGACAGAGCCGGACTATGCGCTGGAAATCAAGGCGAAAATCCAGGCAGATCACGATCAATACGAAAACGACGATGCTTTCCCCATGAAACCGCAGAGGATCCTGCATGATGTCCGCAAGGTAATGGGGCCGGATGATATCCTGATCTCCGACGTAGGCGCACATAAAATGTGGGTTGCAAGACATTACAATTGTTACAAGCCAAATACCTGTATCATTTCCAATGGATTTGCTTCCATGGGAATATCCATTCCGGGAGGCGTGGCTGCGAAGCTGGTTCATCCGGATCGGAAGATCCTTGCAGTTACCGGAGATGGCGGCTTTATGATGAACATGCAGGAGCTGGAAACGGCTCTTCGTATCGGCTCGAACTTTGTAACTCTGATTCTCAATGACAGCGGTTATGGCCTGATTAAGTGGAAGCAGAGAGAGCACTTCGGAAAGACTTGCTATACGGACTTTACAAATCCGGACTTTGTGGCGCTGACAAATGCCATGGGCGGAAAAGGTTATCGGGTTGAAAAGGCGGATGATCTGATCCCGATTCTGGAGGACGCCTTTAAACAGGATGTACCGGCAGTGATCGACTGCAGAGTAGATTACAACGAGAACATGAAGCTGTCGGCTCAGCTTGCAGAATTGGCACAGGAGCAGGAGTCCATGAAGGAAGAGCGTAAAAAGGCCAACCAGGAAGAGGAAAAATAGAGGAAGACACATATAAGGACTTTCATGCGGCAGGGAGCCGATGATTCCCGCTGCATGGATCTGCTGAAAACAGATAGAAAGACGATCCCCGCAGATTCAGGGCCAACCGGACACTGAAGCTGCGGGGATTTTCAGCAAGGCCATAAACGATTATAAAGGGAAGGAAAGGAAGGATGGGAGAGATGAAGCGGACTTATCTGGCAGTCTTTGAAGGGATACCTAAGGTAAAGGGATTTTTTTCGACGAAATATGGGGCATGTAAGGGAAGCCCCTATTATAACGAAGCTGTTCTGGAGGAAACGGGGCTTAAAGCCATGCAGAGAATTCAGCCGCAGCAGGTGCACAAGGATAAAATTGCGGTAATCAGCGAAAGGGGAGAGGCGCCGATGACCCTTCCTGAAACGGATGGGATGATCACCGATGTGCCGGGCGTTCTCCTGACAACCGTTCATGCGGACTGCCTGCCCATTTATTTGTTTGATCCAAAGAAGCTGGCCATTGGTCTGGTTCACGCGGGCTGGCGGGGAACGGCGGCCGGTATTGCGCCAAAAGCGGTTATGGGAATGGAGGCTGCTTATGGCAGCAGCCCTTCGGATATTCAGGTTTTTATCGGGCCGGGAATCAGCAAATGCTGCTTTGAAACAGGGTCGGAGGTTTTGGAGGTCTTTTCTGAAAAATGGAGTTTTGCCCAGGAGTTTTCAGAGAAGCGGGGAGAAAAATATTATATTGACCTGAAGGGGATCAACAAAAGGCAGCTCGCATCCCTTGGGGTAAACGCTTCTGCCATAACTGTCAGCAGCCACTGCACCTGCTGTGAACAAGAACTGTTCTGCTCCTACAGAAGGGAAGGGGGCACATACCTTCGCATGGGCGCGGGCCTGTGTCTGATTGAGTGAAGAAATACTAGGAGGAAAAATGGAAAATAGAGAAAATAATATTGTATATACGTATGGCGGCGGCCTTTATATCAACATGACAAACCGCTGCACCAACCGTTGTGCCTTTTGCGTGCGCCAGATGGTTGATGGCCTGGGAGGGGCTAATTCTCTGTGGCTGGAAAAAGAGCCTTCCGTGGAGGAAGTAATCGAGGAACTGAACAAATTCCAGGTAGGGGATTATGAAGAGGTGATTTTCTGCGGTTACGGTGAGCCGACGATACGGCTGCCCGAGGTCCTGGAGGTCAGCAGGTATATCAAGGCTCATACAGGTACCCAGGTGCGCATCAATACAAATGGCCTTTCGGATCGCATCCACAAAAAAAGAACGGCACCCCTCCTTGAAGGCGCCGTAGACCGCCTGTCCATCAGCTTAAACGAAGCAGACGCAGCCGCTTATTACGCTCTCTGCAAGCCAGAATTCGGCGAGGACTCCTTTGATTCCATCCTCGCCTTTATCAAGGATGCCAAACAATATGTGGGACATATCGCGGTCAGCGTCGTCAGCTGCATACCAAAGGAGTCCGTCGAGCAATGCCGGCAGATTGCGCATGAGCTGGGTGTAGACTTTAAAGTACGCTAAACGTTGTCTGGACAGCGGACAAACATAAACAAAAGGCGAAAGCAGGTTCGATCCTGCTGACGCCTTTTTTAGATTGCATGGTTATTCGATGGTTACCGTCACATCGGCAGCAGTAAAGCCGCCGCCTGCTCCCGGGCCTATCCCTGTTCCAGTACCCATGCCTGCTGCCGCATCCATGGAAGGCACCGATGGGATGTAAGCTGCATTGGCCATTTCATCGTATTCCTCGCGGGGGTCGTACTTGCTGCGCCTGTGAGTGGACTGAATGATGCCGTTTCGATCATACAGCTTTCCTTCCTCCACCAGCATCCGATCCGCTGTCCTGCGCTTAGTGCGCTGCCGGTTCATTTCCAGCTTGGCCGCCAGAGCCTTTTCCTTTTGCTCCTTTTGCTCAGCCCGTTTTTTCCGCAGACGAGTCAGCTCTTCCTCGTTTAGCCTGCGAATTTTCCGGTTTCCCCGCATTAGCAAGGTTTCGTAAGAGCGAATAGCGGCCTTTGCCTTGGCCCGTTCGCTGGAATCTCCCAGAGCAGAGGCTGTCTTCAGATTGGCAATCTTTCTCCTTGCATCGCTCATAACACCCTGAATACCGGATTTTGATCCAGCAGCAGCCAGCCGGGCATAACTGGTTGCGGTCTGATAATCATTTTTAGATGTTTTCACACGAAAATCTTTCTTGTTCTTTTTCGCATCCTCCTGAGCCTTCTTCATCTGCTCCAGCATAGACTGAGCCTGCTCCGCATCCTGCTGCCACTTTGGTTTAGGAGCTTCCTCATCCTGTTTCGGCTCGTTTAAAGTCCAGGACATCTCCTGCTCAGCCTGAAGATACGTGCCTTTTCCAGCAGCAGTCGGATTTTTATCCGCGGCAAGTGCAGACAGCGCATTTGTCAGAGCCGCCTTGCCCTTCTCAAAGCCCTCGCTTCCACTTGCCATCTGCTTTAGAAAATCCTCTGACAAAATCAGGTGGCTGCCCCGTCCCAGAGCTGCCGCCAGATTGGAGAGCTCTTTTTGATTCATGCTGCCGGAGGAATACAAAATCTGTACCCCCGGGAAGCTCTTTTGCAAATTGCTGATGACCTTCTGGGTTTCCGCCTGCCAATTGACCTGATTTTTCCAGCCTTCGGAGATCGCAGCCGAATCCTTTGGAAACAGAGCTTCTATAGAATCCGCAGGCTGCCCGTAGCCCGCCTTTTGGCCGGGTACAAAGCGATCTGTGAGAGCCGGCCCCTCCTGTAAGGAAACATTGCCCGCCATCTTGCCGCCTGCCGCAGAATCCGCGGCTGCCTGCCCGGCAGAAACTCCTGGGAACGCCGCCTGCTTGCTGCCGTCGCTTTTATGCTCACTTTTCAGATTGAAATACGTGTTAATTGTAGAAATCATGCCCATGGAACACACCTCACACTGCATAGGGATAGTCTGTTAAAACTGCTAAAAAATAGTTTGCTATATATAAATATCGGCAGGATTTCAGAAAAAATTAACAGGAGCGATTTTATCTATTGAATTTCCACATGCGGAATGCTATACTAAGAACAAGAGAGTCGGTGATGACCAGCTCGCCAAAACTTTAACGGATAGTTTTAAAAACCACTCGTAGCTTGGGGGCCAGAGTGGTTTTTACGTTACCGGCTTTTGCCAGCTATGTAAGAAGCATAGCTGAACATCATGCCGGCTGCCGAAAACAGAATCGACAGAAGCTCAAGCACGATAGCTGCTACTCTTTTCGTTAGATTTGGTCATGACACCACCTCCTTGAAGGATGCACAGCCGGCTGAACCGCTCCTTTTCTTTTGAAGCATTCCTGCGAGAAATTCCACGATTGTTTTTTAGTTCCTTTCTAGTCACCATAATAGCCTCTGCACGAGTAAATTTCTATCATATTTCCAGGAAAAATTGTATAAACAAGACGATTAAACGGATTAGTCTGCCTTGAAAAATACCCATGTAGGTTACATATTTTTAAACAATATTTGTTATTTTTTTCGGATGAGAAAATCTGTGAACCGGTAGCCGTTTTTCTCTGTCCGTTCGTTCCTTTCAATTATATAGCTCATATTTTTCCGCTGGCCGTAGAGACGGATGTAGATGATTTTGATAAAGTCCTTGGCTGTTTCCAGTGGAAGCTGACTTGACAGAATCTCTTTTTGCTCTCCCATCTGCTGATTCAGGTAAGCCTCGATCTTGGCGGTGCTGAGAATCCGCTGCATTTTTTCCATCATCCGGCGAAGCTTTTCCTGACGCTCCTGCTCATCCGGCTGTCCCGGCAAAATCGCCTGAGGCACGAATTCCTTTTTGCCCTCAATAGGGGAATAGAGGGAACTCTCATCCAGAAAAGCGGAGCTGTAAAGACGTATCAGCCCATCCAGAAAGTCAATGCGGTAAATGCCGTTCATATCCATTTGCTCTCGGTGCGCTTCCTCGGAAAGCCCCAGCAGGCTCTCCTTCAGCTGGCCGCGAATATCCTCGCTTCCCGTGAGCAGAAACTTTGCACGGTTGATGGCAGCCCTCTGGTACTGGGTGTTTTTCTGATTGATTTCCGAAAGAATATCATCCATGTTGCGGAAGGCCTCGATAATTTCATGCAGATAACGGTAAGCCAGTTCCTGTCCCTCATCCTCCGAAACCTCCTTCAGTCCCGCAAGCTCCTTTGCCGTCTCCCGGATATAAACGGCGCTACGGCTCTTTTTTTCCAGCTGATGAATAATTTCCGGGCGGAACTTAGACACATTGTCCGAGGTGAGAAGCCGGTGATAGGCTTTATCCACGATATTCGTAATATAGTCGTTAAAAAGAGCGTCCATGATTTCCGCTACCGTCCGGTGACGGGTCAGCTCGTCGATATAAGCCTTGATGTTGGAATTCAGATTTTTGAGGCCAGTGATGAGAAGGTCGGTATTTTCCAGAACCTGAATCAGCACAACGCCTGGATGATCGCTCTTTTCCCGCACAAGACTGTAGATAGTATATATGTAGCCCTGATATTCGATCTGCTTTCCATCCTGAATCTCCAGCAGAGTTTTGACGATTTTTACCGCATGCTCCCGAAAATTGATCCGCTGAATGTAGCTTTTATCCGTGTCAATTTCCAGCCACCCGTAGCCTTCCAGCTTGCGGAGCATGCTGTTTGCCTTTCCTCGGCTGTCCGTTTCCCCGAACTCGCCGTCCATATCGCCCGCCGCCTGTTCCTGCTCAAAATAGTACTGAAGCTCGTCCGCCAGAATTTCCCGTTCCACACCAAAGGAAAGCTGGTTGTCCATGACGGAAAACAGCTTGCAGATGCACTCCCAGTAAATCAGCTTGTTGGGGGAGGCCAGGGGCACAAAAAAATCCTTTGGTATCTTTTGAAACATACGATCCTTTCCGGTCCTTCAGTTGGCCGGGGAAGCTTCCTGCTCTGCCCCGGGCAGCATTATTGATATAGCATAACATAAAGCGGAAAAAAATTCAAATTAAAGCCCATATTTTTGATAAAGCTTCTCCCGGTACTCTGCATCTGCCGCTGCCCGGGCAAGCGAATTGAGCTCCTTTGATTTTAACAACTCCTGCACGAGATTGGCAAAACGCTGTTCGCCACGCTTTGCACCGTCCTCCTCCCGGATGGCCTCGCATTCTTCCCTGCTCAATTCCTCAAAAAGAAAACTCATAACATCACCACCGTATTTTTTCAAAAACTCCGCCAGGATATTTTCTTCAATACATTCACGAATGCTGAGGGTAATGGCTGCCTTCAAATCGCGGCTCTCCCGGTAATGGGTGCGGATCTTATGCATGAGAATGCTGTACTCTTGCAATTTGCGGCAGGCCTTCAGCAGCCGGGCTCCTTTTTCGTAATTGATGTTGATCATCCTGACGATTACCTCTACATACAGTGTATCACGTTTTTCCAAAAATGCATCCGAAAGTTTTAAATCCTGCTGCAAAGGAGCATCCTTGGCACCGCTGTAGAAGATGTACATCTCTGGCGTGGGGATTTTCAAAAGCTGCGTGCTGTAGATGATCTTGGAATAATATTCCCGTTCGTACTCCTTTGCCAGATAACAAAGCATGCGCAGCGGCATATTGGGACAGAGTGTGGACTGGTGTTCAATGAGGATAATGAGCTTTCCGTCGATGATAAAAGCCAGATCGTTTTTCAGATCCCCGAACAGGCATTCTTCAAGAGTAACGATACGAATAGGCGTCCCCTTGGGATAGCAGCTTCCCGTCAACCCATTGTAGAGCTCCAGCAGGGATTCCTCGTCGTTAAAAAGCCTGCGGAATACACCGTCCTGATAGGTTCTTTTTTCAGCGGTCATAATACAGAAGCCTCCTTTTTTTGTTTGTGGAATAATATAGAAACAATACCATAAACAAGAAAACTATGCAAGAAGAAATTGGAATTATTTTGAAAAAGTTACTTAAAGTACAAACTGCCTTTACATGAAAACATAACACCATATTTAAGAAGTTAAAATTTCCGGTTCAATTTTTGCAGCCCGGCTGTTAATTTTGACTTTGCAAATGCCGATATATATTATAAACGTCTTTTGCAGGAAACGGGGAGCGCTGTCTGAACACTTTAGGCAGAGCCCTTTTGCAAGAGAAGATAGTCTGGAAGAAGGAAAGCGATTCTGGATATCAGGCTGAAATTAAAGGATAATTGTGTATTGGGATTCCTATTAATTAGTAAGAGGAAGTTTTTCTGCATATTTCGGATTTTGCTGGATTTTGCGGAAGATATCTTATATAATGGTATAAGGAAACCCGCAGAGGTGAAATTTGATTTCACCGTTTAAATATGTGTAATAATTTATGAGGAAGTGACATTATGGTACAGAGTTCAGCAATTGAGAAGAGAAAGTTAAGAATTTTGGTAATGTTTTTAGTGCTGTTTGTGGCATTCTTTTTTGTGCCCTGGACGGCATGGGGGGCTGATGGGGATGGAACCTCACCAAGGGTGATACCGCACAATTTGGAACAAGGGGATGTTGTGATTGGTAATGAAGAATGTGATTGTGCAAACGGTGGATCTCATGAGATTTCAGGGACTACCCCGAAGAGTGTTGGCGCTGATGTTCATACCATTTCCGTAACGGGCGGATTTCATAGAATTACTTTAAAGAATGTTCATATCAACCATGAAAATAAGGACATAGGATCTTCCCCAGACAAAATGTCTTCTATAGGGGCCTTCAAAATTGGAGAAAATGGAGCGATTACAACAGTTGAGCTGACCTTAGAGGGTGAAAATGATTTGATCAGTGGCGAACGGTATGCCGGCTTGCAAGTAGGAAGAAATGCAAGCCTGACGATCAAAGGAACTGGAAACCTTAAAGCTGAGGGAGGCCCTTCCGGAGGAACCGGTATTGGAGGTATTCCTGGTGAAGCTGCGGGAGAAATCGTGATTAATTGTACAGGTAAGGTAACGGCAATCGGAGGCGGCCGGGGAGCTGCTGGTATTGGAGGGGCTAACGGTTCCGGTGCAAGTGCGGCTGCAAAAGGAATCCAAATTCTCAATGGAACAGTAGAGGCTCAGGGAGCAGATGGTGCGGCTGGCCAAAATCGCGCGAATGGCGGTGCGGGAATTGGTTGCGGCGCTTCAGGAACAGGCGGAGTCATAAGCATTAACGAGGGGGCAACGGTAATAGCTAATGGTGGCAATGGCGAGAACGGAGGGTGCGGCGGTCCTGGCATTGGGTGTGATAATAGCAGGAACGACAGCAGTGTAACAATTACGATTGCTGCCAGTGGCAGTGTAACGGCAAAAGGCGGAACGGGAAGCAACTATACGAATAGAGTAGTTGGAGGCGGTATTAACTGTGGAGGCGGTGCGTTAACCACTTTAAATGAGCGGAGCAAGGCTGGGAATACTCTTCCTCTATTGATCACTGCTGACTCAGTGTGGGGCGAAAGTCTCAGTGGGTTTAATGCAATTGTAGCACATCCGGATAATAATGCAGGTCCTAGCGGCACAAACCTGTTTACAGTGTATGGAAATATAACCTTGCCTGAAGATTTGCAGTTGGGCCTGGGTCATAAAAACGCAGGGGAACTGGGAAAAGATAAAAATGAAACACTTCGTATTTCAGATGGCGCAACGCTGACTCTTGAAGAAGGTAAAGGACTTACCTGCAGAGAAAACAGCAGAGTGACAGGTACTGGAACAATTGAAAACTCAGAGCGTTTGAAGTTTTCAACGGGCGTAGCTCCAGATCCGAGTTTGACTGAGACTACGGCGTTAACAGGAAGTGACATCTTGCTTAAATTTAAGACATCTAACGATGGAAAGACAATAACAATCCCTTATACAGGAAAAGATCGGACTGAAGAAATCTTTGAACTTAAAGATGAGATCACGAGAGATGGTCGCACATACGATGAATTGACGGGAGATTGGTACTTAAAAGTCGGTGGAAATGATTATCCTGAAAATAGCGAAGGGATTATTGACTGTAAATATCAAGGCACAGATGCGTATACACTGGACTGGTATGTAAAGGGTAAGGATACTCCAGTCAAAACTCTGCAGGTCAGAGTGATTCCAAAGGCTATTACAGAGGCAATGGTTCCTCAGACAATTGCTGATCAGACGTATACAGGGGCTCCGATTCGGCCTTTTGAAGCTATAAACGATGGCGAAGTAACATTAACGCCAGAGAAGGATTATACGGTGGCTTATAATCCAGCGAATCCTATAGAAGTGGGATTTCCTGATGATATAGACGCGACCAGCAATAATATCAAGGTAATCGTCTCAACTAAGGAGAACAGTAACTATATCGTGTGTGCTGAAGATTATATAGATGAAAGCAAGATAGATGAAAACGGCATTGATACGAATGATTACGCAAATGTGGTTTTTGATACTGGTTATAAGATTGAACGAGAATTCAACATTGTCCGTGCAGACATATCCACGGCAAAGGTGGTATTCAATCCTGAATCAATAGAATACGATAAAAAATTCCATAGACCAACCCCAGGGGCAGCAGGTACTGATAAAGTAAATGATATAGGATTAGAAGTGTATTTTGGAGAAAACAAACTGCCGCTTAAAGATTATGATGTCAAGTATTCGCGAGGCGAACAAGATATGCAGGTTGCAGGCCCCATTGAGGTAACTATTACCGGTAAGGCACCGAACTGCGAGGGGGAACTCAAAGGAACCTTCACAATAGAGCAGAAGGCGTTGCCTGTCAAAAAAGGGATAAAGGCTGAAAACAAACCGTATGACGGCAATAATAAAATTAAGATAACGGATATAGCGTTGGATGTAACAGATAATGATGGAAAGATAGAGGAAGGAGACACTGTAAGAATACAGACAGGTGGTATAGTTGCTTCCGTTGCCAGTGAAAAGGCAGGACGCTATGACGAGCTTGTTTTAGAAGAGATACCGCTTAGCAATCCGAACTATAAGGTGCAGACTCCGCTGACAGTACACATGGATGAGGTTGTCGAAATTTACAAAAAAGCGACTCCAACCCCAATCATCAAAAAGCCAGTTTCCTACAAGGTAGACAGTGCGGGCACAGCATTTGAGTGTACCATAGAACTGGAAAACCCGGAAGAAGGCATTACTTATGAGTACAAGATGGATCAGGGTGCATGGCAAACGAGCCCAACCTTTACGGGAATTGCTCCGGGAGGTAAGCATACTTTCTATGTATATACAAAGGGCAATGACAACTACGAAGCTACCCCGGAAGATGCCAGCAGCGTAACCGTAGATTTCGTCAAGATAAAACGGGATGCGCCAAAGGAATTTAAGCTGGAGTACAAACTGAATTCAGATGAAGCTACCTTTACAGCGACGATTCCGCCGGTAGAGGGGGCGGTTTACAGCTTTGACGGTAAGAACTTTGATGCAAAGAATACGAAGGAAGATTGTCTGCCGGCTACCAGCTATACTGGTTATGTGAAGTACCCTGGAAATGATTTTTATATTGAGAGTGAGATAACTTCAAGTTCACAGCTGTCGCCGAAAATTGCGGTAAAGGCACCGACCATTTCTCCGAATGGAGGTACGTTCCTCACATCCAGAGAAGTATCCCTCAGCTGTGAAGTAGCGGATGCGGTCATCTACTACACGACGGATGGCACGAACCCGACAACAGCTAGCCAGAAATATACGGAGCCGTTTACCGTTGATAAAAATACGACAGTTAAGGCTATTGCTGTTAAAACTGGCATGGATAACAGTGCAGTTGCTTCTGCTGAATTTAAGAAAGCTACGGCAGATACGAAGCTGCAGGCGAGAGTTATTTCTGAAGATGGCCTGACTGTATCAGGCGATTTGGAAAACACAAAATATAATACACAGGATGCGATTACAGCAAGACTGAGCCGTATTCTGACTACAAAGGCCGGCTACACATACCTGAATATTGCGTATTATGATATTAAGGTAGAGCTGAGCACAGATGGCGAGCATTGGGAGCTGGCTACAGTGGATAACTTCCCGAAAGACGGTGTTGAAGTTGTTATGGAATACCCGCCTGAAACAGGAAAGGATACCCATGACTTCAGAGTAACCCACATGTTTGGTGAAACTTCATCGCGTCTGGGCATCAAAGCAGGCGATACCGAGCAGCCGAGTGTTCAGAAAACGGCAGACGGTCTGAAATTCAAAGTAAAGGGAACTTCCCCGGTTGCTATTGCATGGAAGGCCTCTGCGGCAGCAGCTAGCAGCACGAACGATCCAAGTAATAACAGCAGCAACAATGGAACTACGGCAGCCAATGGAAATAACAACAACAACGGAGCCGACGGTAACAATGGGGCTGATGGAAATAACGGAGCCGATGGCAACAATGGGGCTAATGGAGGCGATGGCAACGGATTGGATGCTGATGGTAATGGAGCTGACGGCGCAAATGGAGGCGCTGACGGCGGCGATGCAGCGGCAGCCAATGGTAGTGATGCGGCAGCGGCCAGCAGCACCCAGGGCGGCCTCGCATCAAGACTGTCTTCCATGTTGCCTCAGACGGGTGATGCCGGAAGCATGTTGATGTGGGGTATTATAGCAGCAGCAGCCCTCATCGTGCTAATTGGTGTTCTCGTTAACAGGAGGAAACGTGGATAGCCTATAGTTTAATGAATTTAAAGATACAGACAATCCAATAATATGTTTATTCAAGGAATTCCTGGCCGTGTCTGCATGGCTGGGGATTCTGCTTTTTGGCAAACCGTTGGTACAATACCACTTAGGAGACATGACATGAAACACATATTCTGGAAAAACCGTATACCGTTTATACTGATTCTATTGGAGATCCTGATACTCCTTGCAACCCTCCTTCCGCAGCATGCCTTTGCACAGGGCTCTCGGACCGTGAAAGTAGCTTTCTTCCCCATGGAAAGCTTTCACACCTGGTCAGAGAAGGACGGCTACGGGGGAATGGATAATGCCTATTTGAACGAGCTTTGCGGCTACACTGGATGGAATATCGAATACGTAAATTGTAGCAGCTGGGATGACGCGCTTGCCAAGCTGGAAGCAAAAAAAGTGGATCTGGTCGGCTCAGCACAGTATTCAAAGGAACGGGCCAAAAAATTTGATTATGCTGACCTCTCCAGCGGATACACCCTCGGCTGCTTATTTGTGAAGGCGGACACAAAACTGGCTTTTGAAGATTTTGAACACATGAAGGACATGAAGTTTGGTGTGGTAGAAAGCTATATTCGAAAGGACGATTTCCTGGAGTATTTGGATAAAAACAAAATTAAAAACCCAAAACTTAAAGTATATGCCACGACTCAGGAAATGCAGACAGCGCTTGAGAACGGAGAAATTGATATTGCGGCCCATACCCTGACCGAGGTAAAAGAAGGGCAATGTTTGGTGGGAAAATTCGCTTACGCGCCCTACTACTACATAACCTGGAAGGGAAATGACGCCCTGCTGCACCAGCTGAACAGGGGTATTGAGGCTTTGAAAATGGATATGCCCACACTGGAGCAAGAGCTTACAAGTCAGTATTACGGAGATCGCAGGGAAAATTTCGCATCTGACGAACTGCAGCTGATCCACAGGGGCGATACGGTGAAAATAGGCTTTTATAAGGATACCATGCCGCTGGCTTATGCCAACAGTCAGGATGGATACGATGGAATTTATGTTCAGATTCTGAAAAAGGTTGCCAAAAGAAGCGGAATCCGCATGGAGTTTGTGCCTATCGACAGGGCGGAATATTGGAAGGATTTGCTGCAGGCAGGAGAGATTGATTTTTATGTTGGCTCCAGCAATGAAAAGCTCACGCGGGATGAACATATCAGACTGACGAATTCCTTCATGGCATATAACGCAGTTATCATATCGAGAAACGACTATGCCCTTTCCGCCGGAGAAGAGGCGACTACTGCCTTGACAAAAGGCCGTGCATACTGGGCAGACAGCATGGATATAAAAGGCCCGATTATCTATTGCAACAGCGCGAAAGACTGCCTGCAGGCACTGGAAGACGGCCAGGCGGATATGACGATTCTCAATACCATTGAATACAATTACCAATCCAAAAACGAACGCTTTTCCAATCTGCTTGAGTGGGACAACTATAGGCATCAGACCGGAACAAGCCTGGCTGCTTTAAGCGAAACCGATCCGGTTCTGTTCAATGTTATGAACAAAGCGCTGGGACTAGTATCAAGCACCGAAAAGGCAGACATTATCAATCAATATATGAACATCCCCTACAGCAGCTATGAGCTGAGGGACTATTTGTATCAAAGCAAAGATATATTGGCAGTTTTCGCAACCATCTTGGTGCTGCTTCTGATTTTCAGTTTTGTCACAGCACATATGCGAAAAAAGTCTTATCACTTGCTGGAAAAAAAGAACAGAGAGCTTCAACTGGCCATGCAGGAGGCTGAACGGGCCAATCAAGCGAAGACCGAATTCCTTTCTCATATGTCCCACGACATCCGTACGCCCATAAACGGAATCATGGGAATGCTGAATATTGCAGAAAATAACCCGGAGGATCTGGAGCGACAGGCAGACTGCAGAGGGAAAATCAAAACATCGGCAGAGCACCTTTTGTCGCTGATTAACGATGTCCTCGATATCAGCAAGCTGGAAAGCGGGAAACTGGAATTTCATATGGAGCGTTTCAGCCTGAAAAATCTGCTCTATAATTGTTCTGCAATTGTAAGCGGGCAGGCAGCGCAGCAGAAGATAAAGGTGGACGTGGATTTTACAGATCCCCAAAGACTGCCGCATGAATTTTTTATGGGGAGCCCCTTGCATATCAAGCAGATATTAATCAATATTGCAGGAAATGCTGTAAAATACAACAAACCGGAGGGCAGTGTACACTGTAAATGCTACGAGATGAGTGCGGAAGATGGAATTGCACAAATCTGTTTTGAAATTTCTGATACTGGAATTGGCATGAGCGCAGAATATCTGCAGCATATTTTTGAACCTTTTACCCAGGAGGGCGGTGGCGCCAGAACGAATTACCAGGGAACCGGCCTGGGCATGACCATCACAAAAAAGCTGGTGGACGAACTGGGAGGAAACATACAGATTCAAAGTGAGCTAGACATAGGAAGCACGTTTACGGTAGTGCTGCCTATGGAACTTGCAGATTCGCCAGAGCAGGAAGAATCTGATAAAGATGGAAACGTGCAGCAGACCGATTTTACAGGCAAACGAGCGCTAGTTGTGGAAGACAATGAATTGAATCAGGAGATCGCGCAATATCTCCTCATGGAAAGCGGGCTGGAGGTCACCCTTGCAGTCAATGGCAAAGAAGCAACCGAGTGCTTTGAAAAGGCAGCACCTCACACCTGGGACATTATCTTTATGGACGTGATGATGCCGCTGATGAATGGATACGAAGCGACCAGAGCCATACGCGCCCTGGACAGACCTGATGCAGCGGAAATCCCAATTATAGCTATGACCGCGCACGCCTTTGCAGAAGATGTAAAAGCAGCTATGGACGCAGGCATGAACGAACACATCACAAAACCCCTTGAACCGGAAATCATAATCCGCGTGCTGCAAAAGTGGATCGGGGATAAAGCCTGAATAAAGCGTTTTACCTTGTCAAATAAAAAACTGCCGCGGAATACAATTCAAAATCCCGTGGCAGCAGCCAAAATCTGTTTATAAATCTCATGTCAGAAATCGTTGGAGTAGAGGAGGCAGGGCGGAAAATCTCCTTAAAGGAGATATAGTATAGCCGAGAATAAAGCGCAGTACACCGAATGACCGCTCGGTGCCTGCCCATATCTGAAAATCGAAATGTTGTTCAAAAAAGGAAATAACCGCCCTGCCGTCAATACCTGCCGACTGTCAACAGCAGGTACGGAGTGGTTTTCCAAATCCTCTAACATCTCTATTATATGCCCTTACAGCGGGATTTTCAACTATGACTTGAGAAGAAATCCGATTTTTATTAGTCCCTAAATTAGAGATGCAAGTTCCGAGATGCCCGCAGCAGGCGATATGACTCTTTCTGCCGAAACAAATCGAAACTTGAGCCGTGACAAGGGGCGGGCTTGTCCGTTACAATAAACATATACACAATAAATGCCAAACTGTATACTTCCAAATCGCACCTGCTATTCAAAGCGATTGTGTAACATTTACAAAAGGGGAATGGACATATGAAAATGAGAATAGCAGGCCTGTGCCTGATCCTGCTGATATTGGCAGCTGCTGGACTGACCGCTTATGGATTAGAGAACGGCGCAGCCGGCAGAGACCAGACACATCCCAGCTCCGGTAACACTTCCGGAAAACCTGATTTTATCGCCCGCCTGCAGTTTGACGCGGCAATGGATGACCATGTAAAACTGCTGCTCACAAACCAGGGGCACAAAACCATGCAAATAGCCGCTGACGCGCGTTATATGGATCACCTGGGTACCGCCGGCTCCTGGGGATGCAGCGCGGGCTCAGAGCAAACCATAAAACCGGGACAGACCGTATCTATGGAGTTTCACATATCCAAAATCGTGGCCCACGGGAACCGATCCATATTGGCGTTTTTCTTCCAGTATGATGGAACCTGGTATCTGGGAAAGGTAGGGGACGACAATGGAACCGAATACTTTCTTCAGCACAATTGAGAGTTGGGCTATGCTAAGCGTGCAAGCCCAGCTGGCACTTCTAGGAGTTCAGATATTTCTGGAAATTCGGGTAGAGCCATTATTCACAGCCTGTTTACGAAGTAAACCAGCAAAGCTCATCAAGGTATCATCGTCTAAAAAGATTCATCCAGGTAGCTTTTTAATTTTTCTACTAAGATATGTACCTGAGTGCCAGGATCGTATTCAGAAGGTTTATGCTTATGCAAATCAAAACCGGACATTCTACTTCTTTCTCTATTACAATCACATTTCAAAATCGTCAAGGAGTGGAATTCCACCATATACACCTGCCAAATAATCCTTTTCAAATGAGGAATCCGATCTTACTTTAAAATCGGATAATGCGGTCAGCTCAGAATATCCAAACTCATCTTTTTGTACAAACCAAATTTGATCTCTTCTAAAAAACTTTTTGTCCATTAATGTTGTGTCATGGGTTGTATAGATCAATTGTGCGGTTGAATCGTTATCATAAAACAAATCAATAATAAATTTTAACAATAACGGATGCAGTTTAACATTCAATTCGTCAACAAAAATAGATGTATTATTTAAAATCGCCATACGTGCATAAATAAAAAGCATGATGCTTTTTAAAGTGCCTTCTGATTCAAGAAACAAATTTAATGGGTATGTTTCGCCATTTTTTCCTTTATGATACGTAGTGAAGAGAATTTTCTTTTCGCTATTATCATATTCAATATCCTTTATTCCTGTATCAATGGCCTCTAAAAATTTTATCAGCTTGCTTTTTCCTTGGTCAATCACTCCCGGAAGGAAAGTCTCCAGGACCCTCGCATCTTCACAAAAATCGGTAGGGACAATCAACGTATCCATAATACCGGAATACACCGTTTTAAAAATGGCTGTTTTCAGTTTTAATTTATTTAAAAATGACAAAACCAATGTTTCGGGTGGGATTTGATCTTTATAAGCTTGACAATATTTTCTGACAGAAGCACCAAAATCTACTCTGTTTGTGGTTCTTTCAAAAATGGTCACCGTTCTATTCGTCTTTAAACTTTTTTTATAAAGCCATTCTGTTACAATGCACTCTGCATTGTACTCAAACCCATATTGATATTCACATCCATCAAGGATTTCAATAATTTGAAATTCCGAATTTTCCCTATTATTATCAAATAAAAAGGGCAAATAACAATCTTCCAGAACAGTGGAGGATTTATCGTCGACATTATTCAGCGATTCTGTTACAATCCGCTGGAAAAAATCCATAGCCATATGCAGATTGGATTTACCACTTGCATTTGCCCCATAAATAGCAGCAACCCTGAGAAAGCTCTCTTTAGTACCGTTATTGATTATATTGCACGCATGCTCTTTGTAGGAATTAATGGCGGTCATATCTAATATCATTTCGTCTTTAAATGATAAAACATTTTTTAACATGAACTGTACCAACATATCTATCCCCTCCCTATATTCATATATTATATTCATTTTTTAATTTTATATCAACAATTTTGTGATTTTTTCTCAATTTTTGTGATTTAATAATGTGAATTTAGAATCTTGCAGTTGAACTTTCCTTTTATAAAAATATCTGCATCTGGATTTGGGAGTGACCCCGTCTATGGGAAAAGCTTACGCAATCCCGCTATCCTGCCTGTATTAATAAAAGATTTTCTAAGTGAAAGGCGAAAGGATGTCACGCATAAAGAGGATGCATAAGTTTTTTCGAAATGTGGAACGTACAGACGAATTCTGGCTAAAATGGACTATCAACGCCATGTTTGTCTAGAAATAAGCCAATGTCTGTAACATTTTTATACTTTTGATTGATACAGACAATAATGCCAGCATCAGCAGGGATTTTGGGATGAAGTTCAGAACACCCAGCTAAAGAAAGTGCAATAAGATTAAAATTACGGTTGTCGATAAGAAAAAGCAGGAAGAATACGTATATGTTTCTCAAACAGGCTCCAAATATCATTCAAATTCCAGCTGCAGCGGAATGAATAACCCTAGGAGCATACCGCTTTCCGAAGCTAAAGGGAGAGGACTGGAACCGTGTAAAAACTGCTATTAGCGGATATCTCGGGAAGTAATCCAATGTAGAGGATTGCTTCCTTTATTGTATAAAAGAAAAGGGGCTGTCGCACAAACCAACAAAAATCGGTTTGTGGGTAAAACTTTCTTAAAGGAAAGTTAAAAAGGGTTACCTGCGCAACCCTTCGTCTAATAAATCTAAAAATACTTTCTAAATACTTCGGTTTCTTTCAATATTCTTTAAATATCTATACTACAAATAAATCTCTATATATAACTCTATGATACTATAATTTTAAAAGGAGATCAACGTTTTTTTAAGTGATTCTTCCATCTGTGCAATCCTCCCGCCTGTACCAGCATTGCCATATGAGCGGGCGTATCGCAGCCAGTGTCGTGGAAGTGCTTGATAGCCTGCTTTTTCGGTTCAGCACTGTGGATCCAGCCCCGCAGTAAAATAACGCAAATATCCAATAGATCCTCATCAGATGCGGCTGTTTCGATGCAGGCTGTCAGTGCCAGCTTGAGATTACTGTAAACCCAACATGCATACATATATTGCTCCCAGATGGAATGCAGATCGCTGGGACGGGATGCCCAGTGTTCCAGTACAAAGAGCATTACCATGGTATTTTCCAGGAAAAATGGATGCCGCGTTTCGAATTCATCAAACTGTTTTCTGCGCCGCACATATTCTTCAGTAGGATAAGAAAATGCCAGAGTTCCGGGCTCGCTGCCTGCACGAACGGTTATCTGCAGTTCCTTGTTTACTTTGTCCAGAACTTCCGCAAATCGGCTGGAAAAAGCGGTAAAGGAGAAGAAATTGCCCAGTAAAAAGGATGGGTGGAATGCTTTTAAGGGGAGCAGGGTGCTGACATCCTCAGTTTCGGAAAGAGCAGCAAGGTACTGATCAATATAGCTTGAAATCTTGTGACCCTCGCCATTTTTATAATAAGCATCAATCTCATGTATCCCCAGTCCTAAAAGGGCCATTCTCTGATCCAATGAAATATCTTCAGCTTGCAGCAGCAAAATACAGAATTCCTCCAGCTGAATATGCCGTTTCCAATCAGCCTTGGCTGTCCTTCCAGAAATTTGCGCAGCGGGAAGGGGCGGAAGAGGTTCATTTTGCCGCACAAATTCCAGCGAACCCTCTTTTTCCATCAAAAGCTCCAGTACCCGCTCGCAGGCAGGCGTCAGGGAAAGCTCCATTTCATCGCCTGCGCGGAGTCCTTTCCTGGGGAAAAAAGCGCATACATCGGGAAGCGCCTCAGCACCGTAG
Organism: Clostridia bacterium; assembly: GCA_910575405.1. GTDB lineage: Bacteria > Bacillota > Clostridia > Peptostreptococcales > Anaerovoracaceae > Hominibacterium. Next base: position 113,679 of record CAJTER010000001.1, on the reverse strand, counting down.
GAAAGCTGCAGCTGGCACAAACCCTCTTTTGACTGAAGGGAGCATCCTGTCTCATCTTCTAAAACAAATTCTCCGTACATTTTGGAGGTGCGCTCCGTTTCGGGAAGCCGCTGCAGAGACCTGGCATCAATATGTTTCAGCTTTGCCTTCAGATCCTGATATTCGGATTTGCTGACTGTAATGCGCCACCCTGTGCAGCAGGTTCTGCGGCAAGCTGCGCCTTTGCACTGAAAGGCATCGTAAATATCCGGTTTGATCAAGTCAATCGTCTTCATAATTCTCTCTTTCCTGACGCATTCTTTGCGCCATCCAGGCAGCTTTGAAAAGCAGTGTTCAAAAACTTCCTCTATATTATCCAAAACAAAAGCGGGAAAGGAAGTCCTCTCCCGCTTTTACTGTAACAATTCTGCCAAAAGGTGCATCTAATCTGTACGTAAATTCTGGAAATGTCCTATACGCCTTCAGCAGGTTAATTCAACAAAGCCTCTACAGGAAACTTACTGTAATAACTGCAGTACACCCTGCGGAACCTGGTTAGCCTGAGCCAGCATAGCCTGAGCAGCCTGAACCAGAATATTGTTCTTGGTATAAGCCATCATTTCCTGAGCCATATCAACGTCGCGAATGCGGCTTTCAGCAGCAGTCATATTTTCGGCAGCTACACTCAGGTTGTTGATGGTGTGTTCCAGACGGTTCTGGATAGCGCCAAGATCACCACGAGTGGAGGATACATAATTGATAGCAGCCTTGATCTTGTCAACAGCAGCGCTTGCGCCTTCCTGTGTGCTAACGTCGATATCGTCGATGTTCATTGCCTTGGTGTGCATATCCTTTACGTTGACCTTCATTTGGTTAAAGCTGTCGGAAGTGTCGCCGATCTGCAGGGTGAGGGCATCACCGGCATATGCGCTCTGCCCAAGTTCTACTTTTGCATTAACGCGATCTTCTTTGATCCCGGCAGTGCTGGCATTATCCTTAGAAGCCAGTGTCATTGTAGAACCATCAACAGAAATGTCATATTTTGTCTGCAAAGTGGTTGAACCTGAAGCGTAGCCATTATTCAGGTTGTTGTTAATGGCATCCTTTAATTTATCCATCACTTCACCAGTCTGGCTGGAGCGAAGTCCTCCCGCCAATCCCAGCGCACTCAGATCAATAGCAATGTTTTCTTTCGAGGATGGAATGCTACCATCTGTAAATTCAAAGGTAGTACCGTCGATTTTGATAGTGTCGCCATCTTTCAGCTTAGTTACATCCAGATCGAAAGAAGTAGTAGCAGCGGAAGCGTTGCTATCAGCATAGAACTGCTTCATAACACTTGCTTCTGTCCGCATATCACAAACTCCATTATTGCTGTCACCGCCAATATAGGACTTATTAGCATCAACAGTATCTCCATCATATGCGGAGAGAGATTGGAATGTTAGTGTTCCTACTCCATCCTTTACGCCGCCATTACCAACACTCCATGTGTCATTTTTATTAGCAGAGTCAATTCCTGCAGTAGTAGATGTGTCAACTGTAGCATGCATTTGTTTTGCAATCTCAGCCATAGCGAGGGCCTGCTTATCGGCATCGGCCAGATCTGACTCTGACTTAAAGATGGAAGACAGATCGATTACGGCATTTGCTCCAGAAGCGGTCGGGGCAGTTCCTTCGCCAAAGAAGAATTCATAAGTCATATCTCCGGCAGTGAGTTTGTCTCCGACTTTTAGCTTACTGAAATCAATGGAAACATCTACCTGTGCCTGATGAGTAGAACCAATACCAGCACCAGCAGTTGGATTTTGTACCTGCCAGTTCAATGTACCAGTGGGCTTTGCGCCAGTTTTTCCAGTAAGCTCGACTGCGTAATCTGGCGTGATTGTTTCTGCCTTATCCATATAATCCACCTGTGTGAATTTTACAGAGTTAGCATTTGAACCAGCTTCCATTTTCCAGACATGTCCGCCAATTTCAACGTATTTATTATTAGCGGCTGTGGTAGAATCTACTGCTAATTCCTGTTTCCACTGTGCTGCAGTTCCTGCGTCTGCTGTTTTTGTAGAATTATTAACCTGTTCTGCTTTTACTGTTCCAGTTGCCAGATTCATTGCTTTACCAGATTCCAAAAGCTTTGTAGCTAAATCGGAACCTTTAACTGCTGTACCTGCACCCGTATCAATATCAATAGAAGCATCGCCGATTTTTAAAGTAACTGCGTTATTTCCAGTTTCTGCATCAGATAAAGCAATATCATCAAAGCTAACTTCAAATACTGCGTTAGTCTGTTTCGTTGCGGCTTCTGGACGATTAGTAATATATTTAGCTTCAAATGCAGCAGCTTTACCTGCTGAAGCAAACTCCGTAGTTGTAATATTACTAATAGCACTGGAGTCCTTCAGATTGGCAGTAGACTCTGCATCCAGAGAACCATCCAGCAGATTGATTCCATTGAAGTTTGTGCTGTCGGCAATACGGTTAATTTCATCCTTTAAGGAAGCGATTTCCTTCTGCAGGTTTTCGCGGTCAGGAGCATCGGCATACGTTCCGTTAGCGGACTGGTTAGCCAGCTCGACCATACGATTGAGCATGGAGTGAACTTCCGTCATAGCTCCTTCAGCCGTCTGCACCAGAGAGATACCGTCATTGGCATTCTTCTGAGCCGTATTTAAGCCAGTAATCTGCGCTCTCATCTTTTCAGAAATAGCAAGACCAGCAGCATCATCGCCTGCGCGGTTGATTCTGTATCCGGACGACAGTTTTTCCAGGTTCTTGGCAACTGCACTATTGTTGTTGGTTAAGTTTCTATAGGAATTTAAAGCAGCAATATTATGTTGAATTCTCATTTTTTTACCTCCTTGCTTTAGGCTAGGGAAACTCCTTTCTCCCTTTAACGCCCTGGATTTGGAATGAGACCAAACCCGTCTTAGATTATTAAATTGAATAGAATTGATTGAACGAGGGGCGCATTCCCAGAGGGTCTGCCGGCCAAAAGCTCTATGCGCGTGAGCTTTCCCAGCACCAACCGTCCTTTTTGCGTTCACTTAGTATATCGGCCGCCCTTTTTGAAAGATAAGCTGGAATTGGAAAAAAATTTTTGCAGGCAGATGGGAGAATGCGGGCATATAATGTAAGAAGGATTTCGAAAAATGGTGAAAAAAATCTTGCATAGCCCTGCGGAGGAGGAAGAAACAGGCTGCTGCGCAGGAGAAAAATGGATTTTATATTAGGCAAATAATAAGTCATAAGACTTCCGATTGTGGTATAATTAAGTCAGCCAGACAATGCAAAGGCGCTGCAATTTTCAATATGTGTGGAAAATTTCATTTGTAAAGGAATGTATTCTATTATACAATAAAAAGAAAGATGGAAAATCAAAATCTTACAAGGAGGATATCAAGAGTCGGATGATCAGGAGTAAACACCACAAAAAAGCCAAAAGAAGGCGCATAACGTTGATGATTTTGGCTGTTACTTTCCTGTATTTTACAGCAGGCCCTATCCTGTCCGACAAAGTGGGGGAAATTACCACGGCCATTCCCGAAGCCCTTCCAGCCGTGAATCCGGTTCCAGCAGCAAAAGACAAAAGCGAGGCAAAGACCATGGAAACCTCAGCCCGCAACCGTTCCTCCGAGTACCTGATTTTAGTCAATAAAACCCACAGTCTCAATAAGAACTACGAACCAAAGGATCTGACCACCGCAGACCCGGTGGTAAAGGGCGCCAGCCAATATCAGAAGCTGAGAAAGCCGGTGGCAAAGGCCTTCAAAAAGCTGTCCGACGCAGCGGCCAAAAAAGGCATGACCATCAAAGTGACCAGCGGCTACCGGCCCTATTCCTACCAAAAGTATTTGTTCAACAAGTATGTGGATAAGGATGGCAGGTATCGGGCAGAACAGTACAGCGCAGAGCCGGGGCACAGCGAGCACCAGAGCGGTCTTTGCGCCGATGTCTCCTCGCCCTCTGTCAATTACAACCTGGTGCAGGCATATGGCACCACGGCCGAAGGGAAATGGCTCGCTTCTAATGCGCATAAATATGGATTTATTATCCGTTTCCCAAAGGGGAAGGAAAAAATTACAGGATACGAATATGAACCGTGGCATATCCGTTATGTGGGGAAAGCCGCAGCAAAAGAAATCCGCAAGCAAAAGCTGACTCTGGAGGAATATCTGGAGGAAGTGGATTAAAGAAACGTAAAATAGAGGAATGAGAAGGAAGAGCGAGAAAGGAGCAGTTCAGGTGGCAAAATGCTTTAACGTGACGGGGCTTTGTATCCCGGAAAAGCATTATATGGTAGATTTGACCCAGCGGATTCAGCAGATCAGACAGATGATCCAAAATGGCGATTATTTTACGATTAACCGCGCCCGCCAATATGGAAAGACTACGACTCTGGCCGCTCTGGCAAGGGAGTTAGAAGGGGACTACACAGTAATCAGCCTGGATTTTCAGGCTCTGGGCAGCGCATCCTTTCAGAATGAGAATACGTTTTCCCTTGCCTTTGCCCTGGTTTTTCTGCGGGAAATGAAACGGCAGCAGCCGGAACACACGCTGGGCATTGAGAGTTTTATTTCAGAGCTGGAGGAAACCGTAAAAGCGATGGATGAGCGGTTTGATCTGCTGGCCTTATTCGAATATTTGCTGAACATCTGCGAACACTCCCAAAAGCCCATTGTTCTGATGATTGATGAAGTAGATAGCGCATCCAACAATCAGGTGTTTCTGGATTTCCTTTCCCAGCTGCGGAGCTATTATTTGCAGCGAGATATGAAAGGAATACGAACCTTTCAGTCGGCTATCCTTGCAGGTGTACATGACATAAAGAACCTGAAAAGAAAGCTGAGAGCAGATGAAGCCCATAAAGTAAACAGTCCGTGGAATATTGCGGCGGACTTTGACATAGACATGAGCCTGCCTGTGCAGGGAATCCTGGGTATGCTGGGCGAATATGAGAGCGACTGGCAGACGGGAATGGATACTGCAGAGATGGCAGCTCTTCTGCATAATTATACATCTGGATATCCGTATCTGGTATCCAGACTCTGCAAGCTGATGGACGAAAAGGTATACGCAGGCAGCCAAGATCAGAAAAAGTCAGCGTGGACAAAAGAGGGATTTCTTACAGCTGTGCGAATGCTGCTTTCAGAAAATAATATGCTGTTTGAGTCCCTTACCGGAAAACTGGCGGATTATCCGGAATTGCATCGGATGCTTTGGGAGCTGCTGTTTCAGGGGAAGACGATTACCTACAGTCCTACGAACCAGGCAGTCGGTCTGGCGCTGATGTTTGGATTCGTAAAAATTGAAGACGGCAAGGTTCTTCCGGCTAACCGCATCTTTGACACAATGCTGTATGACTATTTCCTTTCCTCCCAGGAATCGGACACCTCAAAGATGTACAAAGCATCGCTTGAGGATAAGAACCAGTTCGTTGTAAACGGCCGCCTTAATATGCGTAAGGTTTTGGAGCGATTTACAGCACATTTCCATGAGCTTTACGGCAATTGTGAAGAACGATTTTTGGAGGAAGAGGGACGGCGTTATTTTCTTCTGTATCTGCGTCCTATCATTAATGGTGTGGGAAATTATTATATTGAGGCGCGCACCAGAAATTTTGGCAGGACGGATATTATCGTGGATTATCGCGGAGAACAGTTCATCATCGAAACAAAGATCTGGCGAGGAAATGAGTATAATTCACGCGGCGAAAACCAGCTGGCGGGGTATCTGGAGGATTATAACTTAAAAAGAGGCTATATGCTCAGCTTCAGCTTTAACCAGGAAAAGCAAATTGGTGTCCATGAAATTGCTATAGGCAATAAAATCATTATAGAAGCCGTAGTTTAAAAAGCGGAGGCAGGATTTCCTGTCCAAAACGTTCAAAAAAGCTTCCCATTTTTCGGAAAAGGGTTTATAATAAAAGAAAAACAAGAAATTACTTATATGAAGGAAGGAGGGTGACCTGATATGGTAAACAGAATAGGCGGTTCATATAGTAATTATTACAACTATCAAAATACAATCGGCCAGATTAAATTAAAGCAGGCGATCTCCAAGAATCCAAACTATCAGAATTATCAAAAGCAAGTACAGCGGACCCAGGCGGATATTTATCGGGACAATTATCGCAGCTCCAGCATGAATTTCCTGCGGGATTATACATCGACCATGAGTGATGTCATGCAGTCGGCTAACAGTCTCAGGAGTAGCAATTCGGCTGGCGTGATGAATGCGCTGACTGCCGTAAGTTCTGATACGAAGGTTGCGGATGTAACAGCGCGCTACGATCTCCGGCAGGCGAGAGATATGGACCTGGACGTAACGCAGGTGGCTGCTGCTCAGCAAAACCGCAGCAATGGAGCAGTAACCAAAGAGGCGGCAGCTGAGGATATGGCTTTCGCAATCACCGGTTCAAACGGGCGTTATGATGTCAATATCAGCGCAGTAAGGGAAGACGGTACAGCAAAAACCAACGGCGAGATGCTGAAGGAGGCGGCAGATGCCATCAATAAATCAAATGTGGGCGTTAAGGCAAGCATTGAAGAAAAAGATGGAAGTTCCGTTCTCAGCTTGCAGGGCAAGGAGACAGGGACTGAGGCCGCGTTTGAAGTGACCGGGCAGCTGGGTGCGGCGGAAGGAATGGATAAGATCGCTGCTGAAGCTGCGGACGCAAAGTACAGTGTGACGGAAAATGGAAGAACCAGAGAATATACTTCTCAGTCCAACAGCGTACAGCTGGACGCAGGCCGTCTGCAGGCAGAGCTGAAGGAAGCAGGAAGCACGAAGATTTCCGCGCAGCCGGATATGGATAAGATTGCGTCTTCTGTATCTAAGATGCTGGATAGCTATAACAAAGCAAGGGACTTTTTAGGGGACAATACGACTCACGGCAGAGGCGCTATTGTAGCGCTCCGCAATTTTGAGCGTTCCCTCACATCCGAGCAGGCTATGAAGCGGCTTGGAGTCAGCCAGGACGAAAGCGGAAAGCTTACGTTAGATGAGCAAAAGCTAAAGGATTCTCTGACAAAAGAGCCGACCCTGACGAGACAGCTGCTGTCCGGAAGCAATGGGCTGGCCCAGAACCTGTACAACAGGGGAGTCAGCGCCATGAATACAAACTCTGCAAGTCTAATCAGCAATGATTTACAGGAAATCACGCAGAGTTCCATCTTTGATCCGATTCAGCAGACAAACCTTTATTCCAGAAATGGAGCATATACGGCAAATAATTATGCAGCTTTAGGAGTAATGATGAATTATCTGGTATAAAGAAATAAGATAAAAAACGAAAAACAAAAGGGCTATGTACAGCAACTTGTATTACTGTACATAGCCCTTTTTCGTCCCCGCTATTTTTATGTATGTTTCATATCTTTATTTGCCATATCCCGGCTAAAAGCTATTTAAATACTTCATGAGCACACCTGGGATAGCCGAACAGGAGGCTTGCGCGCATACGCCGCCGATATCATGGGCAACCTTAGGCATACCGTATACGACTGAGGATTCCTGATCCTGTCCAATGGTGTAGGCGCCAGCCTTTCGCATGGCAAGAAGCCCATGTGCGCCGTCCTGGCCCATGCCGGTGAGGATGATGCCGATACCACTGCCCTTGAGCGTTTCAGCCATAGACTGGAACAGGACATCTACGGAAGGACGGTGGCCGTTGACTTTTTCACCGGGATAACAGCGGACTTTATAATTGGAACCGCTGCGAACCACTTTCATCTGCAAATCTCCCCCAGGGGCAATGAGAGCAAGACCACGCTGGATCATATCTCCGTCCTCAGCCTCCTTTACTTGCATCTGACACAGCTTATTAAGCCTCTCCGCGTACATCTGCGTAAATCCCTTTGGCATATGCTGCGTAATCACCATGCCAGGAATATTGGCAGGGAGCTGACGCATAACCTCCAGTGTCGCTTCCGTCCCGCCGGTAGAAGCGCCCAGGGCAATGACCGTGGCATTGAGCCGCAGAACTGCACCACTGGTCAGCTTGATGATCGATGTATTAATAGGCGGCGCAACACTGGTTGGCTTTTTCTGTGGGACAGATGATCCGGATTCAGGCCGTCTTGCTGCGGAGGCTCTGTTTGTCCCGCCGTAGGCTGCAGGCGCTTTGCTGCTTGCAGTAGCGGTCTGCATCTTGGAGATGGTACTGGCAGCCCGCTGGGCCGCAGTTGCCGCAGACTGTCCCGCTGTCCGGCCTTTCTCGGGTTTTAGTACAGTGCCCGGAACCTTGCGTGCTCCGGAAGCTTCAGGAGCCGGGGCCTTCGGTTTCAGAGAAGCCGGAAGCCGCACCTTGGCATGGCTCGCAATTACTACCTTGGACGCAAGCCCCTGGACAAACTGGGCGGGGGCGTTGCTGATGGACATGTCCGGCTTCCTGACAAAATCGACCGCTCCATAGGACAGAGCGTCAAAGACTCGTATATTCAGTGAGGATACGAGTATCACAGGAATCGGATACTTTGGCAGCAGCTCTTTGAGAAAATCAATACCATTCATCCGGGGCATTTCCACATCCAGTGTAATTACATCCGGCATCAGGCTCGGGATTTTCCGCATAGCATCAATGGGATCCATGGCATAGCCAACGATTTCAATTCGTTCCTGTGACTTCGGCAAGTTTTCAATGAGAAATTTGCGAAAGACAAAGGAGTCATCTATGACCATTGTTCTTATTTTCGATTTCGTTAACATAGCAAATATCCCCTTTCAATATAATTGACCCGGATTCCAGTGCACCACTTGCAGAAAATGCATCGGGCAGTGCTCTGATCCGGGATCGTCTGACATTACATGGATAATCCGGCAGGCACCCTGCCGGAACACCAGTCATATGTATCTATGATATAATACTAAAGCTTTTTGCGATAAGTTGCAGGCATAATATAATCATACGGATTATTGGCTTTATTGAGGCCTTCCGAATGGCCGATTAAAAGATACCCGCCAGGAACTGTAGCATTAAAGAAGCGGTTCACAAGGGCATCCTTTGTAGGGCCATCAAAATAAATCATAACGTTTCTGCAAAAGATAACATCAAATTTAAGACGGAACTGAATCGGATCCATCAAATTAAATGTGCGGAAAATTACATTGGCTTTAATATCCGGCGAAACCGTATACAGGCCCGTGTCTTTTGATTTGCGAAAATATTTCTTCGCCCATCCGGCAGGCAGATCCTTCAGGGATTCCTCCTCATATACCGCATTTTGTGCAGTCCCCAATACTCTCTGGGAAATATCCGTAGCAAGAACCCTGGTATCCCAGGAGCCATACCTTCCGCCAAAATATTCCTTGAGAATCATGGAGATTGTATAAGGCTCCTCACCGCTGGAGCAGCCCGCACTCCAGATGCTGAGAACTTTGTTCTTTTTCGTCTGCTCCAGCCAGGGTAAAATCGTTTTCTGGAAAAAGTCAAAGTGCGTCTTTTCCCGCATGAAAAACGTATAATTGGTCGTAAGCTTATTGATCAAGACTTCAATATCCTGAGGATTCTTTTTATTCAGGATATGATCGACGTATTCTGTAAAGGTGGAAAACCCCATTTCCGCAATGGTCCGGGACAGACGGCCTACAATCAGCTGCTGCTTTTTAGAAAGATCAATCCCGTAAGAACCTTTCATAAACGTTACAAGTCGATTAAAGTCCTGAGTTGATATTGTCAGCATATACTGCACGCCTCCTTACATCTGATTCTCCACAATCGCCTCGCACTCCAAGAGAAGAATTACAGTACCGTCGATGGAGATCATGGAGTTTGTAAGCTCCTGGCGATTTTCCGTTGGAATTGGGGTGATCCGATCCAGATCAATATCAAGAACCTGAGCCACAGAGTCCACAACAATTCCAATTGTATTCGAATCAATTTCCAGAATTACGATACAAGTCTTTGGCGTATATTCCTGGAATGGTTTTCCCATGCGAAGGCGCATATCAATAATTGGGATTACCTGGCCGCGAAGGTTGATAATCCCCCGCACATAATCCGGGACCATAGGAAGCGTCCGGATTTGATGGTTATTAATAATTTCGATTACATTGCGCGTATTGACACCAAAATATAATCCATCGGAAAGAAACGTAAGAAAGCGTGCAACATTACGTGCTTCCACAACTCCCTCAGAATCCTTTTCCGCATCTAACGCTTGATTCAATGCTTCATGTTCCATTGCTTCTGGCATAATTACTACCTCCAAGTTATTTTAAAAGAACGTATTCTGAGCCGTATAGTAAACCGATGCCACGTCCAGAATAATGCTGATATTTCCGTCACCTAAAATAGTACATCCGCTAATACCTGAATTTTTGATATTAAAGTTATTCAGATAGCTAGGCAGCGGCTTTACAACTACCTGCTGCTCACCGATGAGTTCGTCAACAAACATACAGTAGGATTTATCGCTGGCCTCCACCCAAATGAGGATTCCATCATCGATCTGGGTATAAGCGTCGTCCATGGAGTAAAGCTCATGGAGACGAATGATCGGATAATAATCATCCATGCAGCGGATCATTTCGTTTCCAGCAGCATCCAGTACCACATCGGTCTCCTTAGCTTTGAAGGACTGACGGATATTCGCAATTGGAATTGTAAATACGGCATTTCCTACAGAAATTTCCATTCCATCCACAATTGCAAGGGTAAGCGGAATTTTCAGGGTAAAGCAGCTGCCCTGCCCCTTTTCACTGGTAATGGAAATAACGCCGCCTACATTTTCTACGTTCCGTTTTACAACGTCCATCCCAACGCCTCTGCCGGAATATTCGGTAACTTCCGTGTTAGTGGAAAATCCGGGAGCCATAAGGAGAGACAAAATTTCTTTCTTTGAATATTCTTCTTCTGGTTTTGTTAAAATGCCGTTAGCAGCAGCTTTTGCAAGTACTGCGTCCGGATCAACGCCGCCTCCGTCATCTGTAACGGATATGATAACCTCACTGCCAGTATGTTCTGCAGCAAGGATAATTTCTCCCTGCGGTTTTTTGCCTGCAGCGACACGTTCCTCAGATGTTGCCTCAATTCCGTGATCCATGGCATTACGAACGATATGCATGATCGGATCGCCGATGCTGTCTACGATTGATTTGTCTACTTCCGTATGTTCACCGATAATCGTGAGGCGTACATCCTTATTCAGAGTTTTGGACATATCCCGCACAATACGGTTCATTTTCTGGAATACGCTGGCAACAGGCACCATTCGCAGGGACATGGAAATATCCTGCAGATCGTCGGTCAGCTTGCGAAGCTGACGCGCGGATTTCAGGAAACTATCCAGCTTGATATCCTGGAGCTCAGGAGAGGAAGTAACCATGGATTCGGTAATAACGATTTCCCCTACAATAGCCATCAGGCTATCCAGCTTAGACTGGTTTACGCTGATCAGACTCTGTTTGGCAGCGTGAGCTGCTCCGCCGGCAGACTGTTGTTTCTTTTCAGCAGGCTTTTTATCAGAAGCGGCAGGTTTGCTGCTCTCCTGTTTTGTTTCCGGCTCTGCAGACGGTGTTTCCGGCTCTTTCGGTTCTTCCTTGGAAGGAGCCTGAACAATTTCGAATGCGCGTACATTCCCGGCAGAGGAAAGATAATCGACTGCCTGTTCTGCTTCTGCCTGGGAGTCAAAACCCAGATAAAAGCCGTTTTCCGTAATATATTCGCTGGAACTGCTGTTCGTCTCAATATCTTCCGGATAGAAGGTGAACGGCATTTCCGTTTCACGCAGAGACGTAACGAGCATGAATGCCCGCAGATTTTCCATGCCACAGTCCTCATCAAAATAGATGTGGAGCAGATAAGGACTGCCCATATCCGGAATCAGCGCATCAATGCCCGGAGCCGCAGATTCTCCTGCTGCTGATGGTGCATCGTTTGCAGCTGCATCCGATTCATTATTGCTGATTTTGTTCAGAAAATCATTTATATTTTGTATGAAGCTGTCGATATTAGTATCAAGCGGTTCACTGTTTTCTACTTTGCCTACTTCTTCACGAAGCTTGTCAACAGAAGAAAACATCAGGTTGAACAGTTCACTTTTGTGATCAGAAGAAAGCGTGTCCATCCCGTTTTCACGTATATAGAAGAACAGGTCTTCTATATGGTGCGCGATTTCCATCAGGGAATTGAATTCCAACATGGCAGAAGAACCTTTGATCGTATGCATGCTGCGGAAAATCTCATTTACGTTGTCTTCCGTAAAATCCCCATTCTGCTCAGCATCGATCAGCAGCTCGTCAAGCTGTTCTAAAAGTGTACCCGTTTCAAAGAGATAGGTCTCTAATAAGCTGTCAGTTGCATTATCCATAACGTTTAGCACCACCTTATCAATAATTTATTTCGATTTCTAGTCGGATGATTGTTGTAAATCCCACCAGGATTCGTTATTATATACATATACTATAACATATTATTCGGCAAGAATAAATGAAAAGATAACTTTAACAGGTGAAAAAATGGCAAATATTTTAAGAGTAACTACCCCAGTGGTAGGTTATGACAATACTAGCGGAACAAAAGTCAATCAGGAGAACCTTCCGCAGAACCAGAATATACAGGGGCAGGTCAAGCCGGATCAGGTTGTTCGCCCCGATGCGCGAAGCGATGCTTCCCCCCAGCAGGAGGAGGCGACGCTGAAATTCAAGTTCGAAACGAATTTTGACAACTTCATACAGCAGATGGCAAAGAGCTCCAATATTACGGAAGAGTTTTCCTCTGTTTTTCTGGAAAAGCTGGGCACATTGGCGCAGTCCGGGTTGAAAGCTGACTTTGCGGGAAAAATCGCGGAGTTTCTTTCCATGATTTCCATGTCGCCCCAGGATATGGCCGCGTTCTTAAAAACCCAGGGACAGTCCTCGATCCGCTACAGCGGCGTGTTCTTTGATGTGCTGCGTCAGATCATGCATCAAACCGGCTCTGTGGAGCTGAGAGCAGGAATTTTGGACTTTCTGAAGCGATATACTGACATGGCTGAGGGAAACCATCTGCTGGAGAGCATGCGGCGGCTGATGCAGGACTTGAAGGGCGGTATGCTGAAAAATCCGGGAGAGCAGCTTGAGGAAATGAGCCGTCAGATGAACTATAATGCGGCAAACGGAAATGTACAGGAAAATGCCAATTTGCTGAAAAACCGTATCCTTCCGTTTCTCAACAATTATATTACGCAGCTGCACGAAAGAGGCGGAATGCGGGAAAACACGGCTATGCTGGCCTCTCTGACCGCCCGCTATGAGAATGGTGATGCGGGGAGACTTCAGGAAGCCTTTTTACGGCTGCTGGATTTTCAGGTTTTTTCAAAACATTTCAAGAATTTGGATCCCGCTACGCTGCTGAAGGTTTTGGGCAATACGGAATTTGAAAAAGCTTCCATGAAAAACGGCGCTATGAACCAGCTGGCGGAAATTATTAGTCGGGGTGTCATGGGGGAAGCTGGGACTGAGAATAAAATGGTGTTCAAGGAGTTGATGCAGTCCTTCCTTCTGAATGAAAGCGTATACATGCCGGTGCTCCATCTGACACTTCCTGTGGATATCAACGGAACGCTGATGTTTTCTGAACTTTGGATTGACCCAGATGAAGAGCGGGATAATGGGGACGGAACCAGCGAGAGGCTCATTAAAGGCCTGATTAAATTCGATATTAAGGATGTAGGCTTTTTTGATTTGTTTTTCCTGTATGGAACGGACAGCGGACAGCTGAGCCTGCAGCTGAACTATCCAGAAAAGCTGGATGCAACGCAGGAAGAGGTGAAAACTGCCATCAGCCGAATTATAGCCAATAATGGTATGGAAGAAGGACAGGTCGTGCTGGGTTCTGAGGATGGTTCTATCCCGATTTCAGCGGCATTTCCAAATATTTTTGAAAGGAAGAATTCGATTAATGTCACAGTTTAATGATCTTATGAACAAAAAGGCGGTTGCCCTTACATATGATGAGGACCGGCATGCTGCGCCGGTTATTGTAGCTTCCGGCACTGGATATATGGCTGAACGGATTATTGAAACCGCACAGGAAGCGGGTGTACCGGTTTATGAGGATAATTCCCTGGCTACTGTGCTGACTCAGCTGGAGCTGGGAAGTGAAATACCGGAGCAGCTGTATCAGGCGATTGTTGACATTTACGTCTATTTTCTGAACTTCGCGGATAAAGGCAAGGCAGTGGCGGCCAAACCTGCTCAGGAGGAAAACGGCCAAACGTCTGAGGCATCCGGAGAAGACGGGGCGGAAAAGGCAGAAGAAAATCAAGAAAATGCGCAGCAGGAGACGCCGCCTGCCCAATAAGAAGGGCATACTACAGCCTTTTCTTCGTAAATGCATATCAATCGGGAATTGCGAAAAGTACAAAAAAGGAACTGCCCTGCAAGGTGCTATGCTCCTGCCCAGACCGACGAATGTTTATTCTTTCACTTGTCTGTCTGAGTGGGGGCATATTTTGTCAGGGAGTTCCTTTGTTGTATTCGGCTCAGGAAAACCTCGCTCCTTTGCTCTATGCGCTTTCATTGAGCAAAGGAACGGGAAAAGCAGCTTACTTTCTTCTTCTCTTTTGGAGCTGCTGCTGATATACGAACTTCCGAAGCGCGGATTCTGCTGCCTGGCCCAGATTAATGAAACGGCAGCCATAGCCAATACGTGAATCATCAGCCGGATAATCAGAGCTGTAAGAATGCGCATCCTGTACCCGGATCACCTCAAGATCAACCGGAATGGTCTTATCAAAGATCTTGGATGCAAAAACCTGCCCCTCTGACCATTTTGCCGTGCTCAAACAGAACATGCCGCCGGCACTGATATCCAGAATGGTGACTTCCGCAGCCTGCAGCTGGTGATCCTCATCCAGAAAGCTTGCGGATGTAGCAAGCTGCACCGATACCTTTACATCCTGCCTTCGCTGAATCACTTCGTGCTCTGCAACAACGGTGCATTTGACGGTACTGGTAATTGCTTTTTTCTCTTCGGTGTTTGCTGACTTGCTTTCTTCGGGTTTGGTTTCTGCAGAGCTTGCCTCACTTGCTTCTGTCGTCTGCTCCAGGGCCTCCTCGTATTCGGAAAGGCGGCAGATACAAGGCAGCACCCCGTGCGCGGCATCCAGGAATTTTACTAACACTTCCGTTTCCAGGATGTCCTTGCGGGAACCGTCAAAACGAAGAATGGCAACCTGCTCATCTACATCTCCAACAACATCGGCACTGCAGAGAAATTCCTCCTGTACCGTGTAAATTTGTGCTTTATTGCAATGTTGCAGTCTCATGGCTAACCTCCTACTTTATAATCATCCCCTATTATAGCATAAAAAACAGCAAAAAAACATAGAAATCTGTTGACGAACTTGCGAATTTGTGGTTTTATTAAAGTATATGGAAAGACAGAAAGGGAGATCAACATGGATTACTTAAATACATACCTGATGATGCAGGCTCTTTCCTCTATGGGAGGAACTACTGGTCTTGGGACAAATAACTACTCGGGCAGCGTTTTAGGTACGGCGAGCAATTTGTCCTTCCGCAATATTCTGCAGAATATACAAAACGCTCAGGCAAAAAATTCTGCATCGACCAGTACTGTATCGGCGGGAACAACAATGGATCAAATCTTTGAAGAAGCGGCAAAGAAATATGGGATAGATGCCAATCTGCTCAAAGCAGTAGGAAAGGCAGAGTCGAATTTTAACGCCTCCGTTGTGTCCTCAGCAGGAGCGGTAGGTGTTATGCAGCTGATGCCGGCAACAGCAAAATCTCTGGGAGTGACGGATCCATATAATGCCAGACAAAACATCATGGGAGGGGCAAAATATCTCTCTCAGATGCTGGATCGATATGATGGCAATGTGAAGCTTGCCTTGGCAGCCTACAATGCAGGCCCGGGAAATGTGGACAAATATGGCGGCATTCCGCCCTTTAAAGAAACACAGAATTACGTAAACCGGGTTCTGGGATATGCAGGAGAATCCATTACCGCATATGGAACAGTACCCAGCATTCTTAATGGAAATACCTCCACTGCCAATATAGCGGGACAAAATACAGCTGCAGCAGGGACTGCAGGAAACGGTACCGTTGGAATCAAAACAGATACACTGCTTACCCTGCTCAACCTGATGCAGGCGCAGATGTCGCTGAGGATGTTCGGATCTGGGACATCGTCTGGCAGTACATATGGTACAGGCAGTTTATTTTCACTTTGATTATAAGGAGGCTTTCCTTCCTATATCTCACATCATATAACATGAATGCTGCATAGCAGTATTCAGAGAGCGGACCTCACATCTGCTTTCAGGAAAGGGCACTTTCATTATTAAAGAGAGTGTCTTTTTTCGTGGAGTGAATTTTTTATCACATGGAAATTGCGCCAGCAGCCAGACACAATCAGTCACAATAAAAACCGCACCAGAATATATATTCTGGTACGGCATTGAAGCTATTTTAGATTTGCATTTATCAGGTAGAATGATATTAATACTTGTCGTTATTGTTGCCTGTAAAGGCCGGAGCTGGAGCAGAGTAATTGTCTTCTTCAGCAACATCATAATTTGTAATGTCGCCAACTGGATATGTAGAAGAAAGCGCAGATGCGGCAGCAGCCGGTTCTTTAGGCTCTGCAGGCGCAGTGTAAGCTGGCGCAGAAGATGCCATACCTTCCCGTCCAGTAAATTTGAAGCCGGAAATCAGAGATTTCAGCAGATGAGCCTGACCAGATAATTCTTCGCTGGCAGCAGCGCTCTGCTGTGCGGTAGCGGAATTGGTCTGAACAACACTGGAAATCTGATCGACTCCCTGCGTAACCTGAGCCACAGATTCAGCCTGATCCTGAGATGCCTGAGAAATTGCATCAATACGCTCCGTAACTTCCTTGGCATTTGTAACAACGTTTGCCATGGACTGCGCGGTATCGCTGGCAATCTGAGTTCCATTTTTTACAGCAGCAATAGCGTTTTCAATAAGGGCTGTCGTATCCTTTGCGGCATCCTGACTCTTGGCAGCCAGATTACGAACCTCATCTGCTACAACAGCGAATCCCTTTCCGGCAGAACCGGCGCGGGCAGCTTCAACTGCGGCGTTGAGAGCCAAAATGTTGGTCTGGAATGCGATATCCTCAATGGTCTTAATAATTTTGCCTATTTCATTGGATTCGTTTTCAATCTGGCCCATAGCAGCGGTCATATGATCCATCTGCTGGTTGCTTTCTGTAATTTCAGCTCCAACCTTATTGGCCAGTTCCTGTACGTGAGTGGCATTCTGTGCGTTGCTGCTGACATTGCCTGAAATATCGTTGATAGTTGCAGCCAGCTCTTCTACGGAGCTTGCCTGTTCGGTTGCGCCCTGAGAAAGAGCCTGAGCGCCGCTGGAAACCTGATCCGCACCGGAATCTACCTGGCCGGCAGCTTCATCGATCTGCAACAGTAGATCATTCAGCTTGTAACAAATACCACGGATTGCTTCAAGCAGCGGCTGGAAATCGCCCATGTACAGTTCGCGGCAATTTGATTTGACGGTAAAATCGCCGTCGCTCATTCCACCCAGCAGCTGGATTTCATCCTGAATAATAGTAGTAAGCGTATCGACAATCGTTTTGGTGCTTCCCACCATTTCTCCAATTTCGTTTTCCTGTTGAATATCAGGAACCGGAGTCTGTAGATCTCCCTTTGAGAGCTGGGACAGACGCTCTGAACAGAGGCGAATTGGAGTTGCGATCTGATTTTTTAGCATATGCGAAATTGCAAATGCGACGATGTAAGAAATAAGGATCAGCGCAATCGTAAGGATAATAAAGAAATTCGTTGTTTTCTCCTGTGCAGCAACTACCTCATGACCGCTGTTTTCCTTGCTATCCATGATGGATTTTAGGGAATCCTGAGCAACCGTATACGACGAATTTACTTCTGAAAGCGCTCTGCTGAATAAAGCATCCCTACCCTCAGAGGTCACGGTTTGCGCCCGATCCATATAACCGGAGGCTACCTGTTCATACTGACTGAAAGCCTGCTCAAAATCAACAAAAGCATCCTTTGCTGCCTGAGATTGAAGAGACGCCTCAATGGTAGAGGAACGCTCATTAATTTGAGTAATTGCCTCGTTAAAGCCGGATACAGCCGAACTGATGGTTGCATCATTTGTAGAATTGATCGCTACGGCTAAAGCTGTGTTTGTATCGGAAAGGGCGCTCATGGCGATTCCAATATCACCCTGCGAAAAGCCATAATCATCAAAGGCCTTATTATACTTTGCATCTGTATTGTGAGTAATGATAATACCCATGATGCCGGAAATGCAGCCGATTACAGCAATGATTATGCAAGATAGCAGCATTTTACTTCTGATAGACATGTTCTTCATTAATGTTTACACCATCCTTATCTTTTAAAATTTTTCTTTTAATAAAAAGTTCTTGATACAATAGACCAAACATAATTATTCAATATAATATATATCGGATATAAATTACTGCATATAAGAACTTTACATTTATTTTAACAGATTTCCGAAAAGAAAGCAAAACAATCTTGAAATTTGCGAAATTAATATATGAAGAATTGGTGAAAAAATGCACTTTTTTAGAAAAATAGCAGGAAAACAATTGAAATAGCTTGAAAAGAATTGACATCAATTGAAAAACGTAGTAAAGTGATGTATGCTGAATTATGCTAGGTATTATTGTGAAACGAACTCGTAAAAAGTAGTATGTCAAAAATGAAAACTGGAGAAACAGGACATGATACAAATATTTGGAAATTCGATTCCTATGGCAGAAAAAGCATTGGATTTTCTGTGGAGCAAACAACAGGTACACTCTGCAAATCTCGCCAATGTGGACACGCCAGGATATAAGACAAAATATGTAACTTTTGAAGAAACTTTTCGGAGCAAGCTTAAGAATGCAGCGGTAACCGGAAACAGGGGTCTCATCGGGAATGCCATTGAAAGCGCCCGCTGGGAAGTAAACGATACTAGAAATGAGACTTCCCGCCTTGATGGAAACAATGTGGATGCGGACGTAGAAATGGTTGAAGTAACCAGGGCTGCATTGCAGTATCAATATCTTCTGTACTCTATTAATAGCGATCACCACAGACTGCAGTCTGTAATCAAGGGTCAGTAAGCGGCACGGAAGGTGTTATACGGCAAGCTGGAAGATAAAACGCGAGAAATTAAAAAAGTATAAAAATATTAAAATAAATACCAAAAAAGTAAATATATATAACGGTAGACAAAATTTGCAAATATGTTTTGGATGCCAACAGGAGCGGCCAGATAATTCGTTCGTGCTACAAAGAATGAATGCGAAAATAAATGACAGATGGAGGATGAACAATGATAACAACAGATTTCATTACGCCCATTCAGATCCCTCAGTCTCTGGGCAGTATTACTTCAGCCCAAAAGGCAGAGCAGACGGAGGGCGGAAGCCTGTTCAAAGATATTTTTGGAAATATGATCGGCAATGTTCAGGAGGCGGAAGAAAACCTGGCACAGCAGCAGTACATGCTGGCAACAGGCCAAATTGATGATGTCCATACTCTGGGCGTAGCGGCTAGTGAAGCGCAGCTTGCCATTGATATGCTGGTTCAGATGCGCAATAAAGCAGTAGAGGCTTACAACGAGCTGATGCGCATTACTCTGTAAGGAATGGCGGAATTGAGAAGATTTGAACAAAAAAGAGTAAAGCGGGTATAGAAACTTGGGTAAGAAATTTGGAGAAATAAAAGAAAAAATTAAAGCGAGTAAAATCGGCGAATTTCTTGGAAAGCTGGGTAAAAAGACGAAAATTTTGATTGCCGCGGTTTTGATTGTAATCGTAGCCGCTGCTATTATTCTTGCTGTAGTATTGAACCAGAAGGATTATGTCGTGCTTTTTTCCGGTGTTACGGAAGAAGAAGCGACTCAGATCGTGGGCAAGCTGCAGGAAGACAGCGTCGAGTATCAGTATAAGGGCGGCGGAACCATTCTGGTAGAAGAGAGCGTAGCCGATCAGACCAGGGCAAACCTTGCATACGAAGGATATCCAAAGAGTGGATTTACATACGATGTCTTTACGCAGAATGCGGGGGGCATGACTACGGATACGGAAAAGCAGACCTACAAGCTGTACGAGTTGCAAAACCGTATTGGCGCCACCATCGGTCTTTTTGACGGTGTCAAGGACGCAAAGGTCACCATTGCCCTGAAAGAAGAAAAGAAATACGCACTGGAGGAGTCGGACAGTGAAGAAAATTCCAGCGCTTCCGTAGTAGTTACCATGGAGGATGGAGGTTCGCCCAGCGAAAAACAGGCGGCAGCGATTCAGCGCCTGGTAGCTAAGAGCGTTCCGGAGATGCAACTGGAAAATGTAGCGGTCTTTGATGGGAATGGAATCGATGTTTCCGTGGAAACGGCGGACGGAAGGAGCACTTCCGGTGATACGGCACAGGAAATTGCAAAGATTATTGAGGATCAGATTACAAGAAAAGTTATCAATGTGCTGGGGCCTTTCTATGGTGCGGATAACATCAGGGTATCGGCAAAGGGTAAAGTCAACATGGAACGGGTCGTGCGGGAAAGCACGACATATGAAACTCCGGAAAAGATCGACGAAGACGATAAGCGGGGTATCATATCCAAGGAAAGCAGCAGCACAGAACAGAGTACCGGCGGAGGGACTACCGGCGGGGTAGCCGGATCGGAAACCAATGCTGATGTTTCAGAATATACGAATACCACCGGTCAGGCCGGCAGTACCTATAGGAGCCAGAGCGTTGTCCGGGATTATCTGGTCAACCAGATCAAGGAACAGGGTGAATTAGACCCGGGTGTGCTTGATGATCTGACGGTTTCCGTTTCGGTAAACGGTAATACGCTTGGCAATCTGACAGAAACCGAGGCCCTTTCATTGGTAGCGAATGCTACGGGAATCGCACAGGCGGATCAGGAAGAAAAAATCACGATTGTGGCAGCGCCGTTCTACAAGGAAGGCGAGGCTCCGACCAAGACGACTTCAGGCTTTGTGAAGTACCTGCCTGTAGCAGGCGGTGGACTTGCACTGCTGCTGCTCATCGCACTGGGAGTGTTGCTATTCCTCAGACGGCGCAAGAAGAAGGCCGAAGAAGAGCTTCCGGTGGAAGAAGAATTTATGCCTGTTATTGAGGAAGAGGAAGTATTTGATGAAAATCCGGAAATCCTCAATCTGCAGGGTGAGCGAACAAGAGAGCTGCGTGAAATGGTTCGGGCATTTGCAAGTGAAAATCCTGAACTCTCCGCACAGCAACTTAGACTTTGGCTAAATGGAGGTGAGGAAGATGGCGGAAGATAATGGCAGCGCTGCTACTACGGCTGCAGAAAATCCAGCTGCAAGTTTGACTTCACAGCAAAAGGCGGCGGCTCTGGTCGTTGCCTTGGGAACGGATAAGGCTTCCCAAATCTATAAATACCTCAGCTCAGAAGATGTAGAAAAGCTGACGCTGGAAGTAGCAAAGCTGGGACATCTGGAGGCAGAACAGACAGAAGCGGTTTTAGACGACTTTTACAAGACCTGCCTTACCCAGAAGGTTGTAACAGACGGCGGTATGGAATATGCCAGAGCAGTTCTGGAAAAGGCATACGGCGAAGCCACTGCAAATGAACTCCTCGGCAAGGTTACAAAATACCTGAAAAATCGATCCTTTGAATTCATACAGAAGATCGATCCTAAGAATTTGTATTCTGTCCTGCAGTATGAAAGGCCGCAGATGATTGCACTGGTCTTATCCTATGCGGAGTCAGAGCTGGCAGCTTCGGTAATTGCCGAGCTGCCGGAGGAAAAGAGAATCAAGGTGGTGGAGAACATCGCACAGATGGAGGGCGCTTCCCCAGAGGCCATAAAGCTGGTAGAGTCACAGCTCAGAAAACAGCTGGACGATGTACTCACCACAGACTACACCACGGTTGGCGGCGTAGATTATGTTGCAGATATCATGAATCACATGGACAGAAGCAACGAGAAATTTATCTTCGACCGCATGGGAGAAGAAAATCCGGAGCTGGCAGAAACCATCAGGAAGAAGATGTTCGTGTTCGAAGATATCATGGGCATGGACGACCGCTCGGTGCAGCGTTTTATCCGCGACTGCGATATGAAGGATCTGGTTTACGCATTGAAAAATGCAAGTCCGGAACTGGCATCCCTCTTCTACAAGAATATGTCGTCGCGTATGGCAGAAACGATCCAGTCCGATCTGGAGGTTACAGTCAACGTGCGGCTTAAGGATGTAGAAGATGCACAGCAGCGCATTGTAAATCTGGTTCGTAAGCTGGATGAAGCAGGCGAAGTAATCATCAGTAAGGGCGGAAAGGACGACATCATTGTATAGAATATTGAAAGGCGTACAGGCTGACGAGGAGATCGTTGCAGCTGGTACAAATGATGTATTTCAGGTGTTTGAATTTCCCCTGCCGGACAAAAAGGCAGAGCCTGGCCGGCAGCAGGAGGAAGAACCTGAGCCTGAAGAGCAGGGGCCAACTGTGGAAGAACAGATGGTCCAGGAAATGATCTGGAAAGCCGAAGCCCTGCTGGAACGGGCAAAAGAAGAGGCTGACGAGATCCGCAGAGAGGCTTATGACAGAGGCTTTGAGGAAGGCCGTGAAGACGGCAAAGCCGCAGGCCGCAAGCAGGCCAGAGAAGAGGAAGAAGAGCAAACACATTTCCATATCCAGCGTTTGGAGGAAGAAATTGCTCAGTATGTAGCAGATATGAACCATGAAAAGGAAAAAATCCTGGAAGAGTATCTGGATGATTTAAAAAATATTTCTCTGGCCATTGGAGAAAAGATTGTACAAACGAGCTTAAAATCCAGCAGCGAGGTCATTAAACGGATGATCATCGCTGCTACGGAAAAGCTGAAAAAAACCGCCTGGGCGAGGATTTATGTGGCAAAGACCGGCGATGATATGGAAATTCAGGGAGATGCGCAGCTGCTCAGAGAACTGGCAAAGCTTTCCGACAATGTGAAGATTGTCATTATGGAAGATACAGAACCGGGCACCTGCATCATTGAACTCCCACAGGAGATTATTGATATCAGCACCGGAACCCAGATGGAAAATATTCGGGATATCCTGAATAACGCACGACTATAAAAGACAGACAATAACGAATGAGGTAGGCATGATGCTGAAAGCAATTCCAGCCATGATCAAACAGGCAGAGACGGCAAACTATATAGGCCGTATTGAAAACATAATAGGAATGTCCATGGAAGCTTCCGGCGGAGGTGCCAGCATTGGCGATATTGTTCTTATATACAATGAGGAGCAGAAGAAGCAAATTCCAGCTGAGGTTGTAGGATTTAAAGAAGACAAGGTACAGTTGATGGCCTATGAGAATATGAAAGGAATAGGCAGCAACAGTTTTGTAAGAAACACAAAGAAGCGTCTTAAAATTCCCGTAGGTGAGTTTCTCAGGGGCAGAATTATTGACGCACTGGGCCATCCTATGGATGGAAAAGGAAACTTTCAATCAGGGCGTTATTACTATGTAGAAAACCCGAAAATCAACCCTATGGAGCGGCCGCCTATACGGGAGCGCCTGTCCTTTGGCATAAAAGCCATCGACGGACTCAACACAGTAGGAAAAGGCCAGAGAATTGGAATCTTTGCAGGAAGTGGTGTGGGAAAGAGCACCCTTCTGGGGATGATTGCAAGAAATGTAAAAACAGATATCAATGTCATTGCACTAGTAGGAGAGCGTGGCAGAGAGGTACGTGAATTTGTGGAAAAAGATCTTGGGCCGGAGGGTATGAAGCGTTCCGTCCTGGTAGTTGCGACTTCCGACCAGCCTGCTATGCTGCGAATGAAATGCCCGATGGTTGCAACAACCATTGCGGAGTATTTTAAAGACCAGGGAAAAGATGTCCTGCTGATGATGGACTCTTTGACACGATTTGCAATGGCTCAGAGGGAAATCGGCCTTGCAACGGGAGAGCCGCCCGTTGCAAGAGGCTATACGCCTTCCATTTACGCGGAATTTCCAAGGCTTCTTGAACGAAGCGGAAATTTTGAAAAAGGTTCTATTACAGGAGTTTACACAGTATTAGTAGAAGGCGATGATACAAACGAGCCAGTCGCAGATACGGTCCGGGGTATTTTGGATGGCCATATTGTCCTCAGTAGAAAGCTGGCAAATGCCAACCACTTTCCGGCAATTGATGTAAATGCCAGTATTTCCCGTCTTATGACGGAAATCGTTTCGCCGGAGCAGAGAATGCAGGCATCCAAGCTGAGGGATATTCTCAGCCTGTATGAGCAAAATGAAGATCTGATTTCCATCGGCGCATACAAGGCAGGAACGAACCCAAAGCTTGACTACGCTATATCCAAAAATGATCAGGTTCAATCCTTCCTCATGCAGGGGATCGAAGAACAGTTTGCAGAAGACGAGACCTGGAGCGCACTGCAGCAGATCATACAGTAAGAAGCAGTGTACGGTTCGTACACCAGATAAAAGGGGAAAGAAAGTGAAAAAATTTTCATTTTCATTAGATAAAGTATTGGATTATAAAATCCAGATTGAAGATAATCTGCGCACCGAACATGCCGGTGCCGTCAGAGCTGTAGCACAAAAAGAAGAAGAAATTAAAGAAATGGAAGCCCAGCACCAGTACTTTGTAGAGGGGCTTGAAAATGTCAAGCAAAACGGATGCAGAATCAGCGAGCTGATGGTATATCAGGAGTATCTGGGCGGCGATAGCCAGAGGATACGACAGCAAAAAGAAATGCTGGCAGTGCTTCATCAAAAAGAAGAAGAAAAACGAAATCAGGTTATTGAGGCCAAGAAAGAACGAACTTCTATTGATATGCTGAAAGAAAAAAAGCTGAGTGAGCACAATTTCGCTATTCAAAAAGATGAAGAAAGATTTATTGAAGAGTTTGTTGCAAACAGCAAGTATCATGCGGTATAATATATTTTTAAGAGCGGGTAATCCTGCAGCAGCAGATTACTATAGATAATTTTATAAAAAGGAGGTGAAAGAAACGATGCAGGCAAACAACGCAATCCCTTACCTGCAGACATCCGTGCCACAGAAGACGGAGTATCACAGCACTTCGGATAAATCCGGAAAAGACGATACTTTTTCAAAGGCCCTGGGCAAGGAGCTCTCACAGGGAAAGGGAACGGAAAGCGAAACACAGGCAGCTGACAAACCAGTATCGGAAAAACCGACCGATGTGAAGGAGCCGGCAGCCGATGCGGCAGATAATCAGGCAGCAGCAGCCGTTGTTCCGCTGGTGATCCAAAATGTTTACCTGGAGCAGATGGTGACGGAGGAGATGCCTGTTCAGACTCCAAAGGCACCTGTTATTGAGGGGCTTGAAAACACAGCTCTTATGGAAGAGCCGGTAATGGTTCCACAGGCAGCTGCAGAGGCACCGGTACAAACAGGAGATGTGAAAAATCCAGCCTTGTTTCAGCAGACGATTGAGGTGAGCAAAGCCGCTCCTGCAGCAGCAAATGAAGCACTGAAGGAGACAATGCCTCAGACAGAAGTCAAAGCAGCCGCTCCTGTAGTAAATGCAGAAACTGCTGTTCAAAGCGAAAAGGCTCCGGAGGCAGCTGTAATTAAACCCATAACACCGAGCGAAGAAAAGCAGCAGGTTCAGACAGAAGTAAAGGATACAAACCTTGCAGATATGTCCAAAACCATTCGCCAGGACATGGTGAGCAGGCAGGCATCCTTTGAAGTACCAACTCCCGCCCCACAGCAGACGGTAGACATGAGTGATGTGAAGGCAGGAATTCAAAAGCTGTCTCAGACTATGGCAGAAAATATGGCTAAGGGAAGGACAGAATTTGAAATCTGGCTGGAACCGGCAAATTTGGGAAAAATGGCAATCAAAGTGGCTTATGAAAGCGGCAGAGCTATGGTTTCCATCATGTGCACAAACGAAAAGACCATGGAGCTGATCTCTCAGAATGCCAGAAATCTGGGAAACATTTTAGAGCAGCATACCGGAAATAATACGGTTGTGGTCGTAGAGCATCCACAGTCCGACTACCTGCAGCAGCAGGCAGAACAGGAAAATAAGGGCGGCTACGAACAGCAGGAGCAGCAGTCAGAAAACCAGAATGACGAAAACGACGAAGCGCAGAGCTTCCTGCAGCAGCTGAGACTAGGGCTGGCCCAGTAACAGACGCTGCTAAAAAAACAAAAATTCAAAAGGTAAAGGAGTGAAGAAAAATGGCAGTAGGACCAATTAGCGGAAGTAATTCGGATTACCGTGCGGAAAGCATTCCAACCGGTACCAATAAGAGTCTCTCTACGATGGACTTTTACACCCTGCTTGCGGCACAGCTGAAATATCAGGACGCCGACAATCCCATGGACACTTCGGAAATGATGGCAAGTATGGTGCAGACCCAGATGATTCAGGCCATCACTGAGATGAGCTCCATGAACATGACCAGCTATGCATCTTCCATGATCGGCAAAGAGGTTACTGTGGCAGAGATTGACAGCCAGGGAATGTATACCGGGGATAAAACCGGCGTTGTAACAGGTGTTGTATTAGGCGACAACCCGATAATCTTTATCGGCGATAAGGCTTACCACATCAATCAGGTTGTTTCCATCGGTGAGATTCCAAAGAGTGATAAGGATGATTCTACCGAAAAGCCCAAGGATCCGATAGAGGGTGAAGGCGGAAGCGGAAATGACGGCGGAGAAGGTACGGACAATACAGACAAAGCGTAACCTTTAAGCCGCAGAAACAGAAAGTGTGGCAGTTATGGCAATTAAAAATGTAACACAATTATCTGACGTACAATCTCTCAGGCTCCGGCACGATACAGCCATACAGGAAAAGACAAAAAAGACCGGATTTGCAGATTTAATGCAGGAAGAAATCCAGAGGACCAGTGTTCAATTTTCAAAGCACGCGGAAACCAGGATTCGCCAGAGAGGAATAGAAGTATCCGATGATATGATGGCAAGTCTGAACCAGGCAGTTCAAAAGGCCAGGGAAAAAGGCGCGAAGGATACCGTCATTATCGGAACGCAAGGTGCGTTTATCGTAAATGTTCCAAACAATATCGTAATCACTACGATGACGGAACAGGAAATGAAAAACAATATTTTTACGAACATCGACAGTGCCGTTTTGATGTAACCGGACCATATTTGGAGGTGAACCTGCAGGATCCGATTGATCCCGCAGGAAACGGCAGATGCACGCAAAAGTGTGTGCAGAGAACTAGCATAAGACAGTAAAAAAAGTAAAACAAACATCCGAAATAAGGATAAGAACAGAAAGGAAGTAAGCAAATATGGTTAAATCAATGTACGCTGCAATTACCGGGCTGCGTTCCCATCAGTCCAAGCTGGACGTAATCAGTAACAACATGGCCAATGTTAACACCTGGGGCTACAAATCCAGAAGCGCCAACTTTGCTGATGCCATGTACCAGAACAGTATACAAGGGTCTGGAGGGACTGCTGCAAATGGTTATTCCGGCGGTATGAATACATCACAGCTGGGTTTTGGTGTAAATATGGCATCCATTTCTACGGACTTTACAACAGGAAGCTGGAGCCCGACTGGAAACGGGCTTCACTGCATGATCAATGGACCGTCTTTCTTTATCGTCGGACCGTTCCATGCTACTGATGCAGGACAGTCTGGAATTTCAAACAACATAAAGGGTGAAGGAGTTTCTCTGTCCAGAGTAGGAATTTTTAATATTGATAACAATGGATATCTGGTAGATGATCAAGGTAATTATGTTTATGGATACAGATGTCTGACACAATCAACGACGACAACTGATAATAATGGCAATACTACGACAACCGAGCCAACCTTTGTGAGCCCAATTCAGAGTGACCAGAATCCGAGACCACTTCAACCGATTCGTATTCCTGCAGCAACGGTGGCAAATGACGGCGCTCAGTTTGGCATTGATGACCAACAGAGTGAGAGATTGAAAATACAGTCCTATACCATTGGACAGGACGGAACGATTGTGGGCATTGACGAGAATAGCAAGCCGTGGGTTATCGGTAAAATAGCGGTTGCGCATGTTGAAAATCCCAACGGCCTGGAGCAGGATGCCGGTTATTTATACGGTATCGGCGACAATGCAGGTGATGTAACACCGATGGAAGCTGGCTCCGAAGCCGTAGGTAAGATCCTCAGCGGCTATCTGGAAATGGCAAACGTAGACCTGGCCATCGAAATCTCCGAGATGATCAAGGCGCAGAGAGGCTACCAGGCCAACACAAAAGTTATCACAGTTACGGACGAAATGCTTGAGCAGCTTGTAAACATGAAGCGATAAGAGATAACATTTGATTTAAGATAAGGATGTACAGAAGGGCCGCCTGCCCGGGCGGCCCCCTGAAAGAAGGAGGAAACAGAGTTGGTAGAACTGACAAAGCTCAACGGTGAGACCATCATAATTAATGCACTTCAGATTGAATACGTTGAGCTGATTCCGGAATCCAAAATCATCATGATGAATGGTAAGTTTCATATTGTAAGTGAAAATAAAGATGAAGTACAACGGAAGGTTCTGGACTTTCTGAGATCTTTCCACAAGGGTACTGAAGGGGAGGCTTAGATCGCACTATGGATATTACGACTATATTAGGTATTGTAATTGGCTTTGGAGTCTTTGTAGGAGGCTGTCTTTCCAGTGGTAGCCTGGGAAACTTCTGGGATTTGCCCAGTCTTCTCATTGTAATCGGCGGAACACTGGCAGCTGTTGTTGCCTGCTTCCCACTGAGTACACTGAAAAATATTCCAAAGCACTTCAAGCTCGTTATTTCAGGCGGAAAGCATCAGCCGGGACCGCTCATTGAATCCCTGGTTGAATTTGCCCAGCTTGCGAGAAAGAATGGGCTGTTAGCTCTGGAAGAAAAAGCGAATGAATTGGAAGACCCTTTCTTCAAACGAAGCATCATGCTCATCGTCGATGCGGTAGAAGCAGAAAAGGTAAAAGAAGTTCTGGAGGCGGAAGTCGAAAGTATGGCGGAGCGTCATGCGGAAGAAGCCGCCATTTACGAGAAAGGAGCTGCTTTTGCACCTGCATTTGGTATGATGGGTACCTTGGTTGGACTGATCAACATGTTAAAGGGCCTGAACCTTTCAGAAGGAGCCTCGGATACAATCGGTCAAAACATGAGTGTAGCCCTTGTTACAACACTGTACGGCGTAATTTTTGCCAACCTGATTTTTACTCCTATTGGGAAAAAACTGGACATTCGAAATACAGAAGAAATTTTATACAGGCAGATCATTATAGACGGCGTTTTAGGAATACAGGCAGGCGATAACCCAAAATCCTTAAAGGAACGGCTTGTATCTTCCCTGTCGTCCAAACAGCAAGCACTGCTGCTTGAATCAGAAGGCGGCGGCGGAGGCGGCAAAGAAAAGAAGTCGAAGAAATCAAAAGGGAAAGACTAAGTAAGACAGGAATAGGGAAAGGAGCAGCCTTTTTATGAAAATTAATAAAAAAAAGGGCGGCGGCGGCGCCAACTGGCAGGATACATATGGCGATATGGTTACCCTCCTGCTCTGCTTTTTCGTTCTGCTGTTTGCAATATCATCGGTAGATCAGGTGAAATGGCAAAATCTGGTCAAAAGTTTGAATCCCAATGCTAAGGAAGTCAGCCAGGTAGTTCAGGACACAGAGATTGAACCGGGGCAGGAAGATGTACCGGGAAGTATCCAATCCGATAAGGCCTTTGATGAACTATACGAGGGCCTGGTACAGGAAATGAAAGAGCTGGGCGTAGAGGACAGCGTTAAAATTGTTGATGGGGAAGGCTATACGTTTATCTCCTACAGGGATAACGTGTTCTTTGACGGAGACAGCCCTGTCCTGAGGAAAGAAGGGAAAAAGGTTCTGGACGGCTTCGCAAGAGCGACAAAGCCGGCAGTTGAATATATAGAGGCAATTCACGTAATGGGACATACCTCTCAGGCAGAGCCGGATAAACCGAATAATATTGATTTTGACAGGAGTCTTTCTGCGCTGCGTGCAGGCAATGTTGTTGCATATATTCAGCATAAGAACCTGGTAGATCCGGCAAACTTGGTGTCAGAAGGGTACGGACAGTTCCACCCTATCGCCACTTTTAAGACGAGAAGCGGAAGGCAGAAGAACCGGCGTGCTGAAATTTTAATTCTGGAAAAGGGAACTGCGCAGAAAAGCCTTAACGAGTATTATGAAGAAGTATACGGTAAGGAAGCTGCAAAGGCAGTTGAACAGAACAATCCAAAGGATGATAGCTCTGAAAAATCCAAGGAGTAGTGTAGAGCACAGTGTACCAGAGGAAAAGAGCGCAAGAGGCAAGACACCAGAAAACTGGAATAAAATAGAAAGGCATTCAGAAATGAACAGTAGAGCAAAGGAAAAGGGGGCATGGAGTAGGTATGGCTGAAGTATTATCACAAAGTCAGATTGATGCGCTTCTCAACTCCATGAACAACAGCTCTGACGGCGAAAAGGAAGAGTTCCAGGAGAAGAAAAAACCGGAATACCGGAAATACGACTTTTATAGTCCGAAAAAGTTTACAAAGGATCGTTTAAAGTTAGTTCAGGGTATTTATGATAACTATACCAGGATCGTTTCTTCGAGAATCAATGGAATTTTGAGAGTCAGCAGTGAAATGTCAGTTATGACAGTGGAAGAACAGCGGTACTATGAATTCAGCAACGGACTGAGTGACAGTGATATTATAATGCTTTGTGACTTACAGCTTCCGGATGAGTCAAAGAATCCGCCCCTCATCGTCCATATTAATCAGATTTTGATGGTTAATATGATCGACCGAATGCTGGGAGGTCTTGGATCGGATCGAGACATTGATGCATTGTACACATATACCGATATGGAACTGGTGCTGTACCGGAAAATCATAGGATATATTCTGGGAGGTACGAAGGAAGCGTGGAGCAATTATATAAAATTGGAGATGGGAGCTCAGAGACTGGAAGAAAATCCGAGTCTCTTTCAGGATATCAGTCTGGATGAGCCTATAGCAATTATTTTGCTGGAAGTAAAGATGGAGGATGTGGAAGGTATTATTACCATTTGCATTCCAGGGACTCTGCTTACTAGTATATTCTCTATCATTGAACGCGGCAAGCAGATTGAGAGCGATTATGCTCACGACAGAGAGCGGACCAGGGAGGCCATTTTGGGCAAGATCAAGGACTCCGCACTCACAGTCCGCGCCGATTTGGGAGAAGCAAAAGTCAGCATGAGGGATGTAGTAGGCCTGAAGGTTGGCGATGTGCTGGATCTCAACAAATCAAAGGACTCCAGTCTATCCGTTTATGTGGATAAGGAGCCATGGTTTGAAGCGAAAGCAGGCGTTCACAAAAAGAATGTTGCTATTAAAATCAAAAACAGGCTTGATCAGGAAGAAGACAAGAACAGTTTACCAGATGCCAGCCTGGAAGCTATGGAAGACGGAACTGCAGTTGATATGCAGAGCGAGCCGGCAGAAGAGCCTGTGCAGCAGGAAGCTGTACAGGAATAACGGAACAGAATCAAAAATTTCTATTAAAAGAAAATAAAAATGAAAGGAAATGAGGTTAAAAACATGGCGAAGATATTAGTCGTAGATGATGCTGCTTTTATGAGGATGATGGTAAAGGACACACTGACAAAGGGTGGATATACAGATCTGTATGAGGCCGTAGACGGCGCTGATGCAGTAGAAAAGTTCAAAGAACTCAGCCCAGATCTGGTTATCATGGATATTACTATGCCCAATATGGACGGTTTGGAGGCACTGAAAGCGATTAAGCAGGAAAACCCGGGCTCCAATGTTGTAATGTGTTCTGCAATGGGGCAGGAAAGCATGGTAATTGAAGCGATTAAGTTGGGGGCAAAGGACTTTATCGTAAAGCCATTCAAAGCGGATCGTGTCCTAAAAACAGTAAGCTCTATCGTAGGATAGTGCAGACAGTAAAGACAAGGCAGTATAGGGAGATAAATTATGTCATTTTTAAGTTCTTTAAATATTAGCGCATCGGGAATGACCGCACAGCGCATGCGGCTTGATGTAGCTGCTGAAAATGTCGCCAATATAGAGACGACCAGAACAGAAAGCGGAGGACCCTACCGCAGGAAAATGATCGTGTTGCAGGCAAAGGATGATTCTTTCCGGGAAGTTCTGAGCCGGACTATGGCGGGGAAATCTGTGCAGACCCACGCAGGCGTGCAGGCTACACAGATTCTGGATGATGAAACAGAATTAAAAGCAGTCTATGAGCCGGATCATCCTGATGCAGATGAGAATGGATATGTCCGTATGCCCAATATTGATATGGTAAAAGAGATTACAGACAGTATGGCGGCAAGCAGATCGTATGAAGCAAACATTACAGCGTTCAATGCGATCAAACTAATGGCGCAAAAAGCCTTGGAGCTAGGCAAATAATTTTATAACTCAGACAAAAGGTTAAATATTGCCATAAGGAGAATAATGGAATGAGCAAAACGAAGCTGTCATCTATGGAAATAGATGCAATCGGTGAAATACTAAATATCAGTCTGGGAGCATCGGCAACAGCCGCATCGACGATGTTGAACGCCAGGGTAGATATTACGACCCCTATTGTGCAGATAAAAAGCAGAGACGAATTTGAAATTGATAATCTTGAACCTGCAGTAGGAGTTGAAATTACATATGTAGAGGGTCTTACCGGAAGTAACGTCATGCTGCTCAAACGGGGGGATGTAAAGTTCATTGTCGAAAAGATGATGGGCATGGAGATTCCAGATGAAGAGTTTGAGCTGAATGAAATGAACATCAGTGCGATCTGTGAGATCATGAATCAGATGATGGGTGCGTCCTCTACAGCGCTGGCAGAACTCTTCGCAAGGACCGTTAATATTTCTACGCCTGTTTCTTTTGAAGTAGAATCTTCGGATCAGTTTGTAGATAAATACTTTGCTAACGAGGATCCGATGGTAGTGGTTCGCTTTAATCTGCAGATCGGGGATGAAATGGAAAGCGAATTCCTCAATGTCATGCCTACCGCGCTTGCAAAAGATCTGGTATCGGGATTCTTCCCGGAAGGCACTCTGGTGAGCGAGGATGGAGCAGAGGCAGAGCCTGAACCGGCTCCGACAGCAGATTCAGCTGATAGTGCTGCAGTAGCAGACGGAGGCGGCGGAGTCATGTCCCAGGAGGAAATCGAAAAACTACTGGCTGGATCAGCGGAACCCGAAGCACCTGCCGCACCAGAGCCAGAACCTGCGGCAGATGCTGGAGGCGGCGGAGTCATGTCCCAGGAGGAAATCGAAAAACTACTGGCTGGATCAGCAGCACCCGAAGCACCTGCACAGCCAGCGGCCGCACAGCCTGAGGCTCCAGCGCCGCAGCCGGCTGCACCAGCAGCGCCTGCCGCTGCTCCACAGCCAGTTCAAATGCAGCAGCCAGCAATGGCGGCAGCACCGGCGGCTATGGATCCGGCAGCAATGGGTGCAAACACTATGATGATGCAGCAGATGCTGGAAATGATGCGTCAGCAAATGGAACTGCAGCAGCAGGAGCTGCAGCAGCTGAAGAGTATGCAGAAGGCATCGGCCGCGCCAAGGCAGATAAAAGTCAATCCCATGCCTTCCCCCAACCTGGAGGGTGATGAGGCGTTACTGGATCCGGACGCAAACCTGGATCTTATCATGGGTGTTCCTCTGGACATCTCTGTGGAGATAGGGCGCACCAAAAAGCTGGTAAGAGATATTTTAGAACTGAATAAGGGTTCTCTGGTCGTACTCAACAAACTTGCAGGGGAGCAGGTGGATGTCTTTGTAAACGGCCAATGCATCGCAAAGGGCGATGTAGTTGTTGTGGAAGATAATTTTGGTGTCCGCATTACGGAGATCCTTCAGGAAGAAATTATCGTGGAACCGCAGTAGGGGTGTCTGAATGGCAAAGGGGATTTTTACAGCTATAGGTACATTGATTATTGTTGCATTGATCTTGTACCTGGCATATGTATCTACAAAATTTATTGGAAGAGGCGTGAGCTTAAAAGCTCGTTCCGGCTGTATGAGGATACGGGATCAGATTGTAATGGGAAGAGATCGCAGCGCTGCTATTGTGCAGATCGGAACTCGCTTTTTTCTGATAGGGATTACAGCCTCACAGATCTCTCTCTTATCCGAAGTGGACGAAGAGGATTTGATTCCGTTTGAAGATCC
The DNA here is from genome assembly GCA_910575405.1 of Clostridia bacterium. Classification (GTDB taxonomy): domain Bacteria; phylum Bacillota; class Clostridia; order Peptostreptococcales; family Anaerovoracaceae; genus Hominibacterium. The sequence goes on along the minus strand of CAJTER010000001.1, from coordinate 79,534 downwards.
CGATACAGAGGAAAAACCATATCCTGACTTCAAGGAATTGATGGACAAGATTGGGAGAGGGAAGAAAAAAAATGGACACTAACTCTTTGATTAACATAAATGGGAATGGCGTACCAACCTTAGAGATTCTGGCGATGCTGACGGCAGTTATGGTACTGCCATCACTCCTGATTATGATGACTTCCTTTGTGAGGACCATCATCATTCTTTCCTTTACCAGAAACGCTCTGGGTATACAGCAGACACCTCCCAACATGGTGCTCATTGGTATCGCACTATTTTTGACGATATTCATCATGCGTCCTGTTTTTGATGATATTAACGAGCAGGCATACCAGCCTTATATAGAGGGGGAGATAACCCAGGAACAGGCTCTCGAACGAGCGCAGGTTCCCATGAAGCAGTTTATGTTAAAGCAGACGGAAGTCAGTTCCGTCAACCTTTTTATGGAACTGGCAGATATAGAAAAACCAGAGAATATAGAAGAACTCCCGCTTTCTGTAATCGTTCCGTCGTTTATGACAAGTGAACTGAAAAAAGGCTTCATGGCGGGATTTTTGATTTTTATTCCCTTTCTGCTCATCGATGTCATTGTGGCCAGTGTGCTCATGTCAATGGGTATGATCATGCTTCCACCCGCGACCATTGCCTTGCCGTTCAAACTTCTTCTATTTGTAACGGTAAATGGGTGGGAACTTTTATTCCAGTCCATTGTAAACGGATTCAACTAGTGACAACGGAGGTTAGAGATGACATCAGCTGAAGTTACAGATTTAATGTATGACTTTTTTATTCTGGCCGTCCAGCTGGGAGGCCCGGTACTCATCGTCAGCATGTTGGTAGGAGTTTTGATTTCCATACTTCAGGCAGCGACACAGATCCACGAGCAGACGATTACCTTTGTACCAAAGCTTATCGTAATCGGCCTGATGCTGATTATGACGGGAAGTACCATGCTTCAGACTCTGCAGGATTTTATGGCCAGGATATTTGTCCTGATGGCAGGGTAAGGAGTAGCATATGCTGATTGCAGGAACGCAGGAATTCATGCTTTTTTGCCTGATTCAGATGCGGATGTCCGGATTTATATTCCTGAACCCGATTTTTGGCAGGCGCAACATTCCGGCCATGGCCAAGACAGGTTTGGCGCTGGGGCTTACTATATTGATTTTTTCGGTTGCACCAGAAAGCTCAATTCCCGATATTGCCTCGCCCATTGAATTTGGGGTGTTGCTGTTCAAGGAGCTTCTCATCGGATATTTGCTGGGGTTTGTCATGCAGCTTTTCGCATTTGCAGTTACGTATGCGGGATCGATTATCGACTTTTCCATGGCGCTTGGTATGGCTAGTACCTATGATGCGCAAAACGGCGTGCAGATAGCCCTGACTGGTAATATCCTCAACATGTTTTTTATGCTGCTCTTCTTTGCAGTAGACGGACACCTAGCTTTGATGGATATTTTGGTTACATCAGCAGACATTGTCCCCTACGGGGAAATCGCTTTTGGGACAGAAGCTGCGGGAAACATGCTGGAGATTTTTTATAAATGCGTTCTGCTGGCAGTAAGACTGGCGTTCCCTGTTGTGGGGATTGTGCTGGTTCTGGATATTGGAGTAGGCATACTGATGAAGATTATTCCTCAGATCAACCTGTTTATCCTGGATATCCCGCTTAAAATCCTTCTGGGATTTTGCATATTGATGTTCCTGGCATCGCCGGTGGCAGATTACCTGGGAACCATAATTTCGGAAATGATGAAGGCGGTTCAGCACGCGCTGACCACCATTTAGATAAGTAAGGCAGGGCCCGGGCAAAATTCTCCGAGCAGCCTCAAGTTACAGCAAAAAGAACATGACCCATAAAAGGATGTGAGAAGCTTGGCGGGTGGAGGCGGAGAAGAAAAAACCGAAAAAGCGACCCCCAAAAAACGACGGGACGAGCGAAAGGAAGGTAATGTCTTTTTTAGCAAGGATGTTGTCAGCGTTGTTTTTGTATTCGGGGCATTCTACTCATTAAAGCTGCTGTTTCCCGGCATTGTGGAATCCACCAGCTCTTTTATGGTATCAATGGTAAATATGGCGGGAAGCGCTACCGAGACTTCCATGGGAACTCTACAGAGGCTCAGCCAGGATTTTGCCATGACAGCTGCAAGATGTCTGATCCCCATTATGCTTATCTGCATGATGCTGGGAATACTGGGCACAGGAGTTCAGACGAAATTTCTGTTCTCGCGCAAAAGTATGCAGCCTAAGTTCAGCAGACTCAGCCCGCTGAAGGGAATCAAAAAAATGTTTTCCCTCAAAAATCTGGTAGAACTGCTGAAAAGTATGCTCAAAATTATCGTCATGGCGGCCATCATGTACACCATATTAAAATCCGACTTTATTTCGATTGCCAGGACAATGGATATGGATGCCAAGATGTCCATGGCGTATATATTGAATCTTGTAATGGAAATGGTGCTCAAGCTGTGCCTGGTCTTTCTGGTCATCGCGGTCTTTGACTATATGTATCAGAGATGGGAATACGAGCGCAACATCAAGATGTCAAAGCATGATATAAAGGAAGAGTACAAACAGACAGAAGGTAATCCGCAGATAAAAGGAAAGATAAAAGAAATCCAGAGGCAGAGGGCGAGATCCAGAATGATGCAGTCTGTGCCGGATGCGGATGTTATTATTAAAAACCCGACCCATTTTGCCGTAGCGCTGCGCTATGACATGGATAACGACAATGCACCTGTGCTCCTGGCAAAGGGACAGGATGAGCTGGCCCGGCGCATCATCAGCGTAGGAGAGGAAAACCAGGTTGCAGTTGTAGAAAATAAGCCGCTTGCAAGAGGAATCTTTGCCACCACGGAGATCGGCCAGGAAATTCCGGCTGAATACTACAGCGCAGTTGCGGAGGTTCTCGTATACGTATATAAGCTCAATGGAAAAGAGGGCGTTCAGAACCCTCAGCAGACAAACAATAGCAGGCTTAACTAACAGGCATAACTAAGAAAGACGGAGTGAAATGAAAAAAATTATGAATAATACGGTGGCGCTCTTTGTAGTAGTCATCGTCTTACTGCTGATTATTCCATTAAATCCATTTTTCCTGGATGTAATGATTATCATAAACATATCGCTTTCAATGATTATACTCCTCATCAGCATGAACATAACAGGAGCGCTGGAATTTTCCATATTCCCCTCCCTGCTGCTGATTACCACGCTGTACCGGCTGGGGATCAACGTATCTTCCACCCGTAACATTTTGACCAATTCCGGTGCAGCAGGGCAGGTCATCAAATCTTTTGGAGATTTTGTTCTGCAGGGGAACGTAATCGTTGGATTTATCATATTTTTGATTATCATGCTGGTTCAATTCCTGGTTATTACAAAAGGCGCGGAGCGAGTTGCCGAAGTTGCAGCGAGATTCACACTGGACGCAATGCCGGGTAAACAGATGGCAATCGACGCGGATCTCAGTTCCGGCCTCATCAACGAACAGGAAGCAAAGGAACGCCGCGAAAAGATACAAAAAGAAGCGGACTTTTATGGCGCTATGGATGGTGCTACCAAGATCGTAAAGGGAGACGCTATCATGTCCCTGATCATCACCGCCATCAACCTCATCGGAGGCTGTGCAATCGGTATGATTTCCGGCGGCATGGAACTTACCGAGGTACTTTCCGTCTACTCCATCGCAACCGTAGGAGACGGACTGGTATCCCAGATCCCGGCCCTGCTGATTTCCACGGCAACGGGCATGATCGTAACAAGAGCTGTATCTGAGGGAAGTCTCAATGAAGACGTTTCCAGGCAGTTCCTGGCTCAGCCAAAGACCATCATGATGACCGGCGGCGTGCTGTTGGTGCTGACCCTGGTTCCAGGGATGCCTAAGTTCCAGCTCATCGTCATATCCTGCATCCTCATCTTCGGTGGACTCATCCTCATGCGGAGGATGCAGACAGAGGCCAAAGAACTGGCTATGGCAACTGCCCAGGATGTGAGCGGGGTAGGGGAAGAACAGCCCCAGACCGAAGAAGACTTTTATAAGGATATCAACAATGTGTACTCCCTGATTGGAGTTGAGCCCGTTGAAATGGAATTCGGCTACAGCCTGATTCCTCTGGTGGATGAATCCAGCGGAGGAAAGATGCTCAACCGTATCGTCATCTTCAGGCGGCAGTACGCGCAGGAAATGGGATTTGTCATTCCTTCCGTGCGGCTGCGGGACAGCTCCAGTCTCAATACAAACCAATACGTGATAAAGGTGAAGGGCGAAGAAGTGGCAAGAGGCGAAATTCTGGTGGATCACTATCTGGCATTAGAGCCTGTTTCACCTACAGCTGAGATAGACGGAATTGAAACAGTAGAGCCGGCATACGGTATACCGAGTAAATGGATCCTGCCGGAAAACAAAGAACTGGCGGAAATCTACGGATATACGGTTATTGACCCGCTATCGGTAATGCTGACTCATTTATCGGAGACAATCCGTCAGCACGCCCACGAGCTTCTTAACCGCCAGGAAGTGGTTCAGCTTGTGGAAAGCCTCAAGAAGACATCGCCGGAACTGGTGGAAGAGGCAGTTCCGACCATTGTAACTTATGCAAACCTGCAGAAGATACTGACGAGTCTTCTCAAGGAAGGAATTCCAATCAAGGATATGGAAACGATTTTGGAAACCGTTTCCGACTGCGCTGCTGCGGGAAGTGATATTACAACCGTAATTGAACAGGTTCGTATGGCACTGAAGCGGACTATTACAAGGAAGTTCTGTACAGGCGGGCAGATGAGAGTACTTACTTTAGATGCAAATCTGGAGAAACAGATGGTAGAGAGCATGGCAAAGAGTGAACAGGGCGTATACCTTGCCCTGAGCCCGGATGTGATGCAGCACGTAATCGAACAGATCGGCGAAGAGCTGAAAAAGTTCAGCGAGCTGTCACAGGATCCGGTCATCCTCACCAGTCAAGTGATTCGTGTATACGTTTACCGCATGCTGGAGCCATTTTACCCAGGTATCTATGTACTTTCCTTTAATGAAATTTCGAGCAATGTGCAGATCCAGGCAGTAGGCAATATTACACAATCGTGAGATAAGGCAGGGATGCGATATGGAGATGGAACCCAACAGACAGTTTCTTGACAAATCAAATGAAGAGCTTTTTGAGCAGTACGGCAAAACCGGCTCCCTTGAAGTGAAACAGGAACTGGTGCTGCGGTATCTGTACATCATCAAAAGCGCGGCAATTCGGATGCGGGATGTGTACCTGAGTTTTGCCCAGATGGATGATATTATCAGTGAAGGCGTAATTATGCTGATGAATTCCATTGACAAATTTGAACCAGAAAAAAATGTAAAGTTTGAAACCTATATATCCAAACGGATTCGGGGAATGATTATCGATCTTGCCAGAAAGCAGGATTGGATACCCAGGAGCACTAGACGCAATGCCAAAATGATCCAGGAGGCTATTGAGGAATTATCCGCAGAAAAGGGGCGGATGCCAGAGGAACACGAGATTGCGGAGCGCCTTGGCGTAACAACAGATAAATTTCGTGAAATAAATTCGAAAATTAATTTGTTTTCTGTGGTATCATTAGATATGATGTTAGATGGAGCAACCGAGAACAAACAGCCGGTGGCAATTCCATCCGACATTGTTGGCGAACAGCCGGAGGAATCCTTTTTAGAACAGGAATTTAAATCCGTCCTTACAGCCGGAATACGGGTGTTAAAGGAAAAGGAGCAAATGGTGATTTCCCTGTACTATGTGGATGAATTAAATATGAAGCAAATAGCCGAGATCATGGAAGTCAGTGAACCAAGAGTCTCTCAGATTCATGCGACAGCAATCGGCAAACTGAAGGACTATATGGAAAACGAGCTACAGCTCAAGCCAGAGAGGAAAGGAGAATGAGGAATGTTTCAGGGGTTTTATAACGCAACATCCGGTATGCTGACCCAAAACCGGAATCTTAATGTAATCAGTAACAACATGGGAAATGTTTACACTCCGGGCTTTCGGAGCGACCGATACATGGCGACCACCTTTCGGGAGGTGCTCATGTCGAGAATTGGAAACAAGGACAAGACAAACGCCTATCCCATAGGCACAATGGCAATGATACGGGCTTCCGATGAAACGGTAACCGACTATACGACTGCCAGCTATGGCCCTACCAGAAGAGCTCTTGACTTTGCCATTTCGGGCGATGGATTTTTCTGCATCCAGGGTCAGAATGGAACCGTCTATACGAGAAACGGATCCTTTACCTTAGATGATCAGGGCTATCTGTATCTGCCGACTATCGGACGGGTACTGGGAGAAAACGGCCCCATCAGGCTCGGTACAGACAAAATAAAAGTAGACTCCTATGGCACCATTTACAGCGAAGACGGAAACCGCCGCTACGGCACACTGCGGATTGTGGACTTTCAGGATTATGACGCGCAGCTCATTAAAGAGACTGGAAACGTATTCGTAGCGCCAAATGGAGGCGCAAGGGATGCCACCGACGCAAAGGTGGTAAACAGCGCGCTGGAAAATTCCAACGTAGACGCAGTTAAGGAAATGGTCAATATGATGAGCGGACAGAGAGCCCTGCAGAGCTCTTCCCAGATTATGAAAACGTATGATCAGCTTATTGCAAAGATCGTATCGGAACTGGGGCCAGCTTAAAGAAAAAAGAACACAGATAAACGTAAAGGAGGGAACTGAATGGATACTTCGTTTTGGACAGCAGCACGCGGTGTAAGATCGCATCAGGAGCATATGAATATTCTTTCAAATAATATTGCCAACTTGAATACATCGGGCTACAAAATGAAAAGCGGCGCTTTTCTGGATCTGATGTATTACAATATGAGAGCTCCGGAAGAGGATCTTACCAGACTCAAAGCAGGAACCGGAATGATGGTGGAGAGGACAGATGTGGATGTTTCACCAACAGCTGCAGTACCGACCTATCAGCCAATGGATTATGCGATTTTGGGCGAAGGCTTCTTTGTACTTCAGGATCCGGCATCAGGCGACATTACATACACAAGGGACGGGCACTTTTCCGCCTCAGTAAGGACAAATGGTATGTATCTGATTACGGATGCAGGAAAGCTGGTACTGGACGCAAACAGAAATCCCATCCGGGTAGTAGATGGAAAGGCTGCCGTGGACCCGTTAGTGGTAACCTTTGCTAATACAGACGGGATGCTTTCTGTAGGGGATAACGAATTTTCCCCTGTTCCTAAAAATGGACCGCCTCTTTTAGTGGAGAGTCCGAGGCTGCGTTCCGGATACCTGGAAATGTCCAATGTGGATTTGGCAGAGGAATATTCAAAAGTCATTCAGGCATCAAGGGCATATTCCTATGCACTGAAAATGGTCCAGACCTCCGATGAAGTAGAGCAGACCATCAACAGCCTGCGAGGCTGATGAATACAGGGCGAGCGGTGAATGAAACCGGGAATAAACCAGGAAGGAACAACATATGAGTATTAAAAGTTATGAAGAATTGGATGGTATGGCCCTGGATGTGATGCGTGAAATCGGTAGTATTGGTACAGGAAGCGCTGCAACAGCCCTTTCTGCACTGGTAGGTGACACCATCAAAATGACCGTACCGGAAATCCAGATTAAAGAATTTAATGATGCCATCGATCATCTGGGCGGGCCGGAAGATATTGTTGCAGCAATTTTGGTACAGATGAGCGAGGACGTAAAGGGAACGATGCTGTTCCTTCTGCGGATGGACTTTGTTAATGCAGTTTTAAAACGCATACTGGGAAAGGAAATTGAAAACTTTTTCCAGCTTCATGAAATGGAAATCTCCGTATTAACCGAAGTAGGAAACATCATGCTTTCTTCTTATGCCAGTGCTATTTCTACATTGGCAGGCATGGACATCCATTTATCCGTACCTGCGATTGCAGTCAATATGTTGGGTGGGATTTTGGCCGTACCTATGGCAGAATTGGGCTATGAGACCGATCAGCTGATGTTGATTAATGGTAAGTTAATACTGGGAAACGAAAAACACGACAGCACCATCTTGATGCTTCCGGATATTGAATCTTTAAATAAATTGATGAATAAGCTGGTGGGCGGATATGATCAACAAGAATAGCAAGGAAATTAAAGTAGGTATTGCGGATATGAAGATAGCCAGGCAGGAAGGAGTTTTAATCACCCATGCCCTTGGCTCATGTATAGGTATTACAATTTATGACCCCATGATAAAGCTGGGCGCACTCATTCACATTATGCTCCCTGAAGCGACCGGGGCCAAAAGTTCAAGTGTTTATAAATTTGCAGATACAGGGATTAAGGAAACCCTTAGAAAGCTAGGCGCTTTTGGGGGACGAAAAAATAGATATATATGCAAAATCGCCGGGGGCGCACAGATGTTTGCAGGCGGCGGAGCAGCAGGAGCTCTGGGACACATTGGAGAGAGGAATGCTGAAAGCGTAAAAAAGGTTATGCAAGAAGAAGGCATTCGGATACAAAAGCAGGATGTAGGCGGGACAACGGCCAGGACGATGCTCATGGATGTATCCACAGGAGAAGTAAAGCTCAGGATTATCGGAAAGCCAGAGATAATCCTGTAAAAGAAAATTGTTAAATCCCCGAATACAGGAAGCGAGGTAAAACTATGGCTGAGACAGAAATCTTACTGGAATCAGGAACCAATGAAATGGAAATTATGGAGTTCACTATTTATGGTGAATCCTACGGTATTAATGTTGCAAAAGTAAAAGAAATTATGATGTCGGATACGGTAAAACCGATTCCGCATTCCCACGATTGCGTGGAAGGGATTTTCAAGCCGAGAGGCATTGTCCTGACTGTAGTGGATCTGCCCAGATATTTGACAGGCAAGGAAACGGAACGGCAGCCAAAGGATTTGTTTATTGTAACCAATTTTAACAAGCTGAACATCGCATTCCGCGTCCAGGCGGTAGTGGGAATCCAGAGAATCTCCTGGAAGGACATTCAAAAACCAGATAAGACCCTGTACCGCGGGGAGGATGATGATGGTATTGCAACGGGTATTGCCCAGTGCAACAGCCAGCTCATCACTATTTTGGACTTTGAAAAAATCACAGCAGAGCTGGCGCCGGAAACGGGAATTCAGATGTCCGAAATTGAAGCCTTAGGCCAGCGTACAGAAAACAAAAAGCATACGATCCTCTTTGCAGAGGACTCCGTGCTGCTGGGAATGATGGTAGAACAGTCCCTTAAAAAAGCAGGCTACCAAAATCTCAAAAAGTTTAATAATGGCAAGGAAGCATGGGATTACCTGTGCACTATCCGTGATAATGAGGATCTGTATGAAAAAGCAAGCCTGATCATTACAGATATCGAAATGCCGGAAATGGACGGACACAGACTGACGAAGCTGGTAAAAGACGATCCGAGGCTCAAGAAAATTCCGTTGGTTATTTTCTCATCTCTCATCAATAAAGAAATGGAAATCAAAGGCAAGAGCCTGGGAGCAGACGAACAGATGTCAAAGCCGGAAATCGGACACCTGGTAGCTGTTATTGACCGTCTTCTTGAGGAAGGAGAGAAAGAATGGACAAATGCGTAGTACGTCGGGCAATTAAAGAAGCAAAAACGGAAAAAATCATAGGCTATGAGCTTTTTTTCCAGAGTGGAAGCGATGATCTGTATCAGCAGGCGGAAACGGCAGCTCTTGACGCTATATCGGAATTCTTTATGAATAACAGTCATAAAATTTTTAAGGATAAACAGATTTTCATCACTCTTACGCCGTCCCTACTCTTTCGAAATACCGCACATCTGTTCCAGAAAGATAAGGTGGTCATTCAGGTGGAAGACAACTTGATCATTCATCCTCTGGCAATGCCTCTGGTAAAAAAGTACCATGGAGAAGGCTACAAGCTGGCAATTAATGATTTCCAATTTTCACCAAAGTATTTTAGCTTTTTGGATTATGCGGATTACGTCCGCCTGAAGGTGGGCGATAGCATGTCGGAGCAGGAGATGAACTCCATTTCCAACATCATCAGCATGGCAAAGGGCTTTAAGAAAAAGTGCATTGCTACGGATCTGGATACAAAAGAGGCATATGAAAATGCCCTTAAACTGGGAGCTGACTACCTGGAAGGTACATATATTGCCGAAACCCTGGTGACAAAAGCAGATAAGGTGACTTATATGCAGGGAAACTTCTTCCAGCTCATCGTCGCTGTTGCCAAGGAAGAGCCGGATATGACAGAAATCGAAGAAATTGTAAGCAGGGACGCTGGACTGACCTTTGCAATCCTAAAGCTGGTCAACTCCGCATATTTTGCTCTGAGACGGAGAACAGCTTCCATACGCCAGGCCCTGATGACACTTGGAATTGGACAGCTCCGTCAATGGGTTTATATGCTCAGCATTAACAACAGAGAGTCCGATGGAAACGAGGAAATGCTCAAACTATCCTTCCTGCGGGCAAACTTCGCGCAGGAGCTGGCAGTTCGGATTCCAAATTGCCCAGTAGGCAAGACAGAAGCTTACATGATGGGAATGTTCTCTACTCTGGACCTCATGGTAGACGCGCCGCTTGAAGAACTGCTGGCTGAGATTCCGATTAATGACGATATCAAAAAAGGTCTCCTTACAGGAGAAGGTGACGCAGGAAAGCTGTTCAAACTGGTCATCTCTTATGAAAACGCGGACTGGAAGCAATGTACGCAGATTGCGGCTGAATCGGGAATTAAAATTTCCGAGCTGTCACAGCTGTATATCAATTGCGTAGAAGAAGTCAACAGCATCTGGGATAATCTGACTACGGACTTTGCAAGGCCGGACGAGGAAACGAGCTTGAACAGCGAAGATGATGCGAGAGAACGTATTGAAGATGTACTGGGCTGAAATCAGACAATACACTAGCGGAATACAGCCCGGCAAGAAATAAAAACAGATGGAGGGATGGAAGTTGGCTATCACAATTGTGCTCACCAATCAAAAAGGCGGAGTCGGCAAGACGACTACTACAAGCGCTCTGGCAGCCGGCCTGGGTAAAAAAGGCGAAAAGGTTCTGGCAATCGATTTGGACCCTCAGGGCAATCTGGGGTTTAGCCTGGGGCTGGATATTGATGAGGGGGAAACGATCTACGATGTCCTGACTCAGCAGGCGCCAATAGAGGCCGCAATCCAGGAGGCAGATGATTGCGATATCATTCCATCCAATATCCTGCTGAGCGAAGCGGAAATCGCGTTCCAAAGAGATAACAGAGAGCTGCTGCTTCAGGACGCGCTGCGGCCCGTCAGCAGCAAATATGATTTTGTCGTAATTGATACGCCGCCGGCGCTGAATATCCTGACCCTCAACGGATATGCGGCAGCCGATCATCTGATCATTCCTATGGCCTCGGAAATCCTCAGCCTTGTGGGACTGGTTCAGCTTACAGAAACGGTAGAGGCAGTCAAAGACTCGGTCAACCCGGCTCTCAATGTACTGGGAATTTTGCTGACAAAGTTTAACAAGCGGACAAATTTGGCAAAGGATGTACTGGAAATGGCACAGACTATAGCGGATCAGGCGGAATCCGTTGTATTTGACGCAAAAATACGTACCAGCGTTTCTGCCGCAGAAGCGCCCGCCCACGGAATGTGCATTCTGGATTACGCGCCAAAATCAAATCCAGCGAAAGACTATCAGGCTTTTGTTGATGAAGTATATGGTAAAATCAAGGCTTAGGAGGAAGGATCATGGCAAGAAAAACCAACAAAACTGATCACGTGCTGAATCTGCTTTCAACAGGCAGTAAAAAAGGCGGAAAAGAAGAACGGGACACCCCTCCTGTGCAATTGAAAAGACCGGGTGCAGAGAATGAAAGCACGCAGCAGGAGCAGGCAGATCTGCCGGATCTTCCAGATATAGAGGATTCAGCGCCCGCTGAAGACCTGCCGGATCTTCCTGATGTGCCGGAATCAGAAGAAAAAACCGCAAAACCGGATCCACTGCCAGATGTGCCGGAGGTTTCCGTCATACATGCGGACAGCGAAGAAAATCCCATAGCGGATGCAGTAAAAGAATCCTTAGAAGCAGAGCTTGAGGCTTATCTGGAGGAAGATGCAGCAGCAGAGGCAGCTCCAGAAGAAGACTTGCCGGATCTTCCAGGCATGCAGGACAGCCGCATGGAGGAACTGCCGGATGCGCCGGACCTTCAGGAACCACAAGAGGCTGAATCAGAGCCAGAGTCGGAGCTCCCTGACCTGCCGGATATACCGGAGTCTCAGGAGGAAGCTGCAGCACAGGATATCCCTGCAGCGTCGCAGGAGCCCGATCAGGCAGCGCCGCAAACAGAAGCCATAGAGCCGGCAGCAGAACTACAGGCACAGGAGGCACAGCCTGAGCCCGAGGCAGAAGAAAAGCAGGAGCCAGTTCCTCAGATAAACATACCGGTAAAGCAGGACGACCCAGGCGAAGAACTGGATCCTACCATTCAGGGTCTCATTGATGATGCCCTGAAGGCCGATGTAGAGCAGCATGGTCAGCAGGAGGAAACCGCGCCTGCACCAGAGGAAGAAGACGCTCCAATAATAGAAGAAACTTCAGAGCCAGCACCAGAAGCAGCGCCGCAGGAGCAGACAGCAGAACCAGAAACCGCACCTGTGCCCGAGCCAGTACCCGAGGCCAGAGACGAGGCGCCGGAACCTGCGGACTTTGCAGCTGCAGTGAGCCCTGCCGCTGAACCGGAACAAAAACAGGATCCAAATTCTGTACCTTCGGCATCAGAACAGGGCGAACCAGACTTTATGGTGGTCAATGTAATGGAGCATCTGGTCAGAAGTCAGGCTACTACGTATATACGCCAGTTTGGCCACTGTGACTGCGGCAGATGCATTGAGGATACCGTAGCGCTGGCGCTGACACACCTGCCGTCAAAATACGTTGTGGTAAACAAAAATGCCGTATCACCCCTGCTGAACTTTTATGAGAAAAAATTCGCGGGACAGCTGATTGTAGAAATTACAAAAGCATCGATGATCGTCAATGAAATACCGCACCACAACCGGTAACCACAAATGAAGGATAGCTCAGCTATTTGAAAACTTGTGTACCGCACAACGAAAAAACACATGGAGAAAGCCGTTTTTGTTGCTTTCTCTATTAATTTTTAATTCCAAACTGCCGATAATAAAAGCAGGAGACTTGGTTAATTTACGTTTTAACAGAAACGATGAACAAGATAAAAAAGAAGGGGTGATTATATGGCATCAATTAACAGCATAACAGGCAGTCTCAGTTCAACATCCTCCCTCAGAGGATTCGGCGGCCTGGCCAGTGGGCTGGAGAGGGATGAGCTCATTGAACAGCTTACATACGGCACCAGAACCAAAATCGAAAAGCAGCAGCAGCAAAAAGACAAGCTGGGATGGCAGCAGACCGCTATCCGCAATGTCATCGACAAAGTGTATGACTATACCAATAAATATACATCTTATGCGTCTTCCTCCAACCTGACCAGCAGCACTCTGTTTTCCAGGACCGACATCACGGCAATGGGAAACAACAGCAAATACGTCAGCGTAACCGGAAGATCCACCACTGCGGATACCTTCTCCATCATGGGAATCAAGCAGCTGGCTCAGGATGCTAAGATAACAGGCGCGACCGCATCCGGCAGCAAATTCTCCACAGCAGGGATTGCAGCGGATATCGCAAACAGCACCTTTGACATGAGCATGATTGCGGGCCAGAACCTGACCTTCAAATACGGAAACAACACCTATTCCGTAACCTTGGGCAGCGGGGATGAATTTGACTATACGACAGATGAGGGTCTTGCAAAAGCCCTGAACGACTCCTTTAAAACGGTAGACATCAAGGGTGATAAGACACTGGATCAGGTGCTGAAGGCAACTGTAACAAACGGTAAGGTAAGCTTTGAGAACCTGGATACAGCAGGAAACACCATTGAACTCAAAAGCGCCACAGGCGACGCCTTAAAATATCTGGGCTTCCTGGGTGAAAAACAGTCCATCAGCGACTTGGGCGATGCTGCAAAGATCAAAAATGGAAGTTCTTTGACTGCTCAAAACAGAGCAAATGTAATACAGAATGTAAACATCAAGGAATACTTAAACGGCAGCACCATGACCTTCAACTACAATGGCACCAGCAAGACCATTCAAATCGGAGGCGATGATGTAAAGCTGGATACCATGAAGGATCTGCAGGAGGATATCCAGAAAAAACTCAACGAAGCTTTCGGCAAGGGCCGTGTAAAAGTTGAACTTTCAGGAGACCCAAGCGGCAAGCAGAGCCTGTCCTTCAAAACCACAAAACCGGATGGAAGCGACGATCCATCTTCCGTATTCGGCATTACAGGCGGCACCCGGGGAATGCTGGGCAAATCCGGACTCCTGGGAGTCGACTCCGGTACATCCAACAAGGTCAATACTTCCCAGTCCATCTTAGAATCGGGATTAAACCTGCCACAAGGATTTGATAAAGAACATCCAGGTGATGCTGTTCTCAAAATCAACGGAGTAGAAATCAAGGACAGCAAGGGTAACGCCCTCACCTGGGACAGCAGCATTGACGACATCATGAAAGCCATCAATGAAAACAAGGAAGCAGGCGTGAGCATTTCCTATCAGAGGAATTCCGACCGCTTTATCATCACTTCCAAGGAAAAAGGCGCCAGCGGCGAAATCAAAATGGAAGGAAAAATGGCGGAACTGCTCTTTGGCAAAACAGGAACCGATCTGGAGGCAAAAGGCCAGGACGCCATCGTCTCCGTCCAGTTCGCAGGCGACAGCGGTCCTACGGAGATCGTCCGCGACAGCAATTCCTTTACCATGGACGGCCTGACCGTAGGCCTGAAAGGAACATTTGGCTATAAAGAAGGGGCAACATCAGGAACACTGGAGCTTGACGAAACTGCCGAAGCCATTACCTTCGATGCCAAAGTGGACTCGGAGAATACGACCAAAATCGTAAAGGAAATGATCGACTCCTATAATGAAATTCTGGAGCTCATCAATAAAGAAGTAAAGACAAAGCCAAACAGAAAGTATGAGCCGCTGACTTCTTCTCAGAGGGAAGATATGAGCGAATCGGAAATCAAGGCTTACGAGGAAAAAGCAAAAGAAGGCCTGCTCTTCTCAGATACAGATATGAGAGGCTTTGCTGATGCGCTCCGCTTTGTCATCCCAACGTCGGATCGGGATGCCCTGTCCAAAATTGGTATCTCCGTTTCTTCCAGCTATTCGGACAACGGAAAACTGGTCTTTGACGAAGCAAAATTCAAATCAGCCTTAGAATCCGACCCGGAAACCGTCAGCAAGCTCTTTACAAAGACTGCCTCGGTTGACGAAGATGGAAACAAGACCGAGGGCGGCCTGATGGAAAAGATTAGCACCGTAATGAAGCGGTACGCAGGAACAACGGGCGCAACAAAGGGAATCCTGGTTGAACGCGCAGGCTCAAGCCATGCACCGACCACAATCCTGAAGAACAGCATGCAGACTAAGATGGATGACATTGACGATGTCATCGACCGTCTCCTTGATCGCCTGGAAATGGAAGAGGATCGCTATATCTCCCAGTTCACGACGCTAGAAACTCTGATGTCGCAGATGAATAGTCAGAGCAGTTACCTGGCCCAGCTTTCGGGATACTAAAGATAAGAAGTGAGGAATTTATATGGCCCTGAATGGATATCAGCAGTATAAAGAACAATCCGTAATGACAATGACTCCGGGTGAAATGCTTTTGCTGCTGTACGATGAACTGTTAAAACGGTTGATGCGCGCAGAGCTGGCGCTGGATAAAGAGGAATATGAGCTCTTTGGCCAGTCTGTTACAAGATGTAAAGAGATCGTCCAGTACTTGAAAGACACGCTGAACTATGAATATCCCATCAGCCATGAATTAAGACAAATGTATGACTTTTTTCTCTACGAATTGAGCAGAATAGAAGCAGGCAGAAAAAAAGAAGTTATCACCGAATTAAAGCCGCTGGTGAAAGAGCTGCGGGAAGCCTTTCAGGAAGCGGGGAAAGTTGCAGAATAAATGGAAAAGGAGCAAGCATCCGCATATCGCAATGAGTGGACTTTGGAAGTGCTCAAGCTGTTGATAGGCAGACAAAACCACTTAAATGAGACCCTCCGACTGACGAGGGAACTGGGTACGGCTCTGGATCGAAATGACCGGGTATCTGCGCAGATGCTTCTTGAAATGCGCGGTGAAGAGCTGGAAAAGATCGATGACGGACTGCGAAAGCTGCAGATGTTCAAGGAACAGCTTTCCGAGCAGACGCGCGGCGAAATTGACGAGTTGCTGCAGTGCAGGACGATTGACAATCCGGATAAAAATACGGACAAAATCGTAGAGATTGTAAAAAACTGCAAAAAGCTTTTGCAGGAAACGATTACAATCGACAAAAGGATCAGCAAAAAAGTAGCGGGAACCGATTCGTTCTATCAATAAGCTTGAAAGGAAACTTTCAAATCATCTGAATGGATGCGGAGTTGCGCATCAGGCAGAGAATATAATGAAAAAGGGGATTGCAGAATCAAGACGGCAAAGCGCCGCAGCTACTGTAATTCCCTTTTTAAGGATGGGGTATGGAGCAGGAAAAAGATATTATCTTTAAAAATGTAGAAAAGCTGTACGGTCCGGGAGAATATGCTCTGGAAAACGTTTCGTTTTCCATCGATCAGGGGGAATTTGTGTTTGTCATCGGAAAGAGCGGGGCAGGAAAGAGCACCCTTTTAAAGATGCTTACGAGACAGCTCAGACCAACCAGCGGACAGATTTGGGTCCGGGGAACCGAAGTCACGTCCCTGCCGCAACGAGAAATTCCCTTTCTCCGCAGGCAAATTGGACAGATGCAGGCTGAGTACGGCCTGCTGCCGGATCGAAATGTGTACGAAAATGTCGAGCTTGCCATGCGGGCAACCCAGCAGCCAAAACGGCTCTACAAGAGGCGGGTCACCCAGACCCTGAGAACTGTAGGTGTCCTGCATCGGGCCATGGCCTTTCCCGATGAAATTTCCGCAGGTGAAACGGCAAGAGTGCTGCTGGCAAGAGCCCTGGTCGTCAACCCCGGAATTTTAGTTGCTGACGAGCCCACCGCTAATCTGGATTCTGATAAGGCCTGGGATCTCATGTGCCTGCTGGATGAGCTCAATCGGCTGGGCGTAACCATCGTAATCGGGAGCCACGACAGAGAACTGGTTTCCATTATGAAAAAGCGGGTGCTGACCTTGTCGGCCGGCCGTCTGATTGCAGATGAGAAACGGGCCGTATATAATTATCGAGCATTTGATGTCATAGAAGAGAGGCGCATAAGGAATGAACAAAAACAGAGATTACGAACTGCAGTGCATCCTGGAACTTCTGGCAGTAGTAGTCAACAATGAGTCAATGCCCGCCTGGCAGCGGGAACCCGACTGGGGGAAATTATACAAGCTGGCAGAATACCATCACATCGCCAATGTTCTGTATGGGCCTATCATCCCTATGGACAGCAAAAGCGTGATGCGCTGGAAGGACAGCTTTGAAGAGCAATACCACTACGCAGTTACCATGCAGCAGCGCTACCGTACATCGGAAGATGAAATCATGAAAGCCCTGGAGCGTTCCAAGATCCACAGCATGGAGCTGGAGGAAATGGTCATCAACCGCTGTTACAAGCGAAAAGAAAACCGATATCCCTTGCCTCTGACCTTCCTGGTGGAGCAGGGAAAGTCCAGCGCACTTGTGGTAGCCATGGAAGCAGCCGGATTTGAGCCAAAGGCAACCAAGGGCAAAGATCCGATGCCAGGGGAATACCGCTTTCACAAGGTTGGTGGAACGGAGGTCGTTTTTTATGAAAAAATGGACTTTACCGGCAAAAAAATAAACAAATATTTTTCTCTGCCTCCCCAGCCCTTCCAGACAAAAAAGGGCAGCCAGTACATCCACGTTCAGGATATCAACGACTTTTACCTGTATTACATAGCCTGGCTTGCCGAGCGATATGCCAGAGGCTCCATTGAAATACGGGATATTCTCGATCTGTGGCAATGCTATCTCCTCTGCTATGAACGGCTCAACTGGAAAGAGGTCAACAAAGAATTAAAACGCATGGACATCGATCTGTTCGGCGAAATGATCGTAAAGCTGGCTGCAATGTGGTTCGGCTACATTGAGGAATTCGGCGACGATCTGGAACTGCTCATGGACATGGAAATTTATATTACATCCAAGGGAACGAAGGCACGGGAGGAAAACCAGGAACTGCTTCCGCTGGTAAAGGAAGTTGCCGATGTTTACGCCAGGGATCTGAAAAAGGAACGGAGAAAACGTCTTTTAGACATGTGGTTTCCTGAGCGAAGCTACATGGAAACCATCTACCCCATCCTCTCGAAAACAGCAGCCCTCCTCCCGGCGTGCTGGGCAGGACGAATCATCAAAAAGCAATACAAAAAAGTAAAATACACGGTGCTTCGCCAGTGGGTTACGATTCGCCAGAGTCTGGCCCAAAAGACAGAAAAAATC
This sequence comes from Clostridia bacterium, assembly GCA_910575405.1. GTDB lineage: Bacteria > Bacillota > Clostridia > Peptostreptococcales > Anaerovoracaceae > Hominibacterium. Next base: position 61,033 of record CAJTER010000001.1, on the reverse strand, counting down.
CGGGCAAAGGTAAAAATCGTCTCCAAAATCAGGACCTGGTTCAAAAAAAGAAAACAGCCTGGAAATAATACTTAATATTTTGCCTGAAAATGACGATACAATAATATAGAAATGATTCAGAGCAAACCTGAATAGCACGGAGGTGCAGATCATGAAAATTTCCATAGAACATACAACAGCAAAATATCTCAGCAAAACGGCTGCAGGGATAAAAAACAAACAGTCTGCGCCAATGCAGGAGACAGGTAGGAAGTTCGATCAGATTATGATCGATTCCAATTCACGCAAAAATGCAGCACAGCGATTGGAGCAGGCGGCCAGAAGAGATGTAGCGAGTGCAGTATATCAGCCGACTTCCGAGGCAAAATTGGCCGATCTGAAGCAGCAGGTCTCGGAAGGCATGTACAAAGTTGATCCGGAAGCTGTGGCTGCAAAGATACTTCTCATGAGAGGAGAACAGTAAATGGATCAATTTGAACAGATTATCAACCAGATGATTGCTCTCTTTGAGGAGAATCTTCCGCTGGAGCAGGAAAAGCTCAGAGCAGTACAGGAAGACGATGTAGCTGCTGTAGAGGACTGTATGAAGCGGGAACAGGCTGTAGTTCTGCAGATGCGAGGGCTTGAAAAAAAGCGTGAGGATATTCAGAAAGCAAATGGCTGGGCAGGTCTCACCTTTCGCGAAATCATAGCAAAAGCGCCTCAAGAAAAGCAGCATGCCTATAGCCAACTCTTGGAAAAACTGGAAAACTCCATTTCCTTGTTTCAGGATGCCAACGAGTGCGCAATGGATACACTCCGCATCCATCAGAAGGAAATTGAAAAAGTAATAAAGTTTAAAGACCCTAACGGCACATATAATCAGGAAGGCCAGCAGGCGCCGCCAAAACGGCCGATGACGAACCGAAGAGTATAGTAAGGGAGGTTTTTACAATATGGCTATGACTCGTTCTACGTTCGCCGGGTTTACGACAGCCACGCTGGCGCTGGCAGCAAGCCAGAGAGCGCTGGATGTCACCGGACAGAACATTTCAAATATCAATACAGAAGGCTACACCAGACAGAGACTGGATCTGGCCAGTATCAGCCCCACAGGGGCCAGCTACTTCCAGACCCAGACCGACTGCCGTGTAGGTCAGGGTGTGGAAATGACGGGAATTATCCGTATCCGCGACCCGTTTATCGACATACAGTACCGGACCCAGCTTGCAAAGGTCGGAACCATCGATGCACAGGACGCAATGCTCAACAAAGTTGGTCTGGTATTTGACGAAACCGACAAACAGGCGGTTGGCGAAGCGCTAAACAATGTAGTTTCTCAGTTGCAGAATATGTCCAACCCGGATAACTCCAATCAGGGAGCCTCCGACACACTAGTGCGTTCCGCCATGGAGATCCTTCTTAATGTACTCCACGAAAACGGAAACAAAATTCAGGAAGTACAGGATGACTTAGTAGAAGAAATGCAGAAGACCAATATTCCGGATATCAACAAGTATCTGCAGAATATTGCAACGATAAATCAGTCCATCAAGAATACTCAGATTTTGGGAGGGGGAGCTCTGGAGCTGCAGGATCGGCGGGATTCCCTCATTGACGAACTGGCAACTTACTTACCCATTGACGTAACCTACCACGATCTGAACGTAGGCGGCGGAATTAAAGTGGATACGCTGAAAATCAGCTATACGGATGCTGCTGGAAACAAATATGTTCTGGTAGACGATGCAAAAGCAGGACAGTTTGATATTGAACCAAAATATCCGGAAAAAGGTGTTCCGGTAACCATCACTGTTGAGCCTCTTGAATTCCAGCTGAGGAATACAGATGGCAGCTTGGGGCCAATAGTGCGGAACCCAAATCCAGATCCGAACGATCCGGATGCGGATACTAACTTTGACCCAAATAATCCTACGGGCTTTTTTACACATCCTCACAGCATTAAGATCGCAGGTAAGGATGAGACTACAGGCAATGGCTTTAATAATATCGGAAACGGCGTACTGAAGGGAAAAGTAGATGCTGTAAACAAAGCGGGTTCTTTCGACTACCCGGCATCTGATTTTAAGGGTGTTGGCTACTATATTGGCATGTATAACAGCTTTGTTGAAAAATTCGCGACAACACTCAACAAGCTGAATGAAGATGCAGGGGGCGGACCGCTCTTTGAAAAAATTGACAACAGTCTGGACTGGAGTTCTACAAATATCAAAGTATCCGACGCATGGATGACCGGCGGCACGAAGATCATGACAAAGTTTAAAGATGATCCAAATGCTACTGTAGATCCGGATGATGATGACAAGACAACGGCTAACAACAACGTCCTCGCTATGATGAAAGCCATCAGCAGCGATGTATATGAATATGGATATGTTCCAACCGATGTTAATGGGGATCCGATTTATAAATTGGATCAAGGTGGGAACAAAATACAGGCAAAGGATGAAGATGGAAACCTGATGTTTGATGGCAATAGAAATCCAATCTATGAAACCGAATGGGTTACTGTTTTCAAAGGCAATATGTTCGATGCCTATTACAGTCTTCAGAATACACAGGCTATCGACCGCAAGGCCAGCCAGTCAGTTCTGACAACGAGGATGGGCGTACTCAACGATATATCCAATTCCAAGGATTCGGTTTCCGGCGTATGGATGGATGAAGAAGTTATGAATCTTATGAGGTATCAGCAGTCCTACAGTGCAGCGGCGCGTCTTATGACCACCTTGGATGAGGCGCTGGAAACCCTCATTAGTAATACAGGCAGAGTGGGAAGATAAAGGAGGAAGCTTGAGATGATAATGACACGTATTACGTCAAATATGGTAAGACGAAATTACCACACCAATCTTACCAACACTCTGGGCGGTCTGGAATCTGCCAGAAAGCAGGTAGAAACGGGCAGGCGCTTTGCCCAGTCCTATGAAGATCCCAATTCTGCGGCAAAAGCGGCCATTCTGGAGCGGCGCTACGCGAGAGTTGAGGATCAGCTCAATAATGTGCAAAACGCCCAGAAATGGCAGGATATACAGGAAGATGTAGTAGACGATTTCAGCAGCATTGCAAAGGAAATTGCCAAAAACTATTCAGTACAGGGTGAAAACGGTACCAACAAGGCGATTGAAAGCAGAGATGCTTTTGCGCAGTCCCTCAAGAGCATGCAGGAACAAATGGTGGTGATCCTCAACGCCAAGTATGGAGATACCTTTGTACTGGCAGGAAACGAAGGAAAGGAACCAGCCTTTGCCCTGAACGACGACGGCAAGCTGACCTATCGGGGACATGTGGTTTCCGAGCTCAACGCCAACGAAGAGCCGGGCAAGAGCCTGCTCAACGAGCATTCCTATATTGATCTGGGCTTTGGTATGGCCATGGACGGCGGAACCGTTTCTCCGGCCAGTGCCTTTGACACAGCCCTTCCGGGAATCAAGCTCATCGGATACGGGACGACTACGGTAAAGGTAGTGGATGACAACGGAAATCCGGTGTATGAGCCAAAACTAATAGATGGTAAATATCCAGCCTATCAGGCCCCGGATGGAAAAGAGTACTATCAGGACTCTGACGGACAGTTTGTTACTGCAGATCTGGCAAAGGTTCCATATTCAGGCTCCGTTTCCGACCTGAACCCCGTATATGAGGAGGAACCGGTTCAGAAGACTGATAGCAAAGGAAGACCACTTTTCCAGACTGCAGACGGGACCGAGGTATACAAACAAGACGGAAATTATTATGATGCTGCTACAAATAAGTTGTATGACGGAAATGTCAGTGGATATGAAGTTCCAGATCCGGCAGATGCTGCCAAAACGATAAAGCTATATGAGAAAAACGGAAAGTATTATCGAGCAGATAACGGTGAAGAGTATAATGTACCTGCCGGGGTTACACCAAAGGATTTGACACCGCAGGCTGTCCCTGATCCCAGTGGCAAAATGCAGCCAAAACAGCAGGAACAGGTCATCAGCCGCAACTTGGTAGATCTCTGCGGAGAAATGGCCAGAGTCATGTCTCTTCCGGAGGGTGAGTTCACATATGAAGGATACGCCATGTACTGGGATGAGTTTACAGACGGCGCCAACAAGCTGAGAGACCAGTACGCAGCTCTGGGAACGAAGACCCAGCTTCTGACAGCCACTAAATCCAGGCTGGAAAACGAAAAGCTGGCCATTCAGACTCAGTACGATGATGCAGTCGGCATTGAACCGGCTGAGGCGATTATGAACTATTCATGGGCAAATTACGCATATAACAGCGCTTTAAAAGTAGGAGCAAGTCTTATTACTCCATCCCTATTGGATTTTATCAATTAGTAGTTATTGTGGTTAAAGTGAGGTGAAACGATGTGGAACAGTTGCTGCAGATAACAACCATTCCAATCAGTTACGAATTAAAAGTCAATCATGCAAGTCTGGAGCGGCATAACGGAAGCGCGGAAGTGGAAATCAGCAGGAATAAAGGCGGAATGCAGATCAGGAGCCGCCCTATTCAGATCAAGCTGGATACCTATGAAGCCAGAAACTCTGTAGTGCCGACAACGAAAACGTCGATTTATCAGGCTGCACAAAAAGGGCAGAATGCCGCATATCAGGCGTCCGCCCAGTATGCGTCAGAAGGGAAGCTGATGCTTCAGACAAAGATAGGGGAAGGCGCGGAAACCATTGATCAAATACTGGCAAACCGCACTGCTCCTCCGACTGGAGATTTTGAACTGGGCTTTACGCCGAAAGCGGGTCCGGAGATTGATTGGGAGCCGGCATCTCTGTCGATTGAGTATGAGATGGATAAATTGAACTTTGACCTGAGAGTGGATCAGGGCAGAGTGGAATTTATACCGGGAAGCATTGAAATGACAATTAATCAATATCCGGAAGTGAACATTGAGTATGTAGGAGATCCGATTTATGTACCGCCAAGTGCAGTAGCCAGATTTACAGGCGAACACATCGACGTAGAAGCATAATAGAGGAGGGTTCCAATGGAACAGGAAAAACAGCAGGAAACTTCTTATAAGGAAGAGGAGTTAATCGTTTTTCAGGAAGGCCTTTTCGGGTTTGAAGAGTACAGAAAATTTCTGCCTGTTGCTGCAGAAGAAAACAGCGATTCTATGCTTTATCTTCAGAGCGTGGAGGAGGATCACCTGTGCTTTCTTGCCATGAATCCATTTTTGCTGAAAGATGATTATACGCCTCAGCTTTCAGAGACAGATAGAAAAGCGCTAAAAGCCGAGAAAGAGGAGGACTTATCCTACTACGTCCTCTGTGTGATAAAAGAACCGGCTGAGGAAAGCACGGTTAATCTGAAGTGTCCGCTGGTGGTAAACGCCATAAGCAGGCAGGCAAGGCAGGTAGTGTTGGAAACGGAAGAGTACGGTCTTCGTCACAAGTTAAAGGAATTTTCAGATAAGGAGGGAGCATAGTGCTGATTCTTTATCGAAAAAAAGGAGACTCCATTTTAATTGGAGATAATATTACGATATCTGTCATAGAAAGCAGCATGGATGGTGTAAGACTTGCGATTGATGCACCACGAGAAGTATCGATTCTCAGAAAAGAGCTGATGGAAGCGGCAGAAGTAAACCGAGAGTCAGCAGGGACAGACGCTTCTGAGAACAAAGATGTTTTGAAACAAATGAACGAGATGCTGAAAAGAAAGGAGCGCAGCGAATAGCGCTCTTTTTCTGTTCACAGGACTTGCTCAGGCAGCTAGTGTACTGACTGCCAGTACACTAGATAAAAGTTTAAAAAAGTCATCGAAAAATGATGTATTTTTGTACAAAGTATGCTAGAATAAATAGTGTACAGTTATATGTATATTAAAAACAGAAATTAAATGAAAAGAGGGATCACAGTTGAAAAAGCTTAAATTAAAGTCAAGATTACTGGCAGGGTATCTCATTGTCATTGCAATTATGCTGGTTATCTCCGCATTCGTCATAGTAGAGTTGATGAATGTAAGAGCAGACGTTGTCGAATTCGAAAACCAATCTCTGCAAACGAGCAATAGTATTAAAGAAGCGCGCAGGCTGACACAGAATACGGCCCGCTGCGTAAGAGAAATTGTTCTCGCTACAAAGCCGGCACAGGTACAGGAGTGCGTACAGTCTTTTGAAACAGGAAAACAGGGACTGGCCGATGCGCTGGCGAACATGGGAAAAACAACGGTCCTGAATTCTAAGGATGAACAGACCTACGAGCAGGCGATTAATAACTGGCTTAACGAAGCAGATGCCATCATCAGCTTAGGCCAGAATGGAAAGCGCGAAGAAGCAGCAGCAGCGATTATGACTACCTGCCGTCCGGCGCTTGATAATCTGACGACAATTGCTGTAGATTTGGAAGCCACAGTGGATAAAGTACGGGATACGAATCTTGAGGAGATCCGTTCAACTATGATGCTGATGAGCATTCTCCTGGGTGTATCCGTATTAGTTGCGATTATCGTAGCACTGATTCTGGCAAGCATTATCATAAAGAGCATTATCAGGCCTGTAGATGAAATGGAAGACGCTCTTAAGAATCTGGCACAGGGTGATATTAAGACCCAGATTCATTATGAGTCCAACGATGAACTTGGCGTAATGGCGGACAGCCTGCGGGATGCATTCCGGACACTTCAGGTTTACATAGGCGATATTTCAACTGCAATGGGCAAAATGGCATCTGGCGATTTCAATACTTCTGTATCAGAGCAATTTAAGGGCGACTTTACGGAAATTCAGAATTCCATCTACGAATTTTCAGTTAAAATGTCTAATACACTGGGTAATATTGGGGTGGCTTCCCAGAATGTTTCCAGCGGCGCAGATCAGATATCGGATGGAGCACAGGCATTATCTCAGGGCGCAACCGAGCAGGCAAGCTCTGTAGAGGAAATTTCTGCTACAGTTGCTGATATTTCATCACAGGTTAAGCTGACTGCAGGTTCGGCAAACGATGTAAATACAAAAGCTAATATTGTAGGCGAACAGATTCGTCAGAGCGATGAAAAGATGCAGAGAATGCTTTCTGCTATGGATGAAATTAACAAAGAGTCTGCGGACATCAGCAAGATTATTAAGACCATTGATGATATTTCCTTCCAGACCAATATCCTCGCTCTCAATGCGGCAATTGAGGCAGCTAGAGCAGGCGAAGCAGGAAAAGGATTTGCGGTTGTTGCAGACGAAGTGCGTGACCTTGCAAGCAAGAGCGCTACCTCAGCTAATGAAATTGCAACCCTCATCAGTAAGACTTTAGAGTCTGTAGAAGAAGGTACACAGGTTGCAACTGAAACAGCAGAGGCACTGCAGTCTGTAGTAGGCGATGTCCAGGATATCGTTACTGGTATCTCTACGGTTGCGGACAGCGTTCAGATGGAAGCTGACTCTATTGAGCAGGTTTCCACAGGAATTGAGCAGATTTCTTCCGTTGTGCAGACAAACAGCGCTACAGCAGAGGAAAGTGCGGCCACATCAGAAGAACTGTCCAGTCAGTCACAGGTTCTCAACGACATGTTGACCAAGTTTGTTTTAAGGCAGAATGACTGACAAAACAGCAGATAACTGCAATTGAAAAGAAAAATATACGGCAGGAATTGCCGTGCGATTGAGCAATAAAAAACCGCTTCCGCCATCAGTAAGGCGGAGCGGTTTTTTGTATGATCTAGTTTCCCTATACAGGAAGAAAATAGGTACGGCCTTTGGAAGTTAAGGTTTTTGTAAGAAATGAGCCGGATGTTTATTAAGAAATGAACGGTAAAATAAGAATGTAAGCTGAAAGGAGCAGCCATGAATATTTTAGTTTGTGATGATGACAGAGAAATCGTTAATGCAATTGAAATCTATTTGAGAAATGAAGGATATGACGTGTTCAAGGCATACGATGGAATAGAAGCTTTGACAGTCGTGGAAAAAAATGAGATACATCTGATTTTAATGGATATTATGATGCCAAAGATGGATGGCATGCGGGCAACCATGAAGATAAGGGAAGCAAAGAACATTCCCATTATCATGCTTTCTGCAAAATCCGAAGATTACGACAAGATCACGGGGCTGAATGTGGGGGCTGATGACTATATTACAAAGCCATTTAACCCTCTGGAGCTCATTGCCAGAGTAAAATCTCAGCTAAGAAGGTATGTCAGCCTAGGAAGTCTCGAGAAAAAGACTGGGATCTTTCAGACCGGCGGCCTCTTAATTGATGATGAACAGAAGACCGTGGAGGTTGATGGAAAGCCTATTGCAGTAACGCCCATTGAATACGGCATACTGAAACTTTTGACTCAGCATGCGGGCAGAGTTTTTTCCATGGATCAGATTTATGAAACTGTGTGGCACGAACCAGCTTACAATCCGGAAAATACAGTTGCGGTACACATTCGGAGGATTCGGGAGAAAATTGAGATCAACCCGAAAAATCCGAAATATTTAAAGGTGGTGTGGGGAATTGGATACAAGATTGAAAAACTCTAGCAGGACGTTGTACAGTGTATTTTTTGTCATATGTGTGTGCGCCTTTCTAACCTGCATTATAAGCATTGTTGCGGCGGCATCGCTCAACGGATTTTCCTGGTACGCGCAGCCCGATGACTTAATTGACAACGGGGGTTACAGCAGCTTTGATGAATTCCTTCGGCACAATGCAGGGGCTGTTCCAGCTATATGGCATGTATTTGAAAGACACATGAAGGTATGGCTCATTGTTGCTGTTGCTTCAGGAGTAATAGCGCTGCTTGCACTGATTTACCTGGTATTATCCGTAGGAGAGCGGGAGCGGGAGCGAGACGGACAGGGGAATATCGTTATTACCCGATTTGATTATATCTTTTCAGAAGTGCAGCTAGTAGGAGTCTGTCTCATATTCTTTGTAGGAGGCGCCTTTTTTGTACAGCTGGTACAGGGTGTTCTGGAGTCCGTTTATGAGCTGGGAAGATATTACTCGACCTTTGACATTGTGCTAAACGCGGCAATGGCCATTATTATAGGTCTGGTATCAGCCTCTCTGGGTTTGGGGATTGGCCTTTCCTGTGTAAAAAAGGTGAAGGCAGGTGTATTTCTGGATCGCTCCATCTTTGGCCTCATTTTTTTTACAGCATATGGCGAGGTATATAAGAGCGGCAGCCCGATGCGGCGAATTATGCTGATACTGGTTCTCATCTGCCTGCTGTCGGCAACTATCTTTCTGGCCCCGGTGGTTCTCATTATGATTCTCATCTTTGCTCCAAAGTGGGTGCATCGATATGAGGAGATCCGAAAAGGGCTGGATGAAGTCAACAATGGCAATTTGAAATACAAAATTCCGGTGCAAGGCGAGGATGAGTTGGATCAGCTTGCCATTGGCATCAACAAAATTACAGAGGCTACCAGCACTGCGGTTCAAAACGAGCTGAAAAACCAGAGAATGAAGACGGATCTGATTTCTAATGTTTCTCATGATTTGAAAACGCCCCTTACCTCCATGGTCACATACATTGATCTGTTGAAAACAGAAGGGCTTGACAGCAAAAATGCACCTGAATATCTGGATATCCTCCAGCAGAAAACCGAGCGCCTCAGACAGCTCACCGAGGATCTCTTTGAAGCTGCAAAAGCTTCCAGCGGGGCAACGCCGGTGCACATGAGCAGAGTTGATCTGCTGTCTCTTTTGAATCAGGGGCTGGGCGAACTAGGCGACCTTGTGGAAACGTCTCATTTGGAGTTTGTTGTAAATGCACAGCAGGAGCGCTATTTTGTTCGAGCAGACGGACAGCTTTTATGGCGGGTGATTTCCAATCTGCTTGGCAACGTGCTCAAATATTCTCAGGAATATACCCGGGTCTATATCAACATTACCCGGCAGGCGGCTGAAAGTGGCAATTTAGTATTCATGGAAGTTAAAAATATTTCCAGACAATCCCTGAACATGGATCCTTCCGAGCTGATGGAACGGTTTAAACGGGGTGATGAATCCAGAACTACAGAAGGAAGCGGATTGGGCCTTGCAATAGCAAAAGACCTGATGAAGCTCATGGATGGCTGGCTGGAGCTTTCCATTGACGGAGATCTGTTTAAAGCGAAAATTATGCTGAACGCAGCCGCAGAAGATGAGTCAGCTGCGGCGGATATGGGCGATATGGATATGGACCTCACAGGGCTGAACATGGAAACGGGAATGGGTACGGATATGAACGAAAAAATGGCAGCTGCAGAGGCAAATGCGGAAGGCAGCCCCTTTGATACAAAGGACAAAAAACAACCTTTCAATGAAGAACGCTTTTGCCAGGAAGCAAAGCAATTCCGTGAGACACTCCAAAGCGATATAGCCCTTTTCCCGTCGGACTTTGACCTGGACTTTACAGCAAAGACAGCGGAACAAGCAGCAGAACGCGATGCGCAGCCGGGGGACAGCCAAGCCCATAGGAGCGGCGCACATGCTGTAAGTCAGGGGAATCTGGAACGCCTGAAGCGGGGAAGCAGCAAAATAGAATAAAAAACTCAGGAGGACTGCCGCGCGAAAACCCAAAATGGAAATCGCGCCGCAGTCCTCTTTTCTGTTCCAGCCTTCTGCCCATGAAATCTGCAAAGTACCGCTATAAAATTTGATTTTTGTCGTAAAATGAGATACAATATTTCTATTAGTGCGCTGGCATATGGAGCACCCGGCGCTGATAGAATAAAGAGGTTAAATAAATGGAAAAGAAAATAATGTTAGGCAATGAGGCCTTCGCAAGAGGAGCCTTTGAAGCGGGAGTTAGGGTGGTATCCTCCTATCCGGGGACGCCCAGCACAGAAATAACGGAGACTGCCGCCGGGTATGAAGAAATGTACGTTGAGTGGGCGCCAAATGAGAAGGTTGCGACTGAGGTAGCGGTAGGCGCGTCCATAGGCGGCGCAAGAGCCTTATCCTGCATGAAGCACGTGGGCCTGAACGTGGCTGCGGATCCGTTTTTTACAGCAGCATATACAGGTGTCACCGGCGGTCTGGTTCTTTTAGTGGCAGATGACAACGGATGCCACTCCAGCCAGAATGAGCAGGATTCCCGTTACCATGGAAGGGGTGCAGGAGTGCCGGTTTTAGAGCCTGCTAATGCCCAGGAATGCAAGGACTTTATGAAATTCGCCTATGAAATGAGCGAACAATACGATACACCGGTTCTAATTCGTTCCAACACTAGGGTTTCTCATTCCAGAGGGATTGTGACTGTGGAGGAGCGTCAGGAGCACGAGGTAAAGCCATATAAAAAGAACATCCCGAAATACGTGGCAATGCCTGCAATGGCAAAAAAGCTTCACATAGCTCAGGAAAAACGGCTGAATCAGATTCAGGAAGATTCCAAGGAGTATGCCATCAACAAAATGGAAATAAACGATAAAAAGATCGGCATCATTACCAGTGGAATCTGCTACCAATATGTAAAGGAAGCCCTTCCTGAGGCCAGCGTTTTGAAAATGGGAATCATTAATCCCCTTCCAAAGGCCCTTATTGAGGAGTTTGCCGCCCAAGTGGAGGAAGTGTACGTGATTGAGGAAGGCAATCCTTTCTTTGAAGAACAGATCCGGGCCATGGGACTTCCTGCAAAAGGAAAAGACATGTTTACCATTCAAGGGGAATATTCCGCTAATATGATCCGCAAAGCCTTTACAGGCAAGGAACCGGAACATGCTCCGGCTCAGGAGGCTGCGGGAAGACCGCCGCTCATGTGCGCAGGCTGCCCCCACAGAGGACTGTTTTACATACTGGCAAAGCTGAAAAAGACCGTGCTGGGCGATATCGGATGCTATACACTGGCTTCCCTTCCGCCGACCTCGGCAATGGACGCCTGCCTGTGCATGGGAGCATCCATCACAATGGCTCATGGCTTTGAAAAGGCAAGAGGAAAGGATGCGGCAAAGGACACGGTCGCAGTTTTGGGAGACTCCACCTTCTTTCATTCCGGAATTACCGGCCTTGTAAATATGAAGTACAACCAGTCGGCAGGGACGGTCATCATTCTCGACAACCGCATTACCGGAATGACCGGACACCAGGATAATCCATCCACTGGAAAAAACGCAAAAGGCGAGCCGGCTCCAGCCATTGACATTGCGGGAATTGCCAGAGCCTGCGGTGTAGAGCATATCGTAGAAGTCGATCCATTCGATCTTCCAGCTGTAGAAAAGGCGGTCAAAGAGGAGACTGCAAGGGAAGAGCTGTCCGTCATCATTACAAAGCGCCCCTGCGCTCTGATCGTAAAACAACCGAACATTCCTCATCTGGTTACAGACGCATGCAAAAACTGCAGGAAATGCATGGATATCGGATGCCCGGCCATCGAAATCGCGGAAGGCAGACCGGTCATTATTGCGGAAAGCTGCGTAGGCTGCGGACTGTGCAAAGACGTATGCCCGTTCGATGCCATCAAAGAGGAGGTAAAGTAGGATGAAAGACATGAATATACTGATCGTAGGGGTCGGAGGACAGGGAACCCTCCTGGCAAGCGTTATCTTGGGAAAAATCGCCTTGGAAGAGGGATATGATGTAAAGCTTGCAGAGGTTCACGGCATGGCCCAGCGGGGTGGAAGCGTCGTTACCCATGTAAGAATCAGCGAAAACGAAGTTCGTTCTCCTCTCATTGAGGAAGGGGGAGCGGATGTGATTCTGGCCTTTGAAGAGCTGGAAGCCTATAGATGGATCCCCTACCTGAAAAGGGACGGCGTTATCTTTGTCAATACCCAGCAGATTCGGCCTATGCCGGTTATTCTGGGAACAGCGGATTACCCGGAAGATGTCCTGGGCTTTCTGCAGGAGAATGCGAACAAAGTCACCAGCCTTCCTGCCCTTGATATTGCGGCAGAATGCGGTAGTGCGAAAGCAGTCAACACCGTGCTTTTAGGCGCCATGGCAAAGGAGCTTCCTTTCTCAAAGGAAACCTGGATTCGCCAGATTGAAAGCACCGTAAAACCAAAGTTCATAGAGCTGAACAAACAGGCTTTTGAAAAAGGCTATCAGGCATAGTGTACTGTATAGTTTTAGAATAAAACAATAAAAAAGGAGTGAGAGCAATGATTTGGAACGAAGCAATCGAATGCGCAGATCGGGAGACCATTGAGAGCATTCAGCTGGAAAGACTGAAAAAGACGGTGGCCCACGTGTACGAAAATGTAGGGCCTTATAGGGAAAAAATGGATGAGAAAGGCGTAAAGCCGGAGGACATAAAGACGCTGAAGGATATTACAAAACTTCCGTTTATTACAAAAGAGGATCTGGCAAATAACTATCCCACAGGGCTATTTGCAAAGGATATGGGAGATATCGTACGAATCCATGCTTCCTCCGGAACAACGGGAAAACCGAAAATTGCCGGATACACCAGGTCAGACCTGGATATGTGGGGAGAATGCGTTGCCAGATGTCTTGCCATGGCGGGAGCAACCAAAGATTCCGTCGTTCAGGTAGCTTACGGCTACGGTCTCTTTACCGGCGGTCTGGGAGCCCACATTGGAGCAGAAACAATGGGTGCGACTGTTATCCCCATGAGCAGCGGAAACACTCAAAAGCAGCTGATGTTCATGCAGGATTTAAAGAGCACCCACCTGTGCTGCACGCCGTCTTATGCCCTTACCATCGCAGAGGCTGCGGAAAAGGCAGGCTTAAAACCAGATGAAATCACTCTGCAGGGCGGCGTTTTTGGCGCAGAGCCGTGGACCGAAGGCATGAGAAACGAAATAGAAAAGCGTCTCGGCATCCACGCCCACGATATTTACGGGCTTTCCGAAATCATGGGACCTGGAGTTTCCACCAGCTGCAGCGAAAATGCGGGAATGCATATCATGGAGGACTACTTCCTGCCGGAGATCATTGATCCGGACACCTTAGAACCGCTTCCTGACGGAGAAAAAGGCGAGCTGGTTATTACAACCATTGGAAAAGAGGGCATGCCTCTGGTTCGCTACAGAACGAGGGATATCTGCTACCTGACCCATGAAAAATGTGCCTGCGGCAGAACCCTGGCAAGAATGAGCCGCGTATTCGGACGGACCGACGACATGCTGATCATCCGAGGCGTCAACGTATTCCCATCCCAGGTAGAGACGGTAATTTCCAGATTTGAAGATACCCTGACCATGAACTACAAACTATATGTAGGAAGAGAAGACAATAAGGATACCTTCGAACTGGCAGTCGAGCTGGCAGACGGTCTTGCCATCGACGACATCAAATTCGTAGAAAACCTGAGAAGCCGCGTAGACCACGAGCTGAGAAGTATCCTGGGCATCGGCTGCAAGATCCGCTTCCTCAACGCAGGAACCCTGCCGCGTAGCGAAGGAAAAGCAGTTCGGGTAGAAGACAGCAGAAAGCTGTAGGAGACACAGAGCGGGGAAAACGCTTAAAGGCAGAAAAAACCTTAAAAATCACCAAAAGCGCAATTTCAAAAGCGCGATTTCAGATAGGAGGAAACGAAAATGTTAATCAAACAGATGTCCGTATTTGTGGAAAATACCACCGGAAGACTGGGAGAGCTGACGAGAGTTCTGGCAGACGACGGCATTGATATTAAAGCCGCTACTATTGCCGAAACAGTTGACTTTGGCATTCTCAGATGTATTGTAGACGATCCGGAGGAAGCGACAAAGGTTTTAAAAGCAAAGGGTTTTACGGCCAGCATCACCGAAGTCATCGCTGTTGAGCTTTCTGACAAGCCCGGCGGATTTTCTCATGTGCTGGAAATTCTGGCCAAAGAGCAGATCGGCGTAGAATATATTTATTCAACCATTCATTCCAAAGAAGGAACGGCAGCCATTGTCATGAAGGTGGCAGATCCACAGGCAGCAGCAGATACATTGCAAAAGCACGATGTAAGAACCTACAAAATGCAGGAACTTCTTAAGCTGGGAGAATAAACAAGTAAAACCAGGGGTTAAAAAAGGGGAAGAAAAGGAGCGAAACGATGAACAGAAAACATTACCATATTACGCTTGTGATTGCCCTTGTTATGGCTCTGAGTGTGATTCCGGGAGCAATATTTGCAGATTCCGCATCCGCGGCAGAAACCATAAGTTCGGATCTGGCAGCGCCAAAGCTGATAAACCACGCGGCAAGCGCATCTACCATAAAAAACACATGGAATACTGTAAAAAATGCCAAGGGTTATGAGGTCTTCCGATCCACCAAAATAGACGGAACATACAAGCGGGTCAAGACCATCAAGAGTCCAAAGACGGTTTCATGGACCGACAAAAAGCTAAAAGAAAGCAAATTTTACTTTTATAAAGTACGGGCATACCGCTACAGTGGAAACCGCAAATTATACGGAGCATACAGCGCGATCCAGGGAGCTGCGCCTACGGAACACCCCAACTGGGAGTACAGCATCAGCAATAAGTCCGAAAAAACAAAAAAGGTGTCCATTAAATTAACCAACAAGAGCCGCCACAGCATGGTATTCCTGCCGGAAGGTCTCTATGTCAATAACAATACAGCTTTTAAAAAGTGGAAAAAGCTAGGAAACGAAGAATGGAAGGACATGACGGATTCCCAGCTCAAAAAATTGGGGCTGACGCTGATAAAAGGCAAGAAGGTGACTGTTAAACCGGGAAAAACAGCAAAGCTGACCTACAAATCAGGGACAGCTGTCAAGTATACAAAGTACGGCAGAATTATATCCGAGTTCCGCTACAATGGCGGGACGTACGGTGTATTTCACAGCTATAAATATGGAACGAGTATCTGGGCTTATTAGTCCGCAAAAGCTTATTAGTTAAAAAAGGATGGAACTGGTATGAGTTTAGCAAGAAAGATCGTATTTATCATCGCCCTGCTGGTGTTCCTCGGCGCGGGAAGCGTACTGGCACATCATTATATAACCGGATGGATGGCTTCAAAGGAATTGTCCGATCTGGGGAACCTGGAAGCAGGGAAGGACGACTTAGTCACAGACAAGGGTATTATAGATGCCAAGTATGTGAAGCTGTACAAAAAAAATCACGACGTGATCGGCTGGGTCAAAATCGACGGAACGAAGATCGACTACCCGGTTATGCAGACTCCCGAGGATCCGGAGTTTTATCTGCGGCGTAACTTTAAAAAGGAGGACAAAATATCTGGAGTCCCGTTTCTCGACAAGGACAGTGATATTTTCGCGCCTACTGGAAACTGGCTGATATATGGGCATCATATGAAGGATGGGACCATGTTTCAAAATCTGCTCAAATATGCGGAGGAGGATTTTTACAAAGAGCATCCCATCATCAAGTTTGACACCATTTACAAAGGCGGCCAGGGCGAATATCAGGTAGTCGCAGCTTTTTACTCCCAGATTTATCCGGAGGATGAGGATGTGTTCAAATATTACACTTACGCAGGCCTTACTGGCGCAAAACAGCTGGACGAATATATGGCAGGCGTTCGCTCTCTTGCCCTGTATGATACAGGCGCCAGTGTAACCGAGGGAGAGCAGCTCATCACACTTTCCACCTGCAGCTACCATGTGCCGGGAAAAGTGGGACGGTTTGCCGTCGTGGCAAAGCGGATAAAATAATTTGCAAAAAAGAAAAACAGATCAGCAAGACAATAGAACAATAAAAGAGCACTGAACCATATAACGGATTCAATGCTCTTTTTTGTTTTTGCCAGAAATAGTGAGATACAGTAAACTTTATATATCGCAGAATTACGATAAATAATTCTCAATAATCACCATGATAAAATTGCTTTCATACAGGGAACCGGCAACATAGGAGCCCTTCAGGCTGTCTGCAAGGAGCTGGGTGCTGGCTGTCGAAAACAAATTCGTAAAGGGTACCAAAAGCGCCAGAAAGACAAACACAAAGATAATGCCCTTTATAAGACCTGCGACCATTCCAAGGATGCCGTCCAAAACCCCGGAAAATCCTCCGTCCTTTTTCAGCAGCGCAAGTGTTATGAGAAACAGAATCGCTTTGATTACCAGGAACAAAACTGCGAAACAGAGAATCGTCATGGTCAGGAATGTCAGCTTTTCCGCAAGAGCGTGCACAATTTCAGGCGAGGAGGGGTCAAGCCCGTTTTTCAAAAGGGGCGGCAGGCTTCCTACCGCAGTATTGATCGCATCGGAAGATAAATTCAGTTTTTCCAGAAACATCTCCCGGGCACGCTCGTCCAAATCCGTATTCGCCTGCACAAGCCCGCGAACCGGACCGGAAGCAACGAGAGCCGCAGCCATGGCAACAAACCAGCCTAATGTATGAGTAATGGTATACACGAATCCCTTGCGAAAGCCAAAAGCCATCGAAGAGACTAATATGAGCGCTATAATAATATCAAAAACCAAAACATACCTCCATTTTCATTGAATAGGTGTCTTTTCCTACTCATATATTACTAGAAAACCAGCAAAAAATCAAGGAGGCAACGGGACATGGAGTGCATCAATCATAAAAAAAGTTTCATTATGCTGCAGGAACAGAACCGCAGCTTTGCATTGGATAAAAAACAGCCAGTAAAAGGATACCTCAAGCTGCAGATGGGCGCGGGCAGGGCCAGCATACGGGCAGGGGTAGAAAACCTGAAATGCTTTGAACGGGGAAGCTACATTTACAAATTGATCTTCTTTGGAAAAAAGCATGAAAAGACCATATATAGTATTGTGGGAAATCTACTGGTGAGCGCAGGGGGGAAAGGGGAAACCTATTTCAGAATCAACCCCCATGATATGGATGGAAATGGCAATGGCCTCAGCAGCTTTACTATAGCCATCATCGTGGCTGTATCCACCTCAAACTACAGAGAGCCGCTTCATCCTGTACTGGAAGGAGCTGTGGAGCTGCCGGAAACCCGCCGCTGCAGAAGGGGCTGCGGGCCTTTTAACCGTTATTACAACCAGTATATCCTGCGGTGCTGCAAGGCAATCGAACAAAAAAAGGAGCTGTATGGCAGGACGGTTCCCTTTAAAGAGGATAAGCTGGGTGCCGAATGGAGGCGAATCCCGAATCTCAGCGCATTCCCCCTCATATCCCCGGACTCCAGGAGCATGATCTGCCGTTACCGGCATTTTATCTTTGGCATAACGGAGACCTTTTATTACATAGGAGTGCCGGGGCGTTATCTGGAGCAGGAACAGCCGGAAGAGGGAAGCTCCGGTTTTGTCCTCTGGCAGCCCATCAGGGGAGCGGAAGTTTACTGCGCGGACCGGGAGGAGGCCAGCCTGGAGGATCGCCAAATCGCATATGGCTACTGGATCGCGGGAATCCGGAGGGACACAGGAGACATTGAAGACCCACGCGGCGGCGCCGGCAGCAGGAAGAAATGAGGCTTGAATTTTCAGGGCAGTGTGATATACTTGAGGAAATATAGAAAATTTATTTCCAACCGAGGAGGACACTAAAATGATGATACAACCGGGTTTTGGACCAGCAGGAGCTTTCAGCAGCACGCAGCAGCAGACAAAGGCAGGAGCCTCCGATTTTCACAGCCGCTTCATGGCCAGGGCTGCCGCGAGCCAGCAGAGCAGCGCAGGCGATCCCCTTGAGAGCAAGAAAAGCGAAATTTTAAGCAAATTTCCGGGCCTGACAGAAGAAAAGCTGGAGGATCTGATAAAACAATATGATATTGAGCGCATGGATGAAGAGGCTCTTTATGAGCTGGCGCAGCAGATGATGGCGGAGGGAGTCGTTCCGAATCGTCCGCAGGAAAACGGGCTCAACATGATCGCCGTATATCCGAAGGCTCTTTACGATGCCTTTTTAAATGGCGAAACCTTTATGAACAAGGGCGTAGTGCGGGAAGGCTTTCACAGCTGCTTTACCGTCAATCCGGCTTCGGGGAGCCTGGATTATCAGTATCCCAAATACGGTCTGAAAAATCTGGAATACAATCTGTGGATGACCCAGAACAGCGGGCAATCCTTTAATGCCTACTATACGGAGGAAGAGCGAAGCATGCAGCTTCAGCTGACAGAGAGCAAGACCAGCTTTTGGGAGCTTGCAAAGCTTCTTTCCGCTTACCGGCAGCAGGCGGGCCGCGGGGCGCTGGGCATACGATCCTGAGTATGTAAAAACTTCCATCAGGCAGGGCGCGGTATGTACGTACATATTATTAGGGAGAAATCAGAGAGATGGGAAAACCCGTCTCTTTTTTCTTTGCAAATGCGCCTCCCTGTCTTTTTTGAGGCAATCTCTGCTTGCGGCAGGGGCAAAAGTATGATAACATTGTAAAGTATATGAGAAATTATATGTCAGAAGCCTTAAAAGAGGCCAGAGCAGCTTACGAGCTGGGAGAAGTGCCAATCGGTGCGGTAGTGGAAAAGGACGGAATCATCATAGGCCGGGGGCATAACCTGACCGAAACCTCCAAGGATCCTACGGCTCACGCGGAGCTTTTAGCGCTGCGTCAGGCTGCAAAGGAGCTGGGAGGATGGCGGCTGTCAGGCTGCAGTTTATATGTTACAGCAGAACCCTGCGCCATGTGTGCCGGCGCCATTGTCTGGGCACGTATCGAAAAGCTTTACATCGGAACCATGGATCCAAAGAGCGGAGCCTGCGGCTCTGTATTCAACATACCACAGGAACCACGGCTGAACCACTACGTTGAAATAGAAACGGGAATGATGCAGACAGAATGTCAAACCATACTGAAAGCATTTTTTAAGGAACTGAGAAAGAAAAAGTCGGAGGAAAAAATATTATGAAAAGAATAGGCGCTATCGTATGTCTTTGCATTATGCTGTTTGCAATGTCGGCGTCTGCCTGTTTTGCAAAGCAGGACGGACTGATCATCGAAAAGCAGTATCCAGAGGATGGGGCAACCGGCACTTCGGTGGAAAATGTCAGTATTAAAGTCTGGTTTAATCAGGACGTAAGGCCAAAGGATCAGAACGCGCGAAAGGCCAATAAAAAACATATCAAGCTGGTGGACGAAAAGGGAAAATCCCTTCCAATTTATGTTGCCTACAGCCCGGATGAAGAGGGGCTGATGATGGTACTGACAAGTGATGATACAACGGTTAAGAGCGACAGTAAATATACCCTGACCATTGATCCGGGATTTAAGGCAGCCAGCGGGCAGACTCTGGCAAGCCAGGACAAGGTAAGCTTTACCACACTGAACCAGTCGCGGGCTATGACTATCAACATGCTGATGATGGTCGTCATGGTAGTCGGTATGATCTTCTTCTCCTCCAGAAGCATGAAGCGGCAGATGGAAAAGGAAAAGGCGGAAAAAGGAAAGCACGAAACAGTAAATCCTTACAAGGAAGCAAAGCGCACTGGAAAATCAGTTGAAGAAATCGTCGAAAAGGACAAAAAGATCAAGGAAAAAGAGGCAGCTGCTGCCGCAAAGCGGGCGGCCAAATACCAGAAGGAACGTGAAGAAGAGGAAAAGGAACGAAAAGCAGCGGATCCCAATAGAAAGAGGGTAACAGGCCCGCGTCCGATTTCTGCGGGCGGCGGCAAATACAAGGCGCCAAAGAAACAGTCCCAGGCAGCTGCGTCAAATAAAGGCACTACAAGACCTAAGAATCAGACCGGAAAGCAGAAAAACAGCAAGAACAAGTCCAAGAAAAAATAAATTCGGCAGAGCAGGCAATATCAAGCGAGAGCATGGGAGCATGAGCTAGCCTTTGAACCGGATATATGAAAACAGAAATGAGCGGTATTTCCGCTCATTTTATAGTATGAATATTATTGTGCGGGAGAAATCATATGAAGCAGATTCAACTACGTTCCTACGGAAAAATTAATCTTTGCCTTGACGTCCTCAGGAGACTGGAAAACGGTTATCATGAGGTGGAAATGATCATGCAGCAGATTTTGCTCTGTGATGACCTATCTGTCAAATGGATAGAGGATAGCCAAAAGGCTGCGGAGCAAAGTGGTCTGGAGGATGAGGCCATAAAAATCGAGGTTTCCGCAAACAAGCCCTGGCTGCCGCGGGATCAGCGCAATCTGGCCTATCAGGCTGCCCAGAGGATGGCAGAGCTTTATGGAATGGGAAAACGGGGCAAAATCCGCATTGATATCAAAAAACGGATTCCAGTAGCTGCCGGACTTGCGGGAGGCAGCGGAAACGGAGCGGCAGTTCTGCACGCTTTGAATGTCTTGTGGGACCTTCATCTTGATGTGAAGGAGCTTTGCCAAGTAGGCAGCAGCCTGGGATCGGATGTTCCCTTTTCCATCATGGGGCAGGCAAAGGCAAACACAGAACTGGGGCTGAGCGAGGATCCTCTTGCAGCCCACTGCGCCGTTGCCAGGGGCACTGGAACTGACCTGCAGCCCTTGAGACAGGGACTGAAGAGTCACCTCTTACTGACAAAGCCGCCTATCGGCGTTTCCACGGCAGAGGTCTATCAGGGTCTTGAGCTGAAAGCAATTGAAAGGCGACCGGATCTGCCGCAGCTGATAAAAGCGCTGGAACAGAGGAATTATAAAATAATTAAAAAAAACATGATTAATGTACTTGAAAATTTTACGCTGACAAGGTATCCTAATGTTATGTATACAAAGAACAAGGTTGAGAACATAATGGGAAAAGGCGCGGTTTTGATGAGCGGAAGCGGACCTACTATTTTTGCTCTCTGCAGAACGAGAAAAGATGCCCAGATGGCTTGCGAAACGTTGAAAATAGACAACCGTGAGACTTTTTGGACTAGAACGACCTATTGATATATGGGGGGGACAGACCGAGAACTACTGAGCTGGAAAGGATAAGAAATGTTAAACTTTGATATTCAGAATCACAGACCTCTGAGAGAGATCGTATACGAAGAGCTGAAGATGCAGATTCTGACCGGGAAGATTATACCGGGAACCAGAATGATGGAAGTGGAGCTGGCTGAGGACATGGGCGTCAGCCGTACACCCATCCGGGAGGCCATTCGAAAGCTGGAAAAAGAGGGACTGGTGACCATTGAGCCCAGGCGCGGGGCATATGCTTCCCAGATATCAGTAAAGGATATGGTGGACATTTTGGAAGTTCGTCAGGACATGGAAGGCCTGGCCGCCTACTTTGCGGCATCCCGCATGACCGACAAACAGATGGAAACCCTGCAGGAAGCCTCAGACTCCTACAACCGGGCTGTGGCAGAGGGAAATACAGCCAATATGATCGCCTATGATACAAAGTTTCACCGCATTATCGTAGAATCCTGCAACAACCACATCTTGGTACATATGATCGAACAGCTTCAGGAGCTAGTGCTCCGCTTTCGTTATATCTACTACGACAATTTTAAGCGGGCAGAAAATATGCCCGAAGAGCATCGCCAGATTCTGGAGGCTATTCGGGAAGGCAGAGCTAAGGACGCCAGAACAGCCGCAGACGTGCACATCGACCGCCTGAAGGAAATGGTCATACACGATGGGATCCAGCAGGGCAGAAAATAATTATACAGCCGTGATTTCCGCAAAGGCAATCTCCAGAGGCGCAAGGCGGACTGACCAGGTAAAACTGCCAGATGAGTTTATGGTCTCAAAGGATATGCGTGGCGCGGACATAGCTTCAATTTGGTGTTTGCTATGGGGCTCTAAGGGATCCTCAAAATTCAGCTGCTTCCAGAATGCAATGCAGGACTGCTCCGGGCAGAGACGATGCTCTGTTATGCGGTAAGCCCCCGGCATCTGGAAAAAATGAAATTCAAAATCAAGGGTGCGGTCCGGCTCTTCATTAAAAAAGAGAATCTGGGCATTTTTATCCTGCATCGTAACCATATACCAGTTGTCGCACTGGCAGACCGAATTATATTGCTGCTCCAGGAAGCGATAGACGTGGTAAAGCGGCTTTGGCATGCCGTTTGAAGTAAAAATTCCCTCCGTACAGGAGCCAGTATCTGTGATAATGGAGGGAGAGATCGGCGTATGGGGCAGTCTCATGTAGTTTTTTAACAGAAAAAGACACTGCTGATGCGGTTCATAAGCAGAATATAATTCAGAAGCGGAGATCTGCCTCTTCTGGGGACGGAGTTCATAAGCGTGCTGCTTTTTGAAGGAAATTTCGGCTGCTTTTACCTCCCCCGCAGTCCCCTTAAAAACAGGCGTTTCACTATAGGACTCAATCACATCGTTGATACTGTCAAAGGGCAGATAATGGACGGCTACAGCAGCTCTTCCCAGAATTTCATTCCTGTAAAGCTGCCGGTATTCCCTCGGATGACAGCCAAACCACTGGCGGAAATTTTCCACATAATACTTTGCATTGGAAAACCCTACGTTCTGCGAGATCTGCGAAATAGAAGTATCCGTAGTGAGCAGTTCAAATTCCGACATTTCCACCCGCACCATGCTGACGAAATTGCGAAAGCTGTCTCCCACCAGCCGCTGAAACAGGTGGGACAGATAATAATTGTTGATATTCTCTTGTTTTGCAATAGCGGAGAGGCTCATTTTATAAGGATAATTCTGATATATAAAGCCCACCACCCGGCTGATGCGGTCGATCTGCACCATGTCGTGGGGCACCTCGTGCTCAAAGGTCCGCTTTTCCAGATTAACGCGAAAGCCCCGGAAATCCTGATACAAAACGGAAATCAGCTGCCGCAAGCAGGCCGCGATGCGTTCCGAGTAGCCCTTGTGCCTGCTGTGAAGCTCGGAAATAATGGAAAAAATATAAGTCTTGATAACCATTTGTTTTTTGTAGGTGGCAACATCCTCGTGCACCTTAGTGCTGAAAACCTGTGTATCTAGATCCGGGTAATATTCCAGGAAATAGTCCATATTCAGGCTCAGCACCACTACCAGATTATTTTTGGAGATTCCTTTAAACCCGTGAACATCCTCATTGTGGATCACATGAATATTGTTTTTTACAAGACGGTAGCGGGCATAAATCATCTTTAGCTCCACCTCGCCCTCAATAACATAGATCAGCTGTATATCCTTGTGGGTATGCCACGGGTATTGATCGATTCGCAGAACCTGCACCTTGACCGGCAGGCCATCTTCATACTGAATCGCTTCTAACATATGAAACCTCCTTTTGCGCATTTTCAGAAAAAATGTGCTTAGTTGCTATTGCCAATTATATCACTGAGACAGAAGAATGTATATAAAAGATTGACAGATTTGTTTTCCGATAAAGTGCTTTCTTTTTTTTGGCATGAAAGAAAATGGAATTACCTTTGATTCCTGGAATTCGGCGCTGGATTTCATCTCTGGATCTGGTGCTGGGTGATAAAGAAAAGAGGAACCTCTGTTTTCAGAACCTGTATAAACACACATAAAAGCCGGAGAACTTGAGTTTGATCCCCGGCTCTTTTTGTATCTTTTTCAGCTATCCCAGCCAGATCGCCGAATCCGCATCGCTTGGCATCCGCAGATCCCCCCGCGGCGAAAGACTGACAGACCCCACCTTTGGCCCATCCGGCACACAGCTCCTCTTGAACTGCTGGGAGAAGAAACGACGATAAAATACATTCATCCACTTCCTGATAAAGGCTTCGTCGTACTCTCCGGCAAAGGCGTTCTTTGCGGCAAAGAGTAGCTTGTCCGGCTCCATGCCGTAGCGTATCGTATAATAAATAAAGAAATCATGCAGAATATAAGGCCCCACGCTTTCCTCGGTCTTTTGGGCAATATCCCCGTTTGGATCCGGCGGCAGCAGCTCCGGAGAAATCGGCGTATCCAGAATATCCTGCAGGGTCTTTTTGAGAAGGGCGTTATCCGAGCTGAACTCCGGATCCTCCTCCGGCCCGCTGAGTTTGTGCTCCATGACCCACTTTACGACAAAGCGAACTAAAGTCTTAGGCACGGAAGCGTTGACGCCGTACATGGACATATGGTCTCCATTGTAGGTGCACCAGCCCAGGGCCATTTCCGACAGATCGCCAGTTCCCACCACCAGGCCCCCTTCCTTGTTGGCCGTATCCATGAGGATCTGAGTCCGCTCCCTGGCCTGGGAATTCTCATACGTCACATCATGAACCTCCGGGTCATGCCCGATATCGCCGAAATGCTGATTCACCGCATCCTTGATGGAAATTTCCCGCACCTCTGCCCCCAGCAGCTTCATAATGGTCAGTGCATTATTGTAGGTCTTTCCCGTTGTGCCAAAGCCCGGCATGGTAATGGCGACAATATCGCTGGCCGGCCGGCCGATGAGCTTATGGGTGTAAGCGCTGACCAGCAGCGCCAGGGTGGAATCCAGGCCTCCGGAAATGCCTACGACGGATTTCCTGGAATGGGAATGCTCGATTCGCTTGGCCAGCCCGGCAGCCTGCAGATTGAAGATTTCGCCGCAGCGCAGATTAACTTGGGCATCGTCATCCGGCACAAAGGGGTTCTTTGGATAGCTCCGGTAAAGAGAGTCCGAGGGCTGAACCAGCCGTACAGGCTCAAGTGCAACCCGGGTGAACTGCTCTCTCATGCCGAACTGGTCGGCGCACTGGTTCAGGTTCCCATCCTGAGAGCGCTCAAAGCGGATGCGCTGGAAATCAATTTCACTGTAATACACAGCGCCCTTTCTGGCAAATCTCTGGCTTTCCGCAAGGACAGTGCCATTTTCGCAAATGAGACTGTGGCCGCTGAATACCACATCTGTAGTGGACTCCATGACGCCGGCGGAAGTATATACATAACCGCAATTGCTTCTGGCGCTTTCTACTGTTACCAGATTGCGGCGGTAATCGGCCTTGCCTACTGTATCGTTGCTGGCAGATGGATTAAATAAGATATGAGCCCCGTTTAAGGCCAGCTGCGCGCCGGGGGAAACGGGAAGCCATAGATCCTCGCAGATTTCCATACCAACCGAAAGCTCCGATTGATCATCTGTAAAAATCAGATGGCCGAAGGGAATCTCGCGGCCCAAGACAGTAATGGTTTTGCGATGCTTTGCCAGCTGCGCTCCCGCAGCAAACCACCTGGCCTCATAAAACTCTTTGGAATTGGGAAGAAACATTTTGGGAACAGCCCCCTTGATGCTTCCATTCTGAATCAGCACCGCGCAATTGTACAGATTATTTTCAATGCGAAGATAACAGCCTAAGATTACCGTTACCTTCTTGTTGGAAGTGGCGCGGCAGATAGTATCTAAGGCTGAAAGCTGGCTCTGATACAGATGCTCCTGATAAAAGAGATCTCCACAGCTGTAGCCGGTAATGGCAAGCTCAGGAAAGAGGATAAATCCCGCCCCCTTTTCCTCTGCATCAGAGAGAAGCTCTAAAATGCGCTCTGTATTATATGTCGTGTTTGCAACCTTCAGGTCGGGAACCGCAGCTCCCACCCGCACTAAACCTAAATTCTTCATTGGTATCTATCTCCTTTTCACGGCCTTTTCCTGGACCGCTGTACGAATAATGTAAAACAGTATGTAAAACAAGAACAAACTTTATTATATACTATTTTAAAAAAATTAAAAAGAGATACTTTTCTTGAAACGCAGGCAGGGATTGTTGTATAATAATTCTACCATTTTGCGATTTGCAGACTGGTATCGTGTAATAACGTGTAATAAAGAGAGGAATCTTAATTTTATGAAAGAATTTTATATATCCAATCTAAAGACCGGCCAGGATGTGACCGATTTTTTCATGGTAAAATCCGTGGCAATCAAAGTCGGATCCAACAAAAAGCAGTACCTGGATCTGACTTTAGGAGATAAGTCCGGCGAAATTTCAGCAAAAAAATGGGATATTGCCGATGAAGAGCTTCCCTCCCTCAACCGGATCAGCGAGGGGAGTCTTCTCAAAATACGGGCCCTGGTAACCGAATGGAACGGCATGAGGCAGTTCCGCGTCATGCGGATTCGCCACAAAGGGGAAAACGATGTGCTGGAAATGAGCGACTTCATCAAGGCGGCCCCGGAGCAGCCGGAAGATATGTACCGCTATATTGTGGAAACAGCCGAAGACTTTGCCGATGAGCAGCTGAAAAAGCTGTGCCTCAGAGTTCTGACAGACAACCGGGAAAAGCTGATGTACTACCCGGCGGCGCAGAAAAACCACCACGCGGAGCTGGCGGGGCTGCTGTATCATATCAAACGCATGCTCATGAGCGGAAAGCTGTTGTGTCAGGTTTATACGGGGCTGAACGCGGATTTGGTGCTGGCAGGTGTGATTCTCCACGACATGGAAAAGATCAATGAAATTGAATCCAATGAAATGGGTGTTTCCTCGGGCTATTCTTTTGAAGGACAGCTGTTGGGCCACCTGATACAGGGAATCAAGACCCTCTCTAAGCTAATGGAAGAGCTGGGATTTTCCAAGGAAAAAGCGATTATGGTGGAGCACATGATTTTGTCCCATCATTACGAGCCGGAATTCGGAAGCCCAAAGCGTCCTCTGTTTCCGGAGGCGGAAATGCTCCACTATCTGGATGTGCTGGATGCCAGAATGTACGATATGGAAGATGCTCTGGCAGGAGTAGAGCCAGGTGGCTTCAGCGACCGGGTATGGACCCTGGAAAACCGCAAATTATACAAACCACTGGAGGAAGCTCATGATTAAGCTGCCCAAGGAAGTAAAGCAGGCGCTGAGGATCCTGGAAGCAGCAGGTATCAGCGCCTATACAGCCGGAGCCTGCGTGCGGGAGTCCATTATGGGAAGGAACCCGCTGGACTGGGATATTGTCTGCGGAGCAGGAGCTGAAAAGCTGAAAGAGCTGTTCCCGGAGGCAGAGGCTTTGAACAGGGCCGGGAGCACCGTTCGTATTGACAAGACAAAAGACGGAGACGAGGACGGGATCATCCTGGATATTTCCACCTTCCGCAGAGCAGGAAGGGATGGAGCGCCGGAGGCCTGTGCGGGAGCATCCATTCAGGAGGATCTGGCAGTCCGCAGCTTTACCTTAGATGCCATTGCCGACAATCCGTCGGGAGCGCCGCAGGATCCCTATAATGGAAGGGAAGATATCAAAAACAGGCTGGTGCGCCCCATAGGGGATGCGGAGATGGTCTTTACAGAGGAGCCCATTTTAATGATGGAAGCCATCCTCCTGGCAGCAGAGCTGGACTTTGACCTTCCCAGGGCTGTTTACGATGCGATGATAAAAGCAGGGCCGCTGATGGAACAGACAAAGGTTTCCGCAAGACGGGAGCTTTTTAAAGCCATCATCACAGCGGAGCACGCGGGAAAGGGCCTGAGAATGCTGGCAGGGGCCGAGATCATGCCCTCGCTCATTGGAGATGCGGCTCTGAAAATGTCGGCCCGCCAGAGAGAATTGTTCCGGGATCTGGCAGAAGGCATCGACCAGCTCAAACCAGTGACCGAGCGGAGGCTGGGACTATTTTACCAATGCTTTGAAAAGAGGGGACTGGAAGCCATTGAGCTTTTGGAATACGATGAAACGACACACCAGCACCTGGTGGACGCCATGACCCAGATGGAGAAGATCTACTTTATCCGCGACAAAATCGAATTAAAACAGTATATCTACGCAGTGGGTATGGAGCGATACAATTACGTTCACAATCTGGCCAAGGCCCACCGGATCGTGTATCCTCAGGGAAATGTAAAGGTGCAGAACCGCCACTACATGCTGGAGGATATTTTGGCAAACAAAGAACCGATTTTTGTAGAGGATCTGGCCATCAATGAAGAGGATATCCTGCAAGCGGGCATTACAGAGAGCAAGGAGGAAGCTGCCCGCCTGCTCCTGCTGCTGCCTGCCGTTGTCCACAGCAAGCCAAGTCAGAACAAAAAGGACAAGCTGCTGGGCTACGCGCGTAAATTCAAAAAGAGCAAGCTGAAGGCAGCGCTGCGGGGAGTGAAGTGGCTCAAATGATGGAGGAAAAACAGGGAATTGTTGCGGAAATCATCTTCCAGAACCGGGAAAACGGCTATACCATCGCGGTCTTTGAAACAGAAGAGGAGCAGTTTACCATCGTAGGCACCATACCCGCCTGTCAGAAGGGCAGCAGCTACAGCCTGCAGGGAAAATGGAAGACCCATCCCACCTATGGAGAACAGTTTGCGGTCAGCAGCTATGAAGAGGTGATGCCTTCCACAGAAGCGGGAATCAAAGAATTTCTGGCCTCCGGCGTGCTCAAGGGAATTGGCGGCAAAACAGCCGCAGCCATTGTAGCCAGGTTTGGAAGCGAGACCTTTGATGTTATCGAACACAGCCCTCAGCGGCTGACGGAAATTTCCGGAATCGGCGAAAAAAAGGCAGCAGCCGTGGCCGAGGCCTTCCGCAGTCACAGAGAATTCGCAGAAATCACATTATATCTTCAGCAATTCGGCATTAACGCGGATTATACTATGAAGCTATACAAGGTCTACGGAGCAGATACCATCGCGGCAGTAGAGGAAAACCCCTACCGTCTGGCAGAGGATATCTTTGGCATCGGCTTTAAAAAAGCGGATAAAATCGCGGAAAAGATGGGCATCGCAAGGGATGATGAGCACCGGATCAAGAGTGGGATCAAATTTACCCTCTGGTACTTTGCAGGAGAAGGAAATACATTCCTGCCTCAGAAAGTTCTCTGTGAAAAGACGGGGGGCCTGCTGGAAGTAGAAATCGACAAAATTGAGGACTGTCTGGTGGAAATGGTATTCCAGGGAGATGTACACGTGGAAAAGCTGGAAAACCGCAATGTGGTGTTTCTCATGCCCTACTACCTGGCAGAACAGAATGTCTGCAAATGCCTGACTGCCATAAACAATGCGGCTCCAAAGCCGGTGGGAAGCGATCCGGACAGCCTGATACGGGTTACAGAGCAGGAAAGCGGTATTACTCTTTCCACGAACCAGAAATATGCGGTCAAAGCTTCTTTAAAACAGGGAGTATCCATTATTACGGGAGGACCGGGAACCGGAAAAACCACCATTATCAACTCCATCATTCGCATTTTGCAGCACAGCGGACTGAAAACAGCCATTGCAGCGCCTACCGGAAGGGCGGCAAAGCGAATTACCGAAACCTCCGGCTTTGAAGCTTCCACCATACACAGGCTGCTGGAATATTATTATTCAGAGAGCGAGGATACCATGCGCTTTGGAAAAACTGCGGAGGATCCCCTGGACTACGATGCGATCATCATTGATGAAGCTTCCATGATCGATCTGATGCTGATGAACGGCCTTGTAAGCGCAATTCGGCCAGGCACCCGACTGATTTTAGTAGGAGACGCGGATCAGCTGCCCTCAGTAGGAGCCGGAAACGTGCTGCGGGATCTGATCAGCAGCGAATATATTTACAGTGTCAAGCTGACGGAGATTTTCAGGCAGGCAGGAGAGAGCCTCATCGTGGTCAACGCCCACAAAATCAACAAGGGGGAATACCCCTACTGCAATGAAAAGGATCAGGACTTTTTCATGATGCGGCAAAAAACAGAAAAGGGTATGCTGGAAGTGATAAAAGATCTCTGCACAAGGAGGCTTCCCTCCTATTATACAGAAGTGGTGCCTGTGCGGGACATTCAGGTTCTGACTCCAGTGCGGAAGGGGCTTTTGGGCAGCATCAGTCTCAACCGGGAGCTGCAGGATGCGTTAAACCCGGCCAATCCCCAGCTTGAAGAGCGGCAGTTCGGCGAGCGTCTCTTCCGGGAGCAGGACAAAGTCATGCAGATAAAAAACAATTACCAATTAAAATGGAAAAATCAGGAAAATTTTACGGATGGAGAAGGGGTATTTAATGGAGATGTAGGCTTTATTTCCAAAATCGACCGGGAATTCAGCGAAGTGACGGTGATCTTTGACGGGTGCAAATATGTGACTTACGATTTCGGGCAGATGGATGAGCTGGAGCTGGCATACGCCATTACCGTACACAAAAGTCAGGGCAGCGAATTTCCCATCGTCGTCATGCCCATGAGCTGGTTTCCACCTGTGCTGGCTACAAGAAATCTCCTGTATACAGGGGTTACAAGAGGAAAGACAGCTGTCGTGCTAGTGGGATCGGAAGATAAAATGCGGGCAATGGTAGATAACAACCGGATCACGCAGCGGTATTCCGGCCTTTCCATCAGACTGAGGGCAATGCTGGATTTTTAGCTGGAATGGCAGATGGCCTGGGGGTCTGCCGCTAATTTGGCAGAGGATTAAAGGGGATCCGCCAGGCAGGGGCTTAATAAGGAAAGCGAGAATACATATGAGAATGATTCAAAGGGGAATTGAAAAAGGACTGGAAGCCTTGTATCCGTCCAATATTTACTGCATTTCCTGCGGCAGCATCATCGACAAAACCAGGGACTACGCTCTCTGTGACGTGTGCATGGAAACCTTTCACTGGCTGGGGCAAAAAACCTGCGGCAAATGCGGCAAGATCCTGCCAGAGGATTACAGACATGAGCTCTGTTATGACTGCAGAACCTTTGGGCATGATTTTGACAGGGGCTTTACCTGCGTCCAGTATGGGTTGTATGAACGGGGCGTTCTCATGGATTACAAGTATAAGGGAAAGTCCTATATTGGAAGAAAGCTGGGAGATATTCTGTACGACCGGATGAGTCTGGAAGCCGCGGACTTTGATCTGGTGGTTCCGGTGCCTAT
The DNA here is from genome assembly GCA_910575405.1 of Clostridia bacterium. GTDB lineage: Bacteria > Bacillota > Clostridia > Peptostreptococcales > Anaerovoracaceae > Hominibacterium. The sequence goes on along the minus strand of CAJTER010000001.1, from coordinate 29,698 downwards.
GTATCGGAAAAAACAGAACCAGAGAGGCTACAACCAGGCTGCCATTATGGCAAGACGCTTTGCACAGCGGCGCCAAAAGCCCTGTGCGGCGGAGCTGCTGCAGAGAACCAGAAAGACGCCTCCCATGAAGGGGTTGGGAGCTTTTGAGCGTCATGAAAACCTCAAAGGAGCCATTGCTGTCTCAAGGGATAATCCTTACAGCTTGGAAGGCAGGCGAATCCTTTTGATTGACGATATATACACAACCGGGAGCACCTTAGATGAATGCAGTAGGGTTTTGCGCGAGGCGGGGGCAAGCCGGGTATATGTGCTGACCTTTGCCTGCGGAACAAACAGAAAGCCGCGGCAATAAGGCTTTGTTTGTCGTACTAGCAGGCTCTGTTAGCTGCTTAGGTCTGTGGTTGAAAGGCCATGCCAGCTACGGGCAAAAGGTCCCACGTAAGCTGATCCGCAAGGCGGCAGTGATCATGGCGTAGCTTAGGAGTAAGTCCTCTGATAAAATCAGGTAAAGGCGAGTGTGGGGGCAAAGACCAGGTCAGCTAAGCAGCTAACCGAGTCTGCAGGAAGGTAGTCAGTACATTAAATGCGGAACTTTCAAAAGATTTATAAAAATTTATTTTATATCTACAATTCAGGACTGGAAAATGGTACGAATTGTGGTATAATATAGTAAGACTAGAAAGACAAAAAAGCAGATGCGGCTTTGCCGGATCACAGCAAGGAGGTTAAAGGTATGAAGATAGTTATCAACAGCAAGAACTATAATGCCAGTGAAAAACTTAAGGAAACAATCGAAAAGAAATTTGCAAAGCTGGACAAATATTTTTCAAACGAAATTACAGCAAATGTGATGACCCGCAGGGAGAAAGGGAGATATAAGGTTGAAGCTACTATAAATACGAAAGGGACCATCTTCCGGGCGGAAACCCTTACAGACGATCCGTACGATGGCGTTGACAGAGTTGTAGAAAAGCTGTCGAGCCAGATGTCGAAATTCAAATCAAAGCTGCAGAGAAAATACAAGGATCACAAGGACTTTGCCTTTGCAGAGCTGCCCGAAGCTGAAGAAGAGCAGGAAGAGATCCAGGTAGTAAAAAAGAAGAAGTTTGATCTGGTACCCATGACCGTCGATGAAGCAGTTGTGCAGATGGAACTGCTGGAACATAATTTCTTCGTTTTCCTCAATATGGAGACCGATACAGTCGGCGTTGTTTACAAGAGAAACGACAAGGACTACGGCCTTTTGGAAACATCTTACTAAATATACGACGCTTAAAAGGCGAGCGGCTTGTTAAGGAAACAAGAATTTTAGAAAAACGGATATCAGAGGCTGCTGCGGAAGTAATATGGAATTACGGAGGCAGCAGCCTCTTTCGTTTCATTGCGCAGCGGCATGGCGGCATTTTCTTATGCAAAAATGCTGCATGATTATAAATTTCAGAAGGAGGCCCTACTATGAAGATAGAATTCTGCGGAGCATCATCAGGTGTTACTGGATCCTGCCACTTGATTACGACGGAAAATTACAAGATACTTTTGGACTGCGGTCAGTTCCAGGGCGGGAAGGCCATGGATGCCATGAATCATGAGGATTTCCCCTTTGACCCGGCAGAGATCGACTATTTAGTCCTGAGCCACGCCCATATCGACCACTGCGGCAGGATTCCCCTGCTGGTAAAGAGGGGATTTAAAGGCGATATTTACTGTACAGACGCTACAGCCGATCTTCTGGAGGTTATGCTCAAGGACAGCGGGTATATCCACGAAAAGGAAGCTGAGTGGAAAAACAGAAAGCGCGAGCGGTCGGGGCGGCCCCTGGTAGAGCCGCTCTATACCTGCAACGATGCTATGGAGTCCCTGAAATTCGTAAAACCGGTTCTCTATGATGAGTTGGTGGAGCTGAATCCGGAAATGCGCATTGTCTTTAACGATGCGGGCCACATCCTGGGTTCCGCCATTACCGAGCTCTGGATCACGGAGGAGGATCATGTTTCCAAGGTAGTATTCTCCGGCGATCTGGGCGTTATGGATCGGCCCATATTGAGAAATCCTACTATCATCAAAAAAGCGGACTATGTAATTATGGAAACAACCTACGGCAACCGTCTGCACCCGAAAAACGCCATGGATGTAAAAACGCTGATGGAGATCGTTATCCGGACCGTAAAGCGGGGCGGAACTGTAGTAATTCCATCCTTTGCAGTAGGCAGAACCCAGGAGCTGATTTATGAGTTCAACCAGTTTTATCGCGATAATCAGGAATACCAGCAGTATCTGGAAAATCTGATGGTTTATGTAGACAGTCCCATGGCCACAACTGCCACAGAGGTCTTTCGCAGGAATGCCCAGGTCTTTGACGAGGATATGAAAGAGACCATTACAAAGGGCAACAATCCTCTGGATTTCAAAAATCTCAAATTTACCAGGAGCAGCGAGGACTCCATGTTTCTCAATCACGACCGGAAAGCGAAAATCATCATTTCTGCCAGCGGCATGTGCGAAGCGGGAAGAATCCGACACCATCTGAAGCACAACCTGTGGGATGCGAGAGCCAGCGTCATCTTTGTCGGCTATCAGGCAGAGGGAACCTTGGGAAGACTCCTGGTGGAAGGCGCGAAGGAGGTTACCCTTTTTGGAGAAAACATCAAAGTCAACGCAGAAATTTACAACCTGGAAGGCTTTTCCGGACATGCGGACCGGGATGGACTCCTGGAGTGGCTTTCCGGTTTTGAAAAGGAACCAAAGCAGATTTTCCTGGTTCATGGCGAAGAAGGATCAAAAATGGATTTCGCCAAAACAGTAGAAGAAAAACTGGGCTATCAGCCCATCGTCGTCCAGGGCAACTCGGAATTTATTCTGGAAAAGAATGAGCTGGTCAACAAAGAAGAGGCTATGCAGGATGCCATGGACAGCGAAGCTCTTGCAGGAATTAAAAAGAACATTTCCGATATTCACCGGCGGCTCGAAGGTATTTTGTACAATACGCACCTTGCGGTCAACGAAAAACTTTCACCGGAAAAAATGGCGGAAATCAATAATATTGTGCTGGTCCTTGAAAAATATTCCGTTAATCTGGGCTCTGCTGTAACAGAGGAAAACGACCACGGCATGGGCCTGCAGGACTAGTGCTGCATTTGATAAAAGTTGGAATAATGTGACAATTGTATTGACTTTGAGAAAAAAATCTTATAAATGCTTTTGCAATTCTCCTTTTCGTGTTATAATGACAGTTAAGTCTAATTTCAAAAAGGAGTATATAATGTCCATTTTAAAAGCAATTTCAGATAGTGTAAGACAGGTGGCAGAAGCCATTGGTGTTGCGATTGGAGTGGAAGTGGAGATTGTTGACACAGACCTTACAATTCTAGGCGGCACAGGGATTTATGCCTCCATGATCGGGCAAAAAGAAGAAGACGGACAGCTGGACAGCAATTATCTGTATGCACGTGTGTTCCGCAGCGGCGTGGCCGAATGCGTGGAAGATGCAAAGGAAGATGAGGATTATGATGATATGGGGCGGGGGCAGTCTCATTTTGGAGAACTGGCTGAGATCTGTACACCCATCCGGCTCAGAGGGCAGATTATAGGGATCATTGGGCTGGTAGCGTTCACAGAGGCACAGAGGCAGATCCTGCTTGACAAAAAAAGGAGCATGATCACCTTTATCGAAAAAATGGCGGATCTGCTGTCCGCGAAAGCTGAGCAGCAGGAAAAACTGGAGGATGTGGAGGTTTCCAGGGATGAAATGTCTACGGTTCTTGAAACGACCCATGAAGGAATCTTTGCCCTTGATAAGGGAGGATACATAAAGCACTGCAACAATATGGCGGCAACTCTGTTTAAGACAACAAAAGCAGATATTATCGGCCATCACATAAATGATTTTATGGAAGGAACACCGGCTCTGGAGGTCATTGACACGGGGAGAGGTTATACGGAGAACGAGGAAATTTATCAGACCCTGCGGGGAAAGGCCCATTTTATCGTAACCACAAAGCCTTTTAATACGGGAGACGAAATCGGCGGAGCTGTTATTTCCTTCCGCGATATTAAAGAAGCCCAAAAGCTGGTTTATAATATCAATACCCGGGCTCTCAAAAATACGCTGGACGATATTGTAGGGAGCAGCGAAGAAATCCGGCGGGCCAAAAAGCAGGCCCTTATTACAGCAAAGGGAAATTCCACTGTGCTCATTACAGGGGAAAGCGGCACAGGCAAGGAAATGTTTGCCAAGGCCATCCATTTTGCAAGCCCCAGGGGAGAAGGTCCCTTTGTAACAGTAAACTGCGGGGCAATTCCGGAAAACCTGCTGGAAAGCGAGCTCTTTGGCTATGAAAAAGGAGCGTTTACAGGAGCTAGCGACAAGGGCAAGGCCGGTAAATTTGAAACCGCTAACGGAGGGACTATCTTTCTGGACGAAATCGGAGATATGCCGCCCCACCTGCAGGTTAAAATACTGCATGTCCTTCAGAATATGCGCTTTGAACGGGTAGGAGGCAACAAAAATATTATTGTAGACGTGAGAGTCATAGCGGCAACGAATAAGGATTTGGAAGGAATGATCCGGGAGGGCAAATTCAGAGAGGACCTTTATTACAGACTCAGCGTTATCCCTCTGATGATACCGCCTCTCAGACAGCGGCGCGATGATATTAAGATCCTCATGTACCATTTCCTGAAAAAGTACAACACTTTCATGAACCGAAAGATTACCGGTTTTACCAAAGAAGTTGAGGATCTGTACATGAATCACGACTGGCCCGGCAATGTCAGAGAGCTGGAAAACGCAGTGGAGTACGGGACCAATATGGCCTTTGGGGATACCATTGGTATGGATGAGGTGCCGACGCGGCTTTTGCGCAATGAAGAGAGCGTCATGAAATTCCACGATACGGATCTGTCCCTTTCCGAACAGGTAAAACGGTACGAAAAGGAGATCATCACAAGAAAACTGAAAAAATACGGGACTAGTGGAAATGCCAAAGACACGGTGGCAAAAGAGCTGGGCCTGTCCAGAGCAACTCTTTACCGCAAACTGACCGAGCTGGAGATTACCGTTTAGAAAAGGCGCAAATGCGAAAAAAGGGAGAGCTAGGGCGTGAGCATGCGCATGCGCAGACAAAGTAGTCAGACCATTTCAAAAAAAGAGAAATTTCCTATATACCTTGCCTTTTCGGTAAATATAGGATAAAATTAAGATGTTACTTATAATTAATGATTTTCAAGTATTTATTATGGAGGAATAAAAATGTTAAGAGAAGCATTACCAAAAATCGTAACACCAACTTTACCAGGACCAAAGGCACAGGCAATCATCGACAGAAGAGCTGCTGCAATGCCAGGCGCAATCAGCTGTGCATATCCTTGCGTAATCGCAAGAGGTGAAGGTGCAATGTTCGAAGACGTTGACGGCAACATCTTCTTAGACTGGATTGGTGGAGTTGGTGTACTGAATATCGGATACAGCCATCCGGAGCTGATCGAAGCAGTAAAAGATCAGTCAGAAAAGTTCTTCCACGCTATGATGAACATCACAACCCACGAACCGTACATCAAAATGGCTGAAAAGATGAACGAGATCGTACCGGTAAAAGGCGACAAGAAAAAGACTATGTTCGTAAACTCCGGAGCAGAAGCTGACGAAAACGCAGTAAAAATCGCAAAGAGCTATACAGGCAGACCGAACATCATCGTATTCACAGGCGCATTCCACGGCAGAACCCAGATGACCATGGCAATGACTGCTAAGAAAGCATACGCAATTGGCATGGGACCATTCCCAGACGGCGTATACAGAGCAGAATTCCCGAACCTGTACAGAAAGCCAGAAGGCATGAGCGAAGAAGAAGCTATCGCTTACTATGTAGACAAGCTGGAGCAGGTATTTATCGAAGCAACACCAAAGGATGCAACAGCAGCAATCGTATTCGAGCCAGTACAGGGCGAAGGCGGATTCATTCCTGCACCAATCGAATGGGTAAAAGCAGTAAGAAAGATCTGTGATGAAAATGGAATTCTGATGGTAACAGACGAAGTACAGAGCGGCTGGGCAAGATCCGGAAGAATGTTCGCATCCGAATACTTCAAAGAAGCAGGATGCGCACCGGACATCATGACAACCGCAAAATCCATCGCAGGAGGAATGCCACTGTCCGCAGTAACAGCAAGTGCGGAAATCATGGACGCAGTAACACCGGGAACTATCGGCGGAACTTACTGTGGAAACCCAGTATCCTGTGCATCCGCACTGAAGGTAGCAGAGATCATGGAAAGAGAAGATTATCCTGCAAAGGCAAGAGCAATCGCAGACAAGTGCATGGCTAAGTTCAACGAATGGAAAGACAAGTACGAAGTAGTAGGCGATGCAAGAGGAATGGGCTCCATGATGGGTGTAGAATTCGTAGTTGACAAGAAGAGCAAGACACCGAATGCTGATCTGGTAAAGAATATTGTACAGGCAGCTGTCAAGAAGGGACTCCTTCTGGAAGCAGCAGGAACTTACAACAACGTAATTCGTTTCCTGTGCCCGCTGTGCGCAACAGACGCTCAGATCGATGCTGGTCTTGAAATTTACGAAGCAGCTATCAAAGAATGCATCAAATAATGCTGATAATTTCAATTTGTTCGATTTGAATGAAGCAAGCTACGTTATTAAAAGGACGCATGGTTTCCCCATGCGTCCTTTTTTAAAGGGGTTTTTATGCGGAAGACGATGCAGACAAAAAAAGTAGTTTATATAGCGGCTATTATTGAATCCATTTTATTTGGGCTGACCTTTCTGGGGGCAAAGATCGCGCTGACCCAGTTGGATGCGATTCAGGTCTTAGCCTGCAGATGGACCATTGCCATGATCCTGTTTCTCATCCTCTCCCTTACAGGCATCATCAAAGTGAACTTCAGAGGACGGCCCTGTTGGCCAGTGCTTGCCGCTGCATTTGTCCAGCCTTGCGTCAATACCATCTGCGAAACCTGCGGTATTGATCTTACCACTACATCAGAATCTGCGGTGATTTATGCCATGATTCCCATTGCCGTTTCCTTGATTTCCATCTGGTTTTTCAAAACCAGGATTCGGCCTGTGGTTGGAGGAGGCATTGCCCTGTCCTTTGCGGGAGTCATTGTTTCCATCGTATTCAGCGATGGCTTTTCCTTGGGCGGAAAGGCGGCAGGGTACCTGCTGCTCCTGGGGATGGTTGTGACAGGGGCGATTTTTACCATCATGTCCGGCCGTATCGCGGATCGCTTCACACCTATGGATCGGACCTTTGCAATGGCAGTAATGGGCGGCATCTGGTTTAATCTGCTCAATCTGGTCCGGGGAAAAGGCTTTGGCTGGTACGCCGTCTGCTTTCAGGAGGCAGAGGTGGGCTTGGCGGTCTTCTTTTTAGGGGCGATTGGTTCCTTTACCTGCTATATTCTCTTCAACTATGTGGTATCCAACATGCCCGCGCCCCAGGCTTCCATGCTTCAGGTCAACTTGATCACCATAACCGGCGTTGTGACGGGAATTCTCTTTCAGGGCGATTCCTTTGGCTGGTATACGGTAATTGGACTGATCTTGGTAGTAACGGGCGTTATCGCAGCAAACAGACCTGCTCCACCTCAAAAGGAAACGGAATAGGCGCTAAATTTTTATGGCAGGAAGCTGGTTTTTCCTGTATAATAGTTATGTAAAATCAAAGATGAAAAGTAAGGAGAGACGTGGCATGAAAGAGTTAAAATTGGCGTTAATGGGATTTGGAAACGCAGGGCAGGCCTTTGCGCGGATGCTGTTGGAAAAGGATGAAGAAATCCGCAGGAAATACAATACAAGGGTAATTGTGGTAGCCATTACAACAAAGACAAGAGGAAACCTAGTGGATGGCTGGGGCATTGACCTGGAGAAGGCATTGAAAAATATGGAAAACAGCGGACGCTTTGACAAGATCCTGGGAACCTTGGAAAACGCAACTTCCCAGACAATCGCGGATACAGTAAATTACGATGTGCTGGTGGAAATGACGCCCCTGGAGTTTACTTCCGGAAAAATGGCGACCGATCATATCCGCAGCGCGCTGCGGCGTGGAAGACATGCAATTTCCGCCAACAAGGGACCAGTGGCTTGGGCGTATAAAGAGCTGACCCAGCTGGCAGCGGAAAACGACTGCCGATTCCTGTACGAAACTACCATTATGGACGGAACTCCTATTTTCAATATGACGAGAAACGCGCTGAAGCTCTGTCAGGTAACGGAAGTAACCGGTATCTTAAACAGCGCAACCAATTATATTCTCTGCGAGCTTGCAAAAGGCAGGACAAAGGAGGAATTGGTAGCTGAGGGCAAAAAGAGAGGCTTTATTGAAGCAAACCCGGCTATGGATGTAGATGGCTATGATGCAGCTGCGAAAGTTGCTGTTATTGCTAATGTCCTGATGGAAGGCGATCTGACTCCGACAGATGTGGAGCGGACGGGAATACGCGATATTACCCGCGAAGATGTGGAAAAGGCTACGGCTGGAGACAAGGTCATCAAAGTAATGTGCCGCGCATACCGGGACGAGAACGGCAAGGTCTGCGGAACGGTGGGCCCGGAGGAAGTGGATAAGGACAGCATTTATGCTTCCATTGAAGGTACCTCCTCCATCATCACCATCAAAACCGATCTGATGGGAACACTGACGATTATTGAAGAAGCTCCAGAGGTGCAGCAGACTGCTTACGGAATTTTAGCTGATCTGATGACCATTATGAAGGCTCTGCCGGAAGGAGCAAAATAGGCAGTGTCAGATATCATAAATCTTAGACGAACCATATGTGGATAATACGACCGAATATACAGCGGACAGGCGGAATCTTTTTGGAGTTCCTCCTGTCCGTTTTGTTGTGCAAGGGGTAGACTTATTTCCCGTGCGGCTGTGAGAGCTTTTGCTCAAATCGGTTTTTCCCACCATCCTGGGGAATCGCGGTGGGGTAAGCTCCATTAAAGCAGGCGCAGCAGAAATCTTCACTTCTGATGAGCTTGCTGAGCTCCGGAGTTGGCAGATAACCCAAGGTGTCAGCGCCGATGATATCCCGAATTTCCTCGACTGTGTGGCTGCAGGCGATGAGATGATCCCGCGAGTCGATGTCCGTGCCGTAGTAGCAGGGGTGGAGGAATGGCGGAGCGGAGATCCGCATATGGATTTCTCTGGCGCCTGCTTCACGGAGAAGCTTTACGATGCGGCCGCTGGTAGTGCCTCGTACGATGGAGTCGTCGATGAGGACTACACGCTTTCCCTTTACACAGTCCTCGATGGCGCTGAGCTTGATGCGCACCTGATCCAGCCGTTCTCCCTGTCCCGGGGAAATGAAAGTCCGGCCGATATATTTATTTTTGATAAGCCCAATGCCGTACGGTATCCCGGACTCCCGGCTGAATCCGAGAGCCGCATCCAGTCCCGAATCCGGAACACCGATTACCACGTCCGCCTCCGCAGGATGGGTTTGAGCTAAAAGGGCTCCGGCACAGAGCCTGGCCTTGTGGACGGGAACCCCATCAATGATAGAGTCCGGCCTTGCGAAATAGATATATTCAAAGATACAGGTTCTTTTCTCTTCTCTGCCGCAGTGTTCTTTGCGGGAGACCAGGCCATTTTTGCTGAATATGAGGATTTCCCCCGGCTCAACATCGCGGATAAAGTCCGCCCCCACTGCCTTTAGGGCGCAGCTTTCCGAGGCAATGACGTAAGCTCCGTCCGCCCTTTTTCCGTAGCAGAGGGGGCGAAAGCCAAAGGGATCTCTTGCGCAGATAAGCTTTTGCGGTGACATGAGTACCAGGGAATACGCGCCTTCCAGCCGATTCATGGCAGCGCTGAGGGCATCCTCGATGGAGGGCGCTTTCAGTCGCTCCTTTGTGATGATATAAGCGATGGTTTCTGTATCGCTTGTGGTGTGAAAGATGGCGCCGGATAACTCCAGCTGATCCCGCAGTCTGGAATTATTGCTGAGGTTGCCGTTGTGAGCCAGAGCCATCCGCCCTTTCTGGTGATTGACCTCAATGGGCTGGCAGTTGCTGCGCAGGCTGCTGCCCGTAGTTCCGTAGCGGACATGGCCCACCGCCATACTTCCTTTTGACAGCTGAGACAACTGATCGGGAGAAAATACATCGCTGACCAGCCCCAGATCCTTGCGGGAGGAAAAGACACCATCATCGTTTACTACAATGCCGCAGCTTTCCTGACCCCGATGCTGCAGAGCATATAGCCCATAATAACAAATACTTCCAATATCCGCAGGCTCCGGCGTAAGGATACCGAATACGCCGCACTCTTCTCTTATGCTCATTTTTTCTGACCTCCCTGGGAATGCTCAAATGCTGCGCGAATAAAACCTTCAAACAGAGGGTGCGGCCGTTCCGGGCGGCTCTTAAATTCAGGATGATACTGGACACCTACATAGAATGGGTGTTCTGCCAGCTCCACAGCCTCTACAAGGCGCTGGTCAGGAGAACGGCCGCTGAGGACCAGGCCGCTTGCTTCCAGCTCCGGCAGATAGTCATTATTTACCTCATAGCGGTGTCTGTGCCGCTCGCTGATGCGATTCGCTTTGTAACAGCGCTCCAGAACCGTTCCCTCCCTGATTACACAGGGATAAGCCCCCAGACGGAGCGTTCCGCCCTTATCGAGGGAATCGCTCTGACCGGGCATAAAGCTGATAACCTTGTGGGCGCAGGTCTCATCAAATTCACGGGAATTGGCATCCGTTATACCAGCGGCATTTCTGGCATATTCGATAACCGCCGTCTGCATGCCCAGACAAATCCCGAGGAACGGCAGCTTTGTTTTCCGGGCATAACCCGCCGCCAAAAGCATGCCGTCAATGCCTCTGCTGCCAAATCCTCCGGGAATGATAATCCCATCAAGGCCAGAAAGCTTATTACAGGTTGTATCTTCTGCAAGCTCCTCTGAATCGATCCACTGGATAAGGACGCGAGTATTGCAGGAATATCCCCCATGCCGCAGAGCCTCTGCTACAGAAAGATACGCATCGTGAAGGCCTACATATTTGCCCACAAGGCCGATGGTTACCGAAGAAGAACGCGTTTTAATTCGCTCCACCATAGCCCGCCAGGCGGCCAGATCCGGTTCAGCGGCCTTCAGACCCAGCTCCCGGCAGACGACTGCGGAAAAGTTGGACTGCTCCAGCATCAGAGGCGCCTCGTAAAGATTGGACAGAGTTCGATTTTCAATCACACAGTCCGGCTTGACATTGCAGAACAGGGATACCTTTTCAAAAATGGATGGTTCCAGCGGTTCATCACAGCGAAGAACAATGACAGAAGGGTTGATGCCCATACCCCGCAGCTCCTTTACGGAATGCTGGGTAGGCTTTGATTTGTGCTCATCCGATCCCCGCAAAAAAGGAACCAGCGTCACGTGAATAAAAAGACTGTTGCCCGGGCCTGCTTCCAAGGCAATCTGGCGCGCAGCTTCAATAAAGGGCTGAGATTCAATATCGCCGATGGTTCCGCCGATTTCCGTAATCACAATATCCGCACTGGCCTTTTTCCCTACGCTATAGATAAAATCCCGAATTTCATTTGTAATATGGGGAATGACCTGAACGGTGGAACCCAGATATTCACCCCGGCGCTCCTTATTGAGGACATTCCAGTATACCCTCCCGGCAGTCAAATTGGAATACTGATTCAGATCCTCGTCAATAAAGCGTTCATAATGCCCCAGATCCAGATCTGTTTCCGCCCCGTCTTCTGTAACATACACCTCCCCGTGCTGGTAAGGACTCATGGTACCGGGATCCACGTTGATATAGGGATCCAGCTTCTGAGCGGTCACCTTAAAGCCTCTGGCCTTCAGCAGCCTTCCCAGGGACGCGGCAGTAATGCCTTTGCCGAGCCCGGAGACAACGCCGCCGGTTACAAATATATACTTTGCCATTCTATGCTCCTTTACAATTTGTATACAATGCAGAATTTTATCAATCAAAAAGACAAAGACCCCTTTAACGTATCAAACATTAAAGACGTCTTTGCCTTTATCCATATAATTTAACTCTCTCCAAAGCATTTGTCAATGTATTATTTGATATTTTACAAAATTGTTTGGAAAGCACAAAAAAATAAAAACAACTGTTGACAGAACACAAAAAAGGGTTTATCATAAGCCCATCACAAAACAAAATACAAAAAGGCATTGATGAAGACAAGTAACCTGGGCGCCCACCCACAGTGAACCGGAGACAGTGAGAACCCGGCGGCAGGATTCAGGCGAATAACACTTCGGAGCTGTGAACTGAAATCAGCCGGGGCCTTCCGGCAAAACGGCAGGAATGCCGGAGCAGATGGGAAGCAAAGGGGAGAAAGTAGGGAATCCGGGTTCAGCCCGTTACAGCTGATACAACTGTCAGGTTGGAAAAGGGGGGCCTTTTTGCAGGCCCAACATAGGTGGCACCGCGGATCTGTGGCTATTCGTCCTATATTGAAAGGATGAATAGCCACTTTTGATTTTAGAGCCTGCGAGAGCGGGAAAAAGGAGGTAGCCATATGTGTTCGATTATGAGTTATGCGGGAAAGGATTTACAGTTAAAGGATTTTGCCAAGGGATTTGAAGAGACCGTTTCACGAGGACCGGACTTATCCAGGATCATCGAAACAAAATCCGGAATTATGGCCTTTCACAGATTGTCCATTATGGGACTTGCGGAAACGGGCATGCAGCCCTTCCAATTGGGAGAAAGCTATGCTGTATGCAACGGAGAGCTTTACGGGTTCCGCTCCCTGAAAAAGGAGCTTGAAGAAAAGGGCTATGAGTTTGCATCGGAAAGCGACTGCGAGATCATACTGCCTTTGTACAGAGAGTATGGCGTCGAAATGTTTTGCAGGCTGGATGCGGAATTCGCGATGATTCTTTACGATGGAGAGACAGGCGAGTTTCTGGCAGCGAGAGATCCTATCGGAATCAGACCCCTGTTCTTCGGCTATTCCCAGTCAGGAGGCATTTTCTTTGCCAGTGAAGCGAGAAACCTGTCGGGTCTGGTAAAGGAGATCCGGCCGTTTCCTCCGGGACATTACTACAAGGACGGGAAATTTTACTGCTATATGGATATTACAAAAACAGGCCAATTCCGCAGCGACTCCCTGGATATCATCTGCAGCCAGATCCGGGAAAAGCTCATATCCGGAGTTGCCAAAAGGCTGGATGCCGATGCGCCGGTAGGGTTCCTTCTGAGCGGCGGGCTGGACAGCTCTCTGGTTTGCGCCATAGCCCAGGAGCAGATGCCGGAAAAGCCCATCCGAACCTTTGCGGTAGGAATGGAAAAGGACGCCATTGATTTGAAATATGCCAGGGAAACTGCAGATTATATCGGCAGCGCCCACACGGAGATCTTTATAACAACGGAGGACGTGATCAGCGCACTGGAGGAGGTTATCCACCTGCTGGGAACTTATGATATCACCACCATCCGGGCCAGCATGGGCATGTATCTGATATGCAAAGCCATCCACGAGAAAACGGATATCCGAGTTCTCCTTACCGGGGAAATTTCCGACGAACTCTTTGGGTACAAATATACGGACTTCGCGCCCTCCCCGGAAGCCTTTCAGGCAGAATCCGTCAAACGGGTGAAAGAGCTTTATATGTACGATGTGCTGCGGGCAGATCGGTGCATCAGCGCCAACTCTCTGGAAGCAAGAGTGCCCTTTGGCGATCTGGAATTTGTCCGCTATGTCATGTCCATTGACCCGGAGAAAAAAATGAACACCTATGGAAAGGGAAAATATCTCCTGAGAAAAGCATTTGAAGGCGATTATCTGCCGGATCATATCCTCTATCGTGAAAAAGCTGCCTTCAGCGATGCGGTGGGACACTCTCTGGTGGAGGATCTGAAAGCATATGCGGAAGACATCTACAGGGACGAGGAATTTGCGGAAAGATGTGAGAAATACGCTTACCACAGTAAACCCTTTACAAAGGAGTCCCTCCTTTACAGGGAAATTTTCGAAAAGTTTTATCCGGGCCAGGCAGGTATGATTGCCGGTTTCTGGATGCCGAACAGGGAGTGGGAAGGATGCGATGTGGATGATCCCAGTGCCAGGGTTCTTTCAAACTACGGAGCCAGCGGCATGTAGGAACGGACGATAAAAGGAGAAACAGAAAAAGCGGAAACTGAGAAAGATGCATTCAGTATTCCGCTTTTATTATGCTGGTGTTCCTCCGGATTATGTAAACAGCAGCTGCTGATAGGAAGGCATGGGCCAGTATTCCGATGCAGTACCGGCTTCCAGCTCATCGGCCAGCTCCCGTATCTGTTCCATGAGAGGGATAATTTTGCGGCAGAAATATTCGGCGGCATTCCGGTTCATGGTCATAGTTTCCGTATCGTCTATGGCCTGCTTTAATTCCAGGGTTTTATCATACAAGCAGTCTGTCCGCGCAGAGAGCTTCGCCATATCCAGAGACTCAGCCCTGCAGGCAAGCTGTCCGCCGGAGGCGGCTTTTTTCGCGGCAATGGTCTCTGCCAGCGCCCTGGTATACTTGCAAACCGCCGGTATTACATCCTGATTTACAATATCCAGCAGAGTCAAGGCCTCGATTTTAATAGTATTGCAGTATTCCTCATAAAAAATCGTCTGCCGCGCCTGCACTTCCGTTTCCGTGAAGATTTTATGAGTTTCAAACAGCTTCAAATTTTTATCCGCCGTAAAATGAGCCAGGGCATCTGCTGTAGTTTTCAGATTGAGAAGTCCTCTCCTTTCTGCTTCGCTGACCCATTCCTCAGAATAGTTGTTGCCGTTAAAAACGATCCGCTTGTGGGAAAGATACGTGCTGCGGATGAGATCCCGCGCAGCCTTCTCCGTATGTTCCGCCTTTTCCAGAGCATCCGCGAACTGGCGCAGAGATTCGGCAACAATGGTATTGAGCATATAGACCGGGCAGGATACAGAGGTCAGAGAGCCTGCCATGCGGAATTCAAAGCGGCTGCCGGTAAAGGCAAAGGGAGAAGTCCTGTTCCGATCCGTGGCATCTTTTTTGATATCAGGCAGGACGGAGGCCTTCATATCCATCATGCGGGCTTTTGGCGGAACGCAGGTCTTTCCCTGGGCGATGGCTTCCAGAACTTCCAGCAGATCCTCTCCCACAAAAATGGAGATAATAGCAGGAGGAGCCTCGTTTCCTCCCAGTCTGTGGTCATTGCTGGCACTGGCAATGGAAATACGCAGCAGATCCTGATAATCGTCAACTGCTTTCAGGACTGCGCAGAGAAACAGGAGAAAGCGGGTGTTTTCGATTGGATTTTTTCCCGGCTTCAAAAGGTTCTCACCGTTTTCCGCTGCCAAAGACCAGTTGATATGCTTGCCGCTTCCGTTAATTCCCGCAAAGGGCTTTTCATGGAGGAGACAGACAAGCCCGTGTCGTTCTGCCACCTTTTTCATCATTTCCATGGTCAGCTGATTGTGGTCAGCTGCCAGATTCGCAGTGCTGAAAATCGGCGCCAGCTCATGCTGAGAAGGGGCCACTTCGTTGTGCTCCGTACTGGCCAGAACGCCCAGCTGCCAGAGCTCCTGGTTGAGATCCTCCATATATTCGGATACCGTAGTCTTGATTGCTCCAAAGTAATGATCATCCAGCTCCTGAGTCTTAGGCGGCCTGGCCCCCAGGAGCGTCCGTCCGCAGAGCCGCAGATCCTTGCGCATATCATAAAGCTCCCTTGGAATCAGAAAATATTCCTGCTCTGGCCCAACGGTTGTAATGACTTTGGAAACCGGAGCGCCGAGGAGAGCAAGGAGTCTTGACGCCTGCTTGCTGATGGCTTCCATGGAAAGGAGCAGCGGCGTCTTTTTGTCTAGAGCTTCCCCGCCATAGGAGCAAAATACAGTGGGAATGCACAGGGTGTTGCCCTTGATGAAAACGTAGGAGCTGGGATCCCAAGCCGTATAGCCTCTGGCTTCAAAGGTTGCCCGAATACCGCCGGATGGGAAGCTGGAAGCGTCAGGCTCCCCCTTAATCAGCTCTTTTCCCGAAAAATTCATGAGAATTCCACCGCCCTGATCCGGGGACATAAAGCTGTCATGCTTTTCCGCTGTCACACCGGTCATAGGCTGGAACCAGTGGGTAAAATGGGTTGCGCCGTTTTCAAGGGCCCAGTCCTTCATGGCGGACGCAATGACATTTGCAGTGGAATTTTCAAGCTCTGTCCCAGATTCTATATGCTGGTGCAGGGCATCGTAGGCGTCTTTGGGCAGCTTTTCCTTCATGACCCGGTCGTTGAATACCCGTTTCCCGAAAATCCCTGAAATTTTATTCATATCACATACCTCCTTTGGCATCCGGCGGACATCAGAAACAGCCGCAGAATACATTTCAACGAAAAAAAGGCGCTGCGAGTCCCCTTTTTACTCGCGGCGCCTTTGCCAATATGCACTAAAGTATACAGACCTTTCCGCCGCCTGTCAAGAAAAAATTCCGGCCAAATGCCGGCAAAACATGCTGATGAAAAAGAGAATACAAAAATTACGTTTGCATTTTTGCTGACAAAAAAGTATAATAGGGATAAAATTCAGAATTTTGTATGACAGGAAAAGAAACGGGCAGACAGAACGTGAAAAATACCATCTATAGCGGATATAGCGGAGAAAGCAGGTGCGGTTATGAAGTATTCCAGACAGGAAGTCATGCAGTATGTAAAAGAGGAGGATGTGACATTTATCCGCCTTGCATTCTGCGATGTATTTGGAAAACAAAAGAATATCACGATTATGCCGGAGGAGCTGCCTCGGGCCTTTGAACACGGGATTGCCATAGATGCCTCGGCTATTGCGGGATTTGGGGAAGAGCTCCATTCGGATTTGCTGCTGAACCCGGATGCGGATACGCTGATGATGCTCCCCTGGAGACCGGAACACGGCAGCATAGTCCACATGTTCTGCGATATTTCCCGGCCAGGAGGCGCTCCCTTTTCATGTGATACCAGGAGCCTTTTAAAGCAGGCGGTCCGCCGGGGCAAGGAAGCGGGCCTCAGCTTTGCCTTTGGCGCGGAGCAGGAGTTTTATCTCTTCAAGCTGGATGAAAACGGCGAGCCAACAAAGCAGCCTTACGATTGCGCAGGCTATATGGATGCAGCGCCAGAGGACAAGGGGGAAAATATCCGCAGGGAAATCTGTATCACGCTGGATCAGATGGGCATGAGACCGGAGCGGGCCCACCATGAGGAAGGGCCGGGGCAAAATGAGATCGACTTTCGCTATTCGGATCCCATTACAGCAGCCGATCACGTCATGACCTTTCAGACCATTGTAAAGACTGTGGCCCATAGAAACGGGCTTTGCGCAGATTTCAGCCCCAAGCCTCTGCCGGGAGAGCCGGGGAGTGGGTTTCATATCAACATGTCAGTCAGAGCTGAGGATGGAACCGATTATTTGAATCATATGATTGCAGGTATCCTGGACAAAGCAGAAGAAATGACTGCCTTTTTAAATCCGCAGGAGAGCTCCTATGAACGGTTTGGTAGAAATAAGGCGCCGGGCTATGTTTCCTGGTCCAGCGAAAACCGCTCCCAGCTTGTGCGAATCCCAGCCGCATCAGGGGAATACAGGAGAGCGGAATTCCGTTCGCCAGATCCGGCGGCCAATCCCTATCTTGCTTTTGCATTGATGATTTATGCGGGTATAGAAGGCATTCAAAAACAAAAACAACTGCCCCCTGCAGCGGATTTTAATCTTTATAGGGCTTCGGCAGGGGAATTGGCCCGCTTCCGGCAGCTGCCCATGAGCCTGAGAGCAGCGTGCGGCATTGCGGCGGGCAGTGATTTTATTAAAAAGTGGATTCCGGGCGCAGTTTTGGAGATTTACTGCGGGAGCTGAAAAAAGTAGCAGAGGAACAGAAAAAAGGGGAGGTGGAAATATGGGTCTGAGAAAACGAGTCTACAGTGTGCTTGTAGTATCGGCGGCGCAAAGCTTTAACTCGGCTCTGGCGCCCCTGCTTCCTGAGGCGGCCTATCATCCGGTTCAGCACACTGCCAGTATCAGCGCTGCCAAACGGGCTCTGGCTGAGCGTGCCTTTGACTTTGTCCTCATTAATTCACCTTTGCCCGACAGCGCAGGAGTTCACCTTGCTATTGACACCAGCCTGTCCGGGCAGGCAGTAGTGCTGCTCCTTGTAAAAAACGAAATCCACGATGCTGTCTATGAGAAGGCAGCGCCATATGGCGTGTTCCTGCTGCCAAAGCCTACGGCAAAGACCGTTCTGATACAGGCCCTCAGATGGCTGACAAGTGCAAGGGAGCGCTGCCGCAGCTTTGAAAAAAGGAACCTGTCCATTGAGAACAAAATGGAGGAGATTCGCATTGTAAACAAGGCAAAATGGCTCCTCATCAGCCAGAAAAACCTCAGCGAGGAAGAGGCTCATCATTATATAGAAAAGCAGGCAATGAATGCCTGCATATCAAAAAAAAACGCGGCTCAGGCCATTATCAAAAATCTGTCCTGAAAAAACAACAGCTATCTGCCTTTATTTCCTGCTTGCGTCTTCCGCTGCTTCCTCCTGCCGCAGGCTCTCTGCCTGTCCCGGCGCAGAGCTTTCGGCACTTTCGCTATTTCCATCACCTCCGGATGTTCCGCCGCTTCCCGCCTTCCCTGCAGGAGACAGCTTCCGTTCCTTGCGGTATGCCCACTTGAGCACAAAGACCTGCAGAATCCCGGCAAGAGGTACGGCCAGAATCATGCCTGCGATCCCGCCGTAAGAGCCGAATACACTGACCGCCAGCAGCACCAGCAGCGGATGAAGCCCTGTAGAAGAGCCAACGACCTTCGGATAAATCAAATTCGAATCGATCTGCTGAACAATAACCAGCACAATAACCGCGATAATCCCATGCGTCAGATCTTCGGTCAACCAGCCAATAATAAAGGCCGGGATCATTCCAAGCAGCGGTCCAAAATAAGGAATCACATTGGCAATACCGGCAAAGACCCCGATAAACACGGCAAAGTCAAGACCGATAATCGAAAGACCGATGGAGGAGAGGATAGCCACCAAAACCGCGTCCAGCAGCGCGCCCCGTACAAACTGGGACAAAACCCCGTTGACCTCGCTGAGGGTCTCTGTAACAAGCGAATTTGCCCTCTGCGGCAGCACCAGATGAAGAAACTTACGCCAAAGGCCGAGGAAAAAATCCTTGTCCTTCATGAGATAAATGCTGACAATGGCGCCGATTGCAATATTGATCACACTTCCCACAGCCCCTGTTACAGCGGAAACCGCATTCATCGCGCTGAAGTTTTCCGAAAGCCAGGTAATAATGGAATTGGCGGCTTCCATCATCTTGTCCGAAAGAAAGCCCTCGGGAAGATTATGGGAAACCCACAACTTCAGATCTACCTCATATTTCATAAAATTCTCAAGAACACTGCTCCACATTGATGAAAAATCAGCAAACACGAACTGCCCCAGGATCATAACCGCAAAGCCGTAAACAATGGCGGCAATGGCGGCCAGAACGATAATAAAGGTCAGAAGCACGCTGATAAAACGGCTCAGATTCCTTCTCCTTTCTGCCTTTATGGGATCCTCCGGCAGGCGGAAAAAGACCTTCTGCATCAGCCGTCTGTCGATAATCGTAACCAGCGGGTTCAACAGGTAGGCGATGACCAGCCCGATGAACAGAGGCGAAAAGGCGGAGAGCAGCGAACTCAGCCCATGCCCGAGGCTCGTGGCCACGTGATTGAAATTTTTAATCAGAAAATAGAGCACATATAACAGAAACGCATTGAAGACAATAAAAAGGCTGCTCCTGGCAAAGGAACGCTCCTTCATAATATCTTTCACTTTTTTCATCCTTGTATCCCTCCCCTGTAAAGTTTATTATATACTATACAATGACAAACCATAAAGAGCAATAGACAATCCATTAAAAATGTAAAATGCAGGATATTAATTGCACAAAAGCAGAAAAACATTGAATTGAACCCCTGGATAAGCGCCTCGCAAAGAGGCTTTGAAGCAAAGCGTTCCGGGAGATGGGGAGAAGGACATGAAGCATACAGTAAAAACCACAAACCAAGCCAAAACAGAGAAGCAAAAGACACGCAGAGGGGAGCTGGACAACTGCCAGACAGAACGTCGGACAGCGGAACAAAAACACATACCAGAGCTGTTAGCGCCGGCAGGCGGCATGAAACAGCTGGCAGCAGCAGTGGAAAACGGAGCCGATGCAGTGTACCTGGGAGGACCCCTTTTTAACGCACGCATCAACGCGGACAACTTTACAGAGCCGGAGCTGAAGGAAGCCATCGACTACGCGCATCTGCGAAATGTGAAGGTTTATATTACCCTGAATATTCTGCTGAACGACGAAGAGCTGCTTCCCGCCCTCCAGTACGCGGGCCGGCTTTATGAAATGGGAGCTGATGCTCTGATCCTGCAGGATATGGGACTCGCGTATCTGCTCAAAACGTATATGCCGGACTTTCCCATGCACCTGTCCACCCAGGGCAGCGTCTATAATCTCTCGGGCGTAAAAAAAGCGCAGCAAATGGGATTTAAACGAGTCGTCCTGGCAAGAGAGCTTTCTCTGGCGGAAATCCGGGCCATTACAAAGGAAACAAGCTGTCCACTGGAGATCTTCGCTCACGGCGCCCTCTGCATGTGCTACTCGGGCCAGTGCCAGCTGAGCAGAGCCTTAGGAGACGGCAGCAGGAGCGGCAACAGAGGCCTTTGCGCCCAGCCCTGCAGACTTCCCTACACACAGGCTCAGGAACCGGGAAAGAAGCGGGAAAAAGGGAAAACCGCCTATCTTCTGAGCCCAAAGGACTTGTGTACCATAGACTTCTTGGGAGAGCTGACAGAGGCGGGGGCCGCATCGCTGAAAATCGAGGGGCGGATGAAATTTCCCGAATACGTGGCAGCCGTAACAGCCATTTACCGCAAATACCTGGACGAGTACGCTGCAGACGGATGGTACAGCGTATCAGAAGAAGATCGGTATGTTCTGAACCAAGTCTTTAACCGGGGCAGCTTTACAAGCGGGTATCTCTACGAAAATCCAGGACAAAAGCTGCTGTCCGGTATGCTGCCAAAACATCAGGGCGTGTATATCGGGAAAGTCGCAGGCAGCAAAAAGGGAAGCCCGCTCATAGATGTAAAGCTGGAGAAACCGCTGCATATGGGTGATGGCGTGGAAATCAGGAGCAAAGAACTAACTGGCAATGTGGTGACCTATTTGCAGCCAAAAAAAGGGGATATCACAAGAATCGGCGATATAAAAGGCAGTGTAAAGGAGGGAGACCCGGTTTACCGGATTACGGATACAGAGCTGATGCATGCGCTGCGGGGAACGTATGAACAGGGTGGCCCGCAGGGAAAGAAGCACAGGCGGAAAATCCCTATCTGTATGGAATTTCACGCAGAGCAGGGAAAGCGCCCCATCCTCACCATTCGGGAGGGAAATCTGGAAGTGAGCCTGACAGATGAAGAGGAACTCGTGCAGCAGGCGCAAAATCGCCCTCTGACAAGAGAAGCGGCTGTCAAACAGCTTAAAAAAACAGGAGAAACCCCATTTGAGGCAGCAGCCATCGAAACCCATATTGAGGAAGGAAGCTCCCTGCCCCTTTCCGCCATGAATCGGCTGCGGAGAATGGGTCTTGCGGCCTTTTGCCAAAAAAAGCTGCAAATAGGCAGAAGAGAAGCCATACAGCTTCCAAAGGAGCTTGCCAAAAGGACAGAGATAAACGATCCACAGAAGGAAACTTGCGCGGAACGGGAGCAAAACGGGAACGAAGCAGCAGGCAGTACAGGCAAAGCCAGGCGCTATCTGGCCTTTTATTTCCTTGATTCAAAGACCATCCCTTTGGGTATCAAAAAATTAAAAGAGACTGGGGCGCGTCTGGGTGCGGATAAAAGCAGCCTGCGAGCCTACGTTCCTTTGCGTTTTTTCATGGAGGAACAGCTTCAGCGGGAAGAGCCGGGAATCTCTTTTATCCCCTATATTCTGAACATCAGCAAGGGCAGGCTGGACGAATATATCCGGGAACATCTTGAGGAAATCGCAAAGCGAGTAAAAAGCACGGGAATTTCCATAGGAAATCTCGCCTGGCTGGATGAATTTTCCCAAAGGGGCGTGCCTGTATATGGAGACTACGGGCTCAACGTCTACAACAGCTGGGCAAGGCAGGTTTTTGAAGATCAGGGCGTCGTTTTTTGTGCGAAATCCCTAGAAGCTTTAGGGGGAAAAGATAAAAAAGAGGAAGAATTTGGGACTATTCCGCTCATGATTACCGAGCATCCGCTCCAGGCCAAAAAGCTGATTGACAGGAAAAATCAGGGGTACAAAATTGTATACAATAATGAAAGTGAAAAAACTATGCTGTTTTTCGATAATTCAGAATGGAAGCTGGAAACCGTAAAACAGCGATGGGAAAATGAGGCGGGTGAAATTCGAGTGTACATGGCATAACTATTGAAATTCCAATGTTTATATTGTATAGAGAATAAAATCTGCTCTTTAAAAAACACCTTGAAACAAGTACGAAAAAAAATACAAAAATAGGGGCTTGACGAAGATTGTACTTGGGTGTACTATGTATGCAAATAAATGAGAAACTTAAAAAATCTTGAGCAGGCTTGCGAAAATCCGCAAACTGCTTAAAATTTTTGACAATACTTGTATACATTATACAACATGCAATTAAAGGAGAAACCCCAAAATGAAAGAACAATGGAAAGGCTTTAAAGAAGGAAAATGGATGGATGAAATCAGCATCGAAGAGTTCATGCAGCTCAACTACCATCCTTATGACGGCGACGAGAGCTTCTTAGAAGGCCCCACAGACCGGACACGTGTTGTAGCCGAAAAGGTGCAGGAGCTTCTCAAGGCAGAACGAAAGCACGACGGAGTACTGAAGGTTGATGCCAGCAGAATCATGACAGCAACGGCTTTTCCACCGGGATATATTGATAAAGACAGAGACATTATCGTAGGCCTGCAGACAGACGAACCGCTGAAAAGAGGAATCTGCCCCTTTGGCGGCATCCGCATGGCAAGACAGTCTGCTGAAGCTTACGGAGAAAAACTGGATGACGGAGTGGAAGAAATTTTCAAATATGTGACTACCCACAACGACGGCGTATTCAGCGTATACTCCGATGAAATGAAAAAAGTAAGGCACCTGGGCTTTATTACAGGACTTCCGGATGCTTATGGAAGAGGCCGTATTATCGGGGACTACCGCAGAATCGCGCTGTACGGCATGGATTTTCTCATCGAAGAAAAGAAAAAGGACAAAGCGGCCCTGGCAGCGCAGCCTATGACTAATGAAAACATCCAGCTGATCGAAGAAATTCACAAACAGATCATAGAAATGGGCGAAATCAAAAAGATGGCTGCCATGTACGGATATGACATTTCCCAGCCAGCACATGACACAAAAGAAGCCATTCAGTGGCTGTACTTCGGTTATCTGGCAGCTATTAAAGAGGAAAACGGCGCAGCAATGTCCCTTGGAAGAACATCCACTTTCATTGACATCTTCGCAGAGCGGGATCTGGCAAACGGCGTTTATACAGAATCGGAAATCCAGGAATTCATTGACGACCTGATTTTGAAGCTGAGAGTCGCAAGACACCTGAGAACTCCGGAATACAACGAGCTGTTCGGCGGCGATCCCATGTGGATTACCGAAGGAATCGGCGGCATGGGCGCTGACGGAAGAACGAGGGTGACAAAGAACTCCTATCGTATGCTCAATACGCTGTACAACCTGGGACCTTCACCGGAGCCCAACATGACCGTCCTCTGGTCGGAAAAGCTGCCCCAGGCCTTCAAGCGGTTTTGCGCTAAGGTTTCCATTGATACGGACTCCATCCAGTATGAAAACGATGATGTAATGCGCAAATCCTATGGAGATGATTATTCTATCGCCTGTTGTGTATCTGCTATCAAAATGGGCGAACAGATGCAGTTCTTCGGCGCAAGATACAATCTGGCCAAGATCCTCTGTCTGGCATTAAACGGCGGTATTGACGAGAGAACCGGTGAGCGAGTTGGCCCGCAGATGGAGCCTGTGGGAGACGGACCTATCGACTATGAAGAGGCTATGAGAAGATTTAATATTTACAGAGATTGGCTCTGCGGTCTATATGTAAATATTATGAACATCATTCACTATATGCACGACAAATACGCTTATGAAAAGAGTCAGATGGCCTTCTTGGACAGCAATATCGGCAGACTGATGGCATTCGGCATCGCAGGACTTTCCGTAGCAGCCGACTCCTTCAGCGCTATTAAATATGCCAAGGTATACCCGATCCGCAATGGAGAAGGTGTCATTGTCGATTACAAGACAGTAGGAGAATTCCCGAAGTACGGAAATGATGACGACCGGGTAGACAGCATTGCGGTTGAGCTGGCGCAGGGAACTATAAATGAGCTGAGAAAGCATCCGACTTACAGAAACGCAGTACACACTCTTTCGGTTCTCACCATTACCTCCAACGTAGTATATGGCAAGAAGACCGGAAATACGCCTGACGGAAGACGGGCAGGAGAGCCTTTTGCACCGGGGGCAAACCCAATGCACTGCAGAGATAGCCACGGGGCAATTGCTTCCCTAAACTCCGTATCAAAGGTAAAATGGGAAGACTGTAAGGATGGCGTATCCTATACCTTTAGCATCACACCGGAAACCCTGGGCAAGACAAAGGAAGCGCAGGCCGATACGCTGGTAGGGCTTATGAGCGGATACTTTAACCAGGGAGCGCATCATCTGAATGTAAATGTACTCAACAGAGAACTCCTGCTGGATGCTTATGAAAATCCGGACAAATATCCGAACCTGACCATTCGGGTATCCGGCTACGCAGTAAAATTCAATGCATTATCAAAAGACCATCAGAAGGAAGTTATCGCAAGAACCTTCCACTGCGCAATTTAGAAGTCAACCATAAATTGTCCATAAAAACGATAAGGCGTCCGGGTATGATTACCTGCCGGGCGTCTTGTCTTACACTGTTAAAAGATGCTGGATCGCCGCTGCCGCAGAAAAAATGAACAGAAAATTGTGAAAGCAAACCTGATAAAGATCGCGTTAGAGTATTGCGTACTTACCTGATTTCGCATAAAATAGTATACACGAGAAAGAATCGGATTCGACTTTGATTCATGTCCGGACTTCCGTATACAATTGTGCCGGAAAGGGGAAAGCCAGTGTCAATTTTAGGATTTTTAGGGAAAAAGAACGAAGATAAGGCCGGCAGTGTGGGCAACTTGTCACAGCAAATGATGGCTGAGATCCGGAGCAACATGCAGCAGGATTTTGGGGAGAATCCGGAAAAAAAGTCGGATTTGAATTGCTTCTGCACAGAACTGGAAGAGGCAATGAACGAATATGTCAAACGCCGGCAGGCGCCTGCTTCAGAGGAGGGACAGACCCCGCAGCTGCAGGCAGTAGATGCAATCAGCATATTCCATGTATCTGAAAATCATATGGAGGCATATGCTTGTATTTTGTCGCCCCTAAACGATGGAGCGGAGATGACACAGGAGCAATTTTTGGAGGATATGCGGTACGGAGGCATTACCTTTGGGATCGACTATGAAGCTGTTTCACAGCTGTTTTCCGGACAGAAGTATCTGCGTATTGTACAGGTTGCTCAGGGAACGTGGCCAAAGGACGGTAAGGATGGTGAGCTGGAAGAGCTGTACGAACGGAGATGTGAACAGCCGCTGGAGCTAAATGAGGACGAATTGCGGGGCGGGCTGGATTTTAAAAATCAGAATCTGCTGCAGCCCATTCACAAGGGGGAAATTATCTGTCGTATAAAAGAGCCTGTAATGGCCTGCGATGGAAAGGATGTGTCAGGGCGCAGTCTTCCGGGAAAGGCGGGGGCAGCAGTTCGTATACCTCAGGGGGAGAATACAAAAGTGACGGAAGACGGACTGCTCCTTTTGGCCGATATCAGCGGTACTGTGCGTCTGGTAGGGGAAGACTTTACGGTTCAAAGAATCAATATGATAGAGACGGATATCGACGCTTCTACAGGAAAACTGGACTTTGAGGGAAATCTTCTGATACAGGGAACCATTAAAGAGGGCGCGTCAATAGGCGCATCGGGGAACATCATTATTGAGGGCTCCATTCAGGGCGGAACCATTACAGCCGGCGGGACGATACGAGTACAGGGGGAGATAAAAGGCGGTTCTGGGATTCAGATTCGGGCAGGCAGGCAGCTCCAGTGTACGATTATAGAGGATGCCTTTGCTGCTGCAAAAGAAGATATCTGCGCAGAGGTTATTGCCAACAGTACAGTGATCAGCGAGGGGGGCCGCATCTATGCGTTGATGGGCCGGGGGCTTATTTTTGGCGGAGAGATTAAGGCATACAAATCCATTTATGCAAAAAAGATAGGAAATGTATCTGGCTGTGAAAACAGCTTTATGGTGGGCTATGCCCCGGAACTGGAACGGCAGATTGCGGCTGTTCGGACAGAACTTGAGAACACACAGACGATTTGTGAAAAACTGCGGAAAAACATTTCGGACATGCAGGCAGCAGGCATGCACCGCCAGCGCGACAAGAGGGAGCTGTACGGCAAATTGACGGAGCAGAGGGCCTTATACGAAGACCTGAAGCGGGAAAAGGCAAAGACACTGAAGGAGCTGGAACGGCAGCTGTATTCTACTAAATCAAGTATGCTCTTCTGTGAGGAAATCCATCCGCTGACGCGAGTTCATATTCGCGGGCAGGAGCTCACGATCCAAAGCAAAGAGTCGGACTGTCGAATCCATATATCGGACGATCAGATCCTGTTAAAATAATGATGCCGCCAAAACCCTCTGCAGCAACAAAACCGGTATCCAGCTGCGGAGGGTTCTTTTATGTACATAATAACGTAAAGGAGGAACTGAATTATGACGACCGGAAGGCTTCATTCCATCGAAACCTTTGGCGCAGTTGATGGGCCGGGAATTAGAACCGTTTTTTTCCTGCAGGGATGCCCTGCCCGGTGCCTTTATTGCCATAATCCCGATTCCTGGGGAAAAGACAGTGGCGAAACAATCACCACAGAGAGTGTGGTTCACACGGCAAAACGCGGCATGCCCTACTATGGACGAGAGGGAGGTGTAACCTTTTCCGGTGGGGAGCCGTTGCTGCAGGGGCAATTTCTCGTAGAAACGATGGATGCTCTGGCAGAAGAGGGGATTCGTTCGGTCATCGACACCAGTGGGACCTGGGTAGATGAATTTACAAAACCGGCTATTGAAAGGAGTCAGCTGCTGCTGCTGGATGTAAAGCATTCCAATTCGGAAACCTTTCAGGAAATCACAGGGCTGAATCAGGATAATCTGTACCGGATCATTGATCTGGCAAATGAAGCGGATAAGCCGCTTTGGATTCGGCAGGTTATTGTTCCCGGAATAAACGATACAGAGGAAAATGTTGAAGAACTGAAAGAATTCGTAAGGGTGAGAGTCAAGCACGTATATCAGATCGAACTGTTGGGATATCACAACATGGCAATCGAAAAGTGGGACAGGCTGGGGATTCCCTACAAGCTGCGGGACGTTCCTCCCATGGACAGAGGGCGACTGGCCCGGCTGAGCCAGCTGCTGTAGGAAGCGATTTATTTGCAAAACTGCGGGAGCCGCGATCCATCCTCAAATGAAGCCATAAAAAAACGGCGGAGAACCGCCGTTTTTGTGTATAAAAGCAATTTTTGGACAGAATTTGATTAACTAAGCTTCCATAGCTTTTGCAGCAGCAGCCCTGTCGGCTTCTCTCTGCTCCAGTATCTTCTGGTACTGTTCTTCCGTCATCTTGGTCATGGAAATACCCGTAAAACCGTAGATACAAGAGATGATCGGGTTCATCCAGTTGAGGAATGCATATCTGAAATATTCCATAGTCGGAACGCCCAGGAACTTGGTCATAGTAGCGCCGCAGGTGTTCCACGGAATGAGAGCGGACGTAATGGTTCCGGAGTCTTCCAGCGCTCTGGACAAACATTTTGGAGCTAATCTTCTGTCTTCGTATGCTTCCTTGTACATTCTTCCCGGAAGTACAATAGACAGGTACTGGTCGCCTGCGATAATATTCATGAAGATGCAGCTTATGATAGTAACAACAACCAACATTCCAGTTCCCTTTGCGATCTTCAGCATAGCTTCTGCTAAAGTAGCCAGCATTCCGGAAGCATCCATAATACCGCCAAAGCACATTGCGCAGATGATCAGGTTAATGGTCCACAGCATGGAATCCATACCACCGTTACTCAGCAGGTTAAAGAGATTGTACTCGGTTTGAACACTTGCATCCAGCCCGGAGCTGGCAGCCAGTGCTGCAAATTCGTCGTTATCCATATCCAGGAGTCCAAGCTCATCATTTAAAGCGGAGAAGGAATCACTTATTGGGAATTCATACCCATAGTGAAGGATTCCCGGCCAGTCAGCAAAGGCTACGCCTTGGAAAATAGCGCCGCACAGGCATCCCAGAATGATCCCGCCAAAGAGACCCGGAAGAGCCGGAAGACGAAATGCTACGATGAGAATTACGACTACAGGTGGAATCAACATAGCAGGATTGATGGTGAATACATCTTTCAGACCATCCTGCATAGCGCTGGCAATGGACATATCCACTTCAGCACCGCCGTGGCCTGCGCCCATGATTCCATAGATAATCAGAGCAATTACAATGGAAGGAGCAACCGTCCATACCATGTGTTTGATATGATCAAACAGGTTAGCGCCTGCCATGGCAGGCGCCAGATTCGTGGTGTCGGACAGAGGAGACATCTTGTCACCAAAGTAAGCCCCGGATACAACAGCACCTGCTGTCATGGCCATATCAATGCCCAGCCCCTGACCAACGCCGATGAGGGCAATACCGATGGTTCCAGCTGTGGTCCAAGAAGAACCGGTAGCCAGCGCAACGATAGCCGCAAGGATACAGCTTGCAATTAAGAAAATACTCGGTTTTAGAATCATCAGACCGTAATAGATCATAGCCGGTACAACACCGCCTGCAATCCAGGAACCGATTAGAATACCTACGGTCATGAGAATCAGCATAGCCTGCATGGAACGATTAATGGAAGCCAGAATACCTGCCTCCAGAAATGACCACTTATAGCCGTTAGCAATGGCTATAATACCGGCAAAGATTGCGGAAGCAATCAGAGGAATATGTACTTCGCCATATTCACATGCAAAAGCATCTCCAAAGAGCTGTCCGAAGATGCCCAGGCAGTAGCACAGTGCAATCAGTACAAAAAGCATGACAATCAGCACTTGCCACATAGGAATTTTTCTACCCATGATAAGTCCTCCTTATTAAAAATAAGTAAATAAAGTAAATGAAGTGTACAAATCGCTTTATACATTTTCTATTATAAATGTTACAGACAATTTTGTCAATTTAAAAAAGGCTGAAAACATTGTATTCAAACGGATAACAAGAAAACAGACCTTTACTGCCAGCCCTATTAATTAACGAAGTTTATACAGCCTATGTATAGAGCGGCACAGGATGCCAGAAGCAACAAATATATATAGAATATGATAGTATTACGGGGATAACAGTACACAGCCTTTGGGAGGAGTATTCTGAATTTTTTAATTGCTGAAGTGAAAAGATAATTTCCACTTGTAAAGGCCGTGATAAGAGAGTTGCGGTTACTATTACAGAAAGAGGGGACACGAGGAAAAACACCTTACAGAAATGGAA